>NZ_KI271643.1 GCF_000469325.1 Schleiferilactobacillus shenzhenensis LY-73 | reverse complement strand
GATGCGAGCGTAAATCAATGAAGCCAGGACGCCATTCAAGTCGTAGCTAAACCGATGCTTGGCGGCGATTTCTCGACAAAGTTTGGGTAAACCTAAACGGGCGTAGATCCATTGCAAGAACAGGTAGCCGACATTAACCAGTGGCTTGCCCATGAAAGGAATCTGCTTGACCGGACTGTATTTGACAATCACGTCTTGCCGTTGAGCCTTGGCTTCGTCACTTAACTTGGCAGCGTAACTCTTTGCCCAATCCATCGGCTCAATGCCAGGATGCGCGGCCTGGATAGCTTCGTGCGTCCCTAAGCGGGCCACAATTTTCGTCGACTTTTTCCCGTGCATGCGTAGATCTTTGACGACGTAGTAAGAAACAGAGTTTTTTGACTTTGAAACCTGGACGCGCATAGCAGACACCCCTTTCGAATACAGTAATCATAGCATGTTGCGGCATGTTATGGCAAATATTTCGAGTGAATTTGACAAAGAAAAAAGCGCCATGCCGGGCGCCAACGATGACTTATGCGTGCCAAACTGTCAAACTCCCGA
>NZ_KI271642.1 GCF_000469325.1 Schleiferilactobacillus shenzhenensis LY-73 | reverse complement strand
AAATCCAAGCCAAGCCGGTGCAACCCGGCCAAGGCCGGCAGATTGTCCCGAAAAGTCTGGTAAAATCGAGAAATGCTTGCTTGGGAAGGCAGGGTTTTACCCCATAATACCTGCCAAACGGGATCCCGCCTCAAAGCACTGGCACTGGTATCAGTCGCGAATCCACAAACTCGCTGGGCAATGGCAAAGGAGGCCAATTTCTCCATACTGTGTTGCGGTTTGCGTCGCCATTCGACGAAGCCGCATTCGCTTAAGCGCAAATCCAGCTTGACGCGATCGGAGAACTCTCGAAACAAAGTCAATCCGCCAAACGAGGATACCCGCTTACCGTTCCCCGTTACCACGATTTTGGAGTCAAAGCCCAAGCTGCGTTGTTGTGTTATACTCATATCAGTTCATTCTTCCTTTGTTTTGGTCTACTCAACTAAAAGCATAGCATAGAATGAACGGAATGCCTCACCTTTTTGGTGGGGCACTCAATATGAGTAAAGCGGCGCAGCTCAAGGAGTTGCGTCGTTTTCTATACAGTTGGCAATTTATCTGGG
>NZ_KI271641.1 GCF_000469325.1 Schleiferilactobacillus shenzhenensis LY-73 | reverse complement strand
GGCGGCGCAGCCCAACGGGTTACGCCGCATTTATTTTGAACTGTGCATTATCCAGGTACAGGTATTTAATGCCTTGACAGAAACAATGCGTGAACACAACTGGGCAGGTGAACAAAAATGACGGCAATTTTACAATACTGGAAGCAGCATCGTATCAGGTATGTTCTGCTTAACTTGGTGATGCTGATTGGTGCTGCGGTCACCGTGGGAACGAGCTACTTGGCGGTTTACGTCACCAACAACCTATTGGGCAAGAAAATGAATGCGTTTGTGTTTGGCAGCCTGATGCTCATCGTCACTAACCTTCTGGAATACGTTATCGAGTACTACGTTACTGTTTGGATGCAGGTTGACACCGAGCATTTTATCCACCGCCTCAGACACGCATACACCCAGGCAATTACTCGTGAGCCGCTCACCGGTATTGATGTGAATACCAACATTAATAGCCTCACCAATAATATGACCATCATATCTGATCAATATTTTTTGCCGTTTCTGACAATTAACCCCCAATAATTCATGAAGGTGGCGAAAATGGATAGAGACGTACAAAATCTTGGAAAA
>NZ_KI271639.1 GCF_000469325.1 Schleiferilactobacillus shenzhenensis LY-73 | reverse complement strand
GGCAGCAGCGCATCAAGTATTACCAGAAGAAAATGAACCGGAAACGGCGGGCCAATCACCACCATTACTGGACCAAGAACTATCGGAACATCGTCGCCAAACTCAATCGGGCCCACCAGCACATCAACGACCTGCAGCAAGACTTGCTCAACAAGTTTTGCCATTTCTTGGTCACCACCTACGATGTCATCTGTATCGAGGACTTGAACGTGAATGGGATGAAGATGTCCAAGAAAATGGCCAAGGGCGTTCAGCGCAGCTTGTTTCGTCGGTTCCGGACGACCATTACGTACATGGCCGCCTGGGCCGGCAAGACTGTCATTGTAGCGGACCGCTGGTTTCCTTCCACCCAGCGCTGTTCACGGTGCGGCTACGTCAAAACGAAAGAAAGCTACGGTGGCAAGATGACGCTCGCAGGAGACGCCATCCATCACGACCATGACACATACCGCTGCTATGCATGTGAGGCGGTCATGAACCGGGATGAAAATGCCGTGGAGAACTTAAGACAATATGCGGCGGGGCTTCCGCCGAAGACGGGGAAACCGTCGAGATGATTCAAGAGTCGGTCAATGTCATTACCCGGTCTGACCGGATATGGGGATACTGGCGTTAACGGAATCGATAAAGATGGACTCTTAACCGGTCTAAATCTCAAGGAACACCATGGACTGGGTG
>NZ_KI271638.1 GCF_000469325.1 Schleiferilactobacillus shenzhenensis LY-73 | reverse complement strand
GGCAGCAGCGCATCAAGTATTACCAGAAGAAAATGAACCGGAAACGGCGGGCCAATCCCCACCATTACTGGACCAAGAATTATCGGAACACCGTCGCTAAGCTCAACCGGGCCTACCAGCACATCAACGACCTGCAGCAAGACCTGATCAACAAGTTCTGCCATTTCTTGGTCACTACCTACGATGTCATCTGCATCGAGGACTTGGACGTCAACGGCATGAAGATGTCCAAGAAAATGGCCAAGGGCGTCCAGCGCAGTCTGTTCCGCCGGTTCCGGACGACCATCACGTACATGGCCGCCTGGGCGGGTAAGACCGTCATTGTAGCGGACCGCTGGTTTCCTTCCACCCAGCGCTGTTCTCGGTGCGGCTACATCAAAACGAAAGAAAGCTACGGCGGCAAGATGACGCTCGCAGGCGACGCCATCCATCACGACCATGACACATACCGCTGCTATGTATGCGAGGCGGTCATGAACCGGGATGAAAATGCCGTTGAGAACTTAAGACAATATGCGGCGGGGCTTCCGCCGGAGACGGATAACCCGTCGAGATGATTCAAGAGTCAGTCAATGTCATTACCCGGTTTGACCGGATAGGGGAATACTGGCGTTAACGGAATCGATAAAGATGGACTCTTAACCGGTCTAAATCTAAAGGAACACCATGGACCGGGTGTGTATACATTTGAGGA
>NZ_KI271637.1 GCF_000469325.1 Schleiferilactobacillus shenzhenensis LY-73 | reverse complement strand
CAGTCTAACAGTCCTAAGCATTACACTCAACTCAGCGCGGAAGAACGCGGGATGATCGACGCACTTTATCACACCCATGAGCTCTCCTACCACGAGATAGCTGCCGAGATTGATCGCAGTCCGAGCACTGTGAAGCGTGAGATTGATCGGGCCAGCATCCGTCAGCTGGACTATGATTACATGCCCCACTACGATTACTTCGCTGACACCGCCCAGGCACGGCACGAAAAGCTGTGCCATCACGACTACCGGAAGAAGCGTGTGCAAGGGTGCTGGCGCTCCTTCTTTAACTGGCTGGTAGTTAAGATTCAGAAGGATCATGCAGGCTTCCGTAAGCAAAGCGTTGATGGTTACGTCCATCTGTTTGAGCGGGCCTATCCGGGCGTCCCCTGTCCTTCAACGCCTACTGTTTACCACTACATTGACGATGATCTGCTGCCCTTAGACAACACTGACCTGCCGGAAAAACTGCGCCGCCGGGTTAAAAAGCCGGGCCGCAAGCACAAGCGCCAAAACAAGCGCTTGGCGGGTACTTCCATAGAAGAGCGACCGGAGGCAGTCAACGAGCGGCAGACCTTCGGCGACTGGGAAGGTGACCTGGTAAAGGGCAAACGAACCGTCAACGAGCCGGCGCTATTGACGCTCACGGAACGCAAAACGCGTTATGAGCTGGTCTTCAAGATCCCAAACTATCATGCGGAGACCTGCCGCCAGGCCTTGCAGTGGGTGGTCGACACGCAAGGGGCGGACCTCTTTCACTCGATCACCTTCGACAA
>NZ_KI271636.1 GCF_000469325.1 Schleiferilactobacillus shenzhenensis LY-73 | reverse complement strand
CCAAAGGTCGCCACCCACAGTTTCGGTACCATGCTTAGCCCCGGTACATTTTCGGCGCAGAGTCACTCGACTAGTGAGCTATTACGCACTCTTTAAATGATGGCTGCTTCTGAGCCAACATCCTAGTTGTCTATGCAACTCCACATCCTTTTCCACTTAGCATGGATTTAGGGACCTTAACTGGTGATCTGGGCTGTTCCCCTTTCGACTACGGATCTTATCACTCGCAGTCTGACTCCCGGAAACAAATATCTGGCATTCGGAGTTTATCTGCATTCAGTATCCCGAGACGGGACCATCATCCAAACAGTGCTCTACCTCCAGTATCCGCTTTTCCGAGGCTAGCCCTAAAGCTATTTCGGAGAGAACCAGCTATCTCCAAGTTCGATTGGAATTTCACCGCTACCCACAACTCATCCCCTCATTTTTCAACATAAGTGGGTTCGGTCCTCCAGTGCGTTTTACCGCACCTTCAACCTGGTCATGGGTAGGTCACTTGGTTTCGGGTCTACATCAGCTAACTCATTCGCCCTATTCAGACTCGCTTTCGCTCCGGCTCCGGCTTTTCTGCCTTAACCTCGCTAGCTAACGTAACTCGCCGGTTCATTCTACAAAAGGCACGCCATTACCCATTAACGGGCTCTGACTACTTGTAGGCACACGGTTTCAGGTACTATTTCACTCCCCTCCCGGGGTGCTTTTCACCTTTCCCTCACGGTACTGGTTCGCTATCGGTCACTAGGGAGTATTTAGCCTTGGGAGATGGTCCTCCCAGATTCCGACGGAATTTCACGTGTTCCGCCGTACTCAGGATCCTGCTTGGAGGGAATGAG
>NZ_KI271635.1 GCF_000469325.1 Schleiferilactobacillus shenzhenensis LY-73 | reverse complement strand
CCCCAATAATTCATGAAGGTGGCGAAAATGGATAGAGACGTACAAAATCTTGGAAAACGGTCCATGTCGAGTGCCTTGCAAAGACTCGGCCAGCAATTATTGAGACACGGGGCTTTCATATGGTAAAGAGTCCCAGCCAATTGAGATTTTTAGGTACACAAATACAATTCTGGGCGCCTGTTTTTTGAAAATTGGAGAAATCGATTTGGGTTCACACCTGTAGTCGTTGAATGTTTTCCAATATTGGCCAGAAGAGCCCCAACCCCGGATGCCCGCATGTTAAATTGATCCATGTCTTGCGGGCATGAGCTGACACTGAGGCAGCAATATCCAGCAGGTGGGTACGGATGGTCCCAATTTGCCATATCCGTTGGCGTGGTGGAAAGACGAGCAGTTTCATGAGCTGCATGATGTTGTAGGCCAAGCAGGCGATCATCATGCGGGCTTCGTTGACAAAGAAGTTCTGACTGCTCACGTGGTCCGCAAAGAACCCGGATTTGGTCTCTTTGATATAATTCTCCATTTGCCCACGTTTCCGGTAGAACTGGACAACTGTTTCCGCTTTACTCTTCAAGGAAGTGATGAAGTATTGATAGGTCGGCATCAGCTCTTCAACGTTCTGCTTCGCCACCAGTATCAACCGGTGCGGCTCCCGCCAACGGGGTGACTGGTAATGGAAGGAATAGAAATGTTCTTTCCCATCGAGGGTGAAATCAGGATCGCTAGCCACGACCAATGACGGCAGCTTTTTTAGCAGGGCGTTATCCTTAAAACGGATGACATAGTCCACGCCGTGGTCAGCCGCCATGTCGTAGATCTTGGGAGTGGCGAAGCCACTGTCGCCGCGCAGGACGACCGACCGTTCAGAAAAGTGGTCTAACAGCTGAGCCAAATAGTTTTCGGCATTGTTCGAGGTATAAACTGCACCGCTTCGGAGTTCAATATCCAGCAGCAGCCCGGTACGACCCTCGTAAACCACAAAGGGGTGCAGTCCCATCTCGTTGTAGTGCCCGTTGAACTCGACGCCTTCTTGATGGCCATAAGCATTGAAGTTCGTCGAATCCATGTCGAAGACGAGAGTGCCGTGCATTCGTCCCAACTTGAGGTTCGC
>NZ_KI271634.1 GCF_000469325.1 Schleiferilactobacillus shenzhenensis LY-73 | reverse complement strand
CGCATCTTGTACCCTTCTTCTAAACGAAGTTCTTGGTATTTTTCCAGAACATTGCTCGAGACGCCAGACATCAACCAGCATCACATGTACCGGGCGTTGTCCATCTTGGCAGAGGAAGCCGATACAATTGAGCAGCACGTCTACGAGACCAGCAAAACAATGGTCAATCGGGACTCTCGAGTCCTGTATTATGACTGCACAAATTTCTATTTTGAGATCGGGCAAGCAGACGGCTTGCGCCAATTTGGTGTTTCCAAAGAGAATCGGCCAAACCCAATTGTTCAAATGGGTATGTTCATGGATGGTTCTGAGATCCCGTTATCTCTCGTGATCACCCCCGGCAACACCAACGAACAAACCACCCTTAAGCCGCTGGAGAAAAAAATACTGCGCGAGTTCCACCTTTCTCAAATGGTCGTCTGCACCGATGCCGGACTGTCATCGACCAGCAATCGGTTGTACAACCATACGGCTAGCAGAGCTTTCATTACGACTCAGTCGATCAAGAAATTGCAAAAGGTAGATCGTGAATGGGCCTTGGACACAGGAAACTGGTCGCGCGGAACGAAAGGCAAGGATGATTGGAAAACCAACATCATCCTTTCTTCCATCCCAACAGATGAAGCGCATTACGACACGATTTACTACAAAGAACGCTGGGTGAAAATTCAGGGCCTCGAACAACGCTTGATTGTTTCTTTTTCACCAAAGTATCAAGCCTATCAGCGCGCAATTCGTGCCCATCAGATCAAACGAGCGCTGAAAAACGTAGAAAATCCGGCATCTTTAAAGAAAAAACGACAAAACGACCCCAAGCGCTTCCTCAAAGTCCAACACTTTACGGATAACGGAGAAGTTGCCGGAAAAGAGAACGTCGTACTGGACGAGGAGCGCATTGCTAAAGAAGCGCAATATGACGGGTTCTACGCAGTCTGCACTGACCTGAAGTCGGATGCTGGTGAGATCGTTCAACTCAATCACAGACGCTGGATGATTGAAGACAGCTTTCGAATTATGAAGAGCGAGTTCAAGGCCAGACCCGTGTATGTCCGGACTGACCACCATATTGAGGCCCATTTTTTAACGTGTTTTCTAGCGCTCCTAGTGTTCCGCATTCTAGAGAACATGCTGGATCATGAATTCACCTGCGAGGACATTATCGACAATCTTCGCGACATGAAAATGCGTGAGCTTCCAGGAGAGGGATATGTACCAGAATACGTGCGTAACGATTTCACGGATAAATTACATGATGTGTTTGGCTTCAGGACGGACATGGAAGTGGTCACCAAAAAAAATATGAAAAATATTTTGAAGCAGACCAAAGTGGAGCCCATGTTATGGCGTTTCGACGCATAGGGAAAGCCCCCTAAACCCTTGATATATAAGGGTTTAGGGGGCTTTTATCGTTTTTAACTGTCA
>NZ_KI271633.1 GCF_000469325.1 Schleiferilactobacillus shenzhenensis LY-73 | reverse complement strand
TTGAGAGGCAGGCCTCTCAAAACTGAACAAAGTTTTGACTGTATCGGTTTCCGTTGCCTGCTGACCAAAGGTCAACAGGACTTTTTCCTTAGAAAGGAGGTGATCCAGCCGCAGGTTCTCCTACGGCTACCTTGTTACGACTTCACCCTAATCATTTGTCCCACCTTAGACGGCTGACTCCTTACGGTTGTCCCACCGGCTTTGGGTGTTACAAACTCTCATGGTGTGACGGGCGGTGTGTACAAGGCCCGGGAACGTATTCACCGCGGCGTGCTGATCCGCGATTACTAGCGATTCCAGCTTCATGCAGGCGAGTTGCAGCCTGCAATCCGAACTGAGGATGGTTTTTAGAGATTCGCTTGACCTCGCGGTCTCGCTGCTCGTTGTACCACCCATTGTAGCACGTGTGTAGCCCAGGTCATAAGGGGCATGATGATTTGACGTCATCCCCGCCTTCCTCCGGTTTGTCACCGGCAGTCTGTCCAGAGTGCCCAACTGAATGCTGGCAACTGAACATAAGGGTTGCGCTCGTTGCGGGACTTAACCCAACATCTCACGACACGAGCTGACGACAACCATGCACCACCTGTCATTCTGTCCCCGAAGGGAACAGCTGATCTCTCAGCCTGGCAGAAGATGTCAAGACCTGGTAAGGTTCTTCGCGTTGCTTCGAATTAAACCACATGCTCCACCGCTTGTGCGGGCCCCCGTCAATTCCTTTGAGTTTCAACCTTGCGGTCGTACTCCCCAGGCGGAATACTTAATGCGTTAGCTGCAGCACTGAAGGGCGGAAACCCTCCAACACTTAGTATTCATCGTTTACGGCGTGGACTACCAGGGTATCTAATCCTGTTTGCTACCCACGCTTTCGAGCCTCAGCGTCAGTTACAGACCAGAGAGCCGCCTTCGCCACTGGTGTTCTTCCATATATCTACGCATTTCACCGCTACACATGGAGTTCCACTCTCCTCTTCTGCACTCAAGTCTCCCAGTTTCCGATGCCCTTCTTCGGTTAAGCCGAAGGCTTTCACATCAGACTTAAAAGACCGCCTGCACTCGCTTTACGCCCAATAAATCCGGACAACGCTTGCCACCTACGTATTACCGCGGCTGCTGGCACGTAGTTAGCCGTGACTTTCTGATTGAATACCGTCACTGCGAGATCAGTTACTATCCCACACGTTCTTCTTCAATAACAGAGTTTTACGACCCGAAAGCCTTCTTCACTCACGCGGCGTTGCTCCATCAGACTTGCGTCCATTGTGGAAGATTCCCTACTGCTGCCTCCCGTAGGAGTTTGGGCCGTGTCTCAGTCCCAATGTGGCCGATTACCCTCTCAGGTCGGCTACGTATCATTGCTTTGGTGGGCCGTTACCTCACCAACTGGCTAATACGCCGCGGGTCCATCCTTTAGTGACAGCTTACGCCGCCTTTTACCCGGAGACCATGCGGTCTCCGTGGTTATTCGGTATTAGCATCTGTTTCCAAATGTTATCCCCAGCTAAAGGGCAGGTTACCCACGTGTTACTCACCCGTCCGCCACTCGGTGTTATCTGTAGTTGGTAGTGCAAGCACCACCGCGAACT
>NZ_KI271632.1 GCF_000469325.1 Schleiferilactobacillus shenzhenensis LY-73 | reverse complement strand
TTGGTTAAGTCCTCGACCGATTAGTACTGGTCCGCTCCACCCCTCACGGGGCTGCTACTCCCAGCCTATCTACCTGATCATCTCTCAGGGGTCTTACTTCCTTAAAGGAATGGGAAATCTCATCTCGAAGGGGGCTTCACACTTAGATGCTTTCAGCGCTTATCCCTGCCATACATAGCTACCCAGCTCTGCGCCTGGCGGCACAACTGGTACACCAGCGGTATGTCCACCCCGGTCCTCTCGTACTAAGGGCAGCTCTTCTCAAATTTCCTACGCCCGCGACGGATAGGGACCGAACTGTCTCACGACGTTCTGAACCCAGCTCGCGTACCGCTTTAATGGGCGAACAGCCCAACCCTTGGGACCAACTTCAGCCCCAGGATGCGATGAGCCGACATCGAGGTGCCAAACCTCCCCGTCGATGTGGACTCTTGGGGGAGATAAGCCTGTTATCCCCAGGGTAGCTTTTGTCCGTTGAGCGATGGCCTTTCCATTCAGTACCACCGGATCACTAAGCCCGACTTTCGTCCCTGCTCGACCTGTCTGTCTCGCAGTCAAGCTCCCTTATGCCTTTACACTCTGTGAATGATTTCCAACCATTCTGAGGGAACCTTTGGGCGCCTCCGTTACTTTTTAGGAGGCGACCGCCCCAGTCAAACTGCCTGCCTGACACTGTCTCCCGCCACGCTTAGTGGCGCGGGTTAGAGTGGCCGCACTGCAAGGGTAGTATCCCACCAATGCCTCCACCGAGACTAGCGTCCCGGTTTCTACGGCTCCTACCTATCCTGTACATGCGGTACAGACACTCAATATCAAGCTACAGTAAAGCTCCATGGGGTCTTTCCGTCCTGTCGCGGGTAACCCGCATCTTCACGGGTAATATAATTTCACCGAGTCTCTCGTTGAGACAGTGCCCAAATCATTACACCTTTCGTGCGGGTCGGAACTTACCCGACAAGGAATTTCGCTACCTTAGGACCGTTATAGTTACGGCCGCCGTTTACTGGGGCTTCAATTCTGGGCTTCGCTTACGCTGACTCATCCTCTTAACCTTCCAGCACCGGGCAGGTGTCAGCCCCTATACGTCATCTTTCGATTTGGCAGAGACCTGTGTTTTTGATAAACAGTTGTTTGGGCCTATTCACTGCGGCTGACCTTCCGGTCAGCACCCCTTCTTCCGAAGTTACGGGGTTATTTTGCCGAGTTCCTTAACGAGAGTTCTCTCGCGCGCCTGAGGATACTCTCCTCGACTACCTGTGTCGGTTTGCGGTACGGGCGATCTATTACTCACTAGAAACTTTTCTCGGCAGTGTGACATCAGGTGCTTCGCTACTTAATTTCGCTCCCCATCACACCTTGTCCTTAGGAACAAGCATTTGACTCGCTCCCAGACTCAGTGCTTGGACACGCTTTTCCAGCTGCGTGCTCACCTTAGCCTCCTGCGTCCTTCCTTCGCTCAAACATAATAGATCGGTACAGGAATCTCCACCTGTTAGCCATCGACTACGCCTTTCGGCCTCATCTTAGGTCCCGACTGACCCTGGGCGGACGAACCTTCCCCAGGAAACCTTAGTCTTGCGGCGGGCAGGATTCTCACCTGCCTTTTCGTTACTCATGCCGGCATTCTCACTTCTAAGCGCTCCAGCAGTCTTCACAGTCTGCCTTC
>NZ_KI271631.1 GCF_000469325.1 Schleiferilactobacillus shenzhenensis LY-73 | reverse complement strand
CCTGAATTATGCACAGCTTGACCAAAATCTGGATTAGTTCGGTTTATCATGCGGATTTGGTCCAGATCAGCGGCTGAATTTTGGGGATTTGGGCCTGGTTTCTAAAAATGGGGCAGTGACGGGGCTCGTCACGGGTGTCTAACTGTTTTTCACGTACACGAAGGGAGTTTTTCGCAGACCTTCTGCTCAGCTGATTCTGTTATTTATCATGCACGGGTGGTGGTCATACCACGAATTCGAGCCGTTGGATCTTTTTCCAGATCCGGTAAATCAAGGCGTCATCGGGATCGCTTTGCGCCAGGCTAAGATGAAGCCCGCGGGCGTGGCTGGTCAACACCGCACCAACGTAAAAGATATGGGTGCGCAGCGTGGCCACCAGTTTGTCTCGCCACTTTTTCGGGAAGGTGAGCAAGGCCATCAAGCGGGTCAGGTTGTAAGCCAAAACGCCCATCATCATGCGTACTTCGTTGTCGGCCATCCGGTGACTGTCAGTTTTGGCCATCGCAAAGCCGTTCTTGCTTTCCTTGATGTAATCCTCCATGGTCCCGCGTGCACGATAAATTTCCACGACCCGGCGAGCGGGTACCGTCATGTTCGTCACGTAGTAGAGGTAATGCGGCACAGTCTCATTGATCCCTTGCTCGGCGCAAATGATCATGCGGCGTTTATGGCCACCCCACGTGTGGGCTAGGTATTGTTCCTCGTAATATCTGGTTTTGGGCGCTGCTTGTGCTTGGAACGCCGTATCCGCATTGAAGAAACCGACCGCATCATTATTGATCTTGGTGTTGTGGCTGAAAGCCAGCACGTAGTGGTTGTGGTGATCCTCTACCGAGTTGTAGAGGGCCGGCTTGGCGAAACCGGAATCGCCGCGAATGAGCAGCTGATGGTTGGGATACTCGTTTTGGAGAGCTTCCACGTAATCCTCTGCGTGCAGAGACGTGTAATTGTTTCCTGGGCGCAGGACAGCGCTGAGCAGCAGCTTAGCTTGGGCATCATACGCCACGAAAGGGTGATAACCATAGGCTTTGTAATGCGAGTTCCAGGCACTGCCTTCTTGCTTGCCAAAAGTATCCAGGTGGGTCGAGTCGATGTCCAGGGTGATCCGCCGATGCGGGTCCTGCTCTTCATATTGCTTGGCCAACGCTGAGTTGAGCAAGTGTAACTGAAGCCGGCCGTTTTGATCATTGCCAACTCGGGTAATAAAACGTGAAATATCGGTTTGGTGGGGCACTGGACCGATAAAGTCCAAATTGCTCAACAACGGATCATTGGCGAGCTGGTTAGCCGCGGAATCTTTATCGTACCCAGCGATCAAGCGCAGTGCATAGTGGCACACGAGGTCTGTGTTCGTGTACTTGCAGTACCGGCGCTTATCCACGGGGTGGAAAAGGGTATCGACCAGTTGCGGAAACTGAATCTTGTTCATGAATTCAGCGACGTTGAACATTCCCCCGAGGGACGTAACGTCAGGTCCATCCGCTGAAACGGACATCTTCGAGTTGCATTCAAGCGTCATTGTCGGTATGTTATTCATATGGAATCTCTCCTCTGCCTTTGGTTTAGTCGCTTAAAGTGTAGCACAGAGATCCCGTGACATTTCACCCACTGGGTGAAATGCTCAATAACGTATCGGCGGCGCAGCCCAACGGGTTACGCCGCATTTATTTTGAACTGTGCATTATCCAGG
>NZ_KI271630.1 GCF_000469325.1 Schleiferilactobacillus shenzhenensis LY-73 | reverse complement strand
ATCTAGGCATTTTTGACGATAATCCCGCAGCTGTGGTCATTATTATCTTTGGGACGATTGCAACCATCTCCAGCTCATTCAAGTTGTCACCGGACATCCATCGAGGCGTTGCGTATGCCGAAGAGGCCCTGTGGGTATTCTACGCGACAATCATGCTCATGCGGGACCTGACAAATCCAAACCCGCCGCTTATTGGATTGGCGACAATCTTTATCGTTTTTGTGGCAGTCCGCTTAGCGGCCGAGATTTGGATTGCAGAACCTTCTGATACTGAGCTTGCAACACAAAAACGAATTGATGAAATCAGTCACAAAATCGACCGTATCTTAGACAAGAAATAGGGTGGAGCGACCTTGAACTGGCAAACGATTGTGCCGTTGCTGGTGGCGGCAATCACCGTTGCAGGCAGCATATACGGCGCAAAGCGGAATGCCTCCACCAGTAACGAGAGCATTTACGCGGCTCGCCTCCCAGAACTGCTTGATAAGGTAGTCAAATACATGGATGAGCGCGAACAGTATCTCCATGAAATCGCCAAACTGAAAGAACAGGTTTATCAGGATAACAAGCGTATCAAAGAATTGGAGGACAAAATCAATGGATCTAATCAAAGAGCTCAATCTCGGCACGGCCGCTGAACTGGCGGTGACCGCAGCCATCATCATCGCCCTGGTGCAGGCTGTGAAACGCACAAAGATCGATAACAAATGGCTGCCATGGATCGCCATGGCTCTGGGCATCGTGGCGGGGCTCATCTCTGTGGCCGTGACCAAGGATAGTAACTGGGGCCCGGCAGCCGTGCAGGGATTTCTTCTGGGAGCGGCGACGTCTGGGTTGTTCGACGGTGTCAAGAGTTTCACGGTCACCCCTACGGTAAGTGATCCCGTTCCGGCTGAGCCGGTCCAGGCCAACCCACAGGGGGCGTTGGTCCCAGACAACACCGAGCAGGTCAAGACGGTACCCGACACGACGACAGGCGGTGGGAGCAATGACGGTCAGCATTGAGGCAGCCATCCAGTATATGTACAAACTGCAGGCGCAGCACGTCACGTACAGCATGTATGGCAGTCGGACAGGGGCAGGCGGCACAGCGGACTGCTCTGGGGCGGTTTACACGGCTCTCCGAGCTGGTGGGGCATCCAATGCTGGCTGGGTGCTCAATACGGACAGCTTGCACACCTGGCTCATCGCCAACGGCTTCCGACGAGTGACCGAGAATCGTGAGTGGACAGCTCAACGCGGCGACGTATTTATCTGGGGCCGCATGAATTATTCCGGCGGCGCCGGCGGCCATACGGGTATCTTTATCGGCCACGACAACATTATCCACTGCAACTACGGCAACAACGGCGTCACCGTTAACAACTATGATGCTTACTGGGTTGCAGACGGCGGCCCATACTTCTACGCTTACCGGTACGCTGGGACTGCCACACAAGGAGATGACGATATGGATTTGAGTAAGCTGACGGGGACAGTACCCGTCACTGCATACGGGGTGGCGTGGATCACCAACCCCAATGGAGCCATATTATACGACAACAACCGCAAGGCGACGAGTCGTAAGCTAGCATACGGGACGGGCTGGGTGGTCAACAGCTTGGAAAAAGGTTGGCTCCAAGTTGGCGGCTTGATCCGGCCGGACGACGCTGTTCTCAAACTCAATAAGGGCGCCGTCTCTGACGACTGGACGGGTCAGGTGATCCAAGTCACCGTAGGGGATGCGTACACGCAGGCCAAGCCGACTGGCGGTCAGGCGGGCATTAAGTATCTGCCCAAGGGCAGTCGCTGGAAGGTAATTGGGGCCACCAAGGGCTTTGTCAACATCGGTGGCTGGGTTGATGCCAAGAAGGTTCGCATCGAAGTTTGATGTTTGAAAACGTCATGTAAGCGGAAAATCGACAAATAGAAAGCATATTCCAACGGAATAATCGTCGAAATCTGCTAAATCGAAGAATAACCACGGCCCTGGGGAGTGATCCCTGGGGTCTATTTTTGTGCCAACGTTTGACGTCGCTCTTGGATCAAAGCCTCTAGTTCATCCAGATCTGTACCGACGGCATCATCGCGAATAAAGGACCGAGCGATGGACCGGCGATTAATGTACTGCTTCCGAGCCTTATTCTTCTCTGCCCAACGCTTATTGGCGGCGAGTTTAGCTTCCGACGTCTTATTTTTCACGATGAAACACCATCCAGCACGCGATAATTGAGATGACGAGAGCTGCGATAGAGAGTGCTAGAGATAAGATTTGCATAGGATATTTTCCTTTCGTGTTATACTGTATACAAAGCAACGGGGCGTGGACCCCGCTGCTCTGAACGCTATTTACGCTTGCGACGCTTCTTTTTCTTCTTTGGTGAGAGGAGCTTGATGGCTGTCACAAGGCTGATAATCGATGTTGCTAGGTTGACGACTGTCTCTAGTGCATCGATTTTTTCTTTTGGTGTCATTCCGTTCTCCTTTCTAGTAGGGACCACTGTCACCTCCCTTGCCCTACACCCATTATAATACATGCATATGCATGTAATGTCAACAATTATTTTTGAATATTTCGATTCTACTGGTGCCCGTAAAACCGCAGAAACTTTGACTTGGTGATAGAGGACCATGTACACATTTTGTACACATCGGAAAAATAATGGTCTGTTTTCAGCCGTAACGAAAACCCCGAAACGCTGGTTTAACAGCATTTCGGGGTTCACTTTGATTCATATTTATTCAATTTATGGAGCCTAACGGACT
>NZ_KI271629.1 GCF_000469325.1 Schleiferilactobacillus shenzhenensis LY-73 | reverse complement strand
CCGCGCCATTAACGGGCATTCGTATGTCGCAGAGGCGACGAAGGCGAAGATCTTCGCTGCGATGCGGGAGTTGAATTACCATCCCAACAATATTGCGCAACAGCTGCGCGGTCAGGGGACGAAGATGATCGGCGTCGTGATCTCGTTCATTACTAACCCGTTCTTCGCTTACCTGGTGGACGCCGTGGACCGGGCGCTGTCCGCTGAGGGGTACCGGGCGGTGATGCTGCAGACGCTGGAAGATCCGGCCAAGGAAGCGCAGTACGTGGCCATGCCCCAGAGCAAGCAGCTGGACGGGGTGATCATGGCGGACCCGGAGAACGATTCAGACGAGGTCGCCGACCTGGTCCAAGCGGGCAAGATCGTGCTGTGCAATCGGTACTTGGGCACCTGTCCACTGCCGATCATTCAGATTAATGCAACCGATGCGGCCCGTCTATTGGACGGTGCTACCAGCGGCTGGCCGTCGGCATCGGCGGTGAGCGCAACCTGCAAGACTTGCGCTTCAAGGGATTGGAGAAAGCCTTGGCGGAAGTCGGCCAGGCATTCAATGACGACTGGTACTTCCCGGAGGCGCTGACCGAAGGGGATGGCACACTGCGAGGCGCCCAAAAAGTCAGGACGCTGTGCCGGACCAGCTAGATATCGTTGCTTCGATGATCAGCCCATCTCTGCGTTGCTGAATCCAGCGCTGACCACAGTGCGGCAACCAATCAACGCGATTGGCACCGTAGCCGCGCTGGCTGAAGCATTACGTGTTCCCCTACGGAAAAGAACGACAGTGACTTCGCAGTGCAAGAAAAGCGGTGCCAGCATATGCATCGCCAACATCAGTCTATCCCCAGCCGCTTCGTCACCACCCCATCTACATAATCCAGCACCGTCGTGGATTTCGGATAATGCATCAGCATCACGTCCAGTACAGTTAATGCCTGGGCCCACGCGGTCTGCTGAACGTCGAGGAGCGGCGCGCCACCACCATTAATGACCGCATGATAGCCCACCTTCTTCGTGATGTTTTCTAACTGACCGATCATCTTACGGGCCGTAACTTTTCTCGTTTCCAATAACCGATAGTAAAGTATGGCCAGCATATCGGCTTCGTGGCCGGCAAAGGGGGCCGTCAGGTTGTCCAGCATTTTCAGCAGGGTCTGATCCAAGTCCTGAGCACGTTTGGCGTTGTACTCTTTGTACGCGATGACAGCCAGCAGCAGTTCCAGAGCAGATTCCAGACCGGTTTGTTGGCCCGTGCTGGCGGGCCGCACATCGTTGCGCTCGTGACTGACCAATTCTTCGACTTGGTCGATTAATGCGCTACGCTGATCAGAATCAAGAAACGGCTCTGACCTGATATCATTGTTTATCAGTCCTGTGACCAATTCAGCAGCCCGTAATCGATTTTCGACAAACTCATAAGGGGATGCATCAACGCGGAAGAGAAGCAGTCTCTTGGCCAGCAGTTGCACCACCGCATACTGTTCGATCTCCGCCGGCACTTCCCGGAACATCAGGTCCTGAGACAGTTCTTCAAACAATCTTGTATCGGCTTCTGGAAGCTGTACCAGGGCGTGCATGACAGCGTCGATTTTATCCTCTGTCCACTCCTCTGCCAACGGCGGCTCACCGTCATCGGACAAAATACTGGTCTCTTCTGTCAAGTCAGCGGCATCGGTGTTCACTGTTTCATACTGGCGGGGCATTGCGTTTTCTGTTGGGAATGCAGCTTGTAAAGCGGTGTTAATCTTGGCCTTATTGAAGGGGACCCGAGCCGTGTCCGTCCTGTTATCTGAATCCTCTCGTTCATTGGCTCCCCGACCGGTCACGCAAAAAGGTGCCGGCTCGTTATTCAGCTGGTCAGCAACCAGCATCTCCTCCAGATGGATGAAATGGGTCCATTGCGCGTTCATGTCGTAAATGTATTCGAGATTTTCTTGCTCTATGAGATACTGTAATGAAGCCTCACTAGCCAGTGTCTGCTCGCCTTCCCAATTGGGAAGTGCCGCCAGTGTGTAGAGGACTTGATCATCATACTCCGGGATAAACACGTAAAGATGCTTGTTCTGCCAGCCAAAGGCAATCTGAATGGCCGCGTGCAGCTGGTTCAACCGAAAATCTGCGGGGACGACCAAGCGCCGCCAAACGAGCGGCTTGGTGTCCTCTAATTCTATTTTGAGCTGCAGGTACTGCTTTTTCTCTTTTGCCAAAATAATCGTCCCCCCGTTTCTTTAAATCCTGATACTCAGCGGTCCAGCGGCCGCCGTCGCAGTCAATGAATACTGTGCCTCAATGATGCCATTTGCCGGGGGTCGCCTATTGCCCATCGTCAAAGAATTCGTTTCCCCAGTCGATCCCGAGTTTTCGGCGAAGCTGGTCATCAACGACCTGGACAACATAATCCCGTAATTTGGCATAATGCGGCGCGTTTTGCAGCAGGACGGCTAACTGGGTTAATACGCGTTGCCATGCACCATTCCGGTAAATTGCCGCAGCGTCCTCGCCACCACGGGCGGCATCCGCCAGTTTCGTCGTGATTTGCCGCAGCTTGATGTGCAGCCGCCCTTGCGGCATATGCCGCATCGTCATCAGCTCGTAGAACAGATGCAGCACCGCGTCTGTGCAGATATCAGGGATGGCGTCAGAAAAATTGTTGAAATAAGCCAGGACAATTTTGTTCAACTCGTTGAGCCGCTTCAACGAGTACTCCGGGTGAATGACGGCCTCCCGCAAAAGATCGATTGCTTGGGCAGCCGGGACAACAGCTGAGGAAGTGAGCGTGATACTGGCCTCAAGTAACGTTGTGTTGTCCTCTTGTTCCGCATATGACTCAGCTAACTTAAAAAGTGCTTCGCGCTGGTCCAATGTCAAAAAAGGCTTCTCTCGATCAGCTTGCAAAAGTGCATAGTCGATGAGCGCAAAGCCTACTCGAAAGTAAGCTGCCTTTTCTTCAGGATGGGTGATATTTTCTAGCACCCTGTTCTGGGTAATGATACCGGGAATTAGCAACTGTCTCTGCTTCTTGGTGAGACTGCCATCACGGATAGCGTCTTGGACGTCCGATACGGTATATTCAAAGGTGTCAACGTCTGAACTATCTAATTTCTTCAATAAGCCGTGGGCAGTATCATTAGGCGGCGCAATAACATAATCACCGTTTGCGATGTCCTTTATCGCGGCATCGATCATGTCTTTTTCTGTCTGTTCATTCATTGTCAGATCGTCTTCTTTCTCCCTGTAGTATTATAGCCTTAAGAAAGGGGTTCCCACCATGACCAAAATCGGCGATGTCGCCAAGAAAACCGGCTAT
>NZ_KI271628.1 GCF_000469325.1 Schleiferilactobacillus shenzhenensis LY-73 | reverse complement strand
GCCCGCTACGTTCCAGCCCCAGCCAGCCGGAGGGCCCAAATCGCCGGGTCTCGCGAATCATCTCCTGGTTCACGAGGCGGCCGCGCAAAGCGCAACGCCGTATCGGCCCAAATCGCCGGGCCTCGCGAATTTCTCTCCTGGTACTCAGAACACAAAAAGCCGGGCACCATGCTCAGTGTCCGGCTTTCTTCATTCTGATTAATCTGTGTACTTAGAAAGCGTGGTCTCCAGTTGTTCCTTGGATTGATACCCGACCAGCTGCTCCACGACCTTGCCGTCCTTCTTGACGATCAACGTCGGGATGGCCATGATCCCGAACTTCTTCGGGGTGTCCGGGTTAGCGTCCACGTCCATCTTCGTAAACTTGACATCCTTGCGCTCATCGGCCAGCTTGTCGATGACCGGGGATTGCATGCGGCACGGGCCGCACCAAGTGGCCCAGAAATCGGTCAGGACAACGCCGTGATCGGTCTCTTGGTCAAAAGTCTTATCTGTTACAGCTTTTACCAAGGTGTCACTCCCTTTCTTTACTTACATAAGTTTAGCAAATATCCGCTCAAAATTCAACACTTACAAAAAATAAGTGAAGCGTTATTTAAACGTCACGATGGTCGCCCCATCACCGCCGGCTTCCGGCGGCGCGTACTTGAAGCTCTTGATCTGCCGATGCGCTTTGAGATACTCCTGCACGCCGTTGCGGATGGCGCCGGTGCCCTTGCCGTGGATAATCGTCACCGTAGGATAGTTGGCCAGCAACGCCTCGTCCATGTACTGGTCGAGGTCATGCATGGCTTCCTCGTACCGACTGCCCCGCAGGTCCAGGGTCGGTGACACGGCGGGCCCGCTGTTGCGGACATTGACGATGTGCCGTTTGGGCTCCGTGTCTTCCGGTGCCGCCACCTTGGTCAATTCAGCAGTGGGTACCTTCATCTTCAAGATCCCCATCTGGACTTCCCAATGGGTGTCGTCGGCCTTCTTGAGCAGTGTCCCGGTGGTCCCGTAACTGGCTACTTGGACATCGTCGCCAGGGCGCAGCGCTTGCTTCTTCTTTTCTCGCCGCAAGACCCGGTTATTGGTCGGTGACGGCGTGCTGTGCAGGTTCTTCAGCGCTGTCTTGGCGGCAATCAGCTTATCTTCCTTGACCGTGCCGCCGCCCCCGGTCAATTGGGCCTGGCGCAGATCGGCGATGATTTTGTCCGCCTTCTGTTGAGCCTTATCCACCAACTGGTCGGCTTGCTGCTGAGCCTTCTTCATTTGGGCGTCTTTTTCTTTCAGAAAATCTTCGAAGGCACTGTTCAGCTGGGTGTGCAGTGTGGTGGCTTCATCCAGTTCATGACGCAGTTCGTGGTATTCCGTTTCGGCAGCCTTGCGCTGGTTCTCCAAGTCACCGATCATTTCGTTCAGGTTCTGGCTTTCTCCGTCCAGCAGCTGCTTGGCCCGGTCCACGATCTCCGGTTCCAAGCCAAGGCGCGCGGCAATATCAAACGCGTTGGAACGGCCCGGGGTCCCGATGAGCAGACGGTACGTCGGCTGGAGTGTGGTGATGTCGAACTCCATGCTGGCATTGATCGTCTGGGGCGTGTTATACCCATAGACCTTCAGTTCCGGATAGTGGGTGGTGGCGACCACGTCCGGGCCTTTAGCACCCAGGTAATCCAGGATGGCGATGGCCAGGCTGGCCCCTTCCTGGGGATCGGTACCGGCGCCCAACTCATCGAATAGAACCAAGCTTTTAGCCGTGGCCACGCTTAAGATCTTGATGATGTTCTTCATGTGACCAGAAAAGGTAGACAGACTTTGTTCAATCGACTGTTCGTCCCCGATGTCGGCTAAAATCTCGTCATAAATGGCCACATGGCTTTCTTCCTGAGCCGGAATAAAGAGGCCGGATTGCGCCATGAGTTCCAACAGGCCGAGCGTCTTGAGCGTGATCGTCTTCCCGCCGGTATTGGGACCGGTGACGACGATGGTGTGGAAGTCCTTACCCAAATAGATGTCATTGGGAACGACGGTATGGGGATCGATCAGCGGGTGGCGGGCTTGGATCAGATCCACGTGCCGCTGGTCGTCAATAATCGGCTCGGTGGCTTTGATTTCGGCCGCGTACTGCGCCTTCGCGTTAACGAGGTCCAACTCCGCCAAGATGGTGGCGTTGGCCTTCAGCTGCTCCGTATAAGGGGCAACCATGGCGGCCAGCTCGGCGAGAATGCGCTCGATCTCCCGTTTTTCATCAATCTGCAGCTGCCGCAAGCGGTTGTTCATCTCCAGGACAGCCTGGGGCTCGATATAGAACGTCTGGCCGCTGGCACTCTGGTCGTGAACGATGCCGCCGAAACGGTTCTTGTACTCCGCCTTGACGGGAATCACGTAACGGTCGTCACGCAGCGTGATGATGGCGTCCGTCAGGTACTTGGCCTCCGCTCCGCGCGTGTATTGCTCCAGGCGGGTGCGCACTGCGCCCTCGGTTTGGCGCATGCCGGTGCGGATGCCCTGAAGCGTGCTGCTAGCGGTATCGAGGACCGTCCCATCCTCATCCAACGCCCGTTTCAGCGCCCGGCTGACTTCTGGCAGATCAATCATCTGGTCGACCAGCGCCGGCAAGGCCCGCAGCAGCGGGGTGTCGTTTTTGGCATCATCGTCAGCGAAGTCAGAGAAGAAATCCTTGATTGAAGCCGCCACCGCGAGGACGCGGCCAATTTGCGCGAGTTCCGTACCGCTCAGGGTCGCCCCGATGGCCAGCCGCTTGAGGTGCGGCGTGATATCCACCGTCTTGGTAATGGGGAAGCCGCCCTTCAGCCGGTGCAAGGTCACGGCGTCGGCGGTGCGGTCCAGGTTCTGCTGGACACTGCCCACGGTGTCGTCTGGAGTCAGCGCCAAGGCCAGGCGCTTTCCTGCATCGCTGACGGTATGCGCGGCCAACCGGTGCAGAACCTCAGGATAATCCAGAGTTGCTAACACTCTGGTATGCATGGCATTACCCACTTTCTAAAAATATCTCTCAACGAAAAGCAGGCGGCCGCAATGACTGCCTGCTTTCTATCCTCATCCGTTACACGCTCAATACCCACCAGTGCAAGAAAGCCTGGGCCAATCCTGGCGTGGCCATCAGCATGCGGCTCATCCAAGAATTCGCCAGCGCGTGCTGGAGGCCGTTCACTGGAATCAGTGCAACGAAGTACACGACCATGAAGACAGCCACGTACTGGCAAATGAAGCCCAGCAGCATACCGCCCACCGTGTTCAGGGAATCAGTCACCGGCATGAATTGCATCGGCGTGAACCAGAGCATCACCAGGTGCACGAGCAGCCAGCCAACCAAGAAAATGAACAGGAAGGCACAGGCGTTGTAATACGGCTGGTCCAAATCTAGCCCGGCCGTGGTGGTGAAGAAAGCGAAGAAACTGTTCATACTTGCGGACGGGTACGGGACCCACAGATCCAAATGCGGTCCCAGGGCGCGATAACCCAGCAAGGCGGCCGCAAATGCCAGCAAATAGCCGGCCGCGTACATGCCTTGCAGATAAATACCGCGGCGGGCGCCGCCGTACATGCCGTAAAGAAGAATCAGAATGATCACTAAACTCAACATGAAAAAAGCCACTACTCCTGGTCTGAGGACGGGGGGACATCGTCGTGATCCGCCAAGCGGGCCTGCAACGTCTTGATCTCGTCCTTCAATTTGATGGAATCGGAAATCGTATTGAACGCCAAAAGAATGGCTGCGTCAGTTTCCGACAGCTGCGGTGCCAGCGACTTGATCTGGTCTAACTGGTTGTTCAGCACCGCGGTCACCGTGGCCATGAATTCATCGCTGCCGGGACCGACGATCGTATACGTCTTTTTGCCGATGTGGGCTTTGTAGCGTCGCTTATCGTCAGCCACGAAGAAACCTCCAATTTCTGTACATTAATGACCAGTCTACCATAAGTCGGCAGGGGGCGAAAGAAATCGCGTGGCACCAAGGACGCTTGTCCCCTGCACCACGCGATTCTGGGCGGTCAGTGACTACTCCTCGTCGTCGTCCTCACTGTCGGCCATGAACGTATTCAAAACTTCTTCGACCATGTCCCACTCCGCATCGTCTTCGATGGGGTATAGGTCACCCGCTGTGGCGTAACCTTCGTCATCCGGCGTGAAGGAGAACGCTTGAATCTCGATCTCCTCGTCGGCCTTCGCCCCAGCCGGATACAACAGGACATAGGACTTGCCGTAATCTTCAGAATCGAAGGTGAACAGCACTTCAAACAACTCTTCGTTGCCCTCATCGTCGACCAAGGTGATCTGGCGTTGGTTGTCAGAAAGTTCGTCGCCGTCGTGAATATGGTTTTTTTCAGCCATGGTAGTCTCCTCTATTGTGCCGTTTTCGTTAGTTTGCCGCCGGCGTCCAGATAGTTTTGCAGAATCAGGACCGCGGCGACTTTATCGATGACTTTTTTACGTTTCTTTCGCGAAACATCCGCGCGTTCAATGAGCATCCGGTCAGCTTGCACGGTCGTCAAACGCTCGTCGATGAAGTCGACGGGCAGGTGGAACCGATCCGTCAAGTATTGACCATAGGCCTGGGATTTTTCGGCGCGTTCGCCGATGGAATTGTTCATGTTCTTCGGCAGCCCCAGAACGAATCCGGTGACCGCATATTGGTCAACCAGTTCAGCCACCCGGTCCAGTCCAAACTGATGCTGACCCTCGTCGATGGGAATGATCTCCACCCCCTGGGCTGTCCAGCCAAGGGGGTCGCTGACAGCTACACCCACCGTCTTGGAACCCACGTCTAACCCCATCAAGCGCATTACTTCAGCTCTTGGTGGAGATACGTGCGGACCAGTTCTTCGATGATTTCGTCCCGCTCATGTTTGCCAATGAGCGTCCGGGCATCGTTGTAACGGGGAATATAGGCCGGGTCGCCAGAAAGCAAGTAACCAACGATCTGATTGATTGGGTTATAGCCCTTCTCTTCCAGCGCTTTGTAAACGGTTTGCAGAGTTTCCCGGACGTTTTTACTTTGATCCTCCGCGAAACTAAAATGCATTGTTTTATCGAGTGAACTCATAAGGCACCCCTCTTTTCGAAAACCTGGACCGGTAAAAGCCCATCTTAAATCACCAACTATTCTAACGAATTGAGTAGGAAAACACAAGAGAGAGGGCGGAGCCGAGCGGTTAGGCCACCCAGGCTAAGTGGCCGTAACGTTAAAAGCCCCGCACTTGGGCTTTTAACGTTACGGTCCTTAGACTGTGGTGGCCTGCTCGGCGGAGCCCGTTTAGAGGGCGGAGCGGCCCGGTTAGAAGCGTAGGCATAAGGCGGGGCAAGGGAAAAACC
>NZ_KI271627.1:392-6212 GCF_000469325.1 Schleiferilactobacillus shenzhenensis LY-73 | reverse complement strand
TTTTGGCGCTCTTTGCCAAAAGGCTCAAAGCCGTGCCCACCACGTTCCAGCCCCCGCTCGCGGAGCCCGGAGTCACCCGGGCCAGCGCCACACACCGTTACGCCGCCTGCACCCACTGCATGGTCAGTGCGGGCTGGTTGGTCTCGGGGTCGACGGCTTCGGCGATGATGGTGAAGCCCATGCTGGCGTAGAAGTGGTATGCCGGCTGGTTGGCCTTGTAGACTTGCAGCGTGATGCGGTCGTGCTGTTGCTGCAGGTGGGTCATGAGCTGGGTGCCAAGGCCTTGCCGGCGGGCGCTGGCGGTGATGAAGAGGCCCGCCAGGAAGTCGTCCTGCATGCCCGCGAAGCCCAGGATCTGGCCCGCGTCATCCGTGGCGATGGTGACAGTCGCCGCGGGCAAAGCCGCCAGGAGGACGGCTTGGTTTTTCTCCCAGTATTCGGCCGGGATGAAACTGTGGGCCTGTTCGTTGGCCGTCAGCCAGATGTGGGCGATGCGCTTGGTCTGGGCCGGCGTCAGGTGCGGGACAGTCTGAATCTTGGCCATCGTTACGCCCGCACGTGCGCGTGCCGGCGCACTTTCAGTCCGCGGACAAAGTCGCCGGGAGCCACGGCGTGGGGGCAATGGAGTGTGACGATCTGCATGGCGTGGGGGGCGCGCTCAATCGCCGCGCCGTCCTCGTCGAAGAGGTCCTCGACGGTCATGGCGTAGTGGGTGAAGCCGGGACCGTAGAACTCGATCTGGTCGCCGACGCCGAAGTTGTTGCGCTGCTGGATGGTGACCGTCTCTGTAGCGGGGTCGTAAGCTTGCACCTCGCCGACGAAGGCGTAACGGGGCCGTTTTCTCTCTTCCCCAAACAGCTCATCCTGTTCAGTCGGCGTGTTGTAATAGAAACCCGTGGACATGCCGCGCTGGGCGACCTTCCAAAGCTCGTCGACCCAAGCGGGATCAGTCTGGTAGTGGTCCGGGTCAGCCATGTAGGCATCAACGGCGGCGGAATAGACGTTGGCCACAGTGGAGACGTAGTGCACGGTCTTCATGCGTCCTTCGATCTTCAAACTGTCGACACCGGCTTCGATCAGGTCCGGAATGTGCTCGATCATCGCCATGTCGACGGCACTCATGGAGAAGGCTTCCTTCTTGCCATCGGGATTAACGCCGGTCAGCTCGTGTTTCTCGCCCAGCTGGGGCATATCGAAAAGATCATACTTCCAGCGGCAGTTCTGGGCGCAGCCGCCGCGGTTGGCGTCCCGCAGCCCCATGTGGTTGGACAGCACACAACGGCCGGAATAGCCGATGCACATCGCCCCGTGGATGAACGCCTCAATCTGAATGTCGGTATGCTGGCGCATCTCGCGAATCTCGTCGATGCCCACTTCGCGGGCCAGCACCACCCGCTCCAGCCCCTCGTCCTGCCAGAAGTTCAGGGTCTCATAGTTACACGAAGAGGCTTGGGTAGAAAGGTGGATCGGCAGGCCGGGCGCGGCCAGCACACAGGTTTCAATCAAGGACGGGTCGGATACGATGACTGCATCGACGCCCGTGGCCTGAACGTTCTTGAAGAACGTGTCGGCGCCGGGCAGATCCTGTTCGTGGGCGACGATGTTCGCCGCCACGTACACTTTGGCGTGGCGGGCGTGGGCGTATTGGACCCCCTCCCGCATCTGGTCGAAGCTGAAGTTGCCGGCGCGAGTCCGCAAGCCGTAGGCGTCGCCGCCGATATACACGGCGTCCGCACCGTAATCGATGGCCACCTTTAATTTTTCTAATGTGCCGGCCGGGGCCAGCACCTCGGGCCGTTTTAATTTTCTCTGCATCATTACTTCACCTCATCTGGATCAATATCGAAAAATCCTGTGTCTGTTGCCCGGTTGACCGGGGTGTTGTCGGCGATAACATGCTGGCCGTCGGCGACCAGAGCGCTGGTCCACTGGCCAGCAGCTAACGCGTCCCGGGCGTGGGCGAAGGCCGCCACGATCTGGGAGAACTGCTGACCGGGAACAAACAAGCCGTCGAGCTTCCAGTAATGGATGCCCAGTGCGTGGACCCGGTCCAGCTCACCGAAGAGGTTGACGTCATTGGTGGCGAAAACATGGGTGCCGTTGCGGTCTTCATAGATCGAGTAGTGGGTCTCGGGCTTGTGGGGCGCCGAGATGAATAATCCCCGCGCCCGGTCGGTCCGCTCCTGATGGTCCTTCACGAACGAGAAGTAATTATCCAGCAGCGGCCGGCCCGACTGGTGAATGGCGCTGGCCCCATAGACCAGGTAGCTCACGGGGATGGTCACGTGCTGCATCAGCGGTACCAATTCGCCATACGGCACTTCCGGCGCCACTTGGGCAGCCACAGCGCCGTGCCGGGCCCAGAAGTCGATCTGCCGGGAACTGGTGACCAAGTCCGCCCCGTCGTAGAGATACGGCAAGGGAATGCTTTCTTTCTGCAAGACGTGGATCGCCCCCGGGTCGCCGATACTCACCATGTCCACGGCAATCGCGTGGAGAAATTGGAGATACGCCCCCACCTCGCCGATGCGGTCATTGTGAAAAATGGCGTTCACTGCCACCAGGACTTTCTTCCCCGCCGCATGGACCGCTTGAACCAAGTCGGTCAACTCGGCGCGCGCAAAACTATGGGGCAGGCGCAGACCGAATTCGTCTTCCCCAGCGTAAATATAATCGGCGCCGGCTGCTGTCAGCTGCGCCGCCTGTTCAATCGAATCCGCCGTTGCAATGATTTCTGCCACTGTGGCCATCCTTCCGTGGTACCAAGAATTAATGGTTCCATTCTACCACAGCCCAGGCGCAGTGCCGGGCGAATGGCGGAAAACAAAAACCGCACTTCCTGCTGGCCCAGCAGAAAATGCGGTGGTGAATCAATGATGCACTCAATATTACGCTTTGACGGTTTCCTTCGGCGGTTCGGCCGACTTGGCGTGCGGGTGCTTCACGGTGACGGTGATCTTCCCCTTGCGCGCCCCAATGGTAATGTGGTCGCCGGCCTTGATCTCGCCGCTCAGCAGCATCTCGCTGACGCTGTCCTCGACTTGCCGTTGCAGTGCCCGGCGGATCGGCCGCGCCCCGTAATCCGGGTCGAAGCCCTTGGCCGCCACCACGTCCAGCGCAGCGGTGGTCATCTTGACGCCGATATCCTGTTCTTCCAGACGGGCCAATACCTGCTTGGACATGATCCGGACAATACGCCGCAACTGTTCCTTGTTCAACGGGTGGAAGACAACCACTTCGTCGATCCGGTTGATAAATTCAGGCCGGAAGAACTGCTTCAGCGCGCCGAGAATCTTGTCCCGCATGGCATCGTAATCCTGACCCTTGTCCTGGACGCCGAAGCCCACGGCCTTGTCGTCGCGAACAGCGGTAGCACCCAGGTTGGACGTCATGATCAAGATGGTGTTGCGGAAGTCGACCCGGCGGCCCTTGGCATCGGTCAAATAGCCGTCGTCCAAGACTTGCAGCAGAATGTTGAAGACATCCGGGTGCGCTTTTTCAACTTCATCGAAAAGGACAACGGAATACGGCTTGTTGCGGACTTTCTCCGTCAGCTGACCGCCTTCGTCGTAACCCACGTAACCCGGAGGCGAACCGATGAGCCGCGAGGTGGTGTATTGTTCCTGGTACTCGGACATGTCGACCCGGATGAGGTTATCCTCCGAACCGAACATGGCTTCCGCCAAGGCCTTGGCCAGCTCGGTCTTGCCGACACCGGTGGGCCCGAGGAACATGAACGACCCAATCGGCCGACTGGGATCCTTCAAGCCGCTGCGCGCCCGGCGAATGGCACGGGCCACCGCAGAGACGGCCTCGTCTTGGCCGACGACCCGCTTGTGCAGGATACTCTCCAGGTTGACCAGCCGCTCGCTCTCGCTCTTTTGCAGCTGGGTCAGCGGGACACCCGTCCACTCGGAGACGACTTGGGCGACATCTTCGCCGGTCACTTGAATATCGGTCCGGATACCCGACGAATCATCCTTCGCTTCAGTCGCTTCCAGCTTGGCCTTCAGACTCATCTCGTCTTCCCGGTAATTCGCGGCCGTCTCGAAGTCTTGGTTCTCGATGGCGGCCTCTTTCTTACTGATCAAGTCGCGAATCTTGTCTTGCAGCTTATCCTCCGGGGACTTCTTGTCGGCAGAATCCAAGCGCACCTTCGCTGCGGATTCGTCCACCAGGTCGATGGCCTTATCCGGCAGGAAGCGGTTCGTAATATACCGGTTAGAAAGGACGACCGCTTCGTGCAGTGCTTCATCACTGATGGTGATGCCGTGGTGCTGCTCGTAACGGGGCCGCAACCCCTTCAAAATCTGCTCGGTCTCTTCCGGCGTCGGTTCGTCGATCTGAACGGTAGCGAAACGCCGCTCCAGGGCCGAATCCTTTTCGATATACTTCTGGTATTCATCCAGGGTGGTGGCGCCGATCAGTTGCAGTTCGCCGCGGGCCAGTGCCGGCTTCAAAATGTTGCTGGCATCAATGGCCCCTTCGGCACCGCCGGCACCGATCAGGGTGTGCAGCTCATCAATGAAGAGAATGACGTTGCCGTCACGGTAAATCTCATCGATGACTTTCTTCAACCGGTCTTCAAATTCGCCCCGATACTTCGTGCCCGCAACCAGCGAGCCCATGTCCAGCATCATCAGGCGCTTGTTGGCCATGTCTTCGGGCACCTTGCCGTCAACGATGCGCTGGGCCAGGCCCTCCGCAATGGCGGTCTTGCCGACACCCGGTTCACCAACCAAGACCGGGTTGTTCTTGGTCCGGCGAGACAGGATCTGGATGACGCGGCGGACTTCCTTCTCCCGGCCAACGACGGGATCCATCCCGTTTTCGCGAGCCAATTGGGTCAGATCCCGCGCCAGGCCGTCCAGCGTCGGCGTCCCTTGGGGATTGCTGCCGCTGGTGCGGCGATCATTACCGCGTTTGCTGCTGCCGGTATCGCGGACACCCATCTTCTTCAAGAGCACTTGGCGCGTCTTGGATAGGCTGAGGCCCAGGTTCGTCAGGATCCGGGCCGCCAGGATATCATCCTCGTGCAGGATCCCCAGCAGCATGTGTTCGGTACCAATCTTGCTGGCACCTAACCGCTTGGCTTCGTCGCCAGCATAAGAAAGAATCTGCTTCGCTTTCGGTGAGTATGGCAAATAAGTCGTTTCATCCGGTTGATCGGCGGGCGAAGTGGCGCCGAATCCGGTGAATCGTTCGATTTCTTCTTTCACGTCGTCTGGACTAACGGTGAGCGTGCGTAAGGTTTTACCGGCCACGCCGTCGGTCTCCAGCACCAGGGCCAACAACAGATGCTCTGTCCCCACGGCATGGTGGTGGAAGTAGCGGGCTTGTTGCTGGGCCAGCGCCAGTACGTTACGGGAGCTGTTCGTAAATAAGTTATCCATTAACTCTGCTCCTTTCGTAGTCGCAAAGTAGTGCAGGTGCAAGAATGAGAGACCATCAAGGTCTAATAAATTTCGATGTGATTTCCATTATACATGGGTCCGGGCCAGATGCAAGCCAAATCCCATTTTTAGATGGCTTCTGTCGTCAGTACTCGCTGCTGCTGACGTCCAGATTTTCTCATCAAAACTGGTCTTGAGGGTTCCCTCTACTCCTCTAGTCTAAACAAGGCGGCCAGGGTTGTCTATCTTTTTGCAGATACCGCTGGCCTCAAAAAGTCCCTTCAACACCTGAGAGGGAATAATATACCAAAAACAGACCGAAGTCAAAGACTTCGATCTGTTCCTAGCAGTCGGGAAAACAGGATTTGAACCTGCGACCCCTACGTCCCGAACGTAGTGCTCTACCAAGCTGAGCTATTTCCCGATA
>NZ_KI271627.1:0-382 GCF_000469325.1 Schleiferilactobacillus shenzhenensis LY-73 | reverse complement strand
GAACTCGCGACCCCCACCATGGCAAGGTGATGTTCTACCACTGAACTACTTCCGCATATTCAATTGTCAGTTACCAATCGGGAAGACAGGATTCGAACCTGCGACCCCTACGACCCTAACGTAGTGCTCTACCAAGCTGAGCTACTTCCCGAACATGCACCCAGTAGGAGTCGAACCTACAACCTTCTGATTCGTAGTCAGACACTCTATCCAGTTGCGCTATGGGTGCATCATGCTATTTAATTGACGAACTCCATTGTAAGAGGACGCTGGACAAAAAGCAAATCCCGCCGGTGATCACTCACCGCGGGATCCTGTGTCCCGGATACAATGAAGCGGAAGACGAGATTCGAACTCGCGACCCCCACCATGGCAAGGTGAT
>NZ_KI271626.1 GCF_000469325.1 Schleiferilactobacillus shenzhenensis LY-73 | reverse complement strand
TTTTGATGTGGAGAAAGAGGGACAAGTGGAGATTATTGGGTGGCTGTACCAGTACTACGACGAAGAAGCAAAAAACGATGCAGTCGGCCAGCCTAAGTCGCATAAGTACGACCCCCAAGAACTCGCAGCTGCCACCCAACTGTTCACACCCGACTGGATCGTCAAATACATGGTGGATAATTCTCTGGGCAAACTTTGGATTCACGCTCAGATGGCCCGCCATCCAAAGAGCACTGAAGCGGCCCTTGCCGACCACTTTGGGTGGTCCTACTACATGGCCGATGCGGAGCAAAATGTAGAAACGAACCATCTGATTTCGGTCGCTGACAAGCCATTGGCCGATTTGGCACCACAAGACATCCGTTTGCTTGATCCATCCATGGGATCCGGCCATATCTTGGTGTATGCGTTCGACGTCTTCATGAAGATTTATTTGGATGAAGGGTATGGCAAGCGTGACGCAGCCCGTGAAATCGTCCAACACAATCTGAGCGGGTTAGATATTGACCACCGGGCTCAGCAACTGGCCTATTTTGCGTTGATGATGAAACTACGGCAGTTCGACCGTAACGCCTTAACAGACAGTATTGTTCCCCGAGTGTTTCGAATTCCTGCAACGACCGACTTTCCTAAGGATAACTGGGAATCGCTGATTGAAGACTTTTCATCCGAGCAAAAGGGGACGGCCACTCACTTGATGACGGCATTCAATTATGGTGACCAATTTGGTTCCCTTATTGATACAACTAAGATTGGCGCTGATTCACTACGTTCGTTAGCAGAAAGGCTGGCATTGAACAAATACAACCAGATGTATTTCAAAGTCGCCCAGGTTCTAGAAGTGATGGTTCATGTCGCCATCCTTCTTTCAGAGAAACAGGACATTATTGTGACGAACCCGCCTTATCTGGGATCGGCAAGGTTAAACAAACAGTTCAGCGACTTTGTAAAAAGCAATTATCCAAGTGCCAAAGTTGATCTGTTCGCGATGTTCCTCGAAAAAATGACAGGTTCTCTCAAGCCTGGCGGGTACAGTGCTTTGGTAACCATGCAGTCATGGATGTTCTTGTCGAGTTTTGAAAAGCTACGGATTGAACTTCTCGACAAATATGCCCTTTCCAACTTGATGCACATGGAAAACGGCGTAATGGGAATTGCATTTGGCACAGCAGTTTCGATTTTCAGAAATGTTAAGGCGCCCGCATTCGTCGGGACCTACCATCAAATGAAGTTCCCCGACGTTAAAGAGGGGGCGCCGGCGAAACTTCCTGTTCCTGGGAACCGTTACAATCGTACTAACCAAGCGAATTTTGAAGAAATTCCCGGAAGTCCAATCGCTTACTGGGCAAGCCAACAGTTGATTGATGATTTTCGCGTGGGGACACCTTTGGGTAATCTTGTGGATGCACGGCATGGTGTCACCACGGGTGATAACAACATGTTTATCCGTCAGTGGTTCGAGGTGTCCATTGATCAATGTAACTTTCATGCGAATAACTCTCGTGTTGCACTTGAATCAGGGAGTAAGTGGTTTCCTTACAATAAAGGGGGAGCATTCCGAAAGTGGTATGGAAATTATGACTATGTCGTAAATTGGTACAACGACGGGCATGAGATGCAAACTTACCGTCGAAAAGATGGCAAAGTCCACTCCATTACACCAAGCAAAGAATTTTACTTTCGTGAAGCGATTACATGGTCAGATGTGACCAGCGGGTTATTTGCAGCACGGTATCGCGAGTCCGGCAGCATCCATGATGTAACCGGAATGTCGGCATTCGGGAAAACTGGCCGGACCGACCTATTTCAATTGTTAGGCTTGCTAAACTCCAAAGTGACGAATTATGTGTTCAAAATTGTAAACCCCACCATTCATTTGCAAATTGGAAATTTCAGTACTTTGCCAGTACTCAACGGTCAAGACGTTCAGCCAATCGTATTGCAGAACGTCAATCTCACAAGAATTGATTGGGACGCATCCGAAACCTCATGGGCGTTCAAGACTCAGCCAGTTCTCCTTGGTATCGCTGAGCATAAGGCATTTGCACAGCACAAAATTCATAAGTGGTTGGAGGGAGCAAGGGCCAAATGGGGGAAATTCCGTGACAAAATTCGGCAAAGATTCTACTCTGTGCCAAAATTGTGCCAAATATCTGAATTGGGAGGATTGTAACATGGTAAGTTATCGAAAACGCGGCAAGGTATGGCAATACGAAATCTCTTACAAGGACCTGGACGGTGGCTACAAAAAGCTTCGCAAGTCTGGGTTCCGATTAAAGTCTGACGCTGAACTGGCGGCCAGTCAGGTCAAGTCCCTGTATGCCGACGTCCGGCAATTCAAAGCGGGGGAAATTCCGCTGAGCGTATACTTCGAGCGGTGGATCACCCTCTACAAGCGTAACTCCGTCAGTGATGTCACCTTCATCAAGTACGAGAACACCCTCCATCACATCCGCAAGATCTTCGGTCAGATGCCGCTGAAGGACATCACTCGCACCGTCTACCAAGAGCGTCTCAATGTCTTCGCCCGTGACCATGCACCCCGGACTGTTTCAGCTTTCCACAAGCAGATCCGCGCCGCGCTCCTCGACGCCCTCGACGAGCACATTATTTCCAGCGACCCCACACGCAAAGCCGTCGTCACTGGCATTGCCGTCCACCGGCCGAAAAAGGCCCTCGACTTCGGCGAATGGCGAACGCTCATTCATCACCTGCACCCAGACAGCGTCCCGGAGATGATGATCTACATAGCTGCCGTTACTGGTATGCGCTACGCAGAGATTCTCGGCCTCACTCCTGCCGACATCGACTGGCACACCGCCACTCTCAACATCACCAAGACGTGGGATTACAAGTACCACACGGGTTTCAAGAAGACCAAGAACAAGTCTTCAGTCAGAAAAGTGGCCCTGGATCAGCGGTCGCTACGGTTGCTCCGTGAATACACCGTCGGTCACCCTGCGACACCGACGACGCCCCTGTTCCTTATTGATGGGCACGCGCTAGTCAGTGCTGAAATCAACCAGGTCCTCACGGCAAGGTTGTCCAGTCTTGGGCTGCCTCGTGTCACTTTTCACGGATTGCGACACACCCATGCATCTATCCTGCTTTATCAGGGTGTCAGCGTCCTTTCTGTCTCTAAACGCCTTGGACACAGCAGCATCACCACTACTCAGTCGACCTACTTGCACATCATCAAGGAATTGGAAGCCAAAGATACCGACAAGATTCTGAAAATTCTCGACCAGGCATAGTTGGCACATCTCTTGGCACAAAAATCCCCCTCAGAGCGAAATCCGAGGGGGATTATTCTACTTGATGGGGGTCAAAATCTTGCTGTCAGCTTGTACCTTGGCGTGGTTCACGACGACCCCGTCGTCTAGGTCGATGGCGATATGCATATTCGCCACGTGCTGAAGCAGCACATCATACTTGACCAGTTCGCTTAACTGCTTGGCAATGTGATCGCGTTCCTTGATCATCTTGTTCTTCTCGCGGGTATTGGCTTCCTGGGCGATGAACGTATCGAGATTGGCGTGGCGCTTCTCATACGCTGCCTGCAGGTCGTGGAGGTAGGATGTGCGAATCATGGCTATCGTATCCTCGTCGTACCGATGCAGGTACATCAATGCTTTGAACCCGCCCTGCCGGCCAGAGCTCAGTTCCCAATAGATCGGCCGCCGCTGGTACACGGAAACATGATCCTTGTAGAAATCATTGTACAGGTAGCTGCGAATCTGGTCCTCTGGTGTGTCGCCAGCCTTGCCAAGACCGCTGGCGATGAACGCCAGATTCTCATGAAGATGTTCCTTGCCGAACGTTTCCGTTAAGAACTCTCGGAACCGGTACATGACGTCGCGTTCGTCTCCGAAGTAATCCTCATCCGTGAGAATCACGACATTATCCTTGTTGGGAATATATGTCTTATACTTATCAGCGTCCCAGTCCCCACCAGCAAAGGCCAATCCAGGTGTGTCAATCGAGTACCGGCCGAAGGTGACCCCGATAAAGTACGACATGAACGACCGCATGTCACGCGGTAGGTCTGCCTTCCGCACCGACACCTCCTTGTCGGATTCCTCAGAAGAAAGCTCATCCCGAAGCCCATACAAGTCGATGAAGATGCGGTTCAGTTCCTCCTCGTTCTTCTTCAGCTGGTCAAATCGATCCTGGGCTTCTTGTTTCCACTGATTGAAGGCTGCTTCAACTGTCCAGTTTCGATTATGCTCAGCAATATGAACTAACAGCATTAGACACCCAAATCCCCACGCGCCTTCAAATGAGTTCCAGTCAACTTTTGCCAACCGAATCGAATTGTTGATTCGACTATCTTGCTGATTAGAGGTCACAACCTCTGACAAGACTGGGAAGGATACCACGTTGCCGACTTGCAGATTAATCGTTGGATTTAGCATTTTGAAACAGTATTCTCCAACTGGAGAATTGAGCACACCCAATAAACGTATCAGTGTTTCATGGCTACTTGAAAATGCAGACATCCCCGAGACATCGTGAATACTTCCTGGTTCCCGATATCTGATGCTGAAACCACCACTGGTAATCAAAGACCATGTAATCGCTTCACGAAAGTAAAAGTCCGGATTTCTAACTACTGAACGTTGCTTTCCATTTGGAAATGAAAAGTGCTTGATTTCGGCACCATCGTCTTTCCAATTCACAACATAATCGTAATTTCCATACCACTTCCTGAATGACCCACCCTTGTTGTATGGGAACCATTTTTTTCTGGAAGAGATCGATTCACCTATCGAATGTGCGTCAAACTTAATTGTATCCAGTCTTACTTCGAACCATTGACGTAGAAAACGGTTATTATCCGCTGTTGCTAGACCCTGTCGTGGATCAACGATATCTCCAAGTGGCGTGCCATTCTCAAAGTCACGAATGAGGTTCTGGGATGCCCAGTAAGCAATCGGGCTACCGGGAATTTTCTCAAAGTTCGCTTGGTTAGTTCGATAAACTCCCTCTTGTTGAGGATTAACGACCATTTCTAGAAAAGCTGTTTCCTTAGCACCTTGAGAAGGAGCATTGACTAGCCTTTCGTACGTCCCAACATAGTCGTGTATTATGGCGTTCTTCATTACAAATGCAGTAGATTGAACTACTTCGCCACCAATCTCTTCAAATGCGTGCGTGCCCAAATGGGCCATATTTACTAAAAGAGCTTTTTGCATTTTAGCTCTAAGCGACGCATAGCTTGATAGAAACATCCAAGAGTGTTGCGTTACTAGACTATAGTATCCAGCCTTAGACACGAGTTCTGACGAAAGCTCAATAAAAGCAGAAAACAAATCAGATTTGCTATCTGGATACTCTCGGCCCACATATTTTGACAGAATCGCTGGCATTCTCCGGGAGCCCATATAAGGCGGATTGGTTACCACTACGCTGTATCGGTTAGCCAGCACTTGATGTACGTATAGCATCCGCTCCAGTTTACCGACGTCAGAACTTGCGGTACCAAGCGTGAGTTGCGTTTGTTGTCCATTTCGAGGGTGCAGGTATTGTGCCAAATCAGAAAGTACGTCAGCCGGTGCGGTGGGTTTGATCAAAGAGCCAAGCAAATCCCCGGAATTGAACTGCTGTATTTCCTCATGCAATAGTTGTAGGGGTTTACCAGCCTTGGCACTTGAGAATCCAGCGGCCAGAGAATTGAAAGTATTCTCGTCGATGCTGGTTTGCGGAACATCGTACAGATGAGGTTGGATTGCACGCTCCAACGCCCGCCGGTCAAACTGTCTCACCTTCATCATGACTGCGAAGTATGCTAGCTGGAATGCACGGGTATCGATGTCTAACCCAAATAAATTGTGCTCGACAATCGCGTGAGCGGCCTCCCGAGCACCATATCCTTCGCTCTGGTACAGCGCCATGAAAACATCAAAAGCATAAATCAAGATGTGTCCAGAGCCCATTGCTGGATCGAGAAATGTAATCTCCTGCAGGCTCTTCCCAGACAACGCGCCATTGATGGAAGCTAGCTGTTCTTGAACTGATGGGCTTTGCGCAGCCGCCGGCATAAAGTAACGCCAACCAAAGCCCGCGGCAATCTCTTTCTCTGACCGTTTATCATCGCGGGTATGAAGAATGTCGATCCAGTAGCGACCGAGTGAGTTCTCCACCAAATACTTGACGATCCAGTCCGGTGTGAAGAGCTGTGTGACGGCAGGAATATCGGAAGCCGTATACTTGGCCTTCCTGAAGGCCTTGTCCTTGGGCTCCTCATTATAGTACTGGTACAGCCACCCAATAATCTCCACTTGTCCCTCTTTCTCCACATCAAAA
>NZ_KI271625.1:5644-7601 GCF_000469325.1 Schleiferilactobacillus shenzhenensis LY-73 | reverse complement strand
CTTATTGGCGATTGCATAGACGGTATCAGCATCCCAATCGTACTGTCCGTTGGGCAGCTTTCTTGCTTTTAAGATCCCTTCTTTGCGCCACCGGCCCAAAGTTGGGCGGCTGATTTGCAGGATCTGTAAGACCTCTTTCGCTTGCATGACATAATTGTATCATGAATTATGTTTTGATAGGGGATTGCCCAGAAACTTTGGCTATACGCGGCAATCATGACCAGCTGACCCATGATGGCGCCGAGAAATTGGGCTGCAATTTAGGGCGCGACTTCGGCCCAAGGAAAGAGGCCGGAAACCGCCAGCCCGACGGTGAACGCCGGGTTGATGTGGTTACCGGAGATGCTGCCGAAGAGCAGGGCGGGGATCATCACTCCGGCACCGTAGCCCACGGCGATGAGCATCCAGTCGGATCCGTTCCCCTTGGTGCCTTTGAGGTCGACGTTGGCCACTGCACCGTTACCGAGAATGATCATGATGGCGGTACCGATGAATTCTGCGGCGAGCCGCGCGAGCAAAGTGAATGACATAAAAATATCCAGCTTTCTGAATTAATAAGGGTATGAATCACGCGCCAGCGACCGCCGGGAAGGCTGAGGACTGTGCTGGCTGCCCAAAAAATTATTGGCCGGTGGCCGCGCTGAAGCCAGCACTGGCGGCGGCTTGGGCATCACTGAAGGACGCTCGGGCAGAGGCGGGGACAGTGTCAGGAACAGCCGTTGCCGGATAATACTGATGCGTGCGGGTGTCGCCCACGACTGCCTGTTCTTGACTGCGGCTGCTGGCACTGCTGGCGGAGGCGGCCTCTTGGCTGCTTCGACTGGCGGCGGCCGACGATGCACTGGCCGCGGATGCCGCGGACCGAGAGGAAGACGCTGCCGCGCTGGCACTTGCAGCCGCAACGGAAGACGCATCTGCAGCCGACTGTGAGGCAGCCTGGTCCGCAGCTGCTCGGCTGCTTTGAATGTCCGCTTGCGACTCTGCCCGCCGGCTGGCCGCGGCCGAAGTACTGGCGCTGGCATCGGCGGCAGCCTGGGCAGACGTCTTCTCGGCCACGGATTGGGCGCGTTCATCCGTTACCAGAGCGCCCAGCCCCGTGAAGGTGAGCAGGGCGACCAGCGCGCCGACTGTGAAGACTAGAACCGGCTGCTGCCAGCGGCGCTTACGCAGCAGGGCCGCGATCAGCCAGACCAGTCCCACCAGGGCCATTCCGCCGCCAATTACCAATAAGACAATCATCACCGTGCTCATCATCGGCACCGCTTCCTTTCTTACAGTCTATTATACGGGATTGACCGCACTGACGGCAGAAAAAAACCGTCCGGCACTTGCCGCACGGCCAATTTCTCACCGATTACTTGGTGATATCGATACTCTCCTCGCCGATGACCTTACCGAACGCGCCATTCCGAGCGGTCAGCTTGACGGCTGTCTTGCTGTCCTTGAGGGTGAAGTTGCTCGCCGCTTGCACGGACTTGCCCTTCTTCACCGGCGTCCCGGAAACGGTCAGGTACTTGTCCGCCGGCACACCGTCCGCATCTAGGGTGTTCTTGCCCTGGGTGACGGTGAGGGTGTCGTTGAAGGCCGCATCCGGCGTCGTCGGCGTGCTGCCTGTGTTCTTCAGCGTGTAGTAGAGTGCCACCACGGCATGGTCTGTATCATTACCCTTGGCGTGCGCCTTGAGTACCTTGGCCTTGTCGATGGTCACGGTGTAATCCGAGCGCTTCACCGTATCGTTCTTGAAGCCCTTAGAGACCGTGATATTACTGGCGTTTGCCTGTGTCTGGCCGCCAGACTGGCAAGCCCCCAGGGCCAGGGCGCTGAGCAGGGTGATACCAACCAATGCAAGTTTTTTCATGTGAGAAAGGTCCTCCTTGTGTTTACTAAATTTTGACCAACGTTAATAAGTTTACGCGGGAATCCGCGCGGGTACAAGGGTCGGGCGAAACAGTACCTT
>NZ_KI271625.1:5191-5575 GCF_000469325.1 Schleiferilactobacillus shenzhenensis LY-73 | reverse complement strand
TTTTGACAAAGTGCGTCAAAAGTCTTCAAGTCCGGCCTTGTTGTAAGCGGGCAAAGAACGCCCGCTAACAACAATCTCGCTACTGAGCCCCGCCAGCCTCCGGGCCCAAATCGCCTACATCCTTCCTGATCGTAAAGTACTTGGTGCCAGGACATATTCGCCGGGTGTGCCACTTGAACTTCATTTTTCCAAGTAACTGTCGTAACGAATGCGGAGGAGGCTGCCCGGGTTTTCTGAAGAGCAAGACAGTTCCAGTCTCCCAGAATGTAGGGTGACGGAGGGCGGAGCGGGAGGGGGCTCAGTGGTGAAATTATTCTTGGCGGCTTGGCCGCCTAGAATAAGGCCGGTCTTTGAGACTTTTAGCGGTCTTTGCTAAAAGTCTCA
>NZ_KI271625.1:0-5181 GCF_000469325.1 Schleiferilactobacillus shenzhenensis LY-73 | reverse complement strand
GTGCCCACCACTAGCTCCGCAGGACCGGCTTCGCACTAGCTTCGCGTCGCCGCCCCCTCCCGCGGAGCCTGGAGTCACCCGGGCCGCGGCCAGACACTGCCATTTCCTACCAAGTCTGACGCCAAAAAGAAAGCAGCCCAACCATTCCGGTCGGGCTGCTGCCTTGTTTCTTTTCTCCTTCACCGCGGCGTCGTGTCGCGGATGATCAAGTGCGTCGCCAGGGTCAGCCGTTGGGCTAAGACGGGCTCACTGCTCTCGATCAGCTGACTCAGCCGGGCAAAGGCCTGGTGGCCCATGGCCTCCGTGTCCACGTGGACCGTGGTCAGGGGCGGCTCCAGATACTTCGCGATGGAAATATCGTTGAACCCGATCAGCGCTACCCGCTGGGGCACGGCAATGTCGGCCCGGCGCAGCGACTTCAAAGCACCGATTGCCAGCGCATCGCTGGTGGCAAAGAACGCTTGGGGCAGGTGGTCGTCCAGCTGGGCGAGGGCGGTGTCCATCATTTCTTCACCGGACGTGGGGTTGAAAGCCCCGTCGAAGACCCACTCGGGATGGTACAGGCCAAGCTTCTTCAGAGCCGTGGTGAACACCCGCGGACGGGAATCTGCCCACTCGTTGCCTTCGCTGGTTTTCTCCACACCGCGCAGCATGCCGATGCGTTCTAAGTGGTGGCTGATGAAGAAATCCACCACTTGGGTGACGGCGCCGGCAAAGTCGGAAACGACACAGTCGATGTCTCGGCCTAAGACGTCATCATCGATGATCACCAGGGGCAGGCGGTAGCCCTTCAGTTCCTTGAGCTGATGGTCGCCGAACTTGCCGATGGCGACAATGCCGGCGACGTTCTTCAGCTCGTTAGCACCGAAGGAGTGAAACAGCCGAATAACGGAGTAGCCTTCCTCGGCTGCTGCTTCCTCCACGCCCATCCGGATGGAGAGGTAGTAGAGGTCGCTGAGTTCGTCCGCTTCGTCCACCCATTGGACGATGGCGATGCGCTTTTGCTGGGGTTGTTTGCGGTGGACCTTGGCGTATTGCAACTCATTGGCCACCTGGAAGATCTTTCGCCGGGTCTCCTCGGTCACATTCAGTGACTGATCATAATTCAATACCCGTGATACTGTGGCACTGGAGACGCCAGCCCGATCCGCGATATCCTTGATCGTGGCCATGTGTTGTCACTCCATTCTCGTTTCTCGTTATTGTCCAGTAACGCTGCTGATGAACCGCTGGAACCCGGCTTGGCCGGCGGCGTCCCGCTTGTAGACGCCGGCATCCATCAAGACCCGCAGGAAGACATGACCGACGGCTTGCCGGACGATGTCCTCAACGTTGCTGGCAGAAATGCGGCCGGCATTATCTTTGGCCAATTGCTCAGCCCACGGCCGATGATATTCCTTCATGGCATTATCCTGACCCAGCAGGAACTTCTCGACCTCGGCCAACTCATCCTTGAGCCGGGCCGGTAAGACGGCCAAGCCCATGACTTCGATGAGGCCGATGTTTTCTTTCTTAATGTGCTGAACGTCTTGATGCGGGTGGAAAATGCCGTCGGGATACTGGGCTGACGTCTGATTATCCCGCAGGACCAGGTCCAGCTGGTAATCGCCAGTCGCCGTCCGGGACGCAATCGGGGTCACCGTGTGATGGCGGGTACCATCCGTGTAAGCTCGAATGTCCAGCGCGTCATCGGAGTATTCCTGCCAAGCGGCGCGAATCTCCTCGGCGGCGGCCACCAAGTCCGTGGTGTCGGCTGCGGTGAGGCGAATGCAAGACATGGGCCAGTGGACGATCCCGGCCGTGACGTTGGGGTGCGCCGGCCAGGTGAAGGTGCTGTCCAGCTTGGCCACGGTCATCGGGAAGGTGTGGCGGCCGCCTTGATAATGTTCGTGGGAGAGCATCGACCCGCCGACAATGGGCAGGTCGGCGTTGCTGCCGACGAAGTAGTGGGGCCACACGGTGACGATGTGCAGCAGATTGACGAAGGTTTCCTCCGTGATGTGCATCGGCTCGTGGATCGTGTCCAAGAAGATGCTGTGTTCGTTGAAGTACGCGTAAGGCGAGTACTGGAAGCCCCAGTGGTGACCGTTGATGTCGAAGCGGATGATGCGGTGGTTGCTGCGGGCCGGGTAGTCCAGCCGCCCCTTGTAGCCCTCGTTTTGCAAGCACAACTGGCACTGCGGATAGTTGGTGTTGTTCTTCTGCTTCGCTGCCGCGGCAATTGCCTTGGGGTCCTTCTCCGGCTTGGACAAGTTGATCGTGATCTCCAGCTTGCCGTAATCCGTCGGGGTCAGGTAGCGAATATTCTTGGCGATCCGCCGCGTCTGGATATAATCGTTATTTTCAGAAAGGGAATGGAAGTAATTCGTCGCCGCTTCCGGTGATTCTTCATACCGCTTCCAGAATTCACGATTGACCAGTCCCGGAGTCGGGGTGTACAGATCCATCAGCTGGTCCCCGAGAATGTCCCGGTCCGGCTGAGAATCGTCGATTTCTCCGGTCTTGACGGCGTGGGCGACCAATTCGTCCTTCAAATCAATGACGTTGGTCGTCTCTGTCGTCAGATGGAGCGCATCATCGCCTACCAGAGCGAGAATGCGGTTGCTCAGATACACATCATCCACAGCCTCGTATTCGGGGTTGGCCGCGATGATGGCCTTGACGAATGCCGCCACGAGCGCGGTCTTTGCCATAATCTCCTGCACTTCTTTCTTCTCAGAATTCAATGATTACCGATCGTTGTAGCCGTTGGGATGCGTCTCGTCCCAGTGCCAAGCCGTGGCGATGATCTTCTCCATGTCGTCATACTTCGGGGTCCAGCCCAAGATCTTCTTGGCTTTTTCACTGGAAGCGACCAAGACGGCGGGGTCACCTGCGCGGCGTGGGCCGATTTCTGCCGGAATCGGCTTGCCGGTCGCTTTGCGGGCCGCATCGACGATTTCTTTGTTCGAGAAGCCGTGGGAGGAACCCAGGTTGAAGGCCGTGGAGTCATTGCCTTTCTTCAAGTATTCCATGGCTAAGATGTGGGCGTCAGCCAAGTCCATGACGTGGACGTAATCCCGGATGTTGGTGCCGTCGTCAGTGGGATAGTCGCCGCCGAAGATGGTCAGCTTGTCCCGCTTGCCTTGAGCGACTTGCAAGATAATGGGAATCAAGTGGGTCTCCGGGTGGTGGTCTTCACCAATAGAGCCGTCCGCCTTGGCACCGGCGACGTTGAAGTAGCGCAGGGCGACGAACTTGATGCCGTAAGCGACATCGGCCCAGTGGATGATCTTCTCCATTGACAGCTTGCTCTCGCCGTACGGGTTCGTGGGAATCTGCGGATCCGTTTCCTTGATCGGTACTTGCTTGGGTTCGCCGTAGGTGGCAGCGGTGGAAGAAAAGACGATGCGCTTGACACCGGCATCGCGCATCACTTCCAGCAGGGCGGTCATGCCGTAGGTGTTGTTGTCGAAGTACTTCAGCGGATTGCTCATCGACTCGGGCACGACGGAGAACGCGGCGAAGTGGATCACTGTGTCGATGTCTTCCTTGTCAAAGACCTCGCGCATGAAGAGCTTGTCCCGGACGTCGCCTTGATAGAAGCGGGCCTTGGGATTGATGGCCTTAGCGTGGCCAGTGATCAAGTTGTCGACGACTGCGACGTCATAGCCCTTTTCCACCAAGCGATCTACGGTATGTGAGCCAATGTAACCGGCGCCGCCTAATACTAATACTGTCATTTGATCTGCCTCCAATGTGTGTGTTGGTTGCTTGTCAATTGCTGCTGCAGTGAGAAATTAAAGCTGAACCCGGTGCGGGCCATCAGAAATTTCAGCGACATAGAAGTCAGCCGCGTAGCCGATGGTGTCCTTATACGTGTCACCGACAGCTTTCTCAAAAGCCGGAATGGCATCGTCGTGGACCAGTGCAATAGCGCAGCCGCCGAAGCCGGCCCCGGTCATCCGGGCGCCGATGACGCCGGATTGCTGCCAAGCAGTGTGGACCAGGGTATCCAGTTCCTTGCCGGTGACTTCGTAGTCGTGCTCCAGTGACACGTGGGACGCGTTGATCAGCCGGCCGAAGCGAGCCAAATCGTTGTTTTGCAGAGCGTCAACGGCTTCCAAGGTGCGCTGATTTTCGAAGACCGCGTGGCGGGCCCGCTTGATCAGCGTGTCGTCGTTGATCAGGTAAGTATACTCATCGAATTCTTCTAAGGAGAGGGCGCCCAGACTCTGTACGTCGTCTCCCTTTTGAATCATCGCCAGGGCTTTTTCACATTCAGCGCGGCGTTCGTTGTACTTCGAATCGGACAGCTGACGGCGCTTGTTGGTATTCATGATGATGATCTTGGCGTCGCCCAGGTTCAGTTTCTGGTAAGCATATTCCATGGTGTTGGTGTCCAGCAGAATGGCGTGATCCTGCCGCCCCATGGCAATGGCGAACTGATCCATGATGCCGGAATTCACACCGATGAACTTGTTCTCCACCCGCTGGCCCAGCTTGGCCATGTCCACGGGATCCATCTTGATGTTGAACTGATCGGCCAGCAGGTTGGCGGTCACCAGTTCCAGTGCGCTGGAGGAAGAAAGCCCAGCGCCGTTCGGCAGGTTGCCCCAGAAGAAAATATTCAGGCCGTGATCGATGGTGCCGGACTCGGCCATAAACTTGGTCGTGCCGACAACGAAGTTCGCCCAGTCATAGGCCTTCTTGTTCTCCAGGCCGTCCAGGGGCACGGTCACGATGCCCTTATCGGCGAAATTCGCCGAGTACAGCCGAAACTCTTTGTCTTCCCGCGGGGCAACGACCGCGTATGTCCCCAGGCTAATGGCACAGGGGAAAACGTGGCCGCCGTTATAATCGGTGTGCTCACCGATCAAATTGATCCGCCCCGGCGCAAAGTACATCGCCTTGGCCGGCGTGTTGAACTGTTCTTGGAACTGGTCCAGCAATTCTGAATGATCCATTGAAAAGACACCTCTTTCTTTGTATTCAAGTGTAGTATAGCACGATTTAGTAAAGTTTACTAAATAATATTTACTGATGGGAATAAAAAGTCGTTCTGACGCCGGTATCATCATGATGGTGGCGTTTTATCCGGCATTCAGTGAAGCGCTTTATGGTTTGTGGGGGAGAGAAGTATGACGCGGGACCCGGCGATTTGGGCCCTCCGGCTGGCTGGGCGTGGAACGCCGTGGGCAC
>NZ_KI271624.1 GCF_000469325.1 Schleiferilactobacillus shenzhenensis LY-73 | reverse complement strand
GCGGCGCAGCTCAAGGAGTTGCGTCGTTTTCTATACAGTTGGCAATTTATCTGGGCTGAGTTTTATGAAAAGCAAACAGCGTGTCAAAACCCTCCAAGGCATCCCCCACCTTGGACAAGAATTCCTCATTTTGTCTGGTTGTCGCGACATTGGCTTGTTCCATCCTGCGGTGCATGACTTGAGGCAAAAACGTCGTCAACAGCGAAGCCCCAATTGTTAGTGCAACGATGGACCAGTGGTACTGAAACAGTACAATAACGGAAACAATCGGATTGGTGATGAAACTGATCACCGAATACACTTTTTTGAATCCGCGTTCCTCAATCATTGTGACGTCGTTCGTCAGCCATGAAGCATAGGTGTTGGCAGATTGATTGTGAAATTCTGCGTAACCTTTTCGACTTAACACAGTCATAATATCCAGCCGTAATAGCAAGTCCATCTTTTGAATGGCCTTGCCTTGCAAATAATGTTCAATAAACAGGCAGATCATAAAGCCCAACCAAGCGGCAATCTCCAATGCCGTAAAGTAAATGAACTGCTTTATTTTGAATTTAATCAAGCTGTTCAACACATATGAGCCCTGGACGGCGGCAATCATCCGTAAAACAGATTCAGTTATAATCGTCAATGTAATGACGGCATTGATACCTTTCGTTTTCAAAAAATATGCTGACATGCAACCGCCCCACTCTCTGTGATTTTATTCTATGTATCCTCCCGAGTATTAGATACTCGAGAGGCTCGACATCAGAGCTTACCGCTCAGTGTCGTGAACGATGCCAGTCCGCGCACCCTCGCCGCAGAAGTTGAAAGTATCATTCGGCTGAGCGTTGGTTTCAACAGATGCGTTCGCAGAATCGAGATCGTCCAAGACCATCGCATCTTCATTTTCTTCGTTCATCGTCATGCTGATTCACCTCAAATTCCGGACATGACGCACACCGTTGTTGAGGCCGGCCCCCAACTTGTCCGTCATCTCTGCTACCCTGTTGAGATCCGATCCTCTGTCACTGATCCCTCTCAACAACTATAGAATAGCAGGATGACACCGCCACGTGCTAAAAGTGTCGTGGCTCAGATTAAATAAGTCTCTGATCCTTACGATTACTCATTTTTGCTTTTAATTGAAAAATGGGAAATTTTACTTTACTACAATTTTCAGCCGGCTACCAGCATACACTGTCCGCCATCTCAACGAAAAAAGCACGCCACCAACTAAGATGACGTGCTTTGTTAAAATCAGATACTACTTCTCTGAATCCTGATCCTTCGGCTTCGTGGCGGTCTTCGTCGCAGCAATCGACGGATCGTCCTCCGGGGCCGTGCCGTCAGCGGCGGTCCCCTTCTCAGCGCCTTCGCGCTTCATCTCGGCTTCGATGTCGGAGATAGAGTACACACTCTCCGGCGCCTCACCGACGGTCTTGGGTTCCATCTCCCGGTACTTGGCCATCCCGGTACCAGCCGGAATGATCTTCCCGATAATGACGTTCTCTTTCAGACCAATCAGCGGGTCGTTCTTGCCGCGGATCGACGCATCGGTGAGGACCCGGGTCGTTTCCTGGAAGGACGCAGCAGACAAGAAGCTGTTGGTCTCCAGGGCGGCCTTGGTGATCCCGAGCAGCACCGGCCGGCCAGTGGCCGGGATACCGCCCTTGATCAGGGTCTTGTGGTTCTGTTCGGTGAAGTCGGCAATGTCGAGGAGCGTGCCCGGCAGAATGTCGGTGTCGCCCGGATCCATGACCCGGACCTTCTGCAGCATCTGGCGAATCATGACTTCGATATGCTTATCACTGATGTCCACACCCTGCATCCGGTAAACCTTCTGGACTTCATCCAGCAGGTAGTTCTCGGTGGTCAGGGCATCGCGGACCTTGATCAGTTCCTTCGGGTCGACTGAACCAACCGTCAGCTTATCGCCGCGGTGGACGTGGTCGCCCTCCTTGACCATGACGCTGGACGCGTAAGGCACACTGTACGTCCGGGTATCGGTCTTGCCCTCGACCGTGATCTCGCGGGTATGTTCTGCGGGGTTCTCGTCGATGGTGGTGACTTCACCGGTGACTTCGGTGATAATCGAGAGCCCTTTAGGATTGCGGGCTTCAACGATTTCTTGCACACGGGGCAGCCCTTGCGTAATATCTTCGCCGCCGGCAACACCGCCGGTATGGAAGTTCCGCATGGTCAGCTGGGTCCCGGGTTCGCCGATGGACTGGGCAGCCACGGTACCGACTGCTTCGCCGACTTCGACTTCTTCACCAGTGGCCAAGTTACGGCCATAGCAGCGACGGCATACACCATGCTGCGTGTTGCAGGTGAAGACGGAACGGATGCAGACAGTCTCGACGCCGGCGTTCACGATCTTCTCGGCGAGATCCTCGTCGATCAGCGTGTTCTTCGGCACAATCGTCTCGCCTGTCTTCGGGTCCTTGACGGCCTTCATGGTGAAGCGGCCGAAGATCCGGTCGTGCAGCGGTTCGATCAGCTCGTTGCCGTCGCGAATCGCGGAGACATCGACACCGCGATCGGTACCGCAGTCTTCCTCCCGGATAATGACGTCTTGGGCCACATCGACCAGCCGCCGGGTCAAGTACCCAGAGTTGGCGGTCTTCAGGGCCGTATCGGTCATCCCTTTACGGGCACCGTGGGTAGACATGAACATTTCCAAGACGGACAAGCCTTCCCGGAAGTTCGAAGTAACAGGCACTTCCATCATGCCGCCGTTGGGCGCGGCCATCAGGCCCCGCATCCCCGCCAGCTGCGTGAAGTTAGAAATGTTACCCCGGGCACCGGAATCACTCATCATCGAGATAGGGTTGGTCGGGTCGAAGGCATCGATCAAGCGTTGCTGAATCGTGTCCTTGGCCTCGTTCCAGATGCTGACGATACGGTTATGCCGCTCTTCGTCGGTAATCAAGCCCCGCCGGAACTGCTTGGACACCGTGGCGACCTTCTTGTGGGCCGCGTCAACGATTTCCTGCTTATCCGGCAGATCCGGGACGTCGGCGATCCCGACGGTAATCCCGGACAGGGTGGAAATGGTGTACCCCAAGGTCTTCATGTCGTCCAGCAGTTCACTGGTCCGCTGCACCTTATAGATCTTGAATACTTGGGCGATGATGTCACTCAAGTAACCTTTCTTAAAGGGCTGGATCAATTCCGCTTGGTCCAGGTAGTCGTGAATATCTTGGCCCGGCTTCAGGAAGTACTTGTCAGGCACGCCATTAGCGAGGTTGTCGCCGGTGGGTTCGTTCAAGTACGGGAAGTCTTCGGGCAGGATCTCGTTGAAGAGGATCTTGCCAATACTGGTGACCATGATGCGGTGGCGCTGGTCGTCGGTGAACGGCTTCTTGGTCAGACCATCGACGGCTAAACCAACACGGGTGTGGTAGTGGACCTTGCCGGTACGATAAGCCATGACCGCTTCGTTCGTATCCTTGAAGATCATGCCTTCGCCGCGGCGGCCCTTGTCCTCCAGCGTCAGATAGTAGTTCCCCAGCACGACGTCTTGCGACGGCGTTACGATCGGCTTGCCATCCTTCGGTGCCAGGATATGGTGGGCGGCCATCATGAGCATCCGGGCTTCAGCTTGAGCTTCGTCAGACAGCGGTACATGGATCGCCATCTGGTCCCCGTCGAAGTCGGCGTTGTAGGCTTCGCAGGCCAGCGGGTGCAGACGGATGGATTTCCCATCGACCAGCACGGGTTCGAAGGCCTGGATACCCAGACGGTGCAGTGTCGGGGCCCGGTTCAGAAGGACTGGCCGCTCCTTGATGACGTCTTCGAGGACGTCCCACACATCGTCGTTTTGGCGCTCAATTTGGCGCTTGGCATTCTTGATGTTGGAAGCCAAGTTGCGCTTGACCAGTTCCCGCATGACATAGGGCTTGAACAGTTCCAAGGCCATTTCCCGCGGGACCCCGCACTGATAGAACTTCAGTGTCGGGCCGACATCGATAACGGACCGGCCAGAGTAGTCGACCCGCTTGCCCAGCAGGTTCTGACGGAAACGACCCTGCTTCCCTTTCAGCATGTGTGAAAGGGACTTGAGGGGCCGGTTGCCAGGACCAGTGACCGGACGGCCGCGGCGGCCGTTATCGATCAATGCGTCGACGGCTTCTTGGAGCATGCGCTTCTCGTTTTGCACGATGATGTTCGGGGCGTGCAGATCGAGCAGGCGCTTCAACCGGTTGTTGCGGTTGATGACCCGGCGGTACAGGTCATTCAGGTCAGAAGTAGCGAAGCGGCCGCCTTCCAACTGGACCATGGGCCGCAGATCGGGCGGGATCACGGGGATCACGTCCATGACCATCCATTCCGGCTTGTTGCCGGATTCCAAGAAGGCATCCAGAATATCCAGCCGGCGGATGGAACGGGTCCGCTTTTGACCAGAAGAGGTCTTGAGCTCTTCCTTAAGGGCGGCGACTTCCTTCGGCAGGTCCACGTCTTGGAGCAATTCCTTAACAGCTTCAGCACCCATCTTGGCGTTGAAATTGTCGCCGAATTGGTCCCGCTTCTCGCGGTATTCGCGCTCGGTCAGCAGCTGCTTCTTCTCCAGGTCAGAGTCACCAGGATCGATGACCACGTAAGAGGCGAAGTAGATGATTTCTTCCAGCGCCCGGGGGCTCATGTCCAGTACCAGACCCATCCGAGAAGGGATACCCTTGAAGTACCAGATGTGAGAAACCGGTGCCGCCAGTTCAATGTGGCCCATCCGCTCGCGGCGGACCTTGGACCGAGTTACTTCGACCCCGCAGCGGTCGCAGACAATGCCCTTATACCGAATCCGCTTGTACTTGCCGCAGGCACATTCCCAGTCCTTGGTGGGCCCGAAAATACGCTCGTCGAACAAGCCATCGCGTTCCGGTTTCAATGTCCGGTAGTTGATGGTTTCCGGCTTTTTGACTTCCCCGTAAGACCACGAACGGATCTTATCCGGAGATGCCAGGCCGATTTGCATGCTTTCAAATTTATTGACGTCTATCAATGCGTGCCCTCCTACTTCTGGTCGTCCGTACTATCCTGGGCTGCCGGCTTGCTGGCGCCGTCGGCGGGTGCCGCCGCAGCAGTGGCCTCACTGGCTTCGGCTTCGGCTTTTTTCGCTTCGGTGGCCGCCGCATACTTGGATAATGCATCGACATTCAGTACGTCATCATCATCGTCGTCCATATCGCGCAGTTCGATCTCGTTCTTGTGGGCGTCTAAGACCTTCATGTCCAGACCCAAGGCTTGCAGCTCCTTGACCAGCACCCGGAAGGACTCCGGTACACCAGGCTTCGGAATGGGATCACCCTTGACGATGGCTTCGTATGTCTTGACCCGGCCAACGACATCGTCGGACTTGTACGTCAGGATCTCTTGCAGGGTATAAGCAGCGCCATATGCTTCCAGCGCCCAAACTTCCATTTCCCCGAAACGCTGACCGCCGAATTGGGCTTTACCACCCAAAGGCTGCTGCGTGACCAGGGAGTACGGCCCAATCGAACGGGCGTGGATCTTGTCGTCGACCATGTGGGCCAGCTTCAAGTAGTACATCACGCCGACAGCGATCCGGTTGTCGAAAGGCTCGCCGGTACGGCCGTCATACAGAATGGACTTGGCATCAGAGGCCATGCCGGCTTCCTTGACGGTCGCCCAGAGATCCTCGTCCCGCACCCCATCGAAGACAGGAGTCGCAACGTGGATACCCAGATTACGGGCGGCCATGCCCAAGTGCAGTTCCAAGACCTGACCAATGTTCATACGTGAAGGGACACCCATGGGGTTCAAGAGGATATCGACCGGCGTGCCATCCGGCAGGTACGGCATATCTTCTTCAGGCACGACGATGGAGACCGTCCCTTTATTCCCGTGGCGGCCGGCCATCTTATCGCCGACCTGGATCTTCCGCTTCTGGGCAATGTACACCCGCACGAGCATGTTCACACCAGGAGAAAGCTCGTCGCCCGCCTCGCGGGTGAAGATCTTCACATCCTGAATGATCCCGCCGCCGCCATGCGGTACCTTCAGTGAGGTATCCCGGACTTCCCGGGCTTTTTCACCGAAGATGGCGTGGAGCAGCCGGTCTTCTGCGGACAGTTCGGTCATCCCCTTGGGCGTGACCTTGCCGACCAGGATATCGCCGTCGCGCACTTCGGCACCGATGCGGACAATGCCGAACTCATCCAGATCCTTCAAGGCGTCTTCACCGACGTTGGGGATCTCGCGGGTGATTTCTTCCGGTCCCAGCTTGGTGTCCCGCGCTTCAGATTCATACTCTTCAATATGAATGGACGTGTAGACATCATCCTTGACCAACCGCTCACTCAGTACGACCGCGTCTTCGTAGTTGTACATGTTCCAGGTCATGAAGGCGATCAGCGGGTTCTGGCCCAGGGCCAGCTCGCCGTTCTCCATGGCCGGGCCGTCGGCGATGACTTCCCGGTCATCCACCGTGTCGCCCTTGCGCACGATCGGCCGCTGGTTGTAACTCTTACCGGAGTTGCTGCGGCGGAACTTGGTCAGTTTGTACTTGTCCAAGGCCCCGTCAGCCCGGCGGATCCGAATTTCCTTAGCGTCCACGAACTCTACGGTACCAGCGTGTTCGGCTAGAACCGCAGTCCCGGAGTCGTGTGCCGCCACGTATTCCATCCCAGTACCGACCAGCGGTGCATGGGGATCGATCAGCGGCACAGCCTGCCGCTGCATGTTGGCACCCATCAGGGCCCGGTTACTATCGTCGTTTTCCAAGAAAGGAATGCAGGCGGAAGCGACCGAGACAACCTGCTTCGGCGATACGTCCATGTAGTCGACGTTGTCGGGGCTGGTTTCGATGTTTTCATCCTTATGCCGGGCCAAGACGGTCTTGTCCCGGAAGGACCCATCATCGTTCAAGACCGAGTTGGCCTGGGCAACGATGTAGTTATCCTCTTCGTCAGCGGTCAGATAATCGATCTTGTCGGTCACCTTATGGGTATCCCAAGACACGCGCCGGTACGGGCTCTCGATGAAGCCGTACTTATTCACGCGGGCATAAGTTGCCAGGTTGTTGATCAAGCCGATGTTCGGGCCTTCAGGCGTTTCGATAGGACACATCCGGCCGTAGTGGGTATAGTGCACGTCCCGCACTTCGTAACCGGCCCGGTCCCGGGTCAAGCCGCCTGGTCCAAGGGCAGAAAGGCGCCGCTTGTGGGTCAATTCGGCTAAGGGGTTGTTCTGGTCCATGAACTGAGACAGTTGCGAAGACCCGAAGAATTCCTTGACCGCAGCGACGACTGGTCGAATATTGATCAGCTGCTGCGGGGTCACCGTGTTGGCGTCCTGAATGGACATCCGTTCACGGACGACCCGCTCCATCCGGGCTAAACCGATGCGGAACTGGTTCTGCAGCAGTTCACCGACGGACCGGATCCGGCGGTTGCCCAAGTGATCGATATCATCAGTGCTGCCGATGCCCTCTTGCAGGTTCAAGAAGTAGTTGACCGAAGCAAAGATATCGGCCGGGGTCACGTGCTTGACCTTGGGATCGATATGACCGTTACCGATCATGTTGACTTCCCGCTCGGGGTCGACTTTGGAATAAACCTTGATGCTTTGCAATTCCATCGGGTCCGTTACCACGCCGTCTTCAGCCGGTGTGTAGGTGATGGTCTTAAAGTCATCGCGGTCCAGATAAGGGGCCAATTTGGCCATGACCTTACGATCGACCACGTCGCCCTTGTTGGCGATGACTTCCCCGGTATCCGGGTCGGCCAAGGTTTCAGCCAGCGTTTGAGTAAGCAGGCGGGTCTTCAGGTTCAATTTCTTATTGAACTTGTAGCGGCCGACTGCCGCAGTATCGTAGCGCTTGGGATCGAAGAACCGGGCATACAGTAAGGAACGGGAGCTGTCTGCCGTCTTCGGTTCGCCGGGTCGTAACCGCTCGTAGATATCCTTCAAGGCTTCGTCGACCCGCGGATCCTCCGTGTTCTTGTGAATATCCTTCTCCAGCGTCAGCATCAGGGATTCAGAATCACCGAGAATATCGATGATGTCGGAATCAGAGCCGAAGCCCAGTGCCCGCAGCAACACCGTGATGGGCAGCTTGCGGGTACGGTCGATGCGGACGTACGCAATATCCTTGGCGTCTGTCTCGTATTCGAGCCAGGCCCCGCGGTTGGGGATCACCGTGGTGCCCCAAGTGGTGCGTGAGTTCTTGTCGACTTGTGAATTGAAATAAACACCAGGCGAACGGACCAGCTGAGAAACGATGACCCGCTCCGCCCCGTTGATAATGAACGTCCCCTGCTCGGTCATGAGCGGGAAGTCGCCAAAGAAGACATCCTGGGACTTGATCTCCCCGGTGTCATGGTTGGTGAGCCGCAGTGTGACGTGCAGCGGTGCAGAGTAGTTCGCGTCGTGCTGACGTGCTTCCTCGACCGTATACTTAGGCTCCAGCAGCTTGTATCCCTGGTATTCCAGCGATAATTTGCCTTGGAAATCGTCGATGGGCATAATGTCATCGAACATTTCCTTTAATCCTTCGTCCAAGAACCATTGATAGGAATTCGATTGAATTTCGATCAGGTTCGGCAGGTCCAGCACTTCTTTGATACGCGAATAACTTCTGCGGGTGCGGTGTTTACCATATTTCACTAAATGACCTGACAAATGATTCACCCCTCATAAGTTGTGACCCGAGCCGGGAAACAAAATGTTAAGATTTCGTTAAGGTTGCTTTTCTGACCGGTTTTTGGGCAAAATAAAGGTCAAAAACAGTGCAGTTGTCTGACTGTTTTTGACCACTATAATGCGGGATCCGGACAATAGATCGCAACCCGCTTTTTCCGACTCAATTGACATATACTTTTAGTAGTTTACCACGTAGAAAATGAAAGTCAAGGCATGGCGGTTCCGTGTAGTTATGAATCCCCGACGGCCCGGTGATTTGGGCCCTCCGGCTGGCTGGGGCGTGGAAAGGATTCGCGAGGCCCGGCGATTTGGGCCCTCCGGCTGGCTGGGGCTGGAACGCCATGGGCA
>NZ_KI271623.1 GCF_000469325.1 Schleiferilactobacillus shenzhenensis LY-73 | reverse complement strand
GTCCAAGTGGATTGGTCTAGCTCAACGGCCGTTGCACTTCAATTTTAAATCCGGCAAACAAATTTCTGCTAGATCAGTACGAGAAATCATGTCCCGGGATCTTATACCCGTCTGAATCGCGGAATACAGTTGCCGCGTCAACGTTGGCCAGGCTTTGACCCCAGTATTCACGCACGGTCGTCGTGCCGTCAAAGTTATATTCCAGGCCATAGATGGCGTTCCCCGAGGATGTAAATTGCAGATTCACGACAATCTGATTGGCGTGGTTGCTGATGAGATTCCAGCGGTAACCGGCCCACCCAGCGTCATCTGATTTGGGGAAATAGACCCGTTTCAAGTAGGCCACCGCACTGTCCAAGGTCCAGTAGTCTTTGCCCAAATAGGCGACAGACTGGGGATTATCGGCATTTGGGGTGCGGCCTTGCACAATGTTCGCGAAGCCCATCACCAATGCACGGTTCTGGGTACGCATAAAGATGTACCGCGGATCACTCTGATTACCCTGGTTTTGTGCCGAGTAGAACACAAGCGGCTCGCCGTCTCTCAAGGTGAACAAGTACTGCATGTTGCCGGTGGGCGATATAGCGCCATACGCATCAACTAGCTGGTAGTCGGCGGTGCCAATGCCAGTATCCGACCATGCGATACTGGGGTTCGGCAAGATCAATGAGAGACCGACCTGTTGCCGGTTGTAGTAATCCTTGAATGGGTAATTGTCGTATTCAGCAGTCCCGATCCGATTGTTCACCCAAGTTTGGTGCATTTCTGCCTGCCACTGGCGCATGAAGGCGGCGAGTTGTTGCCGTTTCTCCAGTGACCACAATGGTGCTATGGATTCTGATTCGGCAGGACCGACTGCAGTATCGGTCTCCGGGCTGCTGGCACGTGATTGCTTGGTCTTCGTCGTGCTTTTATTGTCCTGCGAAGAATTAGTGATCTTGCGCTCAGTCTTTTTTGAATAGTGGATGGAATGAGTTGATTCCTTCGGTGCCCTAGGTGCGCACCCAACGAGTAGAAAAGTGCACATCAAGGCCATCGCGGTCTTTAGATGCCAGTTCATGAAGATCCCCCCAGTTGAGTAAAGGCTTACAGACACACTTTTAGTTTACCAGGAATATGAAATACAAACGGTCACGCACGATAAATCCAACGCCTAAAAACTGCATCCAAAAACGGCAGACCCCGCGCCCAACGCCATTTCCAGACGTCGTCGCGGCTCCTGCCGTTTCTTTTTCTTCCATTAACTTACAGCGTCACAACCGACCCGTTCTCCGTCACTGTAAACTGCTTCGTCGCCAAATCCGCCAGCAGTTCCGCCGTTACACTGCCATCCGCCGCACTCCGGCGAATGACGATCGTCTGCGCATCCGGCGTCGTCACGTCGATGGACCCGTCCAGGTCGAATGCGGCTGACTGGTTCCGGAACCGCAGCAGGGCGAACAGCTTCTGCACCACCGGCCGCTGAACGGTCTCGTCGATCTCGCCCAGGGAATAGTAATGGCGGTTGATATTGCGGCCTTCCTTGGTGTTCTCCAGCAGCTTGATATCGTTCTTGCCGGCCAGCAGCCCGACGTAGTAGACCTGGGGAATGCCGGGGGCGAAGCACTGGATGGCGCGGGCCAAGAGATAGCTGGCGTCATCGTCGCCCAGTGCGCCGTAGTAGGTCGAATTGATCTGGTACACGTCCAGGTTGTGGTAGGCGGCGGAAGAGTAGACTTTCTTCACGTTGGCCCCGACCTTGTACAACTCCTTGGTGGTATAGTCGAGCTCGTCGTCGCTGAGCAGGTCCTTGGCGTCGACCACGCCGATGCCGTCGTGGGTGTCCAGCGTCGTGAACTGGTGCATCGGGCTGAGCCGCAGCCAATGAGCCAGACGCTCGCTCTTGCCAGCATACAGCGAATAGAGCAGGATCATCGGCAGGGCGAAGTCGTAGATGTAGTAGCCATGTTGAGAAATCTTCAGCGGAATCGTGTAATGTTCGTGAATCTCCGGCAGCAGCGTCACCCCGCTGGCGTCGGCGTTCGCCTTGACCCGCGTGAGCAGGTCCCAAATCTCAGGCTCCACGAAGAAATCGCTCGTGCCCAATTTCTTCACCGCGTAGGCGAAAGCGTCGAGCCGCACCAGGCTGGTGCCGTGACTGGCGAGGGACGCAATCGTGTCCCGAATGAACCGCTGGGTCACCGGGGTGGTCACGTCCAGATCGATCTGTTCCTCGCCGAACGTGTTCCACACCTCTTCGCTGGTGCCGTCGGCGAAGTGCACCGTCTGGAAGGGCGCCTTGTCCTTGCGCTTGTAGATTTTGTCGATATCCTCAGCAGTGGGCCGGCCGTCCGGGAAGAACTGATTGATGCGGATGAACATATCCTTGTACGGCGAATCGTTATGGTGGGCGACGAAGTCCTGGAAGTACGAGGACTGTTTAGAAATGTGGTTGATCATGAAGTCCACCATCAGGTAGTGGTCCCGCGCCAGGTTCTCCACGTCCTGCCACGTCCCGAAGGCCGGGTCCACCTGCGTGTAATCCGTGGGCGCGAAGCCCCGGTCCCCGGTGGACGGGAAGAAAGGCAGCAGGTGCAGGCCGCCAACGACGCCGTCCAGGTACTTATCCAGCACGGTGCGCAGGTCCTGCATGTTCTTACCCAGACTGTCCGGGTAGGTGATGAGCATCGCTTTATTCGTTAGTTTCACGTGAAACACGGTCCTTTCCTAAGACAACGGCAGCATACGGGGGTAAGACGAGCCGGGCGGCAGCATTGGCAGACGCAGGCCCAACGTCTTTGGCAGAAACTGCCGGCGGCTGCGGCGATGGGCTGACGACCGCCTCCGGTACATTCGCTAGAATCGGGGTATACGCCCCGGCACTCTCCGCCAACGGCAGCACGTGCGCCTCTGCCGAGAAATTGATAGCCACCAGCACGCTGCGCGCCCGTACCCGCTGGAACACGATCAAGTCGGGGCTGACCGCGGCAGTATCCACCGGCACGAATGTCCCGTGCACGACGGCTTCCCGCCACGGTCCCTTTGTGCGCCGCAACGCAATCAGCTTTCTATAATAATGTAACACGGAACCGGCATCCGCGCGCTCTGCCGCCACGTTCACCGTGGTGTAGTTGGGATTGACGGGGAACCAGGGGGTGACGCCCGCGGTGGTGAAGCCGGCGTTGGCGGAATCGTCCCACTGCATGGGGGTGCGGGAATTATCCCGACTGCGCTGAACCATCCAATGGAGGGCTTCCGCCGGGGACAGGCCAGAAGCCACTGCCCGCCGATACTGATCATGTGTCGCGACATCTTCATACTGGTCAACGGACGTCAGCGGAATATTGCTCATTCCAATCTCCTGTCCTTGATAAATAAACGGCGTGCCGTGCAGCATCATAAAGAGCGTGGCCAATAAGGTTCCGCTCCGGCGGTCCTCAGCCTCAGCGGGCAGATACTTGTTCACCGACCGCGGCTGATCATGGTTCTCCAGGTAGCGAGCCCCCCAACCAACCTGCTGGGTCCGTTCTTCCGTAGAGAAAATTTTCTCCCGCAACTCGGTCACCGTCCAATGGTGCTGCTTGAACCATTCACCGGTGGCGGGTACATCGATGTCAGTGTAACTGAAGTCAAATACCATCCGAAAATAGCCGTCGGGGCCGATATATTTAGCGAGTTGACTCGGGGGAACGTCGGCTTCGGCTACGGTCAAAGCGTTATGGGGGCGGAACGTCTTATCGTCGATCTCCTTCAGCCAAGTTTCAATGCCAGGCTGATTCAAAATCCAACTGCCGATATAGACCAGACCGTCCGGCCCGTCAGCAGGAAAGACACCGTACTCAATACGTTTCTTCAAGTTCATGATGGCGTCAATGCGGAAGCCACCAAGACCCCGATCCAGCCACCAGTTGATCATATCGATGCAGTCTTCTCGGACGGCGGGGTTCTCCCAGTTCAGATCCGGCTGCTGGGGGGAGCGAAGGCATGGAGATAGTAGACATTGTCCTCGCCAGGTACCTTGGTCCACGCCGAGCCGCCGAAGTAGGAGCGCCAATTGTTTGGCGGCAAGCCTGGTGCCCGGCCGGGCCGGAAGACATAATACTGGCGGTAAGGACTGGCGGGATCCGCCAAGGCGGCTTGGAACCATTTGTGCTGGTCCGAAGTATGGTTCACGACCAGGTCCATGAGTACCTTGATGCCGCGGGCGTCCGCTTCAGCGATGAGCGAGTCCATGTCTGCCATGGTGCCGAACATCGGGTCAATGTTGTAGTAATCTGCAATGTCATACCCGCCGTCCAGCATTGGCGACGGGTAGACCGGGCAGAGCCAGATGACCGTTACCCCCAGGGATTGCAAGTACGGCAGCCGCTGAATGATACCTTGCAGGTCACCAATGCCGTCGCCGTTACTATCCTGGAAGCTGCGGGGATAGATCTGGTAAACTACGGCATCTTGCCACCAGGCGCCGGCAGGATTCTTGATGCTTCGGGGAGAAAGGTGCGGCCGGGCTGTCCCGGCGAGTGCTGACGTATTCGTATGCTGTTCGAGAACCATTGTAATCTCCTTTCTTCCTTAACCCTTCACGGCGCCGCTGGTGATACCAGCAACGTAGTACTTCTGTAGGTAAATGAATAGGACCGTGATGGGCAGAGCGATGACCAAACAACCGGCGGCGAAGGTGGTATAGAGAGTGTTTGCAGTCGTCTGGTTGAGCATCGCGTACAGGCCAATCGACACAGTGTACTTGGGCACATTATCGCCCATGATGATTTTGGCGAAAATGAAGTCCATCCACGGTTGCATGAAGGCCATCAGGGCGGTGTAGACGATGATTGGCTGGGACATGGGCAGGGTAATCTTGGTGAAGATCTGGAACTTGGTCGCTCCGTCAATCATCGCCGACTCGTCCAGCGACATGGGGATGGTATCGAAGAAGCCCTTGGCCACGTAGAATGTCAGCGCGGCTGTTGAAGAGTAGACCAGCACGAGTGCCAGCAGCGTCTGGGTCAAGTCGAAGGCCTTCAGAATATAGTAGACGGCGATCATAGCCATGAACGCAGGGAACATATTCAGCACCAAGGCGACTTTCAAAATCGTATTGCGGAACTTGAAACGCAGCCGGGACAGGACGTACGCCATCGATACCGTGATGAATGTGCTGAGCAGGCAGGAGAAGATAGAGACGATTAGTGTATTCTTGAGCCAGAGCAGGAAGGGAAAGTTCGGATTGTTGCTGAAGAGGTTACGAAAATTATTCAACGAGTAGTGCTTCGGAAAAATGTACGAGACGAATTGGCCGCTTTCTCCCCGAAACGCTGTGAGAACGGTCCAGAAAATAGGAAACATCCAGACGATGCCGAGGATGACCAAAGTGATCCGGGGCCATAGTGCTTTCTTCTTCATGATCAACGCAGACTCCCTTCCTTATATGCTGTGGTCCGGGTGTAGACCAGCAGTGAGAACACTGCACTCAGGACGAACGTGATGATGCCGATAACGGCGGCCAGATTATAATCGGCCGAGTCGACGGTCAGCTTGTACAGCCACGTTACCAGCAGGTCGGTATCGCCGGCACCGTAGAAGTGACTGTTGGACGGCCCGCCGCCAGTGAGCAGATAGATAACGTTGAAGTTATTAATGTTGCCGATAAACTGCTGAATCAGACTGGGCATCATCACGGTCAGAATCTGCGGGAATGTGATGTAGCGGAAGATGTGGTAGCGGTTGGCGCCGTCCAGCTGAGCCGCTTCGACTTGGTCCATTGGCAGATTGATCAAGATGGCAGTGGAGATCAGCATGGTGATGGGAATCCCAATCCACATATTGACGACGATGACCGTCACCTTGGCCAGCCAGGGGTCAGTGAGAAAGGGAATCGGCTGGCTGATCCAACCCCAATTCTGGAGCAGGGTGTTGATTGGACCGGCGGCATGGAGCAAGTTCTGCATGACCAGGAGAGAAACAAAAGGCGGTACCGCCATGGTGATGACAAACAATGTGCGCCAGAACTTCTTGTACTTCACGCTGTCATCGTTGATCAGCAGCGCTAGCAAGATGCCAAAGAAGAAACAGGTGACCGTCGCCAGCAACGCCCAAACCAGTGTCCAGGCAAGGACTGGGAAGAACGTTCCAGAAATGTCCCCGCTGATGATGTTCTGGAAGTTGGCTAAGCCGACCCAGCCGAAGAGATTGCGCGGGGGCAGGTGGGTATGGTCGTAGCTGGTGAAAGCCAGCGAAATCATATAGACCAGTGGCATGACGGTGAAGATGACCACGCCGATGACCGGAATTGTGAGCAGCGTAACGTGGAAGCGGCCGTCCAGGAACGTGGCCAGTTCGGCCAGAATGCCCCGGGGCCGGCGGCCGTCGGCGATGATGGCTTCGGCCTTGGCAGCCCCTTTGATGTTCATGCAATATACGGTGATGAAGAGGACAATCAGAACCAGCGTCATGATGCCGTAAATCAGCATCAGCATGGAATTATCGCCGGGGGTCCGGACCATGATGCCCAGGCTCTTGTCATATGTCCAGGACTGATGACGGGTCCCCAGCGTGACCATGCCCTGGAGCAGGCGCAGCCCGTCAGAGAACAGAAAGATGAAGAAACCAATCTCGCTCGCTAAGTAGAGGAGACCTTTGACGATCTGGTGGTGAGCCAAGTGGCCTGCTCCCATCACGATGTAAGCAAGTTTCGTCGCCCAATCGCCGGTACGGAACGTTGTCACATAGTGTAATCCGTTTGTGTAAGTCAACTTTCTTCCCCCTTACTTCTTCTGCGGCGTGACATCGTGCACGAACTTATCCAGCGTGGCCTGGTACTGAGCAGGTTGAATCTTGCCATTGTACACATCCACCAAGACAGCGTTCATGTGCTGCCAGAACACGTTCATTTCAGGAATCTCGGGCATCAGGACCGAATGCTTTGCCGTTGTCATGGCGATAACGGCCTTGGCGACTGGATCTTTCGTCACCGCCGGATCGCGCCGAGCGGCCAACGCGCTAGGGATCTTGCCCAGTGCTTGGAACGCCCCGACCTGGACCTTGGGACTGGTCAGGTAATTCGCCAGCTGCATGGCATCCAGGGGATACTTCGTGAAGGCGTTGACGCAATACAGATTGCTGCCTTCGAAGGCCTTCATGGGCACGGCGCCACTACCGAAGTCGGCGGTGGGATAGACGGTGACGCCCATGTTCTTCCCGAGCATTTGCTTGTAGGTCGGCGCGTTCCACGTACCTGTCAGTGCCGCATTGATCTTGCCGGACTGCATGGCACTAATCTCGTCCGCATTGACCGGCACGACGTTCTTGTTATGCTGCAGCTTGCCGAGCCAAGTGAGTACCTGTACCCCTTTGGCTGAATTGAATGTGGTCCCGTACGGATCTTCGCCATTCTTACCGTAAAGATAGCTGCCGTTAGAAATGAACCACGGTGTTTCCCGGTAGTCTGCGCCGGCTTCCTGCAAATTGATACCCAGCTTACCCTTGGCGGTCAGCTTGGCAAAAGACGTCACATCAGCGGCGCTAAATTTGCGTTTATCGTAAACCAGAAACATAGACTCGGCGGTGGTGGGGAAACCGTACATCTTGCCTTTGTACGTGGCTGCTCGCACGGCTGTGGGGGTATTGTTGGCTTTGATGCCGCTGGTGTATTTCGTCAGCTGATATACTGCACCGGCTTCGACCAGTTGGCCGAGGCGGTCGTTCGGGGTGATGAACACATCGGCGGCGGCTTCCGGATCCTTTTGTACGTTAGTCGATGCCTGACCAGATTCGGATTCCAGCACAGTGATGTGGTAGTTCTTGTCGGGATGGGCTTTTTCGAAGTCTTGGACGACCTTCCGGTAATAGGTGCCTTGGTTCAAGTCGACCCAGAGCTTCAGGGTCACGTCTTTGGTGTGGACGTGAATATCCGGCTGGTATGCTTGGGCCGTGCCGCAACTGCTCAGGACGGTGACGCCCAGGACAGCCGCAATGAGGATGAATAATTTCTTCATGGGTGTTGTCTCCTTGAATGATGTCGGTCTTGCGGTTGTTCAGTCAGGAATATGACAACCGTTTTCATATCCAAAAACGAGAATAACAGTCTAACCGTCATATGTCAACCGTTTTCATATCTACAAGCAAAAAAAGAGCCGTCCGCAACAGATCTCTCCGCTTCCGTCTGTCGTGAACAGCGCCCTTTGTTTATAGGATTACCGGGTTGTTTCCCGCGGTACCACCGTCGTCGTCAACGCCGGGATTGGCGGGACCGCCTCCCCGCGGATATGCGCCAGCACCGTTTGGGCGGCGGCAGTACCAATGGCCTTGATCGGCTGCCGCACCGTCGTCAGCGTCGGGTTCGTCAGGGCGGCCACCGGCTGGTCATCGAAGCCCATGATGGCCAACTGGTCCGGTACGCGCCAGCCGGCAGTGCGCGCCCCCTGCAGCATGCCGGCGGCAACCTGGTCACCGTTGCTGAAGATGGCGTCGGGCAGAGCCGTATCACCGTCAGCGCCGGCTGGCCGATTAGCCGCCAAGCGCTTGATCAACGCAGCACCGTCTCCCTCGGTGAGCACCTCTGAGAAGTACCACGCCTCGTTGAACGTCCGGCCATGGTCCGCCAGGGCTTTCTCAAACCCCTTGAAGCGCAAGTCTTGGGGGTTGCGCTCGCCGCCGGTGCAGAAGGCCAGCCGCTGGTAGCCGCGGTCCAATAGATAGGCCGTCGCCGCATAGGCCGCCTGTTCCTCGTCAATCTGAATAATCGGCAGCGGCCGGGTGCCCAAGTACCGATTGCACAGCACGATCTTGCCCGCCTGCACCAGCTCGGCAACCTCGTCTGAATCATTCTCCAGGTCCGCCATGATCAGCCCGTCCAGCTGCTTGCTCTGGAGCATGGCCACGTACTGCGCTTCCTTGGCCGGATCCTCCAGCGTCTGCAGCATCACCGCCCGGTACCCTTCAGCGGATAGCGCCCGGTCCACGGCGTCCACCAGGTAAGCGAAGAACGGGTTAGTAATGAACGAGATGACGACGCCAATCATCTTCGTCCCCTGACCGCGCAGCTGCTGCGCAATATTGTTGGGATGGTAATTCAACTCCCGCATCGCCGCGAAGATCTTCGCCTTCGTCGCCTCTGCGACATACGAATGCCCGTTAATGGCGCGG
>NZ_KI271622.1 GCF_000469325.1 Schleiferilactobacillus shenzhenensis LY-73 | reverse complement strand
TGGTAGACCGTTCCTCTTCCTTAGGCTTCAGTGTTGCACTTCGGTTGACAATTCGGGCAGAAATTTGTTTTGTCCTTCGCTTCGAAATAGCACAGGTACAGTAATTGAGCAAAGCTGATCCCCCACACTTCTCGGCGGGTTTCGGCAAAAAGGCTCAGGCTCGCCCTGTCGTTTCTTTACGCGTTCATCGCCATTCAAGCCGTGACCCGACCCGGATTGCTCACGCTGCATCGTTTGGGCTGGCCGTGTAGAAATTCTGGAGAAATGCTCAAAGAGTGTTGTCGTCAGGTGTCGAATCGATTCCGCCCTCACGGAGGTCGATAAACAAGTCAAAGATATCAACGGGCGCCTCATCAAGGATCAAAGCCACCTTCCAAAGCGTTTCGAGCGTCATGGCGGTACTCCCGCTTTCAATATTTCGCCAAGTATCGATACTAATCGTAAATTGGCCATCATCATCGAACAGCGCAAGTCGACTCTGTAAGAAGTCATTGAGAGATTGGCCCTGGGCGTGTTCAACTCGTTTTCCCCGGACCCATCTCCCGATTTGAATGTCTATGGGGGATTTAACGTGTTTTCTAGTCATTTTTAGCAACCACCTTATGAGTGTCTAAAATCTTGTCGAAACTATCCGATAAAATGATTGTACCATAGTACATAACCTGGGTGGACTTTCACTCAACCAGATCGTAATATGAAGACATTCAAAAAGCAGCAGAGACACACACAATAAGGGGGCATCATTTATGTCAATCAATACAAAGCCAGATACAACCGTTACGTTCAAAGTGGAATCCATGCGCACCTTTCCAATTCCCAAGGAGCTCCTCGGAGAACGCCACGAGAAGCAGTACCGCGCTTTGGTAAATTTCGAAGCGTTACCCAAAAATATTTCTACTGAGGTCAATCCGCGCGACCAAAAGATGACAACAAAGGTCGGTCGCAGCCTGATCGCCGGCGTAACCAATACCGAAACCGATTTTTACCTGAACAATCGGGGAATTTTGATTTCAGCTAAGTCGGTGAAGTACAATCCAAACACCAGCGAGATTACGATTGACCTGGGCAGTCCAGATAACGATGCCAGCCCGCAGTACGGTATTATTGATGGCGGCCACACATATCGGGCGATCATCGATAACCTTAAGCGAGTCATCAATCCAGAGAAGAAATTTGTCCAACTCGAAATTATTACGAATATCGATAACCTAGTGGCACTGAACTCTGCCCGCAACAGTTCTGTGTCCGTTTCAGAACCCGCACTGGCAAATCTGGCCGGGAAGCTTGACTTCATCAAGCAGTATCTAGAGGGAAGCCCGCTGGAGAACTTGGTTGCTTACCGTGACAACGAAGACAAGCCCATCGATGTTGTCGAACTTGTGCGCTTAATGCTTGCCCTCAACCCTCAAGAGTTTGGGGAGAACGATGCGCCAACGGTCGTATATAACGGTGCTTCGAATGCGTTCAAACGATTCGAGAAGGCATGTGATTCAGCCAACGGCGACGTGGAAGAAACTGTGTATGGTCCCTTGGCTAAGATGCTGCCGCAACTGGTGGCGATCTATGAACACATCGAAAGTAACATGGGTAAGTACTATAGTCAGTACAAGTTGAGCAATGGGCAAAACAATACTCGGTTTGGCGGTGTGAGCGGGATCACGCCATCAAATAAAACCCAACAGTATACTTCCTTTACTCGCCAAGCAATTGACTATGGTGTTGCTTCGGGCTACGTGTTCCCAATCTTTGCCTCTCTCCGAGCGCTGCTCAAGTATGACGCAGCCGAAAACACTATCCATTGGCAAACAGACGACGTACCCAAGTTCTTAGACATCGTTGGCCCGCAACTGGCTGAAAAAGCATTCGAAAGCCATGGCAATAATGCCAACAAGACAGGTAAAGATCCGCAGGTTTATAAGGATATGTACCGCATCGTGGAATTGGCGATGTTCAAAAACTTGTCGCATGTGTAACCCGCCATTCACAAATACCGCATTACGCTTGCATGACCGCCAGTAAACGTGCTCTTCCTCGAGCGGAGGAAACAGCACTTTCTAAGACGATACGAGAAACTGAGAGCCTGGCCGGATGGCCGGGCTTTTTAATACCCGCAAGATGCATGGAAGAAAGGACGGCAAGACCAGAGAGAGGCTGAGGTGGCAGCATCTGATACTTTTGGGATATACGTTTGGTCATTAGCGTGGGAACATACGATAACACTGACGGTAATCAGCTCCCTAAGTATGAATCTCCGGGCAAAATTAAAAACATCCATTTCAACTTTCTACACAAAATGACGAGATTGTTGAGTTTTGCGAACACACATACGCGTTGTGTGCGCCTTTCTTCCGCTTTTTCGTCCCACTTGCTTAGTATAAAATCTTTCCCGGTAAGGTCTTTTCAAACAAGAAGAAGACCGCTAGTCTTCTAGTATAGTCACCACACCAACTAGAAAGAAGCGGTCTTCCATGAACATCAGTGTAGCAGATTGTTTGGTTTGCTTACAGGGGCAAACGACGTTATTTAAAGCCGAGGAGGCTTTCTTCCAACTCATCTTTACCAAGGCCACGGAATTGTTCGGTCTGGCTTTGGAGAAGCTGGATAAACAGCTTTATCAGAAAACAAAGGAGAAGCATGCCCCGGGACGAGTCCACTCCCTGGGCCGGGACTCCCGGACGATCACCTTCTGCTTTGGGACTGTGGTGTTCAAACGGCGTCACATCGAGATGCCGGATGGCAGTCGCGTGTATCTGCTGGATGAAGCCCTGGCCTTCCAAGCCCGGCGCCAGTTCTCCCCCTTGCTCATGGCCAAGATCGCTGATTTGGTGGCGGATAGTACAATGCGCCAAGTGGCCAAGGCGGTGACGAGTCTGACCAACTGCTCGGTGACCGCCCCGGCAGTGGATAACATCATGCGGGGCATCGGCCAGGACCTTACCCTAGTGCGCACCCAGGAAGCGAAGGAGGAAGAGGAAGCAGAGCCTGGGGAGAGAAAGAGCGTTAAGGAGCTTTACATCGAGGGGGATGCCTTCATGGTCCGGGGCCGGTGTGCCCGGGGCAAGCGGAACCATCGTCAACGCAACTTGCCCTTCATGCGCACCGTGCATCGTTTCCAGATTTACGAAGCGGTGGAGAAGAACGGCACCCGCCACACGTTGATCAACCGGCATGTGGTAAGCCACCTGAACCGGGTCGTGGCGATCCGTGAGCTAGAAGCCTACTTGATGGCAAACTACGACCTGAGCCAGACGACTGTCTTTACGGGCAGCGATAACGGCAGCGGGTACGAGCCGGAGGTCTTCGCCGACATCGCGGCCGGTGCCTTGCGGGAGATCCACGTGTTGGACCGCTATCACCTCAACCGCAAGATAACGGCACGGCTTAGCGGGTTCCCTCAGGAGATTCGCGAACTCGTCCGGAAGGCGGCCCATACGGGCGATAAAGACAGTCTAGACAAAGCTTTGGACACTTGCCAGAGTCTCGCTGCAGCCGATGAGACAAGGGCAGCTGACCGCACTGAAGACGTGCGGCTATTACGGGATTATTTTGCTCGTAACTGGGCTTCCATCGAACCGCTGGCCGATCCGACGATCTACCGTCAGACACGCTCTCTGGGCTGCTGTGAAAGCAATCACCGGCGTTACACATACCGGCTTAAGCATCAAGGCCGGGCATGGAGCAAAGCGGGATTAGAAGCAATGTTGCGCATCATTGACGCCGAGCAGAACGCCGACTTCTTTGCCAGCTTACAAGAGACAGAGTTACTGGGGACGACGTTTATGCCTGAGGTGGCTGAGACGGCTGAAAAGGACATCAATCTCCAAGCCTTAGGGTTATTTAAAGCACTTCCAACAAAGCACGTTGGTGTGCGTCACGGCGGTATTGGCCGCAACACATCAACCAGCTCCGCATTGGGTCAACTGAACAAACAATTGAACATGGGTAGCTCATACTAGAAGTCCACCGGGTAAAACTTGACACTTACCACTTGGTCTAGCTCGGCCTGTACTACGAGTCGGGTTATAATGGAAGAAAGCCCAGGAAATGGAGGATATCGTCATGCTGGAAATCGGTCAGGATGCTGCGGAATTACGGAAGAGGATTGCGGCAAGTACAAAAGAATTCGTCGACATGTTGAACCGGCCAGAGCAAAAGGCCATCGGTCAGTTCACGACGCCAGCGGCCGTCGCCGACTATATGGCCGACCGACTATTGGCTAACTGGAAGCCAGCAAACGCTTCGGCACCCATCCACATCCTCGATCCAGGCGCCGGTACCGGGGTGTTGGGCTTGGCTTTGGCAGAGAAACTGTTCTCACAGTACCCTGCAGCCCAGGTAACGTTGACTGCCTATGAAAATGACCCGATGGCGGCCAAAGTGCTCCAGCAAAACCTGGCCACCACCCAAGCTTGGGCGAAGGAACACCAATTAAGTTTTGCGTTCACCGTCCGCATGGACGATTACATCCTGGATCATGCCGAAAATCCGGAAGCATTCATCCAGCACGACACCGACACGTATGATCTGGTCATCGCCAACCCGCCCTACAAGAAACTGCGCAAGGACAGCCCGGAGGCGAAGGCAATGCACGTGATCGTGTATGGCGCGCCCAACCTTTACGGCTTTTTCTGGGCAAAAACAGCCATCGAAATAAAAAAGCATGGTCTCAGTGCCTTCATCATCCCCCGTTCTTGGATGAGCGGTGCATATTTCTATCGTTTACGCAATTTTATGTTGGCTGAGGGCAGCTTGATGGAAATCCACTCCTTTAAAGAACGGACCAACATATTCGGTACCACCAAGGTCATGCAAGAACTGGTCATCGTCCTATTTTACAAGGGCGGTCTGGACCACATACGGTTCTGGCAGTTGCCCGATATTCGTCAGCTCGGCCAGGGCCAGGCAGTCGATGTCCCCACTTACCAAGCGGTAACAGGGGCAGAAAAGCGGGTGTACAATCTGGCCACCGCCGCCGATCTGCACGCTCTGAAGTGGGCCCAGTCGCTTTCCAGCACGTTCGCCCATACGTGCCTGCGCATGAAGACAGGTCTGACGGTCGCCTATCGGAACAAGGAATTCCTGGTACAGGAGCCCCAAGTCAATACAGCCCCCATTTTCTTCGCCGACAATCTCCGCCACCATACGGTCAAAATTGGCAGAAAAGGCCCGCAATTTCTGAAAGCCGCTCGGTCTGGCTTATTGCAGACGAATATGGACTACATCTTCATCAAGCGCTTCTCCACAAAGGAGGAACCCCGTCGAATCCAAACGGCCTATTACAGTGCAGCAGACTACCCCGTGTACCGGGAAATCAGTACCGACAACAAACTGGACTTCGTTATCGTGACGAACCTGAACCTAGCGATTCTCAGAGGGGCCTTCCTGGTGCTTTCTTCTACCCAATTCGATCGTTACTATCGATTAGTTAACGGGAATACCCAAGTCAATGCGACAGAAGTTAACGATATGAAGTTTCCTAACGATCAACAGCTCGCTGCGCTCGCTGAACAATTCTCAGTTGATGACCTCAAAACACTAACCCAACACCAAATCGACGCCATCGTTGACGAACACTTCCCAGGAGGTTTGTAATGACCAAAATCGACGACGCCATTCAGATGCTCAAAGACGTGCACTATGCCAGCTCCCTGACGCCGCGCAGCATGGCTGCTCGCTTCATCGTAGCGGCTGCGCATATTCTCCCTGCTGAACGATGGGCGGATACGCGCAATACCCGTATTCAGATCCACGAAGCGCTCGGCTTCTTGAACGCGCATTACGGAACAGCATTACACGCCAACACCCGTGAATCCCTCCGTAACAATGGGCCGAAAGAAATGGCGCGCTTTGGCCTGGCTCAAAGCAGTATGGACACTGGCATGCCGACAAATTCACGGAACGTCCAGTGGACCCTGACTGGCGACTTCTTCACCGTCGTCCATAGTTTTGGCACCGAATCGTATTCAACCAACGTTGCCGAGTTCAACGCCCATCACCAATCTCGTCTGGCCACGCTGCAAGCGGCCCGCCGCGTGCGGATGCTGCCGGTAAACTACAACGGTTTTACATTTCAACTGAGTGCAGGCCCGCACAACACATTGCATAAAGCTGTGTTGGAACAATTCGCGCCCCGTTTTGCTGGCGGATCAGAATTGCTTTACGTTGGTGACACTCGGAACAAAGCACTGCGCTTTAAACAAGCAACGCTCGCTCAGCTGGGATTTTCAATGAACACGCATGATTTAATCCCTGACATTATCCTGTATCAGCCCCAGCGCAACTGGCTATATTTAATTGAGGCCGTCGCTTCTACCGGTCCGATGTCGCCGGAACGGGTTGCCGACTTACGCCGTGCATTCGCCGGGAATGCTGGTCTGATCTTCGTCACGGCATTTCTCGACTGGTCCGAGTACAGAAAGTTCGTCGGCCAAATTGCTTGGGAGACAGAGATTTGGATTGCTGGTGCGCCGGATCACCTGATCCACATGAATGGGGAGGAGTTGCTCGCCCCTCACTGAACGCAAAAATGCGCCAATTCAGCGCATTACTTGGCTCGCTCGCTGTTGAAAACAACCAGCCCACCAATCCTTGCCAGTTTCTAGTGAGCGCATGTCTATCCCTCGGCCGACGTGGGGATCGAATTCAATTTCTAATTACGTCACCCTGCTCCGGCCGCCGCACCACCATCATAGTTCCTTTCCCACGCGTTGTTCGTTGCTATAATTCAGCCCGTCATCTAACGCGTCTTCAAAGTCATAATGGTCGTATTCACCATCCAGCCATGGATTATCCGTGTTGACCGCCTTTGGACGATACACTAGGGTGCCGTCAGGCAATGCAAAAGTTGTGTAAACCACACCGTCCTTCGGCTTAACCGCCTTGGGGACGGTCAAACTAATCGAATGACCGGTCCGCCGTGATTTAACCTCACCGCCGACAATACTTCCGGTGAGATCCAACCGATTATTACCTTTGCTGAGTTGTTGATTAACCATTTTGATCGCCTCCATGCGTCCACACAATATCTACGAATAAACCAGAGGCACACAAAGCCTCGATTTCTCTATTTTGCCATCACGAATCATGCCATCAACTTCCTGACTCGCTTCTGCAAGTCCGGCACGACACTCTCCCGGAACCACGGATTCTTATTCAGCCATCCGTAATTCAACGGCGACGGATGGACCAACGGGAAGTACTCTGGCAGGTAATCCTGGTAATGGGCCACCGTGGCCGTCAGCGTCTTCTGCCGTTTGCGCCCCAGATAATATTTCTGAGCGTATTGCCCGATGAGCAGCGTCAGCTGAATATGAGGCATCAGTGCCAGCACGGGTGGATGCCATTTCTCCGCGAACCCCGGCCGCGGCGGCAGGTCACCCTGCTTGCCCTTGCCTGGATAATAGAAATCCAAAGGGACAACAGCAATCTTGCCGGCGTTGTAAAATTCGTCCTTGGTCACCCCCATCCACTCGCGTAGACGGTCGCCGCTGGCATCGTCCCAGTAGGTCATCGCGGCCTGGGCCTTGCGGCTGGGGGCTTGGCTGACGATGAGAATGGTCGCGTTAGCGTCCGTGTGGTACAAGGGCTGGATGCCTTGGACGGTGAACTCTGCGTTGGCGGGGTCGGCTTGGATGGCGGTGAAGATTTCTTGCGCGGTAGTCATATCGCACCCTCTTTCTTACTTGATCCCCGGATCATTCTCCTTCAATCGCGACTTCGCTGTTTCGTCTCTGTCGTCATTTCTTCCGGCTCACCAAACCAGAGCGGCACCAATCCCTCCGGATGAAACGGCAGTTCTTGCCAGACCGCGTTGGCAAATCGTTGAGAATACTGTGTACTCAAGTTGACTGGCTCATACTGAGCCGCCAACAATAACCGCATTGTCAACTGATGCTGGCGCCAATAGAAGCCGAATTTGCGAGTGGCCAGTCGCGCCATTTGCCCCACCCTTGCCTGTGATAGATGAAGTGTCTCAGCCACCGCCCGTAAGGTCTTACCTTCTTGTACCCGCTGGGTGAAAGCAATCCGATATTTTGGACGCAATGCATTGGTAAAATCAGCAACATGGTCTTGCCAAGTATGAGGATCACTCTGCTGGAAAAGCCCCGCATTCCAAATTACCTGACCATCTTCAAGCCGGTGAACTTCTTTGTCTGCCCACGCTTTACTCGCGCCGAAGTCAGTTTGTAAGAAGAGGGATAACGCCTGCCGCCAACTATTTGAATCAGTAGGCCCAGCCCCGCCTGCGCTCTTCGCGTAATCCGCAATCCGCATGTCCAAGGCCGCCAAAGCACGATCATCATCATTGAAAAGCGGCCGCAAAGCAGTGTCGTCCTCTATGCCAAAATATCGCTCCAAGGGATACAGTACCGTGCCGTGCCTTTGAAGCCAAGCGGCCGTGTCTGCCTGGTTCAATGTAAACAGCGGCAGGACAAGGATGGCCTTAGTGGACACATTCGCCATGGATTCTCGCTTCTCAACAGTGTGCACGTGTTCCTTCAAACATCGCATGAGCCATAACCGGCGGACATGACCAAAACCGTGTCCCTCAAAAATCGCAGTCAGTTTGATTGGCGTGATGTCGCTTACTACTCGGATGCCCAGTCGCAACAAGAGATTGACCAGCAGCGCACTGTTCGGTCCAGTCACAACCGCCGCCACGCTAGTCTGATCATGCACCAAAACGGTGGGCAAATGCGGGGCGGCATCCATAAAGGGCGGCGTGGTGAGGAGGCCAGATGTCATGTAGAAAAATTGGACCACCGCTTCCTGAATCAGCACCGCAGTTTCGGCATCCGCCTGGTCCGCGGCATAATCCACCAATCCTGACAAGGCACGGTGCATTCGCTTGGGTCCGATACCGGCCGTGCGAGCCAGACTCTCCAACCCAGCGGCGGAGAGGTCCGTTGCCGTCAGGATATTATTAACGGCAAGTGCCTTTATAATCGGCCTGTCTCTGGATAACGGAAAAGCTTCCCTGATCGCCTTTGTCATATTCTGATCACTACCTTTCTTACCTTCACTTCTCCTTACGTGTAAACCATGCATACGCCCGCTGACCGGCAGCGACGATTGATCCACCGAGGATCTTGCTTTCAGCAAACTCCTTCGCCCAACTAATTTTGACGTGCGGATAGAACGCATGCCGTTTATCCGCATCGGGCCGTTTGGCCGCTGCTTTTTCATCGGCCACCACTTGGTCAAAGTGGGTGGTGACCAGGGCGGTCAGCGCATGGCGTTGCTTGGTGGTGGCGGCCGGCCAAATATTTTCTAAGTCCTCTGCGGAAAACGCGTTGATCGTGTCGGGTTCCTCCAGCACATCGGCTTTCAGCTCCGCAATGTACATCGCCACCGCCTCTTTTTCACTTTCAGAAACCCGGTGCAGTTCGTCGTCGATCATCATTAATTTGGTCATGGATAATTCCTCCTCAAGTTTATTGGCAAAATAAAAAGTCGCACACGTATGCACGACTTAAGAAACTCAAGAAGGCATCCGTCTATGGTGGAGCACGTTGCCCAGAGGGTACGTTGCTGGCCGGTCATCGTGCATAGCCACTACCGGCGCTCTCGATACGAAACGATTTTTTATTTACCTGTATTGTTTCACGTGGGCGTCGGGTTGTCAATTTGTTTTGCCGATTGGGTAAGTGTCAAGTTTTATCCGGTGGACTTCTAGTATGAGCTACCCATGTTCAATTGTTTGTTCAGCTGCCCCATTGCGGAGCTGGTTGATGTGTTGCGGCCAATGCCGCCGTGGCGCACACCAACATGCTTTGTTGGAAGTGCTTTAAATAACCCCAAGGCTTGGAGGTTGATGTCCTTTTCAGCCGTCTCAGCCACCTCAGGCATAAACGTTGTTCCCAGCAGTTCTGTCTCTTGCAGGCTCTCAAAGAAGTCAGCGTTCTGCTCGGCATCAATGATGCGCAACATTGCCTCTAATCCCGCCTTGCTCCATGCCCGGCCTTGATGCTTGAGCCGATAGGTATAGCGCCGGTGGTTGCTCTCACAGCAGCCCAGAGACCATGTCTGGCGGTAGATTGTCGGATCGGCCAGCGGTTCGATGGACGACCAGTTCCGGCTCAGATAGGCCCGCAGTAAACGCACGTCCTCGGTGCGGTCAGCGGCCCCTGTCTCGTTGCCAGCGGCGAGGCTCTGACAAGTATCCAGTGCTTCCGTCATCGCGTCCTTGTCGGCCGTGTAGGCAGCCTTCTGGACGCGACTAGCGATTCCATCTGGGAACCCGGCCAGACGTTTCGTGATCTTGCGATTGAGGTGGTAGCGGTCCAGCACGTGGATCTCCCGCTTCGCGCCGGCCGCAAGGTCGGCGAAGACCTCCCGCTCGTACCCGCTGCCGTTGTCACTCCCGGTAAAGACGGTCGTCTCGCGGAGGTCGTAGTGTGCCATCACGTAGGCCGCCAACTCCCGGATCGCCACGACCCGGTTCAAGTGACTCACCTCATGCCGGTTGACCAAGGTGCGGCGGCTGCCGTTCTCTGCCACGCCTTCATAAACCTGAAAGCGGTGGACGGTGTGCATGAACGGCAGGTTGCGTTGGCGATGGTTACGTCTGCCCCGGGTGCACCGGCCCCGGACCATGAAGGCGTCCCCCTCGATGTAAAGCTCCTTGACCGCTTTCCTCTTCCCCGGCGCTGCCTCCTCTTCCTCCTTCGCTTCTTGAGTTCGTACTAAGGCAAGGTCCTGACCTGTTGCCCGGACGATGTTGTCCACTGCTGGTGCTGTCACTGAGCAGTTAGTCAGACCAGTCACGGCCTTAGCTGCTTGACGCATCGTGACATCCGCTGCCATGTCTGCGGTCTTGGCCATGAGCAGTGGGGAGAACTGGCGCCTGGCCTGGATAGCCAAGGCTTCGTCCAGAAGGTATACCCGGCTTCCATCGGGCATCTCGACGTAACGCCGTTTGAACTGGACGGTCCCAAAGCAAAAGCTGATCGTCCGGGAGTCCCGGCTCAAGGAGTGGATCTGCCCCGGTGCATGCTTCTCCTTGACCTTCTGGTACAACTGGTCATCGAGCTTCTCCAAGGCTTGACCGAACGTTTCCGTGGCCTTGTTGTTCACGAGCCGAAGATAAGCCTCCTCGGCTTTAAATAACGTCGTTTGCCCCTGTAAGCAAA
>NZ_KI271621.1 GCF_000469325.1 Schleiferilactobacillus shenzhenensis LY-73 | reverse complement strand
TGCCCATGGCGTTCCAGCCCCAGCCAGCCGGAGGGCCCAAATCGCCGGGCCTCGCGAGTCCTTTCCTCGCCAGCCAACCGGAGAGCCCAAATCGCCGGCTTTCGCGACTAATATTTCACAACACCAAAAAGGCCCACCTTCCCAAACAGGAAAGTGAGCCTATTTTTCTACTCAGTTACTGCTGTTCGATCAGCACGACGCCGTGCACCGGAACCGTCAGCGGTTGGTCCGGGGTCAGTGCGGTACCGTCCCACAATTCGCTAGCGGGAGCGGCCGGTGCTTGAACGGTGATTTCGTCTTCGCCAATGTTGAAGTATGCCGTGTAGTGGTGCGCGGCGCTTTGGGCTTGCCAGGTGACCAGTGTGTCCGTGGCCGCTTCTTCGTGGGCCTCAGTAATGTCTTGGCGCATGCCGAGAACGGCCTGATTGGTAATCAGCGCCAGCTCGTCGCCGGTCTGCGGCAGGTCTCCGCCGAGGAAGAACGGCGCCCGCAGCAGGCTCCAGAGTGTGAGCATCGTCTTTTGCTCAGGTACCGTAAAGCGGGTATGGGGCAGCTTGGTGCCGCCGTCGACACTGCGTTGGCGGATGGCTCCCAGCGGTAACATGTCCGGGTCCGGCCAGTTGCCGGCCCGCACCATCGGCGCCCACTTGGCGGCGACCGGGAACATACCCTTCAGCTGCCGCCAGGTGTCCCAGAAGTCGTCGGTCAGGCGCCACATGTTGGCGTGTTCTTGGAGAAAGGCGCCATAGTTGATGTCCGCCGGGCCTGGGGACAAGCTGAGCACGATTGGCCGGCCGGTCTTGTCGATGGCACTGCGCAGCGCAGCAATTTCTGACCGATGCATCCCATACAGCTTAGAATCAGCGATGTCGTCGCACTTGATGAAGTCCACGCCCCAGCTGGCGTACAATGCCATCAGAGAATCGTAGTATGCTTGGGCGCCCGGCGTGCTCATGTCCAGCCCGTACATATCAGAATTCCAGGGGCAGATGTTATTGGCCGCAATGTCCCGGGCGGAATAGCCGCCGGCGGTAGTGACGTTCTGGGCCACCGCTTGGCGGGGAATCCCGCGCATAATGTGGATACCAAACTTCAGGCCCAAGTCGTGCACGTACTGGGCTAGAGGACCAAAGCCGTGGCCTTCAGCGGCGGAGGGAAAGCGGTTCGTCGCCGGAATCAGCCGGCCCTGATCGTCCATCGCCAAGTCCGCAAACTGGTGGTACACCGAGGAATTGGCTTGCGGTTCGTACCATTGAATGTCGACGACAACGTACTGGTAGCCGAATTGTTTCAAGTGCTTGGCCAGATAGTCGGCGTTGGCCTTGACTTCGCCCTCGGTCACCGAGGCCCCGAAGCAGTCCCAACTATTCCAGCCCATCGGTGCACTCGGTGCCCAGGTCCGAAACTCTTTTTCTGTCATTCTTTTTTGCTCCCTTCAGTCATCACGAACACAATACTATGGGCCGGCACGTGGACCGGCAGCGTTCCGTCTGCCGCCGGCTGCCCCGTCGCATTGTCCTGCTGGACTTGATCCGGCTGACCCACGGTGTTCTCTGCCGCCGGTGGGGCCTGCAGCGTCTCAATGGTCGCTGCCCCCTCCGGCAAGCCGGCGATACGCGCGTCGTTCGCGGTATCCTGGACGTTGACCAGCTTAACGATGGTCTGCCCGGCGGTCGTCCGCACACTGTTGATGTATAGCGCGGGAATCGTGCCGCTGGGAATACGGACATCGTTGAACACATGCCCGTCGATCTTACCCGTCAGGTGATCGCCGTCCACAGTCAGCTCGCAGTGGTACGGGACGTTCTGGCTGACATGCCAGATGGACTGGGTCAAGGCGCTGCCGCCGCCCTCGTCGATCTGCTCGATCAGCGCATCCTGATTCTGCCAACCGCCCAGGGACCAGCCGAAGCGGTGCTGGTCATCAACCACGCCGAAGTCCAGCCGCATGCCCTTATCCGGCCGGCCGCCGGTCTTGACGAAGTCGAAGGTCAGCCGGAAGTAGCCGCTGGTCTTCGCCAGCAGCGGCACCTGGTCCTGACCCGTCACGGTACCATCCGCCAGCTGGGTAGTCGTATCACTGAGCAGGTCAGTGTAAGAAATGTTGCTGTAAGTAATATCGGCATCGGCACCCTGGAAACGGACCGCACCGGTGGTGGGCGCAGCGGGCAAGGGCAGCGGCGCCGGCAGATTGGCCTCTTCATGGGCAATGTTCTGGCTGCCCTGATGGGTCATGAATAATTTCTGCACGTCGTAGTTCACACTGCCGGTGACGTGCTGCTGGTCGTACCAGATCAAGTCCGGGCGCCAGTTCACATAATCTGTGTTGCACAATAACGGCGCATAACAGGCCAGGCCCACCTTGGCGGCGTTGCGTTCGAGGCCGATCATATAACTGGCTTCGGCCAACGCGTTGGCCCAGGTGTTGCCGTGGGAGGCATATTCGCCCAGGAAGACCTTGGGGCCGTGGGCATCGTAAGTATCATAGCGGTGCTGATTAGCTAGGAACCAGCGCGGGGACATGTAGTAATGCTCGTCCACCAAGTCACTGTGGTGCTGCCGGGCACTGGTCCAGCCGCGGTCGAACTCGCTGCCGGCGGCGAAGGGGCCGGCCGAGTTGATCAGCTTGATGTCCGGATAGCGGGCCTTGATCTGATTGTGGAAGCGGGGATAGCGGTCGAAGAATTCTTGCCCCACTTCCTCGTTGCCGATGGCCAAATATTCCAAATGGAACGGCTGGGGATGGCCCATCGCCGCCCGCTTGGCGCCCCACTCGGAATCCACTGGTCCATTGGCAAATTCAATCAGATCCAGCGCATCGTCAATAAACGGCTGCAGTTCAGCCATGGGGGCCGCCCACTGGTGGTGCGGATCCCAGCCGCCGGGCAGGACCGGCAGCGGCTTCGCGCCGATGTCTTCGGCCAGCTGGAACAGCTCGTAGTAGCCTAGACCCAGCGTCTGGTTGTAGCCCCAGGAATTGCGCCGAGCCGGGCGGGCTTCCACGGGGCCAATCGTGTTCTTCCAGCGGTAGCCGGCGTCGCGGTCCCGGGGATCGAGGCTGCCGTCATGGACCAGACAGCCGCCGGGGAAGCGCATGAAGCGGGGATGGAGGGCCGCGAGCTGCTCCCCAATGTCTTCCCGCACACCGTTGATCCGGTGGTGGAAGGTGTCCTTCGGGAAGAGCGAGATCATGTCCAGACTCACGTGGGCGTTGCCGCTGACGGTGAGCTGCAGGCGGCCGGCTGCGGTCGTCCCCCGGCTGGTCAGGGTCAGAAAATATTGGTGCCAGTCGTCGCTGGTGACGACAGTCTCACCGCTGGCCAAAATCTGGCCGGCATCATCGGTCAACGCCACCGTCAGCGTCACCGGTGCGTACAGCTTGCGGGCGAAAACGGAGAAACGGTACACCGCGTCCCGCCGGAAGGCCATGCCCTGCCCGTACCCGTGATTGCGGAAGGTCCGAGGGTCGTGGGTGTCGATCTGGAGATAGTGCAGATTATTGCTGTTCAAGGGGGCATCGCTGAGCACCCGCAAGGCCAATGGCGCTGGTGTTAGCGGGGCGCCCTGTGCATCTTCCCAGGCGGTCAGCGCGTGGTAGTCCGGCGCATCCACGGAACAGAACTCGAAGGACCGGTTCTGCACCATTTCGGCGTACAGCCCGCCGTCGGCAGCATGGTTCAAGTCTTCGAAGAAGATGCCGTACAAGTCGCCCAGATCGGCCAGCGGCTGATCAGGATGAACGGTAATCGTGGGTACTTTCTCTGTCATTGATTCGGCTCCTTATCTTGATTCCAAGCGTGCCGCGGACACGCCTTATTCTTCAGACTGGCCCGGAACGCTACGTAACACCCGCATTCGGTACACGTCCCGTGCTGGTAGAAAGGACACTGCCGGCATACCGCCAAGCGGGCTGCTCGAACAGTGTCTGACACCCTATTAGCGGCCGGTTCCAGGGCTAACTGGTCGGCCACCGACGCATTAATGGCCGCCGGATCGGTCACGGCCAAGTCGCCGCACGTCCAGCACGGTGCTCGGTCAGCGGACATGGACCGTCACCACGCTCATGGGCGGGATCGTCACGCTCACGCTGTGGGCATCATGGGTCAAACCCGTGGTCAGCGGTTCCGGGACGACCGTATCCGGGGCGGTAAAGTCATTGTGGGCATCCATGGCGGCACTGTGCAGAATTTCTCCCGCCGCGCTTTGAACCGTATGGGTCTGGAACTCATAGCGCACATCCGCCGCTGCGTCTAAACCATAATTCACCAGTGACAGGAGATACCCGCCGCCTTTAGCCGACACGGAGGTCGTCACCGTGGCTGGCAGATCGTCCACAGTATCTAACGCCGTGGCGTCTTGGTGGGCCAAGAACATCTTGAAGACGTAATACGTCGGGGTCTTGACCATCTGGTCGCCGTCTGTCAGGATCATCGCCTGCAGGACGTTGACCATTTGGGCAATGTTGGCCAGGTGGACGCGGTCCACGTGGTGTTGGAAAATGTGCAGGGCCAGTGCGGCCACGCAGGCATCGCGGATGGTGTTTTGCTGGTACAGGAAGCCAGGGTTCGTGCCCGGTTCCACATCATACCAAGCGCCCCACTCGTCCACGACCAGGCTCTTCTTTTTGTCCGGATCGTATTTGTCCATGATGGCGCTGTGACGGGTGATCAGCTCATCCATCTTTTCCGCGTCGGCCATCAACGAGACCCATTCGTCCGCGGGGAACCCAGTGGCGCTGCCTTTCTTCCCCGACCAGGTCTGGTGGGGTAAGGCGTAGTGGTGCAGGCTGATGCCGTCCAAATACGGGCCGGCGCTCTTCATCACTTCGTCGGTCCAGTGGTAGTCATCGTTGTTCGGTCCGCAGGCAATCTTGGTCAACGGATGCTGGGGGTCGTAATTGCGCACGAAGGTCTGGTAGCGGCGGTAGAGGTCGGCGTAATATGCCGGCCGCATGTTGCCGCCGCAGCCCCAGGACTCGTTGCCGACGCCGAAATACTTGACCGGCCAAGGGTCAGGATGACCATTCTGGGCCCGGCGGTCGGCCATGGGCGAGGTGCCGTTCATCGTCATGTACTCGACCCACTCCTGCATCTCTTGGACGGTGCCGCTGCCGACGTTGCCGTTAATGTATGCGGCGGCACCAATCTGCCGAAGCAGTTCGAAGTATTCGTGGGTGCCGAAGTGGTTGTTCTCGGTCACCCCGCCCCAGTTGTTGTTGACCATGGTCTTGCGCTGGTCGTTGGGGCCGATACCGTCCTGCCAGTGGTACTCGTCGGCGAAGCAGCCGCCCGGCCAGCGCAGCACCGGCACGTGAATGTCCTTCAACGCCGCCACCACGTCGCTGCGGATGCCGTTGACGTTGGGGATGTCCGATTCCGGCCCGACCCACAGACCGCCGTAGATGCAGCGGCCCAGATGTTCAGAAAATTGGCCGTAAATGTCTTTGTTGATGCGGCCCAGGGGCCGGTGATCGTCAATGTATACTATTCCCATAATGTGTCGTTTCCTTTCTCAATTATCCCCAGGAGCACCGAATACCGGCAGGCCGTCGGCGGCCCAGGTAAACGTCTGGGCGTAGGCGTGGCGGTCGGGATTACCGAGGAAGCCGCCCTGTAAGTGAGCGTTGTCGTACGGTCGGGCGTGGTAGATGAGGATGTCAGTCTGGCCGTCTGGACTGGTGGTAAAGCTGTTGTGGCCCGGGCCGTAAAGGCTGTGCGCAGCACTGCTGGTGAATACCGGCGTCTTGCTCTTATGCCAGGAATAGGCGTTGAGCAGGTCGCTGGCGGCGTCCGCCCACAGCAGACCCATGGCGTAATGCTCATCCGTAGCGTTGGCCGAGTATGTGAGCAGGACCTTGCCGCCGTGGACGATCACTGCTGGGCCTTCATTGACGGGGTAAATCGACTTCTCCCACTCGTATTCCGGCATGGACAGCATGATCGGCGCCGTGGCCAGGGTCACCGGATCCGCCAGCTGGGCAATGTACAGGTCTGAACTGGTGCGGGTGGCCGGCGTCAGCTGGGCCCAGACGAGGTAATGGGCGCCCTGGTGGGTAAAGACGGTGGCGTCCAGACTGAAACTGTCTTGGGGCGTGACCACTTGGCCCAATGTCTCCCATTCCTGCGTCAGCGGATCGGCATTGCGGTTGCGCAACACGAAGATGCGGTGGTGGTGACGGGCATTGCGTTCCTTAGCATCATCAGATGCTGCGAAATAGATATACCAAGCACCATCCAGATAATGCAGTTCCGGCGCCCAGATGAGCTGGCTCATGGGACCGCTGGCCGGGGCGTGCCAAATCGTCACGGGCTGGGCGGCCGCCAGGTCGGTCAGGCCCTTGGCCCGCCGTAATTCAATGGTTTGGTAGCCCGGCACAGAACCGGTGAAGTAGTAGTATCCGTCCGTGTGGCGGTAAACCCAGGGATCAGCGCGCTGGGGCACAATGGGTTGTTTTTGGTTGGTCATAACGTCCTCCTTGAAAATTTGTCCGAATAACTTTAAACACAGACCCATGTTAACGGAACGTGTAAGCCATTTCAAGACAAGTTTAGCTAATGTTTCAAAAACTGATTACCCAAATCCCTTACCGTACGGATAAAAAACGGATCGGCGGCTCGCCGATCCGGGTAATCTTATCGTCATCTGTTACTTCTGAGCCTGCTGCTGTGCGTCGGTGGCGAGAGTGCGAATCGAATCCCCGCTCACCAGCTCGGGCGGATACGTCTTGGCCGCGGCCATGTAATCCTTGTTGGGCTCTTGCAGCATCTTGATCATCAATTGGGCGGCGTCCTGTCCCATCTGCGCCTTCGGGTGGTTGATGCTGGTCAGCCGAATCCCCAACCGAGAGGCCAGGAGCGAATTATCGAAACCGACCAGCGACACGTCGTCTGGTACGGCAAGCCCGCGGTTCTGGGCCGCGGTGTAGGCCGCTAACGCAATCTGATCGTTGTAGCCGACGATCCCCGTCGGCCGGTCCGTTTCTGCCAGCACTTGGGTGATTTGCTCCCGCAGCGCCTGGTCTGTCGTTTCTGACTGGTAGAGCAGCACCTGCCCGCGCACGCCCTGCTGGCTGCGCTGCAATGCTTCACTGAAGCCGTTCATCCGCAAGACACCCTGCTGATCATCAGACTTGAAGATGCCCAAAATATGCCGGTGGCCCGCGTTCAACAGCGCTTGGGCCGCCAAAAGCCCGCCCTGAAAGTCATCCATCACAAAATAAGGAATATCCGGGTGACTGGGCCGGGCATCAATGGTCAGCAGCGGGATGTGGGCTTCGGCGAAGCGCTGATAGAGGTCCTCGTTTTCGATCGTGAACGCGCTCTTGGTGGGTTCCACGATGACCCCTTGAATGTCGTCATCGAGGAATTTTTCTAAATTCTTGCGCTCCAAGGTCTCGTCATTCTGGGTGCTGGACAGCAGCATCGAAATGGCATTGGCCGACAGCTGACTCTCAATCCCGGAAATAATCGCGGGGAAGATGTAGTCGGTGATGTGCGTCGTCAGCACCGCCACCGTCTTGGTGTGGGCTTCGCTGCGGTTCGCGTTGTGCTTGTAATCAGCGACGAAGGACCCGCCGCCCTGGATGCGGTAGATGAAGCCCTGCACTTCCAGGTCAGAAAGGGACTTGCGCACCGTGTGCCGGCTGACTTGAAACTGGCTCATTAATTCGGATTCTGTTGGTAATTTATCTTCAATCTTGTATCGTCCGCTCGTGATCCACTCCCGGATGGCCGCGGTGACGATTTCGTATTTTTTCTCCATTTCGATTTCTCCCATGTCGTCAACTTGTCAGTACAAATTATAAAGTATCCAGAAGTTGTTTGCAAACGCTTTACTGAAATTTGTACCCGATTTCTCACATGATATAATGAATAGGACGCAGAAGGGAAGCAAAAAAGTATGTTCACTGAGGCATTCAAGACGTGGGTCCACCGGTTCCATCATCATCAACTGCCCTTGTTTGCCTCGCTCAGCGACATCGGCCTGTACATGGACCAAGTGATCAGCGAAACCAACCGGTATACGGAGATGATTACCGGTACCCAGGTGACCAAGTCGATGGTGAATAGTTATGTGAAACAAGACCTGGTCTCCCGGCCGGATAAGAAGCGGTATGGCCGCAAGCAGCTGGCCCAAATCATTCTGGTCACGCTGCTCAAAACGCTGTATTCACTAGACGTGGTCCACCAGTACTTGGCCGCCCTGACCGCCGAGCTGTCCTGGCAAGAAGCCTACGATCTTTGGGTTCATGCTTACAACGCTCAAGCCGCAGCGACACCGGACGCCACCATTGACGTGACCATTCCTTCTGCCCAGCAGGCGTCACCCGCGGTTCGGGAGCTGATCCACTTGGCCACTAAGGCCATTGTCGCCCAGCGGGTCAGCGATGCGCTGGTGCAAGCTATGGACGCCCCAGCGGACGCCACCGCGCCGCACCGTTAAAAGTGGGCAATTTTTCCTTCACAAGAAGCCGCATGGGTTGACCCGTCAGCCGATCCAGGCTACACTATGGTCAATTGAAACGAGCTGGGGTGCCATTCGTGGCTGAGAGAAACCCATGAACCTGATCTGGACAATACCAGCGGAGGGAGCTCATGATATCTTTTAGTTTGTGCACGGCCTTCTCTCGGCAGAATGGCCGTTTTTTTATTCCCCCTGGCCCGGTTCAAAAAATACTGGGAGTGATTGATCATGCAAAACACCAAAACACCAGCGGCCAAAGTTAATCCGGTCCGCTGGACGATCCGCGACGTTATTTTCTTAGCCCTTATTGGGGTCTTCTTCGGCCTCATCTATCAATTGTGGAGCTTTGCCTACTACGCCATTGCGGCCACACCGCTCAAGCCTTATGCCAACGACCTGACGATTGGTGTCTGGATCATGGCGGGGCCCTTGGCGGGTGTCTTGCTGCGCAAAGTCGGTGCTTCCGTCATTGGTGAATTGCTGGCGGCAGCCGTCGAAATGATGTTGTTCTCCAGCTGGGGGGCGGCCGACCTGATTTCCGGCTTCATTCAAGGCATTGGTAACGAATTAGGGTTTGCCGTGACCGGTTACAAGAACTGGGATAAATTTGGCTTGCTCATGTCGACGATTGGCGCCACGATCGTCACCTTCGCTTGGGACTGGTTCCAGAGCGGTTATAAAAACTACCAGCCGGGGCTGCTCATTACGCTGCTCATCATCCGCTTCATCTCCATCGGGTTCTTCTCCGGCGTCCTGGTGTATTGGATCAAACAGCTGGTGGCTAAGACTGGACTGTTGAAGTAATGGTGCAACTGGCCGTCACGAATCTTACGTTCAGTTACGCTGAAGAAGCTCCGCCGATCTTTGCGGACTTGAATTTTGCACCCGCTGACGGCACGTTCAACTTGCTGACCGGCCCGTCCGGGAGCGGCAAGTCGACGTTGCTGAAACTGTTGGCCGGCCTGTATCCGCAATATGGCGGCGTCATCCAGTCCGGGGAAGTGACCGTCGACGGCACAGCGATTGCGGCGTTGCCGCCCTATCAGAGGGCCCAACACGTGGCGGTACTGTTCCAAAATCCCAGCCGTCAATTCGCCATGCGGACGGTGATCGACCAATTACAATTTGCACTGGCCAATCTGCAACTGGCGCCTGCGGAGATCGACCGGCGTATCACAGCGGTCCTTTCTGCGTTGAACCTGACAGCGTTCACCAACCGGGCCTTGCAGTCTCTCTCCGGCGGCGAGCAGCAGCGGGTAGCGTTGGCCAGTGTGCTGGCCCTGGGCAGTGACTTGATCCTGTTGGACGAACCGTTTGCCAACGTCGACGCTAAGGGCCGGACCCAGTTGCTGGCGGATCTCAAAAATCTGCAAGAGACACAGCACAAGACAATCATCCTGGCGGACCATGACCTTTCCGGTTACGCCGGTCTGGTCGATCATGTGTACCACGTGGATCACGCCACCCACACACTGACCACGCCGCCGCTCACTGACTTGCCCCAAGACACACCGGCCACGCCGGTCATTGGCCAGTCGCTCACCAGTGGGCCCTTGGCCTGGGCCGATCTGGGCTTAGGGGTTGACACCCGGCAGCTGATTCGCAACGCGCATTTTCAGATCCCCGCCGGCCAACTGGGGCTGTTGTCCGGGGATAACGGTGCAGGCAAGTCAACCCTCTTTTCTGCCCTCACTCAGCAGCATCCGTTCACCGGGTCGATCACTTACGGTGCGCAGCCGGTCAAGCAGTTCAAGCTGCGCCAATGGGCGATGCGGGTCGCCGAGGTCTACCAAAACAGCCCTGACCAGTTTATCCGCATCCACCTGCAGGAAGAACTTGACCTTTCTGCCCAGCACAGCCTGCACCCCGATTACTGGACACCGGAACGCATAAAGGCGGCAGTCGACCAGCTCAACTTGACTGGGCTCGAGGAGCACGTGAATTACGCGCTGTCCGGCGGTCAGCAGAAAAAGCTGCAGGTATTGAGCATGCTGATCATGGGCCAGCCGGTCCTGCTCTTGGACGAACCGTTCGCCGGCTTGGACGCCCAGTCCTTGCATGCCGTTCTGACCCTGCTGCAGCAAACGGTCCAAGACCTGCAAATCAGTGCCTTGGTCGTTTCTCACCAACGACAAGGGGTCGTGCCTTTCATGGCCTACGAGCTGCACCTGGCCGATGAACAGCTGACCCTGATTGCGGGAGAGGAGGGCACCCATGACCAACAATGACAGCACCACCCGCGGCTTGAACCCGGCCACGCTCACCTTGATCATGATTGGCATCGGCCTGCCTTTGGCCTTTGCCAACAGCGTTTGGCTGAACGTCATCGTCAGTATTATCGGCTTGCTCTACTTGATTGCCATGCGCGTCTCGTGGCGCAAAGCCGGCATTGTCCTGCTGGTGGCCCTACCCCTGGCCTTCGGGAGCTGGATCTCCTTCTGGTTCTTCGGCACCGTCGACCGTTGGCATCTGGCTTGGATGTATGCCAGCCGGGTGTACGCCTACTTACTATTGGGCATGATCTTAACGATGACCGTCAGCACCCAGCGCTGGCTCGTCGGTCTGCACCTGCACTTCCACCTGCCCAACGCCTTCGTCTTCGGACTGCTGGGCGCCCTGAACATGGGCAACCGGGTCCGCCGGGAGTTCCGCCGCATCCAGTATTCGGCTTTGGTGCGGGGAGAAAACCTGCGGCTGTGGAACCCGCTTTTGTATTTGCGCATTATCCTGGTTTCCTTGAATTGGTCCAACGACCTGGCCGAGGCCATGACCTCCCAAGGCTTCACTGAGAACGCCCCGCGCACGGAGTTGATCAGCGACCCGCTGCCGGCCTGGCAGTGGGTGTTGGCCATTGGCTTAATCATTATCTACTGCGGTGCGGCGTTCGGCTTACGGCCGTGGTAAGACAAAAAGGCGGAGCGGTGCGCTCCGCCTTTTTGCTATGCCGCAATACGCGGCAGGAAAGGTTGCCCGTCGCGCCGTCTGCTGTTCCAGCTCCGCGCAAAAAAATTCAAGTCCGTTGCTTGCTTTTCATCTGCCCATCCTGTAATATAGTTTGAGCGATAGCAAATGGGGCCTTAGCTCAGCTGGGAGAGCGCCTGCATGGCATGCAGGAGGTCGACGGTTCAAGTCCGTTAGGCTCCA
>NZ_KI271620.1 GCF_000469325.1 Schleiferilactobacillus shenzhenensis LY-73 | reverse complement strand
ACGACAACGAATAATATCTTATCAGCCCACGGCCCTGCCGTCAACACCCTTTTTACAAAGTATTGACACGCGTTTCTGAAAGTATGAACGATAACCTCCCAGTGGTAACTATCGTATGGATATAGAGAATAATCTGGGTGAACCTGCACGGCACGTTCGCCTCCATATTTCAAAAACACAGAATCCATCGGGCAAAAATAATTTCTAAAATCAGCGCAGCAAATCGGCACCGTGGCTTTGCCACCACGCGCTGCAGCGGGCGACCCAAGCACGCACGGCTCGGGTACGGCCCGGTGTTTCTATCGCAGAAACTGCGACCCGAGCCATTTGTTGTGGAATCCACTGGCTGAAACTCGGCCACTGGGTTCGGGGAACGCCATAGGCCGTCAGCATCGCTTGAAGCCGTGTGCGGCATGACACCAAATCATTATCTGGGTTGCCCAGATCCAGCCACAGCCAAAGGGCATAGGCTAAGTCGTCCAACGGGTCGCCAACTGCGGCAGCGTCCCAGTCAATGATGGCGACGGGCTGTCCTCTTTGAAACACAAAATTACAGGGCGACAAGTCATTGTGGCAGACCGTCTGGCCGGGGCCGCAATCAGGAAACTCACTCAAACGGTCACGGACTTGGCGGATCAGCCGGGCGGCTTGGACGCATTGCCCTAAGGAAAAGAAGCCGAGGTCGGCAGGCACGGCACCCGGGATATAGGTCAACACCTCCCGGCCAATCTGATCATCGCCCAGATACTGCGGCGCATTGTGCCCGCCTAAAACGTTCAGTACCCGATGAACGAACGGGCTGCGCGGGCCAACAGGACGATGCACCGTCTGCCCCACGCGGACGACCCCTGTCGTCACCCGGCCACCGGTCAATGGTATTTCTTCGGTCATTAAAGTTCCCCCTTTCTCATCGTTGCCCCATGAACCGTCCTCGCAGCGTCAGACAATACAGAAAAAGCACCAGCCTGCTGGCTGATGCTCATTCATATTACTCGGCCGGCGTCTCCGCTGCCAGCTTCTTCTGGCAATCCTTGCAGATGCCGTAGACTTCGATACGGTGACTGGTGACCGCGAAGTCGGTGGCATTCTCCGTGATCGTGTCGATCTCGTTCAAACCGGGGTAATAAACGTCGAAAATCTTTCCGCAGACTTGGCAGATGGCATGATAGTGGGCCGTCTCGACAAAGTCGAAGTGGGAGGAGCTGTCGCCGTACGACAATTCCTGAATCAGGCCGAGCCCAGTGAGGGTACGCAGGTTGTTGTAAACCGTGGCCACGCTCATGTTGGGGAACCGGTCGGCTAAGTGATGATAAATGTCATCCGCGGTGGGATGAGAATCCGTGCCCATTAGGAATCCGAGAATGGCCTCGCGCTGCGGGGTCACCCGGGTGTGGGACTTCTTCAATAACGCACTGGGACTGAGTGTTTCGGTAGCCATCTGGCGTCATCCTTTCTCCAAACCCTACTTACTGCTGCTACTGCTACTCATGCTCCAAGACTCTGAGCTTTTTGCATCGGCACTACTGCTGGATGCGGCTGACGAACTGCTGGCGGATGACTCACTCTCCGCATCCGCGGCGCTATTTTCCGCAGCCTCCCCATCCGCATCAGCACTGTAATGACTGCTGCTCTTCAGCTCCGGGGCGTTGGTCTTATAACTGTCCAGCGTGGTCTTGTCGTTGTTCTTCTGGAAGAGACTGGTGGGGGTGGACTTCATCATTTTCTTCAGTAAAGCGTCCCCCTTGCTCTTCTTATAATTATAGTCGCTCTTGTCCACTTTCTTAAACCAATTCGGCTTGTAGAAACGCAGCAGGTCGCCGGTAATTACCCGGTCCGAGAGGGACAGGTCGGTCTGGACGTGGTTGTTGATCTTCTCGATCTCCGTCTTCTGGGCCGCGGTCAGCTTGAGCTGCTTGCCAGTGGTCGTGTCGTAATAGGTCGAGCCGACCTTGGTGTACTTCGGCGTCACGAAGTCCCCATTTCTGAACGGCACGATCTGGTTCCGATTGGTCGCCAGCAGGTCTTGGCCGAATTGGACCGTATCGGTGTTCGGGACCCCGGCCAAGTCGAGGATCGTCGGCAGGGCATCGATCTCGCCGCCGAAAGTGTGGTTGATGCCGCCTTGCAGCCCGGGCATGTGGATCATGAAGGGCACCCGCTGATACATGGCATTGTCATAGTTGTTGAAGGTGTCCTTGTTGGTCAGCTTCGCCATGGCCTTCTTGTGGTTGGCAGAAATCCCGTAGTGATCGCCGTAGAAGACGACCATGGTGTTTTTCTCCAGGCCGCTGCTCTTCAACCAGCTCATGAACTCGCCGATCGCCTGGTCCAGGTAATGGGCAGTCTGAACATAGCCGTCCACCGTGTTGTCACCGGTATTGGTCTTACTGATAGTCTGGTTAGCCTTATCCAGCGGATACGGATAGTGGTTCGTCACGGTAATCAGCTTGGCGTAAAACGGCTGGGGCAATTTCTCCAAGTAGCTGGACGACTCCAGCATGAAGATCTTGTCCTTCATACCGTAATTCATCATGTAGCTGGCCTTCTTCGGCAGGTAGTTGGTGCTGAAGAAGTAATCGTAGGCCCAGGACTTGTATGTATTGTCCCGGTTCCAGAAGGACGGCACGTCGCCGTGGAACGCGGCAGTGGTGTACCCCTTCTGGTCAAGAATGGCTGGGGCGGCTTGGAAGGTGTTGGTGGTCCCGTACTGGACCATCGCCGGGCCTTCCGGCAAGCCGAACAGGGAGTTTTCCATCATCATTTCGGCATCCGCCGTCTTGCCGGTGCCGACTTGGTGGAAGAAATTGTCGAAGGACAGCGTGTCGTTCGCGTGGTAGAGCTTGTTGAGGTTGGGCGTAACTTCCTGGCCATCCCACTTGAAGTCAATCAGGAACTGCTGGAACGACTCCAGGTGAATTATGATGATGTTCTTGCCCTTGGCCTTGCCGTAATACTGGGTATTCGGCCCCACCCGGCTAGTCTTCAGGTAACTGAGCACACTCTTCATGTCCGAGCTGTCGGCCTTATTGCGGACAGCACTGGTCTGGGCCGCCTTCACACTGTCATAGACGGAGTACGCGTTAAGACCCAGATATTTCACAATGTAGTTATTGTCGAAGGTCCTCGTCAGCAGCCCGCTGCGGTCGCTTTGCGCCATCGTCAGGTTCAACCCGAACAGCGCCAGTGCAAAGGCCGTCACGGTCAGAGCGTACCGAATCTTAATGGGGTGAATGTCCACCCGGATCACCTTGAACGCCAACAGCAGGATGAGAATCGCAACATCCAGGAACAGGAAGAAGTCCGAGGGCTTCATGATCCCCATGATGCTGGTGCCCAGGTTATTGGAGACCGCCCCGCTGCCCTTGATCAGGTTGATACCCAGGAAGTCAGAAAATTCCCGATAGTACAAGGCGTTGGCAAACAGCCAGGTGGACGTCACCAGATCGATCACGATCATCACGACGTAGGACTTGCGCCCTTTCATGTACAACGCCACCCCAAACAAAAGAAGCGTGGTCGGCAAAGGGTTCAGTACCAGCAAAAGGTACTGCATCCCGCCCTTAACGCCCAAGTTGAACTTGGTGGTGTACGCATACACCGTCTTGATCCAAAACAGGACAACGGCCAGCAGGAAGAAGCCCCACCGGGAGTTCATGAACCGCCGTACTGCCTGCAACGCATTTTTCATGAAAAGTTCCTCCACGCATAGTTTGTCAATCGTTCAATGGTGCATTGGTGCGTTAATTACTGTCCCGATAATCACTACAGTCTGTGGAAATTGTACCTGAGTCGCCGGTAAATAACAACGGTGGTGCTCAGGCTGGGCGGGATGTTAAGGCATTCTTTAAGGAGGGTTGGTATGGCTGGAGAGACTGGCGGCTGATAAACGGGCTCCGGCGGGCAGGCCACCATGGTCTGAGGACCTTAAGCCACAAATCCCAAGTGCAGGGTGGCTTCTCCAAACGGGCGGAGGCGAGCAGAAGCTAGGGGATAAGGCCGAGCAAGGGCAAAACCTAAGTCCGGGTTTTTCCCTTGCTCGGCCTTATCCCTACGCTTCTAACCGCTCGCCTCCGCCCTCTATACAAAAAAACTGGAACAATCGCTCGTCCCAGCTCATGTGCCTGTTCACCGCCGGCCTGCTTAATCGTACAACAGGTCGTAGATTTCCATTGCCACCAGATCAATGTTATCGAATTGGAACGATTGGTGCGCGTCGAACTCTTCCAACGTGAACGAGTCAGAAGTGGGATCGTACGTCACCGCACATTTTTCGGTGCCGTCGATCTCAAAGCGCCGGGTGCGTTCTTCTTGGCCGTCTTCTTTGATCATGGCGTCCAGGCGATTAATGATCGCTACTAATTGTGAGCTTTCCATGCCCATGCCCCTTTCAGTTCAGGCTTCATTGTCAGTTTAACAAATGTCGGGGCACATGTGGAGAAAAATGTGCATGTTTTTAGGCATTATTATCGACTTCGGCTGATTTTTTTGGCGCCTGCTCGGCGTCCTTATGCGCTGGTACAGCCAGCGCGACGACTCCGGAGAACATCCCCACATAGTACGTAATGAACCGCCACAGCAGCATTCCCAAGACCAGTTGGGACGCATTGGGCAGAAATGTGGAGAACAGGGTCCGGAAACTGTACTCTGCACCGCCCGTCCCCCCAGGAATCGGGAAGATGGAAGTAATCATCACGATCATGACGTGCATCGACATCACCGAGAACGGATTGACGTCTGAATGGCCCAGCGCCAGCAGCACAAAGTACGGAATGCTATAGTAGATCAGCAATTGGATCATCGTTAAGACGACCGCTTTGGCGACCCGCTTCTTTTCTTTCTTCAAGCGCTGGCTCTCTTCGTAGAACGTATCGATCTTGCGGTCGAGGTTCTCCATCAGCGCAGTGAACCGTTCCTTGTGCATAAACCAGCCCACTGGCGTCATGACGATCTTCAGCAGCCGCTTGGTGAACTTGTACCAGAACATGATCAGCAGCAGCGTGGCAATCGTGAAGAGATGGGTGACGAACCCCAGCAGGATCAGCCAGGCCAGGCCGGAGAAACGCTGGGCGACCGTGGAGAAACCCACGATCATCGTCAAAACGAAGTTGACCAGAACGGCTAGCTGATAAATGACGAACTTCATTAAGAGTAGCGAACTGGACTTCCCGGCTTCCACCCCGGACTGCATCATGGCGATCAGTTCTGCGGGTTGGCCGCCGGAAGAGAACGGCGTGATGCTGTTGAAAAGCTGCTCGATGAACGGCACGCGCACCGCATTGTGGTAACTGAGGTGGGTCTTGCCGTCGTTGGTCAGGACTTGCATGATCACCCCTTCGAGGCACAACTGGCCAATCATGATGGCAATAGCGACTAGGAGCCACCACCAGTTCATGTTCAGCAGGTCGCGCCAGAAGTGGGCCATGTTGACGGTACGCAATTCGAAGAACAGAATGCCCATACTCAGGGCAAGCATGACAACGAATGCGATCTTATTGCGGCGGCTCATGATGACCTTCTTCGTGTCCGTTGACCGAGGGCTGCCTGGGCCGTATAGAACTTGGCCCAAATACCAGCCAGCCGGTCTTCGGAATAGTATTGGGCGGCCGCCTTGGCTTGGGCACGCCAGGGGGCCAGCGCAGCGGGATCGGCGACGACCCGCTCCAGTTGCGCGGCCATCTCCCGTTCATCCGCTGCCGGCAGATACCGGTTATTGATGATGCTGTGGTACAGCGAGAGGTCCCGCAGCATGACGGGTACGCCGCAGGCAAACGCCTCCAACACCGACATGGGGAACAGCTCGTCGTAACTGGGCAGTAAGAAAAGATCCGCGACATTGTAATAATCCCGCATTTTCTCCCGGGGAATGATCCCGGTAAACGTCAAATTCTTAGGCGCATTATCAATGGCTTTCTTAAAGTCGCTGTAGCCGTCCGTGAGGCGGCCGAAAGAAAAACCGCCGGCCCAAATGAAGGTCACGTCCGGGTGGGTTTGGGCCAAGGTAATGAAGTCGCGCACACCCTTGCGTTCCTGCACCTGACCGTTGCCGAAGACCACGAAAGCCCCCGGGGCAATTCCCAGAGCGGACCGCAACGACCGCTTCTGGTCTGCCGGATAAGCATAGAAATCCTGCTGAGAGACGAAGTTGGGGATGTATTCCACCGTACTGGCCGGAATGCCGTAATCGGCGAGTTTGGGAATGAAGCTGGGGTTCACCACCACCAGCTGGTCCATGGCTTTATAGAAGGCAATGACGTATTTGTAGAAGACATCATCCGCCGGCCAGGGGATCGAGAGCGACCCTTTCAGTGTTTCCGGCAGAAAGTGGACATAACCGATCCGCCGTCCGCGTTTTTTCTCATGCATGGTCAAAAAGAACTGGGGGTCGATCGTGTGGTAGTGGCTGATGTCGCTGGCACTGTAATCATTGACCCGGACATCAAACGTCTCCGGAAAATGACGCTGCAGCAAACCCATCAGCTCGGTGTACGCACTGCCGACACCCTGCCCGGCCACCTTCGTCGCCGAGGAAAACATGTGGATCTTGATCATTCAAAAAACTCCCCATCTTTATCTTCGTCATACACCATGGAGGCGTAGTGAACTTCGGCGGTGCGGTAGAAACTCAGCACTTGTTCGCCGAAGTGATCGGCCGAAATGTCGTACAGCTTGCGCTGCCGCGTGGCTTCGTCATCAAAGGCATGGGGATGCTGGAGATATTCTACCGCGGCCTTGACCATTTCTGGCTGGGTCGAAAACGTCAGTCCCAGGGAGGGATCATCAAACAGATGATTGGTGTACTCCCCGGCCCGGGTCACGACCTTTAAATTAGCCGCCAGCGCTTCGATGTAGGTCAATCCCTGCGACTCGGTGTCGGACGCCGAGACGAGCACATTCGCCGCGTGATAGTAATCGTTCACGTGGGTATGGGGCACTTCACCCGTGAAGATGACGTGATCCGCCACGCCGAGTTGCTGGGCTTGAGACTTCAAGTCGTCTAACGCGGGGCCGTCGCCCACGATGAGGAGCTGCACGTTGGGCACCTGGGCGACGATCTCCGGGAAGCCGTCCAGGACTAGATCGATCTTCTTCTCCGGGGCCACCCGACTCAAGGAGAGCATCACCGGCGTATCCGGCGCCAGGCCCCATTCGGTCCGCACGTCTTGCTGAGGCGCCTGCTGGTACTGGGTGAGGTCCACGCCGGTGGGAATGACCCGCATCGGGATCTTGATGCCGTAGCCAATCAGGGACTCCCGGGTTTTCTCACTGGGACAAATGACGCCGTTCATGTTCGCTAAGTAAGCCCGCATATACTGCTTGACGTGGTACGGCCGTAATAAGTGACCGTTCAAGACGTAGTGCAGGTAATTCTCGTACATGGTGTGATACGTATGGACAGCAGGAATCTCCAGCTGCTTGGCAACGTACTTACCCAGCAGGCCGAGAGAAAACTCCGTCTGGGTATGCACGATGTCCAGCTTCAGTTCCTTGGCGACTTCCAGTCCGCGAATGAAACCGCCGACCGCGATTCGCCGGTCCGTGAAAGAGACGAAGGGAATGCTGGAAAAACGGAAGACGTTGGGTTCCACGGCGTCCTTAGGCACGTGGGGATCCGTCGTGGTGAAAATATAGACGGAGTTGCCCCGCTTCTCCAGGTTGTCGGCCAGCGTCTTAATGGACGTTGCCACCCCGCTCACCTGGGGGAAATAACTATCTGTAAACAACCCAATGTTCACGGGTCTGCCTCCTCAACAATCGAATGTGGAACCGTTTCCTAGTCATTAAAACCTAACTATACAATACCATAACACGAGCAAAAAGGCGGTGAAAACCGCCTTTCAGGATTGTAAGATGGGCCTCAGTTCCGGTCCACAAAGAACGACACGACGGCCACGACGATGACCGCGCCGATGATGGCTGGGAACACGGCCATCCCGGCCACGTGCCAGCCCCAGTGGCCAAAGAGGGCTTGACCGACGCCGGCGCCGATGAGTCCAGCCACAATATTGGTGATGCAGCCTATCGCTTTGCCCCGGCCGGTAATCGCCCCGGCAATGGCGCCAACGATGGCCCCCACGATCAGTACCCATAACCAATGCAGCATAGTAATCCGCCTCCGTTTTCTGACAGCTTCCGATGATTGATTCGATTATAGCAAGGCCAGCGGAGGCAAAGATGGTCCCAAAGACTGAATTCTCCCTGGTTGACGGCAAAAAAAGGCCTCGCTGACATTCAGCAAGACCTCAGGCAGTGTGAGTGGCGCCCCGACTGCCGCCCGCGCAGCCGGTCATTTCTTATACAGCAATTGTTAAAGCCAGCCGTCATCGACCAACTGGTGGCGCGGATTCATCGCCAGCCACAGCTGGGAGCGCTGGATGCGCCGCAGGATCCGCAGGTACAACGGATCCTGGGCCTGCGTCGGGGTCATGTACACCCGCGTGATGTGGCCATCCTCTTCAATTCCGTAGATGGTCTGGCCTTGGATCGATACGATCCGGACAGGAATGCGTTGCGTCATGTTGTTCACCTCTCGTTTACTTGATTGTCTTTACTATACCGGCTAGACGTAAAGAATTTGCCATTGATCCGTGAAGTTTGTTTGCTGAATGGTCAAGAAAAGATTAAGCCCGCCGGTGCAAATGACTTTCTTCCCCGGCAAGGCCAGCTTATACTGGAATTAGCACATTTTTCAGAAAGTCAGAAAGAAGGAATTCATGATGCACATTGCACGTGCACAGATCAAAAAAGAAGCCAAAGAGAAGCTGCGCGGCCACTGGGGCGAGGCCATCCTCGTCGGTCTCCTGCCGTTCTTGGTATTGTTCTTCACGGAAGCCGCGGCGATCAACCAAGCCATGGCGACCATGAAGGCCAACCCCAATGCAGCCAGTGCCGCCAGCGACAGCACCAATCTGCTGGCCCGGTCGCTGCTGTTGAACGCTTCCGCCGGCACTAGCAGCGTCCAAAATATCTTGCTGGATTTACTGGCGACCCTGCTCATGGCTAGCACCGCCCTCGGTTTCTTGAGCTTGTGGCGGCGGGAACCCGACCAGATGAACCCGTTTCTTCGCAGTTTGATCGGCTTTCGGCCGGAATACATCGGCGGCCTGATCGTCAACTACATCGTTCTCTCACTCATCGGTTACATCCCGTCCCTGATTGGCGCCATCGGCGATAAGTTATGGATCGACGTGCTCATGAGCATCGCGTTCATCTGCGTCGTCATCATCCAAATCGGTTTTTCCCAGACGTACTACATTTACCACGATGCGGTCGACGCCGGCCACGGCAACATTTTCCAGGCACTGAAGCTCAGCTGGCAGCTGATGTCCGGCTTCAAGTGGCAGTATTTCGTGCTGCAACTCAGCTTCATCGGCTGGAGCCTGCTCACCTTGTTCCTGGGCATGCTGCCATACCTCTGGATCTACCCTTACATGTCGATGACCTACGCCGGTTTCTACACTCAGCTGAAGGAATACAAGCCCGACCTGCTCAATCCGGCGGTCAGCAAGAAGTAATCACTTTCCTGCACCGTCCACATAGGTTAAGAAAAGCATCCTGCCCACGCTTCAGCTTCACGCGCGGTCAGGATGCTTTTCTCTACTTAAATTCTGGCAAAAGGCGGCTGGTCTCGGCGAAACAGTAACAGCCGACCAGGTGATCGTTGACCACGCCGCTGCCCTCCAGCCAAGAATAGATGACCTTTGGCCCGGTAAAACTGAACCCGGCCTTCTTCATATCCTCACCGATGCGGGTCGCTAACGGCGTGGTGGCAGGCACCTGGTCAGCCGTGTGGTAATGGCCGACGATGGGTTGTCCGTGGACATACCCCCACAGAAATTCTGCCAGCGTCGTTCCCTCTTGGTGCAAGTGCTGTACCGCTTGCGCATTACTCAGGATGGCATCGATTTTGCGGTGGTTGCGTATGATGCCCGCATCCTGCAGCAGCCGCTCCCGGTCCTGCGTTGTGAAGCCGGCCACCCTATCGATCTGGAAGTTCGCGAAGGCGGTTTTGAGCGCCGACCGCTTATTCAACACCGTCTGCCAGCTCAACCCGGCCTGCATGATCTCCAGCGACAGCAATTCGAACATCGCCCGCTCATCCGTCTGCGGCCGCCCCCATTCCTGGTCGTGATACGCCAATAACAATTCATTCCCCGATGTCGCCCAGGCACAACGCTTGATCATCGTCCTCATCCTTTCTGTCTTACAGTTTAGATTACGCATTAATTAAGCACATTACCGATTGAATTTCCCGCCCTTGGTCCATGGTATAATAAGCGTACGTTTGTTCCAGTCAGGTTGCAAGGCAGAAAGAAGGAATCACCCATGTCCAGTTCTCGGCAGCAGCGGCTGCACCCGGACAAGAAGAAAAAACGGCTATGGCCCAAGATCTTGATCGGCTTTCTCATCGTTGTCGCAGTCCTGGTCGGCTTGGTCATTGCCTTCCCGTTCCAGTCCAACAATGTGCTCCGCAGCGCCATGGGCGGCCGCGACACGCCAGTGGATACGGCGGCCAAGAACCAGCTCGTCACGGCCCTCAAAGGGGCTAAGAGCGGCAACAGCACCACCGATGCGCTAATTGACGAAGCCGCCAGCCGGCTGCAGAATACCTCGATGTCGCAAGTGCGGCAGGCGGCTCAGTCATCGGCCAGCGCCGCTTCGCTGATCCAGTCGGAGACCGGTATCAGTGCCAGTCAAGCGCAAGCCCTGAGCAGCTTCGTCTTCTCCCACCCCGAGTTCACCAGCATCCGCCAGGCGATTGCGGACGGGAATTGGCTGCAGGCGTATAAGGCGTATAAGGCGATGGATAATACGGACTTGATTGATGCGCTGAAGAGCGAAGGGGCCGGGCAGTGACGGTGCAGTCCGGCGTAAGGGAATGAGATTAGAAAACGCTCGGCCGCGGGGCCGGGCGTATTTATGATACAAAAAAAGAGAAACCGCAGTCTCTCTTGTGATACCGGTGATCGGGGTCGAACCGATACGCCCTCAACGGGCACGGGATTTTGAGTCCCGCGCGTCTGCCAATTCCGCCACACCGGCATATTCAATTAATGGTGCTATGCGCCTCAGAAAGGCAAAGGCGGTAACCGGAATTGAACCGGTGATGAAGGTTTTGCAGACCTCTGCCTTACCGCTTGGCTATACCGCCACCAAGGAAATAAATCCTTCAAATATCTTACCAGATGACTGGTGTCATCGCAACCAGATATTTGAATTGGGATAGCTGGATTCGAACCAGCGCATGATGGAGTCAAAGTCCATTGCCTTACCGCTTGGCTATATCCCAATGAAGGGCGGTATGTGGGACTCGAACCCACGCATGCCGGTGCCACAAACCGGTGTGTTAACCGTACTTCACCAATACCGCCATGGTACTGTTTTGCCGTTGATCGATGCTGCTAGAAAGATGGGGGCGGTATGTGGGGATCGAACCCACGCATGCCGGTACCACAAACCGGTGTGTTAACCACTTCACCAATACCGCCATCATGTTGATCATTAGGCAACAGGGATAGTAGGAATTGAACCCACACCGACGGTTTTGGAGACCGTAGTTCTACCTTTAAACTATATCCCTATTTATGGAGGAGAAAGGATTCGAACCTTTGAACCCGAAGGAGCGGATTTACAGTCCGCCGCGTTTAGCCTCTTCGCTACTCCTCCATCAATGGCGCGGGACGGAATCGAACCGCCGACACATGGAGCTTCAATCCATTGCTCTACCAACTGAGCTACCGAGCCATTAAGCGGTCCCAACCGGATTTGAACCGGTGATCTCCTGCGTGACAGGCAGGCGTGATAACC
>NZ_KI271619.1 GCF_000469325.1 Schleiferilactobacillus shenzhenensis LY-73 | reverse complement strand
TATATAGATATATATACGTGCCGGCAGCCCCCCGCTTGAACAGCGGGGGCGTACCGGCTATTTTTGTGGAGTACCAAACCAAGAAAAATGGCGCAGCCCCCTCACGTGCACTGTGGGATCAAAATTCTGGAAGTTGGCCCCTACCCACCGGTTCCCGCAATGAGCTGGCAGGCAGATAGTGCACCCGGGGGGCTAGAAAGTGAGGACCACCATGTTAAAGAGCAAAGAACCAGCGATCCGCCCAGATTTTAACACAGTGCCTGAGGCAATGGCTTCCCTACCCGCGTGGAGTTTGTGGAGTGCAGAGCGGCGAGACTTAGGCGGCGGTAACGTTGAGTACAGCAAGGTAGCCAAGGCGATAGGTGGTGGCAATGCCCGCAGCAACCACCCAGAAGACTGGCACACATTAGCTGAGGTACAGGGTGCCTATGATCCGCAAAGACATGCCGGCGTGATGTTTCTGCTGACAAATAACCCGCTGCATCTCTGTGTGATGGACGTGGATCCGGAACCCGGGCACACGCTTCTGGACGTACTCGCCGCCGCCCCATTCCTGAAACCTCTGATGGACGCCGCCGCCGGCAGTGCCGAAACATCACCCAGTGGCAACGGCCTGCACTTCTGGTTTATCGCAGACCGGCCGGCGGATCTGCCCAACAAGAACGCAGTGGCAGACAAGAACGGTGAGAAAGTAGGCCTTGTGGAGTTCTACGGGTCTGGCGACACTAGGTACATGAGTTTCACAGGCCACAACAAGGCTGGCACGTTTGCAGCCCCACAGAACGTCTCTGAGACGTTTCAGAAGAGTGTTCAGCCATTTACCAACAGACACAGTAAAACAGCACAGAACGCATCTACGAGCCTCACAGAGGCAACTAACCCCTATCACCTCACTGTGGATGAAGTTCTCGCGGCAGCAACCCGTAGCAAGAGCGGCGAGACAATTAAGAAACTTCTGGCGGCGGATCCGGCATTACTGGACAGTTACCCCGGTGAACCCGGCCCCGGCCATCAGTCAGGCGGCGAGCAGGCTCTAATGAATTACCTGGCATTCTTCAGCGGTAAGGATCCGCACATCATGGATGAGATTTACCGGAACAGCCAGCTGTACCGCAGCAAATGGGATGAGAAACACCGTGCAGATGGGCGTACTTACGGTCAGAGCACCATTGACAAGGCCATACAGGGCCAGAGAGAAATTTACCGGCCTAAACAGCAGCAGGCAGCAGGGCAAGCCGCCGCCCCGTCTGTGGATCATGACAAGGTAGAACGCATCAAGCAGCAAGTGGCTCAGTTAAATACCGAGAAAACCACCATAGACCAAATTCCTGAAGAGTGGCTGCCGTTCATTGACCCCAAAACAAAGAGCCAGCTGTACGAAAACACTACCCCGCTAAAGCAGCTGGACGCCTTTTTCGACAAAGTTACAGCCAACACACCGGCCACCCCTACCGGTTTCAACCGGCTGGATAATGAACTGGATGGCGGCCTGTATGAAGGGCTGTACGTTGTGGGGGCGATCAGTTCGCTGGGGAAAACTACGCTGCTGCTACAGATTGCGGATCAGATTGCTGCCGGCGGCCATGATGTGCTGGTGTTCTCACTGGAAATGAGCCGGTACGAAATTATGGCAAAGACGCTGAGCCGGCTCACCTACACCCTGAATAAAGCAGAAGGCAAGTCGGATAAGTTTGCCAAGACGGTACGGGGCATTACAGATCAGCGCCGCTACATGGGTTATACGGACATTTACGGGAAAGAGTACCCACCCTACACTAAGTATGAAAACAAGCTGATAGGGACCGCTACAGCGGCGTACAAAGAGTTTGCTGGGCATGTGTTCATTCACGAAGGGGTGGGTAACATCGGCGTTGAACAGCTCAAAGAAATTGTGCAGGCCCATGAACAGGCCACAGGGAACCGCCCCGTTATCATTGTGGATTACTTGCAGATTCTGGCCCCCTATGACATACACGCCACAGACAAGCAGAACACAGATAAAGCCGTGTTGGAGTTAAAACGGTTGAGTCGGGACCACCACATACCCGTGCTGGCGATCAGCTCATTCAACCGAGAAAACTACAGCAAGGGCGTTAGCATGGTGAGCTTCAAGGAAAGCGGCGCGATTGAGTACAGTTCTGATGTGCTGATAGGGCTACAATTCACGGCCCAGAAGAAGGTGGACGAAGCCAACGCCAACAGAGCTAACAACGAGCCTATTCACGTGTTGGATATGGACGCCGAAAAGGCTAAGGAACCCCGGGAAGTGGATCTGAAAATACTGAAGAACCGGAACGGGAAAACGGGTGGATCAGTGTCGTTCAATTACTTTGCCCGTTTCAACGACTACGAAGAACGCAGTCACCTACAAGAGGTTAAAGATGAGTTCATAACAACGGACTACAGCCAGCTGAAGAAGAACACCAAGTACGTATGATTAAGCAAGGGCCGCCGGCGGGCGGCCTTTTTTATGTGTACAAAACACAGTATAATAAATGTATGCATAGAAATAATGATACAGGGGATGGATAACCTATGCATAAGCAGAGCGAACAGATCAGCCATTAGCGCCGCCCATATACGGTACTGGCAGGTGGCTGAGGCGGCGGGTATCTCTGCTGGCGCCCTTACCGTGTGGTTTAGAATGCCCCTCACGGTCTCACGCAAGCAGCTACCCCGGGTCGAAAGATCCAATCCCATTTACAAATCTCGGAACCGGTGGACGGGCTCGACTTCCGCAAAAATGTTTCGTTTTTCTCGCGCGAGGGGGGGTAGTTCAGTGATCTATGTGTTCTGGCAGTTCGTCGTTGATATGGGCAAGAGCCATTACGGCTTTAAGGTCGTTCGGAACGATCTAAAAAAATCGTCATCACTCACTCAACGGAAAATTCCGCTCAGTATATTGGTTATCGCATATCGCGACGACCGTACCTCAAGGTACACCTGTTCAATTTGCTGACTCAACTTACACCAGAAACGGCCTGTCAGCATCCGCTAAGGATACTCGTCTGCTGAGTACCCATATTCGTTATCCTCTCCATGGTCACCCCCCCGGGGGTAAAATTTTTGAAAGATGCTTTGCCACAAGACGACAGCTGGTGTGCGCTCCCCGTTTTATAAAAAAGTGGGGGGGCTATAATTGCGCGTAGGGTGTACCTGGAAGTACGGGCTTGTATGAAACTGGTCCTTTTGAAAGGCCTGCTTCCTACTGCGAGACGTGCCCAATTTCGCGCAGACGTTTCACTGCCAAAAAGTTCCGGGTGAGATGTGCCGAATTTTGGGCCGATTACTTGGCAGCCAACTTTTCGGCCACGAAATCTGCTATCGTTCAGAATGAGATCCAACATACCCCCTCCCCGGCAGGTTCTTCACTTTTTTGTGATAAATCCGTGAAGTCTTGTGCTGGGAGTCCGCCGCTACTTTTCGCCAAAATTGGGGAAAAGTCCCTACGCGATGCTACACGCAACAGCCACCGCCTGGCACTCTAATGCCGCCAGACGCCTGCTGAGTTGCCCTATTCTGCTACTCATGGTAGCGCCTCTCTGCTGTGATTAATATACACACTATATTCATCATGCGTAGTATAATTAAATTACCCAGTAATATACCTTGCTTAGCTACCGTACCGTCGGCGGGGTCTTTTTTTGCAGGTTGTTGCCAGCAAACGAGCCTGGCTGGGAAGTACCCTCTAGCCGTCAAAACTAGGCAGTATATGGAATTTAACGATATACTGGAATAACAGAGGGACGTGCCATGGGGCCGCTTGAGTGTCAAATCCGACTGTTGAGAGGACGGGGAGAAATTGAAGGATAGGACGTTTGGCTGGGTCCAAAATCCCAGCGACTTTCAGTCATTGCAACATACAGTACAAATATTTGATCCTGAATCAGATCATTATGCCCGTTTACGCGATCAACTCGTGCCGTCATATATCCCAAATGAGGGGGTCCGTGACAGTTTACAGGCAAAACTGAATAAAGGGGAAGCTGTGTTCACTTATGAGGAGCTGGTCGGCCACTCCCGTGATGCCAATAACAGACCGGCAAAAAGCCGAGCGGTGGCCGTAGCAGATGCCTTGATTCAAGTGTCGATTCCCAGCCAGCAAGCTCAGACAAACAACAAATATTGGACGGATAACTGGACGGCAGACGGCTTTTTGCGCTGGGCTGTATCGCTTAATTTCGTCCAGTTTGACCGTGATACAGATGAATACACGATCAGTCCGTTGGGGACCGAGCTGGCCCAAGTGGCCACTGAACCGGCCCGAGACGAGATTTTAAAAAAGGCCTTCCTGCGCTATCCGCCAGCCACCCGGGTATTATCCATCCTGGCCGGAGCGGCCGAGAACGGGCACCCGTGGAAAAACAAATTCGAGATCGGCCACGAACTGGGTTTTCTCGGTGAGCCTGGGTTCACGTCCTATAACAGCTCTTTAATGCTGGGCTTCTTGAAGCAAGCCAGTACCAGCAAAGAGGTCACGACGATTCGCGCCGATGTGGAGGGAACTGCTGATAAGTATGCCCGGATGATTGCCATGTGGCTGATCAAAGTGGGGTTTGTCGAAACCCGATCTCCCAAGATTGCACATCGGATATTGGGACCGGTCGGCGGCTTTATGGAATATCGAATCACGGGAGCCGGGCTGCACGCCATTCGGCAAGCACAAGGCAGCTCTAAAAATAATCGGGCAGCAAAATTCGTGATGTGGGAATTCTTTGCGACGACGGGCAAAAGTCGTGGTTACGTGCGCACGCGGCGGGCCCGGATCGTGCAATTATTGATGGCAACACCCACCAAGTCTTTTGACCGGCTGGTCGAGCAACTCCACGCCGAGAGCCTGACCGATGATCCGGCAATCATTACCAATGACCTGTGCGGGCTCAACCACATGGGAATCCGTGTTTACTTCGTCAGCGGCGGCAGCCAAGGCAGACAAGTCCAGTTGCGGGATACAATCCAGCCGTTCACCATTCCAACCGGTCAGCTGACGCAAAGCCAAGGCGACAAGGCCAGGGAGCAGCTTAAGGCCAAATTCTTGGCGAAAACGAACTTGCTGCCTCGGTATGTGGAATTGTTGGATATTGCCTACGACAGCAAGCGCAATCGCGACTTTGAAATGGTCACAGCGGAATTATTCAACTTCGCCTACCTTCTGCCGGCCGTTCACTTAGGCGGCGTACGCAAGCCGGACGCCTTGGTCGCCACCAAGAAATTCGGGATCATCGTGGATACGAAAGCCTATGCCAACGGCTATTCCCGCAATGCTAACCAAGCCGATGAGATGGCCCGCTATATTACGGAAAATCAGAAACGGGATCCTAAGACCAACCCGAACCGATGGTGGGATAACTTCGACGCCAGGATTCCGCCCAACGCTTATTACTTCTTGTGGGTCAGCAGCTTCTTCACCGGCCAGTTTGACGATCAATTGTCCTATACGGCGCACCGGACCAACACCCACGGCGGAGCGTTGAACGTGGAACAGCTGCTCATTGGTGCCAACATGATCCAAACCGGCCAACTGGACCGGAACAAGTTGCCGGAGTATATGCAGGACAAAGAGATCACCTTCGGGACCATCTGAAAATAGACCCTAAGTGCATGCCAGTCGTGCACTTTTTTGATAGCTTTGTGCCGGGGAGTGTGGTAAAGTTCAATCAGCAGGATGTAATAGGATGTGAGAAAATGCGATTCATTGGCAGTAAGGCTCGTTTACTGACCCAGATAAACGAATTTTTGATGCCCAAATTGGATGGTACCGAGCAGAGTTTCACGGACCTGTTCAGCGGTTCCGGTGTGGTCAGTCAATATTTCAAAGACCGGTTCAAAATCACCAGCAACGACTTGATGTACTTCTCCTACGTGATCGCCCGGGCCACCGTGCAACTCAATCACGTGCCGACGTATGCCAAGCTGGCCCAAGTTGGGATTGCCGATCCGTTCAAATATCTGCAATCCAAGGATTTGACTGGAGACCAAGGCGGTTATGTGACGGATAACTTTTCCCCAGCGGGGGCGGCGGGGCGCATGTATTTTCAGACCCAAAACGCTATCCGGATCGACTTCGTGCGGGAGCAGATCGAGCAGTGGTTCCACGCTGGTCTAATCGACGATGACGGCTACTACTACTTGCTGGATGCTCTCATTCAAGGCATCCCGTTCGTTTCCAATATTACCGGGACTTACGGCGCTTATCTGAAACGGTGGGACAGGCGCTCATACAAGCCCTTGACCTTGATCCCCAGCAGTGTGGTCGACAATGAGTCGGCCAATTCCGCTTTACAAGAAGACGCCTTGCAACTGATCCGGCATTCATCCGGCGACATCGTGTATATCGACCCACCGTACAATGCCCGCCAGTATGCGCCGAATTACCACGTGCTGGAAACAATCGCCCGCTGGGACAAACCGGTCCTGCACGGTGTAACCGGCCAGCGGGACTATCAAGACGAAAAATCGACCTTTGCCATGAAGTCCAAAGTGACGGCGGCCATGCGGGACCTGTTCGGCCATCTCAACTTCAAACACGTGGTGGTAAGTTATTCAACGGACGGGCTCATACCCGAGGCGGAGCTGCACCAGCTTTTGGCCGATAACGCGGTCAACGGAGAGGTGACGGTGAAACGGATGCCCTATCGTAAATACAAGTCAAAGATCGTCAACCCTAAGACCCAAGTCGAAGAGCTTCTCTTTTATTTTCGGAGCAAGCACTACGTCAATCCGACCGGCACCGGTCAGCCTGACAAGAAAGTCGTGGCCAGTCAGCCGGTCAGCCGGGGCGGGTACATCAAAAGCCCCCTGAATTACATCGGCGGGAAGTATAAGCTGTTACCCCAGATCATGCCGATTTTTCCGAACCATGTAGATACGTTTGTGGACCTGTTCAGCGGCGGTGGCAACGTGGGAATCAACGCCGACGCCCATCACGTGGTGTTTAACGACATCAACACCAAGATCAACGGTTTGTTTCGGTATTTTCAAGGCAAGGATCCTGACTATCTGATTGCTGAGATCCGAGCCCGGATTGCCAAATACCAGCTCAGCAAGACGAATCAAGCGGGATTCTTGCAGTACCGCAAAGACTATAACGCCGACCCGCACCCAATCGACCTGTACACGTTGGTCGCATACAGTTTCAACTACCAATTCAGGTTCAACAACGAATTACAGTACAACAATCCCTTTGGCCGGAACCGGAGCCATTTCTCGGAACGTATGGCAGAAAATTTACGACGATTCGTCAATCGGCTCAACACCATCGATGCCACGTTCACCGACCAATATTTCAACCAAATCGACCTGACCGGACTTGGAACTGATTCCCTTGTCTATGCTGACCCCCCTTATCTGATTACTACGGGGTCTTACAATGACGGTAACCGGGGATTCGTCAACTGGACGCAGGAACAGGATAAACAACTATTTGCTTTTCTGGACGGACTTGATCAACGCCAGATTAAGTTTGCCTTATCCAACGTGACGGAACACAAAGGCCGGACCAACGACGCCCTGATTACATGGTCCCAGAAATACCATACACATTATCTGAGCTACGACTACAGCAATTCTTCACACAACACCAAGCATCAAGGAAGTTGTGAAGTCCTGATTACCAACTATTGAACGTCGCGGAATATGGCTCTGGTTGTAACGTTATAACCCCTTGACTGTTTTAGCTTATCCAGCGCATTCTCCACCCGTTGCCGACGACGAGCTGTAAGAGACGTTCTGGGGTGTTCCCGCAGTAATTATAATTTGCCAGTAACACACGTGCGCAGCGCTGATGGCTACTCTGCTTAGGTTCATTCCCAAATTGTCAAGGCAAGTACAGTGAAGGCCTAAGGAAGAGGAATGGTCTGGCAGTCCTGCTTCTTCCGGGCCCTCTCCCCCTCAGGGCCCGGAAAATTTTTCCGCGGTTTTTTCACCCCAACGCGCAGGCAGATGATCTGGCGGAACGGATTGAAAAGCTCGGACAAATGAACAGGGACCAGCAGGCCATATAGTGATACCCCCGGCGTATTTTACGGGGGTTTCTTTATGCCTGAACGCAGAACGGACGTTCTCTTTTTCACGCGATAAATCTTAACAATTTTTCAGGTGACCGTTACCATTATTATGGTGTATAATGTGTGTATAGCAATTATGGTGTGTAATGTGTGTATAGCAATTATGGCGTATAAGGGGGTATGGCAATGAACAACCTGATTCAGCAAGACCAAAGCAATATGCCGGAGGTGAACGTTACCCCAGATCTATTTGCCCAGTTCGTGGCCTACATTGATGCTTCAGAAAACACCGTAAAGACATACACCCGGGCACTACGGCAGTGGGGTAAGTGGATGCAGGCCAACGGTGTGCAGCAGCCTCAACGGGCGGATGTGCTGGCCTATAAAGAACAGCTCAAAGAAGACCACAAGGCTACCACCGTGCAGAATTACATCATCGCTCTACGGCAATTCTTCAATTGGACTGAGGCCCAGCGGCTGTACCCCAATATTGCCAAGGGCATCAAAGGCGCTAAGATGAGCAACGACTTCAAGAAGGACTATCTCAGCGCTCGCCAAGCGGCTACAGTGCTGGCCGATATTTCCAAAAACTCAGAGCGCGGCCTGCGTGATTATGCCATCATCTCCCTAATGCTCACCGGCGGCCTGAGAACAATTGAGGTCAGCCGAGCTAACATTGAAGACATGCACACCGAGGGCGAGGCTACTGTGTTGTTCCTGCAAGGCAAGGGCCGGGATGACCGCACCGAGTACGTGAAGATTATTCCACAGGTGGAAGATGCCATCCGGGCTTATCTCAAAGTACGTGGATCCGCTGAAGACACCGCCCCGTTGTTTGCCAGCACTAGCAACAACAATGAAGGTGGCCGGATGACCACCCGCAGCATCTCAGGCATCGCCAAGAATTCACTACGCCGGGCAGGGTTCGACAGTTCCCGGCTCACCGCGCATAGCCTCAGACACACAGCAGCCACTCTGAACCTGCTAAACGGTGGATCACTGGAAGAAACACAGCAACTGCTTCGGCACCGCAATCTGAATACCACAATGGTTTATCTGCATCACCTGAAGCGAGCCAAGAACCAGAGCGAGGCCCGCATAGGCAATGCAATCTTCAAGCACTAGCAGCACAACACATTACTGGGGGTATTCTCATGGCACACATATTAGCCGTGGTGAACCAAAAAGGCGGCGTAGGCAAGAGCACCACCGCGCAAACAATAGGCAACTGGCTCAGCCAGCGAGGCGATCCGGTTCTATTCGTGGATCTGGATCCGCAAGGCAATCTCACCTATGCACTGGGGGCGGATGCCTCAGAAGTCGCTTCTGGCGCATTTCAGATGCTTGTGAACCAAGAACCGGCCAGTACGGCCATCACCAAGACGGCACAAGGGGATTTAATTGCTTCCACCCCGGAACTGGTGCAACTAGATCAGTTACTTGCTGGTAAACACGGCCGAGAAAGCAGACTGAAGAACGCCCTTACCCCTGTGGATTCTGCATACCGCTACATTATTCTGGACACGCCGCCGGCCCTAGGCAGCGCCGTAGTGAACGCCCTCACCGCCGCCAGCACGGTGGTAGTACCCACACAGGCAGACATCTTCAGTTTGCAGGGACTGGGCCAGCTCAGCGGCACAATCAGCACTGTACAGCAATACAGCAACCCCGGCTTAACTATCGCCGGCATCCTAATCACCCGGTACAATCGCCGCACCTTACTCAGCAAGCAGATCACTGAGATGCTAGACAACACGGCGTCTCAGCTACACACCAAGGTGTTCAGCAGCCGGATCCGGGAAGCGGTAGCCATCAAAGAGGCACAGGCACTGCGCACTGATGTTGTGGTTTATGCCAAGGGTTCCCGGGTGGCCGGCGACATTGACAGCTTCATGCATGAATTACTCAAAGAGAGGTAATGGATTATGGCAAAGAAAAACGCCCTAGCGGGCATCAAGAACCCCGCCACCACACCAGCAGCAGCTTCATTCATTTCAGAAGCAGATACCGAGAAACGTCCCGGCCGGCCAGCCAGTAAAGGTGAAACCAAGAGCCGGCGCACCAACATCCTATTCAAGCCCAGCACCTACGAAGACTTGCAGACGCTGGCGCTGCTGAAACGGACCAGCGTTAACGAACTATTGAACCAGTTAGCAGAAGAGGCCGTGGCACAGAACCGCTCAGACATTGACCGCTTCAACAATGACTTCTGAAGGGGGGCGACGGATATGACCAGCAACAGCGACTTCATGGCCTATGCAGAATATGCAATGTGGAACAATCGGGTACCCAAAGACCAGCGGGAAGCCGTTATCCGTTCCCTGTACAATCTGCTGGACATGTACACCCCGGATCAGATGGTTCAGATATTTCAAGAAGACCTGAAGAAATACGGGGACAAATAGCCTACTTCTGCAAATTATGATTAGCAGAAGTTGAAACGGGCCGGCGGCGATCACTATAATCCGGGCCAGTGCTGAGAGAGGCCCTCAGCGGCGTTCTAACAACATTCAGCCCACAGGTAGGTGTAGGGCTAGAAACAGCGAGGCGGCAGCAATGGACAAGACAAAACCGGTTGAGTACGACAAGAAACGCTTACACTGGTTTCTGAAGTACTATTCTGAAATGCCATTCAAAGAAGCGGTGTACGAGATGGAAATGTATTTATTCATCGCCCGTACACAGTCAGATGCCAGCGTGGCAAAAGAAGATGCCCTGTTCTCAGATAGCGACTGGCAGGACTTTATGATAGCTGAAAACAAGATACTTGAAGCAGCAGTAACGCAGATTTCCGAAAAGTATTTTGGCAGCGTAGAAGCAGCCAAGAAAGCCATGAAGAGCCCAAAGTTCATCATGCACGTGGCACTAGGCAAAAAGGGTGGGGATTCGCAGTTCAACGACGAACTGGACGACCTTCAGCAGTACATGAGCTCCACCCGTAGCTATTTTGAAGAGTTGTCAAAAAGCCTTTCGGTACTGCATGACAGCCGGCTTCAGTTTGAGTATGCCAACTTAGCAAACGCATGGAAGCTGGCGTACATGATGGCTACGTACCGCTTGAACGATACACTGCAAAAACTGGGCGGCGACACCGCAACACTCGAAATGGAAGATATAAACACCCTCGAAGGAATAGACAATGGCCAAATTTCCAATCTCATTGCCAACACCACCGCCGTATCTGAAAACCAAAGAAGAGCCGCGGCGTGGTATCAATTTCTTCAGCTGCTGAGCGAACGTCTACACACAACCGCAGTGGATAGCCTCGCTTCCACAGTGATAGAAAATGATGGCGTTCTGGAACGGATTACACGGGAAGGCATTCTGTTACAGCAACGTGTGGCCCAGTGGAAAGTGCCGGCCCAGCACCAGAAACTGAAGACATCACTACTAAAAGCCATAAAAGACGCACAAGCCTTAGAGCACACAGACTACCGCACAGACGAAGCCACCATAGAACGGGTTCGTGAAACGCTAGGAAAAATGCAGATGATGGACATTCACAGTAACGTTAGTGTTCTGTACCAAGACATGGTGAAGGACACACATAAGGTCAAGGGGTGATCCGGATGGCTGAGAAAAAACAAGTATGGCAACACCCAGCGGCACCGGAAACACCCGTAGAGAAACTGCAGCCCGCCCCCATTTCCAGTGAAGCATTTCCGGATACTGCCTCAAAGATCGCTGCAACCTTCACATCTCCCGATATGCCAGTATTAAATGCCATTAAGCAGGTGGAAATATCGAACACGAAGGCGGAGAATGCACTACTGAGAAAACCATTCAGCAGCTGGATCAGCAAAGATATACCCGGGGTTGACGTCGCTTCTACTAAGGACAAGCAACTGGGCAGGCATATCCCCGTGGATATGATCGTATCTCTGCCCTCTGGGGCATCACTACCACAGGGTTATGATCTGGGGGCAACAGATTCCACCATCTTAAACGCTGCCAGCACTCTTTCACAATTCACCCCCGTATTCACCATAGCTCAGCTAGTAAACGTAATGAACGGTGACGCGGTGTACTCAGAAGTGAAGCCAACCACCCAAAAAGAAATTCTAGACCGTGTGAAGTACATGGCGTCCATTCGTATCACCATCAAGGCCGCCGCCCACCAAAAATATAACGCTGAAAAACGTAGCCGGCCCCAGTTAGAACATTCAACATTCACTGGTTTCTTGCTACCAGCTAACATATGGGAAGATGGTATATCTGGAGAAACTTACATCCGCTTGCTACAGCAACCACCGCTGTACACCTACGCCAAAGAAACGAGACAAATAATTACCGAGAAATACGAGATGATGGACCTAACCCACGTGGGGACGAAGAAGAGCCCCATCCGCTACATGACCCCTCAGGTACGCAACATCCGTGATTTCTTCTTACGGGAAATCAACCGGATCAGTAAACAGAACAAGGTAAGTGGCACTGGGCCGGTTCTCTACGAAAGTGTGTACACCTACCTGCTGAAAGATCCATACGGAACGTTCGACATCACAAAGAAGCCTAGCAAGCAACGTGTTAACCAGAACATTGCCCGGGTGCTAGATGTTTTTGTAGGAAAAGGGAAGCTGATTTCATGGAAGCCTGAACCCAAAGGGCGCAAAAAATTGTACAGAATTGTGCTACAGTTGCCATAATTATTATGTGTATGTTATTCATCTTGTGTATTATATGTCTACACCCTACAATTGCATACTTGCACCCCACAATTGCATACTTGCACCCCACAATTGCATACCTAAACTTTGCCAAAATATCGCTGTACCCTTTACCCCACAGGGGATAGGACCAACTGTACCAATTCCATGTAGGTATATATAGATATATATACGTGCCGGCAGCCCCCCGCTTGAACAGCGGGGGCGTACCGG
>NZ_KI271618.1 GCF_000469325.1 Schleiferilactobacillus shenzhenensis LY-73 | reverse complement strand
TCAGTTTTCAAAGGCCTGCGATTACCTTGCTGCGAAAAACGCAACTTTGATAATATATCATGCACTCAAGTGACTGTCAACACTGAATTTGCAAGAAGCATTTTCAGGTAATCACTCACCGCGGCGCACTTAATAATATAGCAGGATAGCTGAACCGTGTCAACGACCAAAACCGCGTCATTGAGCCATTTCCAGCCACTTGTAAGTGTCGCTTTCCGAACACATTACCCGAACAATACGTAAAAAAGAGTTGCTTGTTTGGTAAACAAGCAACTCTTTTGTGTTACAGTAGCGTAATCATTCGGATTTGAAGGAAAATGACTAATTTAACCCGTTGGCATTTTCTTTCGTAATCTTGGTAATCCCGTGCATGTAAGGCACTAAAACATCGGGGATGGTGACAGAACCGTCTTCGTTTTGGTAATTTTCTAGAATTGCAGCGACGGTCCGCCCAACGGCCAGGCCAGAACCATTCAGCGTGTGAACCAAGTGCACCTTCCCGTCAGCGTCGCGGTACCGAATCTGGGCGCGACGCGCTTGGAAGTCCGTGCAATTAGAACAGCTGGAGATTTCTCGATACGTATCCTGAGCCGGGATCCAGACTTCCAAGTCGTACGTCTTCGCGGAAGTGAAGCTGGCGTCGCCGGTGGACAAGGTAATGACATGGTACGGAAGCTTCAGCTTCTGGAGGATCTCCTCCGCGTCGTTGGTCAGTTTCTCTAATTCATTCCAGGATTCTTCCGGCTTCACGTACTTGACCATTTCTACCTTATTGAACTGGTGCATGCGGATGAGGCCCCGGGTGTCCCGGCCGGCAGAACCGGCTTCGGAACGGAAGCAAGGTGTGAGGGCTGTGAAGTAAACCGGCAGCTGCTTCTCGTCGAGAATCTCGCCGCGATAGTAGTTGGTCAATGGCACTTCGGCCGTGGGGATCAACGTCAGCGGTTCGTCTTCGTCAATAATAGTGTAGACGTCCTTGGTGAACTTCGGGAACTGGCCGGTACCGAACATGGAGTCTTTGTTGACCAGGTACGGAGGAATGATCTCCTCGTACCCTTCCTTCTGGTGCTCGTCCAGCATGAAGTTGTAGACGGCACGTTCAAGCCGAGAACCCAGCCCCTTATAATAGACGAAACGCGCCCCGGTGACCTTCGCGGCACGGTCCCAGTCTAGGATGCCGAGGGCTTCACCGATATCCCAGTGGGGCTTCGGCGTGAAGTCCCAGGTGGGCAGTGTCCCCCATTTGCGGACTTCCTTGTTATAGTCCTCATTGGGACCAATCGGGACATCTTCCTTGGGAATGTTAGGCAGCCGCACGAGAATGTACCGGACCTTCTCTTCCAGCTCGGCCAGTTCCTTATCTAATTGCTTGATTTGACCGCCAACTTGGCGCATCTCGGCAATCGTTTCGCTGGCGTCACCCTTCGCCCGTTTGACCTCAGCAATCTGGTCCGAAACCTTGTTCCGCTTCGCCTTCAGATCCTCGGTGGCCGTGATTTTTTCCCGGCGCTGCTGATCCAGCGTCAGTAACTCATCAATCTCTTCCGGCTTGATGCCCCGCGTCCCTAACCGGTCTTTGATCCAATCCGGTTTCTCCCGGATGACCTTCATATCCAACATCTGTGTTTCCTCCTCGCATCTGATAATGAAGCAAAAGAAAAAGACCGAGTTTATCCCAAAATTTCAGGGACGAACTCGATCTTTCGCGGTACCACCCAGCTTCACGTTTGCACGTGCACTCGTTGCTGCGGTATCGGGCAGTATCCGGTCGGCTGTTCACCGACAACTCAGCACTGGAATCAGACCGCCATGACTTGCACCACCCGTCATCTCTCTGCTGCAGTCCTTATAAGTGCCTCGACGTTTTGCTTTATTTACGTCTAGACTACCATAAACGCTGGTCGGCGACAATACATTGTGTACGTGCTAAACTGACGTGGCACAACTGGTTGGTCCATAATATGTCCCACTTGACTCCCATAGAAGTGACTTATGGCAGCGAAAAGAAGAATGTTATGGCCCATAAACACCGCCAAATCAACGTTTACGCGCATTACGTACACCATTTTCGTGTCACTTTCAACAAGAAAATTTTCCCAGAAATGACAATGATGGTATACTTATGTTGTCAATTAATGGAGAATGCAATTCTGAGGGAGGGCTTCGTATCAAATTCGAAAAGTTGTTCTTTAGCAAGCCTGAGCAGAAACGGTTTCGCATGTTGGAAGTGATCAACCGCGAAAAAGGCCGCTCGTTCACGATCAATGACCTGGCCCAGTTACTGGACATGAGTTATGCGAAGACTTACAACACTTTCCAGGCTCTCTTGGAGGACATCGACGCCATCGGGCACGGGGAACGGATTTCACATACAGTCACAACGATCAACGGTAATGATTTGGGGATCCCCCTGGACACCTACCGCTTGTTTCTTCTGAAGCGTTCTGTGGAATTCCAGGTACTGGACTATGCGGTCCAGTCGTCCCGACCGAACTTGGAATCCTTCTGTGCCCAACACTTTATTTCCAAGTCCACACTGCTGCGCAAGATTGCCTCGCTGCGTCATTTTTTTGAGGAATTCAACGTCAGCTGGTCCACGACAACACTGCAGCTCAAAGGCGATGAGAAACAGATTCGCTTTCTTCTCAATGCGATCTATTGGGTGGCCTTCCACGGCCAAGAGTGGCCGTTCCGGACGGTCAAGCATGATTATGTCGTCCAGATGCGAAAAGACATCCAGACCCAGCAATTTGATCCGGTGACCTCCCTCCAGCTTGATATGTTCCTTGGTCTGTGCCGCACGCGGGTGGGTACTGGCTTCTCCATGACCAGCATGCAGGACTACCAAGATATTTTCCCCGGCAGTAACTATTTTACCGCGCCGCTTCTGGAGCAGCGGATGTACCCGACCCTGGACAAAGAGGCACTGAACAACGAGGCACTGAACAACGAGAATCAGTTCCTCCAGTTTTACTTCCACATCGTACTCAGTTCCCGGGCGAACGGGGACGATGCGTTCACCGAGCTGTACTATTACTTGAAGAAAATTGGCGGGATTGCCTGGGATTTTACCACGCAGTTTTTCCAGTTCTTAGAGCCGTACCAGCGGCGTAACGAACCTAGCCTTACCGGTAACCATATGCTGGTCGCGAACTTCGCCCGCTCGGTCGTTTCCATCATTGTGATGAAGGGGCACCGCTTTGACTTGGACGACTTTTCGGCCTCCTACTTCATTGACGACAATACGTCGGCGATGTCCCAGCTGATGTATAAGTATTTTGACCAGGAGACCGGCAATCCGGAGTATGCCTCCCTGCGCCCCTACCGGCAGGAACTGCACCACAACTTGGTTATGCTTCTGGCCCCGTACTTGCAATCCGTTCAGTCGGAAGACAACGTAAACGTCTATCTGTTAACGGAGCACAACGGTTTCTACTCTCGGGTGTTAGAAATTTTTCTCCATGATCTGGGCTTTGTCCACATCATGGCGGAGACGGCGGATCCAGCGGATGCTGACTTAATCATCACCAGTTTGGCGAATCCGGTCATGTTAAAAGATCAGCTGCACATCGATGCCCACAAGGTGTTCATCTGGTACGCTGACGAGAACTCGAAGCAGTACTACGAACTTTACGTGCGGTTGCGGGACCTTTACCAGAACAGCTTCATCGATGCTTCTTCGGTAAAAGCAAAGCCCGCCGTTGTCACTGACTTGCGGCGGGCAGCAGGAAACGGGGAGTAATTGTCCACCCTTCCTGGTATCACGATGGTACTCGATTACTTATGAAGCGGCGGCCGCTGGCCGCCGCTTTTCTTGTTCACCGCCGTGTCTGCTTTCTTGAGCTATTCCGAATCCCTTGAGATGACCCTGGCTCTGTGTTCAGGCTGTTTCTGCTGCCCCTTCAGTAAGTCCTCAGCGGGAAATCTACCGAATCCGAGTCTTACGCTGACTTTTCTGTGTCACGGGTTTACATAACCAAAAGTGTATTGACGGCCACAACTCACCATGGACAAAAGAAATCGGTGTCTTGGCCATTCCTGCGGATGGTCAAGACACCGGTGAATTACAGGTTATGACAAGAGCAAAGCAGACAGACTTACAGATTATCGACATCGGGGCAGGAAAAATCAAGCAGTTTCTTAATGCAAACTCCCAATGACCTTCGCCGCTGATGCCGTTGTTGGATCATCAACCAGGACCCAGGTTAATTTCGAAACCCAAGTGCCAAGCCGTTGATTAGCCGAGGGGATGGTCAATGTCGCTGCGCTCGCCGCTGTGAAATCATAGGCCCAGGTACCAAAACCCTTACCCGCGCCCGCCGAGAACACGACGCTTGCGCTTCCCTCATTGAGGGTCATACCCGGCGCAGCCGGTGCGTCCGTCGCCTCTAGCCGAGCCAGGGTGACAGACGACGCACCTGGCTGGACAATGCCGGTGGTGCCGCTATTGGTATAAAAGGCAGGATAAATGGCCGCCTTATTATTGAAATCCAGTGTATTCGTCAGGAATTGATTCCAATCGGTGTTTGGATTGGCCGTCGCTGAACTTAATTGCAGCGTTGCCCCCGATAGGGTATTGATATTACCCGCTGGGTCGGTCTTAAATGCAAGTCTCGACATGTCTGTTGTTGGTTGACCACTTATATCGATAAACTGTCCATTGGCATTAACCGAAGCCTGTTGCAATGGACCAAATTGTAAAACCACTTGATAACCAGTGGTCTTACCCATCTGCTGACGCGCGTCCGTGACAACGAGAGCGCGTACCCCCGCATTGGCTTGTGCCGCGTTGGCAGACAAAAGTTGGGGGCGATAACCGCTATCAACGGGCATCAGCGGAAATGTCTCACTGCTGCCCAGGTTATGATATCCAAAATCAAACGTGGGTACCTGATTTAACGTTAAGCTGCCAGCGACAAATCCCACACCAGCCACACTCGCGCCCGTTGCCGATTGCGGCTCGGTCCCGCTAGCAGGCCAGCCGCTGTTACCGTTGGTATTGGCAAAGCCAACCCCAGGTAACGCAGCATCACCGGACTGCTGAGCCGCCTTAACAGACCCTGCATTGCTGACGAGCGGCGCAACCATCAGAGTTAACCCAATGACCGAAAAAGCAAAACCCTCGTGTTTTTTCACGACACGTTCCTCCCATTCATGGACAATCAGCATTATTGCATGATCGCCGCTAATCACCACGGAACGCTGCGCCTGATATGAGCCATTTTGGTATGGATCCCCTCAAAAGCCAACACAAGCCGCGTTTCCAAAGTAATACCCCACTCAGGATAAGAAATAAGAGTTGCTGATTTCGGTTTTGAGTCATTGGGAACACATCCAGCACGACAAAAATACGGACCAGGATGCTGGATGCTAAAAATTCCTTCACCAAAAGGCGGCTAAGGCTGACCCAATACTCGCAACAACCCGCTATTGTGCACGATCCATTAAACAAAAAGAAGCCCACACTAAGCGGTTACATTGAGTACAACCTTATTTCTCATCGAGAATATTGTACCACCTTTTTCCCACTTTTCGTGTAATTTTACTTGGACAATAATCCAAGTTTGTAAACTTTTCAGTGGGATATTTGTGTTACGGGATAACGTGGAAAAGCCAGGCGCTCAAGGGATGTAGAAACTGATAGTATTTTTGATTGCGTACAATGTTTTTTTATCGGCAACGTCTTTCAAAGACCAGGATTTGTTATTTAAACACGTACCAGCATCCTTTGAAAGTGCTTGAAGCCATGGGGGAATTCTTACGATTGTCGGTTCTCAACGTCATATTTTTCCGTGTCCACACCCTGCTACCTCTGAATACCGGTCAGCATCACGAACATTGCAGATCTCAGGCATAACAAATCCCGCCGCAGTGCCTGACATACGACGGGATAAAGGAATAGCAAAATCAGTACTGGTCCTACCAACACAAACTCAACAGACACCGAGTCGTTAGATTGCAACTATGAGGCCAGAAAACTCAGTGGCCTGCATTCTTTACACTGCTCCGTTTCCCGGCTCGGTAAACCCATGCAATAAGAATGGCGACGAGCATCAGTCCAGCGATGATCAAGAAAATAATCAGCCAACTGTAATCCGCTCGTTTGGTTCCCTTGTTCAACTTGTCTGCCTGATTGCCGGTAATGGTAAAGTTTTTAACCAAGTTCCACGATGGCCCAGCACCACCGGTGGTTACTTTGGTCCGCAAAGTATAATTTCCCGGCTGCATGCGGGTATTCCCCCACGAAATGACATAATCTATCGTCGAATTGGGTGCAAAGTTCATTTGATTGGTGACATTGCGAAATAGCACTTTCTTGCCACCGCGGTAGTAAACTCGGGCATTGAAAGACATCTGCTGTCCCTCAATCACAGCTGGCTTAGTATTGTGAAATTGGGCCGTGACTGCAGGGTTCCCCCGATAGGCCATGGGGGTCACCCGATCAATACGCAGATCAGGGGTCACTTCTGCTGCCTTATTAATGTTCAAAACGGTAGCGACGACGATCTGGTATTGGTTGAACATACTGACGCCCCTCTTGGACGAACTAGCCGATTGTTGATGAGCGGCGTTAACATCGTTGGAGTAAAAAACAAAACCGCCAAACACAGCACCATTAAAATTTGTCTTGGGTACTTTGATGACCTGGGTAACCACCATGGTTTTGCCAGCCGGAATTTTAAACGTAAAGGGACGCGGCCCAATCTTGGTAAAGTCCATCTGAAGGGTATCATCCCGCTTGGGGGTCATCTGATTATACAGCACCTGACCGATCGGGTTAGTCACGGCGACCGTTGGGACACACTTCATGGTAATATCCTTTTTCAGGGTGTTGGTAACATTCATCTGCAAAGGCTGTGTATCCCCCGATTTCAAATTGAGCCGAAACCACGACGCATTCTTCTCTTCTTGGTTGGTCGGAATAACAGGGTTGACACGAAAACCGATGTCCGATTCGTCCGCACGAACGATCGAAACATCGGTCTCTTGCCACCATCCAATCATGAATAGAACAGACAAAATCGTGAAAACGGTCAGCAATCGGGTGTTGTTCGACCGAGCTGACGTCAAAACCATCTCTCCTCTCAGATGTGGGTGTCGAGTGCTTTATTGCTCCAACTGACTAATAATAGGATTCGCGTGGTCCTGGGTAGGGTCATCAACCAGAACCCAAGTCAGTTGAGAAACCCAAGTACCAGTTTGTTGATTCGCTGAAGGAATCTTCATTGTTACAGAACTAGGTGCCGTGAAATCATAAGCCCAAGTACCGAAGCCAGTTTTCATGTTAGCCCGGTAAATCACTTGTGCTTTTCCTTCGTCAATGCTCGTGCCAACGGCTGCAGGAGCATCTTTAGCAGCTAAGCGCGTTTGTGTCGTATACATCGATCCTGCAGGCACGGGACCTGACTTTCCGCTGTTTGTATAGATTGCCGGATAAATGGCGGCTTTGTCGCCAAAATCAAGCGAATCACCGATAAACGCGTTCCAATCAGTACTCGGATTAACCGAAGCAGAACTGAATTGAAGTGACGCCCCACTCATCGTTACCGGCTTATTATCGGTACCGGTATTATAAGTGAACTTGGTCGGATCCGTCGTGGCGGAACCTTTGGCATCGAGAAATTGTCCACTATCGTTCACTTTAGCGGATTGCAGTGGTGAAAACTGCAGAATAACTTGATATCCGGCTGTTTGGGTCATTTGCGCCCGAGAATCCGTGACTACCAGTGCCCGCACACCCGCATTGGCTTTAGTATCAGCCGTGATCGGATTGCCGGACAATTTCTGTGGACGAAACGCCGAGTCAACTGGCTGCATCGAGAACGTTTCACTGCTGCCGATATTATGTACCCCGAAGTCGAATACCGGAACCTGGTTTAAGGTCAAATCACCGGCCACAAACCCAATGCCGGCGACACTTGTTCCGCTGGCCGTCTGCGGCTCAACACCAGCTGCCGGCCATCCGCTGGCACCGTTCGTGTTGGCGTAACCAACACCGGACAAGGCAGCATCGCCAGACTTAGGCCCAGCAGCCTGAACAGAAGCCACATTGCCAAAAACGGGCGCAGCGACAAGTGCTAATGCTGCAACCGATAAAGCCGTACTCCAACTTTTCTTCATTGATAATTCCTCCCATCAGAAACACTCACCGTTGTTGCCGTGAACGTTTCCCATCAAAATGTGTGCCCTTTTCCTTTGCCTCTGCACGAGAACTCTGTGATAACTCCTTCCCCCGCCGGACACCACGCCGGTAGAGAAAAACAATGATCACAACAACAAACAGCAAAACGAGTAAACCAATTACAATCCATAACCACAAGTAATTTGGCTTAGCAGTGACATTTGCTCTGTTCAATCGACTCGCAGTATCAGCAGAAATAGTGAAGTTCCGGGTGAAACGCCAAGTCTGCTCATCCGTCTTAGCAACCAGATGCAGTGTGAAGTTGCCGGATGGGATGTCCCGACCATCAAAAACCATCGGAACGGTCGCATTTGAATTGGGCGCATAACTCATAGCCTGGTTAAGGGCAATGACAGTTTTCCTAGAGCCTCGCGGAGTCACCTTTGCGGTAACAGAAAGCCCCTTATTACTAACATACATTGCTTGGGTGTTCTGCAAGTTAAATTCAACTGCAGGACGTGCATTAAAAGTCGTGGGACCGACACGGTTCAATTTAAAATCTGGTTTGACAGATTCTGTCTTACCCACCAGGATCAATGTACTTACCAAGTATGCCGTGTCATTTGTAATGGCGACTCGCCCCGACTTTTTCAGAGCCTTCGTGGGCTGATCTTTTTGGCGAATGTCAAAACCGCCCAAAATCACGCCATTGAAGTCCGAACTAGGTATCGTCACGTTTTGCTTTACGAGGATTGTTTTACCAGGCGGTAAGCTGACTGTCTGCTTGCGCGGCCCCAATGTGGTCAATGGATGGACTAGTGTACTATCAGGTTTAGCATTAAATTGTTGATAGTCAATAGTTCCTTTGTAAGAAGTAGTTGCGAACGTCGGTGTAATCACAGCCCGTTGAACTTTTTCAGTTTTGTTGCGTACTTTCAAATCCAAACTCACTGTTTGCCCAGGCGTCATCAAAAGGTCAAAACCAACATTTCCTCCCGCGCTTTGTTGAGAAGGATACACTGGCGTCACAGTGAATGGGGCACTTTTGACATCCATCTCCGCAGCAACTGCACTCTGCGGATTACGACCAATAAACCACACTGTGAAAATGAAGCTGAAAAATACGAGCCAACTTAATGTTCGTCGACTTGTCCTTTGATTCAAAAGACCCACACTGCTTCATCCTCACCATGTTGAATTAATTAATCGTGTCTTTAGTAGCCAGCGTCCAAACGAGCGTGCCCTTGAAAGGCGCATCAGTTGCCTTCTGTGATGCAACCGGCACATCAATTTGTGCGGTCGTTGCTTTTCCAAAATCAAGAGCATATGATCCAGCGGCAATCGTAGCATCTTTACCATCCGCGACGCCGAAGATTAACTGGGGCGTTGTGGCATCATTTGGTTTACTATCAAGGTCAATACTCACCGCATGGCCTGCCAAATTATCAGCCTGGGAAGCATTGCCTGTATCCGTTTGGAAGAAACCATATGTCGGTAATGGATTACCCGTGCCATAAGTTCCGGATACCCACTGACCGAATTGTTTGGTAGCAGTATCACCAGAGATCGTCAATTTCGCCCCACTAAGTTTCGAAAGGTCAGAAGCATCCGTCCCAATTTGATAGGCAACAGTGACGTGCCAGCCAGCTTGCTTCCCAGTTTGGTCAGTAACAACCAGCATCCGCTGGTCACCGCTGGTGCCAGTGATTTTACCGTTCTTGTCCTTCACCAACTGGATGTTATTGTCAACGTCGTGGAGCATGTCATATGGGCCCGGATCACCCAACGTATGAATACCAAAATCCAAATTAGGCACCTCGTTAAGTACAATGGAGCTTGAAGCTGACCAACCAACACCGACCTGTGAATTCAACGGCCCCAGGGGTGTTGTCGTGGAACTGCTATTTGTCACAGAAGCGCTGCCAGTCAAAGCCGCGGAACCTGAAGTGAGCGCGGCATGCGTCTGCATCACTGGGAACGATGCCAGGGCGACGGTCGCCACCATTAAAGCTGAAACTAATTTCCCTTTTTTCATGGATTCTTCCCCCATTGATTTTTTCTACTACACTATCATTGTACCGAATGTGAGACAGATAGCTACTGCAACTTTTCAAAGAATCATTGCGTATTTCTGGCTCCTCGGGCTTTCCCCCGATGCCAGACAAGAATCGTTACCGAGAGAACCAGTAAAAACAGCAAGACAATGCCAATCGCGATGTATTGTTCCCAATTTGAATGGCTCGCAGCCGAAGTCTGGTTAACCGACTCAGCGCGATGCGGGCTCACAATCAGTGTCCGGCTGAAGTGCCAGTTACGTTCGCCGCTGGCAAACTGGAACTCGACCGTATAAGTACCTGCCGACACGCTATTCGTACCCCATGGTATCTGCATGGCGTAAATCGAATTGGGTGCCATTTCCAAAGTGCTTGTCTGAAACCGAAAACTATTGGTTGGCGAATCCGTCTGGTACACGTTCACAGTGCCCTTAAGATGTCGGAGAATAGCCGGTTTAATATCTCGAACATTGACAGTTACGGCTGGATGGTTGAAGACACCCGAGATAAGACTCGGTTCACCAAGATCCAAGTCAGGCGCCACCCGCTGCTGTGTGCTTCCTTTGCTTCGGATTCCCACCGGGATAGCGTACCGCACGTTGTTCTTCATTTGCTTGCCTGAACGGCTGCTGCTGGACTGACTCACCGGCAAGTTTTGCGAAGAAAACACGAGTCCACCCATAATCAGTCCAGGGAATGTCCCCTCGGGCGCCTTGATCGAAATCGGAACGACTTTAGCCGAGTGGGCCGGCAGCGTCACGGTGTCCGGCCCCATGAACATGTCTGTGAAAGGATACTTCATGGAAACATCCGGCTTTGCTTTCACATTGCTCACGTCCAGTTGCCCTGAACCGTCGGTAGAGCCGACAGAAGGCTGGATGCGAATGACGTTCTCTTCACCGGTCAAATTGCTGATGCTCACTTCCACATTTTGTGTTTCGTTCGGTGACAATGTCATGTAAAACGCTTGGCCCTGCGTCGTTTTGCTGTCGGTATTGACCTGCACATCAAAAGAAGGAGAATCTGCCTGAACGGATGAGCTCCAAAAAATGGTAAAAGTGTTAACAAAGATTGCAATCAAAACCCAACAAACCACTTGTAATTGTCTTCGGCGCACCAGCTTCTCCTCCTTCCATAAACAGAAAAGCCTGTCAAAAATGCATGGGCACTTCCAACAGGTATCCGGTTAACCAATCATCCCTTCTTCGACGCATCAGCTCCAGTTTCCAGGAACACCAGGCGATAAAGTCCACTGAAGCGTACCGATATTCTTCTGATCAATCTTCTGATCAGCTCTCGGAACATATATGTATGCTGATTTGGATTGGTTGAAGTTATACTGATAACGCATGGTCGCCGAACCGGAAAGATCCAACTGATTAATCAGGCTGACATCCGGCGCATTGGTGTCCCGGCCAAACAAACTGTATGTTGTTGTCGTACTGTTAAACGGCAGAACACCTGTCGTTACACTTGTTCCTGGCAGACCTGCACCGACCACTGACGCACTCACATCACCGGTGTAATTATTCACCTTCCAATGTGAATCGGGCACACTCCCCTCCTTGCCAATGTCCGTTACGACGCCGTTATACCAAGCTTGAGAGTCCGGATCCGACGAATACTCCCCAATACTGTTCGATGTAAACACGAGTGCCGCGTCCGCAGGCATCGTGTTCGTTGCACCGTCGGGCTTGACATAACCGACGCTCACTTTCCAGCCGTCAGGAGTAGTGCCAGTCCCCTTCGCAGTAGTGGATTCAACCATGATCACTCGTGAAGAAGTCGACGGTGCTACGGAAGTGGAGTTGATTGTTTTGAGTAATGGATAAAGCTCTCCGCCGCCAATCGTCTGAACACCAAAATCGAAATTTGGCACCTCCAGAAGCGACGTTCCTCCGGTGAACTCCACCGAAGCCGTCCCACTTGCAGAATCGGAATCTGCATGGACATACTGTGTATTTGAGAGGCTGACGGCTGCACCGGTCAATGCGGCCAGTGCAGCAATGCTTACTCCCCAAAAGCCTTTTCTCATTCGAATTCACTTCCCTAAGTACAGTTTACCCGAGACGACAGGTAGACCGCGTTCACAATTTGGAAAGACTTTTCGCCTTATCTGTTACTTTTAGACTTGCGAACGAATACTGCCTTCTTCCCTTCCCCACGCTTTCGTAAGTGGCGCGGGCGGTACTTCAATTGATGGTGGATCAGCAGGAGAACGATGATGATCAGCACGACCAAGCCGACGATTCCCAGCAAGTACGCCCACGTGTAATCGTAAATCAAGTTCTTCGACGCTTTATTGACCCGATCCGCCTGTTCTTTAGAAATCGAGTACGTGCCACCAAACTTCCATTTGGCTTTGCCTGCCGTCGCGGTACCATCCACTACATAGTTTCCCGCTTTGATGGGCGTCTGCTTTTGGTTAAAAGCAATCGGCACAGCAGAGTTCGGGGCAACAGTATCGTAACGCAGATCCGCGGTCATTGGCTTCAACCCCAGGTTGAGCCATTCCATGAACCCGTTCCGGCGAATCTTCATGTGGACGACAACGTTTTTCATGATGCCTGGCTGGGTATTGCTCAGATTGACGTACATATAAGGCTGCTCGTTAACGGCCTTGGCATGAATACCCGTCAGCAGCAACGTACCGCCAACAGCCTTGTTGGTTTGTGTCAACCAGACTGGGACGGCCACAGAACCAGCCTGTGGACCCTGGGTGGGGTCGTAAATGTAGAAACCGCCCATGATCAACCCGATAAACGGGCTTTTGGGAACATTAATGGTGAAGGAAACATCTTTCGTCTCCTGGGCATCCAGATGAATCGTTTTGGGTTTGGTCATTTCGGTAAATGCAAATTGAAGTTTGTTATCTCCTGCATGAACGACATTGCTGTAAATGAGCTTGCCTTGATCTGACGTGGACGCGTTCCTGGGAGAAGCGGTCAATTGTACGGGAGCAGAGCCAAAGTTGGTGAATGAAATAGTGACTTGCCGCTGCTGCCCTGGTTTTACGATTAATTGAAAACGATCAGTGACGCTCGAATCCTCGATCATTGGCGTCACGGAAACGTTGGTGATATCAGCAGAAACAATCCGAAGAGTCGACTGTATACCCAGTACAATCATACCCAGGAGAAAGAGCCATCGGCCAACATGCTTAACTATTCTACCCATCTCTTGACTCCTCCATTCTCCTTAAGTTAATCATACCAAAACTAAGGGCTTGAAAAAAGCCTCCCAATTAGGGAGACTCTTGAAAAATCACTTACGATTTCTTCTGTTGCCAGAAGTGCTCTGCGAACCAGCACTCCCATTATTTTGTTGATTTCGCTTGCGTCCATAGTAGTATGCAATGATGACGATTAACGCAACTAAGAGGACCGCAAGGAGAATCCAAAGCCAAAGATAATTCGGCTTGAACCCGGCTTGATTATTCAACCGCTGAGCAGCGGCATTCGTGATGGTGAAGTCTCTTTCAAAATTCCAATTCTGTACGCCGCCGATTGTAGACTTCCAGGATAGATGGTACTTCCCTGGTTCGAGCGGTTTTCCCTTCCAGCTAACACCGAAATTGTAATTCGAGTTAGGAGCAAACGATGTGCCTTTCACAGTCTTGGAACGTAGAACCTTCTTAGAACCTTTGTGGTATATCTTTGCAGCAATATCGAGTTTGCCATCAGAAAAACCCGGGCTGGTATTCTGAACATTAATCGACACGCCAATCGTGTTGTCAACCAGCAAAGCAGGTTTAATCGTGTTAAGCCGGAGATTGATTGTATTGACTGCTTTGGGATCGGTCCGCAATGTGACCGGGATGGTCATTCCGTAATCATTATGCAAAATGGTGCCTTTACGAGTAACAGTGTTGCTCTCCTCGTTAATCGGAACAGCCATGACACCGCCGAGCAGCAATCCCTTCCACGATTTGTCGGGAATGTTGAGTTCAAAGTTGACATAACCAGTTTCTTTGGGCGCAAACACAACGTCCTGGATTTGTACTTTGGGAAATTCCCCAATTGAGTAAACACGTGTATTGTCTTTTGGTAAGTACTTGCCACCGCGGTTGTACATGATTGTACCAGCTTCGTTTGTATAAGCAGTATTCAACCTGGATAATGCACAGTTCAAAATAAATGCGGCGTAACCCGTTGGGCTGCGCCGCC
>NZ_KI271617.1 GCF_000469325.1 Schleiferilactobacillus shenzhenensis LY-73 | reverse complement strand
AGCGGCGCAGCTCAAGGAGTTGCGTCGTTTTCTATACAGTTGGCAATTTATCTGGGTAACAAGCTTATTAAGGGATACGTTGATTCAGTGACAGCCAAGCTGAAGGAAACGCAAGACGCGCTGAATGCCTATATGAGCAGCAGTGATGCCAATTTGGCCAGCAAATCGACAGCTGCGCAGACAGCCCAGGGCACCTTAGCCCAGAAGGCCACAGAACTGAATAACACGTTCAAGGCAATTGTGGATCAACTCAACGCCCACAAGGGACAGACGACGGACATCAGCACGTTGTTGAAGACTTTGGCCGAGCAGAAGAGCGCTTACGAAACCGCGGCCGGCAACTACAAGACAGCCATTGATGATTACAATGGCGCGGTCGAGTCCCATAACAACACTGCAGATGGTTCACACGTCGATCCAATCGATGATGCATTGAATAATCCTTCTGATGCGGATTATAACAATTTCATCGAGGCAGCCAAGAAGACAGCGGCAAATACACAGGTGGCCAGCGACTTACAAAAAGAGCACGATAACGCAGTCACGGCATACAATAAGCTTGTCGCGAGTCAGACAGAACTAACCAACAAGATGAACGGGTGGAAAACGGCATCAGATAATTACAATAAAGCCCTTCCAGGTACTGACAATACAAATAGTACTGTACCTGACTCCACCTCATTGGATAAAGCTCAAGTAGACGTTCAAAATGCCATCAGCGGTTTTGACGTCCTACAAAAGGATTATGTTAATGCAGTCAGGACGTACCAGGATGGGTTGAATCAGTATACCCAGCAAAATGGTCAACCTCACCAAGATGCGACAACAGGCACAGATGTGAATGCTTTCGCTACTACATGGAATGATTTTCAGAAAAAGGTAGCTGAAAGTATCACAAACAACAATAAAATCACAGCTGCGAATAATAACGCGGATGATAGTCCGTTATATGTGGCGGTCAATAATCTGGCAAAAAAAACAGATGAGATTAATAGTGCCGTTGCAGCACAAAAACAGGCAAATGAAGCTCTTCGCTATGCGATAACCAAAACTTACGGTTACAATTTGAGAATTTATGGTTATGCAAACTGGATTGCGTTGGGCAAGAATAATATGACGTCACTCATTCAAAACGTCATAAAGACTGACTTTGCTTATCTCAATGCTGTATATGGCACCAATTACCAGTATTCTACTCATGATGAGTCGGCATTAATTGATGACGGAAACACAAAACTGTATCGTCACTATACGAGCTTCGATGAGTACCCTGGTGCAGAAAACAGTAGTGATAGCAGCTATCAGTCATTGGTGGATAAGTATAATGCGGCAATTGATCAATATGGCAGCCAAATTGCTGACCTGAACCTAAAGACTATTTCTGCAGACATAGTCAAAAACACCAAGGATAATGCAGACAGTATTCAAGCACATCTGAAGATTATCTTGCCGCAACTCAACCAAATTCAAAAGAGTATCGCCATGTACTCTTCTGAAGGATCCAACAATGCACAGTTAAAACAAGAACTTTTGAACCCTTCAATCGCAAGCACAAATGGTACCCATCCGAGTCCCGATCTCACTCCCCAAGCGGGCAATCAAAGTATTGACTTCTGGATACAAGTTGCTACTGGTTCAGATTTTTACACGATACTTGAACCAACCCTGGGAGTGAACGGTTATGGTACACTTGCACACGACATCATCACGCATCATGTCCCCTTTACAGTTGACCAGGGTTTCAATCAGCGTCATCCTGACGATTCCGACATTCCTGCTAATCAAGGGTGGGATCTGAAGACTTTTGAAGGTCAGGATATTATCGATAATGCTGGTAAGACGATTCCAGTGGAAGGCACTATTTCCGGAAAAGACGGGATTATTTATGCATTAACTGGTTTTTATGTCCATCAAACCACCTCCCAAACAACGTTGCGAGCCGATAACATGAATCAGATTTACTATCTGAATGGTGCTGACCCACTCAACGATTTCAAAGAGTTGGCAAAGTCGCTGATTACATTTCCGTTGAATAATACCGATAATAACCACGTACAAGTTGTTCTCGTCTATCGCATTGTGACGAAAGATGAACAGATGGTTGATGATGATTCTGACGTGGAAGTGGATGAAGACAATTTAGTCGATGCACTCTCCGTTCCTCCAGTCAAAACGATCACACCAACTCTATCCAAGACAGCGACTCCCACGGTCGAACTTCCAACACCGGGGACAATTACTAAGAGTCCTGATGGTGATTCGCCAGCACCTATACCTGGAGTAATCACATACGATAAGGGAAGGGCGGTACCAACATATTCTTCGAAGTTCCAGACAGTTTGGAACGATGATGATGTCTCCGCGGCACCCAAGATTACGTTGAATGCACCGGTGCCCGAACCAAATCCGACGCCTAATCCAGGTCCTAACCCGACACCAACACCCACTCCGACGCCGAACCCAGAGCCGAATCCTAGTCCTGAACCGAATCCATCACCCAGTCCTGAGCCAACGCCGAACCCGACGCCTAATCCTCAGCCCAGTCCCAATCCAACACCGGCTCCTAAGCCGACGCCCACACCCAAGCCAGACAACCATATGAGTGGTGACGGTACAGTTGTCACACACACCAGTAATCGGACAATTAACCGCCAGACTCGGACGGTTGCCCAAAGGAATCGGATGCTGGCTGCTCAGAGCCCAATCAAGCGTCTGCCGCAAACTGGTGAGCACGACGATTCGGCTTTAGCCGTTTTAGGCGTTGCCATGATCAGCGGCGTCACGCTTGCTGGACTCGATGCCTTGCGGAAGAAACGGGTCAAGGGATAACTAGTTTTATGAATACAGCTCACTAACTGATTTCAAAAGAGAGGCCGCCGCTGACGACCTCTCTTTTCTTATCCTGAGGCTGAAGTTACAAATCGGCCAAACAGTTAACCCCCAGCGTCAGGACTCGAGTGTGGGAGGCTGCCCCAAAGTCCCGAGGATCGTAATTTTCTGTGTTTGCCAGTGAATCTGCGGTGAACAGAATCTGCCCATATTGCGCGCCCCGGAACTGGGCGATCGCCGCTAAGGCCGCACATTCCATCTCCACGACCTCGTAACCCTGGGCTGTATATTGACGAATCAGCGCTGGCGTCTCCCGGAAGAACGCATCGTTGGTCCATGTCTTGACCAGCTTCGCCCGCTGACCCACACTCTCTAGACTGGTTTGAATGGCCGCTGCCATGGCCGTGTCCAGCACGATACTCGGCGCTGCCGGTAAATAGTGGTAGGAAGTGCCCTCATCCCGCAAGGCCTCCTGGACGACCAGCAGGGCATTTTCCGGCTGGTCGGTAAGCACGCCGCAGGAGCCAACGGCGATGATCTGCTTGGCCCCGTAGGCAATCAAGAAATCGACGATTTGCGCGGATGCGGGCGCACCAATGACCGCGGGACAGACGCCAATCAATTGGCCGTGGAACCGAATCTGGTGAACAACAATGCGGTTGGAAAACGTTTCAAGTTCCCCCACCGGTTCCGCATGGTATTCGTGATAAAAAGTCTCCAGGTGGTCCATGGGCACAAACGCCAGCAGGACCTTCGCCGGGAATTGATACCCTTCATCCCGGAACGGAGCGATCACCGCCTCTGGGGAGGGATCATAATTCAAAATCGGTAATTTGGCCATGGCCATCGCCTTTCTTTCAAAAATGATTATTCCCAGCTTACCGCAAAAGCATTTTTCTGGAAACTGCCACTGGGCCGGGCTTAAAATAGCGTATACTAAACTTAGTTTGAATAGATGGGGGAGCCATATGCGAATCACGAAACAAAGCTGGTGGATCTTGGGGATCACCGCCGTACTGACCGCCGTTTGTTACGGCTATTTTGGCTGGGGTTATTCTTATTTGAAGCTCCGCGAGACCGAACCCCGCACGACGCTGACGATGACCAGCAGTGCACCAGTTTATACCCAAGCTGAATTCGAGAAGACCTTGAAGAAGTACAAGGCCTTCGATGAGATTGCCCGGATCAAGGACTTGAGCAATATCGACGCCCACAAAGAATTGATGGGCGGGTACAACGATTTTCCCATCATGCCCGGGACCCAGGCGACGCGCACCATCAGCGTCCAGGACGGCACCATCGACATGTGTACGATGATGACCCCCCAGGGCGTCACGGTGGCCGGGAAGTACCTGATCACGTCCGCTTACGACCACGACGGCTTCCATAATTCCGTGCTCTACGTCCAAGACGCCAAGACCTACAAGTACATCAAGACGGTGGTGCTGAAGGGGACTCCCCACGTCGGCGGGATCACGTACGACCCCCGCAACCAGCTGGTCTGGGTCTGCTCCCGGCGCAACAACCAGTCTGAACTGGTCTCCATCACCATGAAGGCCATCGAACAATACGATTTGGAGAAAACCCAGAAGCCAGTCGCCTATCACCAGCGGGCCCTGCTCGGCTCCATCACCCGGGCGTCCTTCGTCACCTACGACGACCGCAAGCTCTACGTCGGCTTCTTCAACCCCCGCCGGCCCGGCAACATTCAACACTACCAGCTCAGTAAGAAAGGCACACTCGAAGGCAAGTCCACCGTGAAGCTGGGCGGTAATATCTTCGAAGTCCTGTCCAGCGCCATCTTGCGCCAAGACATCTTGACCCAGGTTCAGGGCATGGCCTTTTACAAAGATTACATCATTCTGTCCCAATCATACGGTCCTGGCGAGTCCCACCTGTGGGTCTTCGACGACCGGAACCGGACTGTCTACCGCGCCTCTGATGCCCTGGCCGAGTTCGACGCCCCATCCCATCTGGAACAAGTCGCCACGTCTGGTGATACGTTGTGGGTCAATTTTGAATCGTCTGCCCGGGCCTACCGAGCCACGAGCCACGACCACATCGACCGCCTGGTGCACATGAATCTGAAGTCGTTCAAGGGCATCGTGGATGCGCTGCTGGCGAATGAAGACGCGAAAGGGGGGACGAAGAAATGACCAAAGAACCCAGTGAGAAACGGCGATTATGGCCGTCCTTATACAGTGAAGAAGAACCCATCGCCGACGTGAATGCCTGGATCAAGGTGTTGGCCGCGATTTGGTTCATTTATCTCTTGTTCAACACGAAGAATCCCATTGGCACGCTGTTTACCCCGTCCCTAGCCGAATTTCGGATGCACGGCAGTCTGGGTTTGGACATCCGGCTGATTTTTGCGGGGGTGCTTTTCCTGGCCCTCGTGCTGGGCAGTGTCTGGGGGGCTTTTGGCAGCACCGGCGTGCAGCGGCTCTTCCCCCGGCTGCGGGTCCGCGACGGTTTCCTCATGCTATGGTATGGCTTACTGAATTTTCTATTGAAAGCGGTCGGCAGTATCATCGGCGGTACCGTCCACGGGAAGTATGTTGAGGATAACGCCAGCGCCTTGGATTTGGGTGAACTAGATTCCTGGCACAATTTCTGGGTGGTGACCGGCCGGGATTTCTTCATGTTCGCCGGGCAGGTTATTGCGCTGATTCTTTTCTTCCTCGTCCTGTATCAAATAGGGAAGAAAGTATTGCCGCAGGACCGGCGCTTCTTCCGGGGGCTGACGAAGGTCCTCGCGTATCTGCTGGCGGCCGCGGCGTATGCGGCCCTGATGACGACACCGGTGGCGCCGAACTTCGGTCAGAACCTGTGGGGCTTCGGATTGCCGGCCTTACCGCTGTTGGCCGGTTACCGGCGGACGCGGAATGTGCTGGTACCGATCATTGGGCTGTTTATCTTCGATCGGGCGCTGGTGATTCTGCTGCTGGCGGTGTCTATCTAAGGTTGCTTAAAGCGGGTCAACATTGGATACTGGTAATAATGGTAAACTGGGAATGGAGGTGGCCTGATGACGGCGGGAAACGATGATCGAACTGATGACAGCATCCAGGATGCCTTGGATGTGATCAATGCCAAGAGCGACCAGCTGCAGCCGTATTTTGCCCATAGCCAGACACGGTTTGTTCAAGTGGCCAAAGAGTACCTCCGTGCCTTGTATGAGGGTATTGATGAGATCAATGCGGAGAAACAGCAGGTAGACGGCCAAGTCCAGGCAGCGGCCGTTCGTCGAGATGAGTTAGCCCAGGCGTTGGCCGGGTTGCGGGAGGCAGCGTCCGATCCAGATCTTTGGCCCCGTCAGCGGGATGCTCTACAGACCCAAGTTGACGGGCTGACTCGCGCCATCGGCACCCAGTCAGCTCAGCAGACACAACTCAAGACACAGTGGGAGAAGGCGAAAAACACCGTCCAGTCTCTCCGCAGCCAGCAGCAGCTGTTGCGGGCGTCAATGAGGCGTCAAGAAGACGCGATTCGACAAGAGACAGACCTCATTAAGATCACCGAAATGGTCGCGGCGATTGGCGCTCGGGCTGATGAAAGCAACCGGCAATTGACGGAGTTGTCTGAAAAAGAACGGGAAGCCGTCGCGGCTGTGACGGATCTCGGGGAACAGATGACAAGTCTGGACACAGTCATCACTCGAAAGATCCAACAACGGGCGACCCTCGTGAAACAGATCCGTGCGTTGAATGCCAAAATCAATGCGCCGGACAGTGCCGTGGACCAAGCCCAGCGCGGCGAGTCTGCATTGGCTGCCAGCAAATCTCATATTCAAGTTCTCGAGAAGGGACTGCAGCGGCTGAGCGAGGCTGAGGATCAAGTCAATGAACAGATTACCGAGGTAATTCACTTATTGACGAGTGCATTAGTGCCGGCGAGCGAATTAACCAAGGAAGCTGTGCAGAAGACGCCGCGCACCGCCGTCACGGTGTCAACGCCATCAGCACCGGCCAGTTATGACAATAATGGCCCGCAGCCCAATGATCTGTCCGCGCAAAATTCGAAGCCTCAATTGCCTCATCCGGATGCACAAACCAGTGCAGTCAATCTTCCGGCTGGCCGGCCGTATTTGTTCGTCCTGTCAGCACTTCCTACCAAGTTGGATCCAGTGTTGCTGAAATATATCGGTACGCTATGCCGTTTTCTCACACAGCACCACATCACAGTGCGTATTCTGGTGACAGGGTATATGGCCAATTTTGTCGACCGGATTACCCGCTTCCTAGAAGAAGTAGGCGGCGCGGCCAACCAGGTCGCTTTTGCTTCCTTATTCGAAACATTGCAAAGCGGTGGCGACCCACGGCCCTTCAATCAGAATGAACTGCCAGTGGCCGTGCCGCTGAACCGTGGACCGGGGGAGGCCAATATTCGGTCCGGTAAAGACGAAACGGTGGGGGACTATCGCGCCTATTACCGGCCGGATGGGTCGTTGAACTGGATTGGGTACAATGTGGACGCCGATCATTACCTGTATGATTATTACTCTAACGATCACCTATTGCTATACACCCAGATCATCGTGCATCAACGCGACGTAAGTGAAGTCACGTATTATCAGCGGGATCGCCGTCCTGTTCTCAAATTGCAGAATATCCCCGATCAGCCGGCAGTGTTGGCGTTTAGCGATACCCAAACAACAGAGTTTGCTTCGCTGGCCGAGTTCGTTGCCGATTGGCTGAGCCGGGACCAGACCGCTCAAGACAGCACTTTGGTCGTCCCCGGGGACGACCCACTGTGCGCGGCAGTCACGGGAGGATCGCTGCACGAGCAGGTGATTCCGCTGCTTTCAGACCGGACCCTGACTGATCCGCGCTTGGGGGCGAAGCTCAGCGGGGTGCATTGGCTGATGGCCCCGAGTAACCAAGACATAGAACAATTACAGCAGTTAGCCGGTTGGCCGATCCCCGTGATTACGATGGATACCCTGACGAGTGCTGAGCATGCGACAAAGGAGCAAGATAATTGATGAATGCGCAAGATGAATTGAATCAGATCGAAGCAACCCTGCACCAGCTCGCCCAGGAGCGGGAACGGGCGACCCAGCATATGGGCAGCCAGGCCGACCAGCTGCAGAGGGCGGCGGACAAGTTCGAACAGACCCTGCAAGCAGCCAGTGAGAAAATCGATGACCAGCTGGATCGGCTGAACAAGCTGGCCGATGCTAATCAGCAGGCGGGGGCGGGGCTTTCCGACGACATTGCCGGCGACCAGCAGGCCATCGACGAGCCGCCGGACTTTGACGGCCAGATTACCGCCTTGCAAGACAAGATCGACGATATCAACCGGACGACGATTCCGGATCAGCAACAGGCGCTCCAGCCGCTGTTGAACGAACAGAAGGATCAGCGTCATCAGCAGGCTCTGCTTCAAGATAAGCTGAAGGACATCGTCGCCCAGGAGAACGAGATTGCCATCAAGATTCGCAAGGCGAAGAATCTCCACGATATGATTGCGATTACGGCGGATGAACAAGGAAACATCGATGACTTGCGCAACGAACGGGAAGATTTGACCGGCCAGATCGATGATATTAAGGCCACTCTGCAAGATGGCCAGGCCGACATTAATGATGTGAACAAACAGATTGAGGCCGCTCGGGACCAAATCAAGACCTGGGACACACAACGCGGCCAATTAGAAGAAGCCAAGCGTCGGCGGCCGGCTCAGGTCGCCCGACTGAAGAGTCACATTGCCCAGTTGGAAAAACGCCAGGAGGAATTGTCCAAGATGGCGGATGCCATCGACCGCCAACGGCAGAAGGCCCAGGATACTCAAAATACACTGAGTGCGCAGATGGCTGCGATCCAACCCTTGCTGAACGTGTTGAGCAAGGATGTCGCTGGCATGGATACGTTAGACAGTACTAAGACCAAACCGGTATCGCCCGCGGCTGCCGTGTCGTCACGCCCCGCTGCCTCGAAACCGGCACCAAGTCGCTATCATCGCGCGCCGGTCATTCCACTGCCCAGTACGCCAGTACCTGCTGCACCAACGAGCAATGACGCCACCGCGCGACCGAGCCGGCAAGTGACACCGCCTGCGGTGCCTGTGACCGGTCAGCGGCCGGCGGCGATCGTATTCCCCATGCTGCCGAAAGACCCGGCCCACATCACGATGTTCCGGGCCGTAGTCAACCACTTGCTGCAAGCTGGTGAGCATCAGTTCCGCCTGTATACTACCGCATATGAAGAAGAGGATCAGAACCGCCTAAAGCGGCTATTGGATGGGTTGCATATTGAGGTGTCTGCGCTGACGTGGACAAATATGTATACCGCGTTGCGCCAGACCGACCGGCCGGCAGCAGCACCGGCACAGCTCAATCTGCAACCCGACTGGCATACCCAGCCGACGCCAGACAATAGTACCGTGGAGTACCTGGACAGTCACAACCAGTTGATGGCCCGCGTGCAATACCGAACGACGGGCCAGGTTCGGCTGGTCACATACTTTAATCCTGGGGAGGCCGAACGCCGGGACTTCTGGGATCTGGCGGGGCACATCGCCGTGACCCAATCGATCAACACGGCCACGGGCCATGTGACGAACGAGAACTTCTACCGTACGGATGGTACAGTCGTCCTGATCAAGGAATATAGCGAAGGCGGCGAGCACATCCACGTACTGGATGAACAGCGCAACGTCGTGCAGGAGCTCGACAGCGATGCAGCTTTGGCTGCATGGTGGCTGGGGGAGAATCTGCCTGCCGACAGCAACGTCATTGCCGAGGCTAACGCCGGTTTGATGCTCAGTACGGCATTGCAAGAGCGCAGCGACCTGCAACTGGTCCCAATCTTGACAGCAGCTACCGCCCCGCGCCTTTGGGCAGAAATCCTGGGCGGTCAGCTCACGATTCCGGCAGCATACGTCAGTGATGCCAATCTTTTGGCGGCTGCCCAGACTACATTGCCCGGGATTGACGTTTCGACCCTGTAATCAACTTCGCGTAACGACACAGCATCTTCTTCCAATCGTTTTAAAAGCAAGAAGCCGAATGAAGGATGACTGAATCCTTCATTTAGCCTCTTGCTTTTATTTCTGAACAAACGTATGGACAGTATGTATTATATGGAAACAATACACATCCGTAATCACAATACAATATCGATCTAGGATTTCTGAAGATGGGGGGTCTCCTATACCGCAAAACCTATTCAGTCACATTATCACTGGTTGATATGCAGTACAAGGAAGGGCCCATCTTCGCGATGGCGAAAATGGGCCCTTGCGGGGTAGAGTGAATTAAGTACTGTATTGCACTGTTCCGTACTGCTGATCAATCACCCCTTACACTTCTTGGTGCGCTGCTGGGTCAAGTTTGGCAATCTGAGCCCAAGCTTTCCAGACGTTTTGGGGTGAGAATTTCTCAGCAGCATCATAAGCACCGTCGCTTAACTTCTGGTTAAGAAACGGGTTTTGAAAAATATCAATAATTCTAGCAGCCATAGTTTCGGCGTCGGCATTCTCGACCAGATAACCGTTGACACCATTCTGGATAATCTCGTTGGGTCCATAATTAATATCAAACGAGACCAATGGAACACCATGAGCTTCTGCTTCAATCAATGCTAACCCGAAGCCTTCGTTCCGACTGGAGAGGGCAAGAAGCGTGCTATCATCATAAACATCCTCAATTTTGTCGGTATAGTCGTGGAAATGGACGCTGCCAACCATATTGGTCGTCTTAACGGTATTATTCAAAATGATCCCACTTTTCCGATCGGAAACGAAGCCATAAATATCTAGAATCGTGTCAGGTACTTTTTCTCTTACCATAGCAGCCACTTTGACCAACGTATCCAGTCGTTTCTCCGGGGAGATACGGGCAACGGATAAAATATGATGGCGGAGCGGCCTATTAATGATGGGAATGCGTGTACGAATAGGGTCGACGGATCCGCTGGGGATGACTACCACATTAAGACCTTTTCCGAAGCGCGTTTTGATATCCCATGCTTGGTGGTGTGTTGGAGTGATCATCCCATTGAATTCTCGAGGATGCTGTAGAACATAGGCATAATTGTAATTCAAGTGAGGATCGTGCAGGGGGTTGTCTGGGTCAGCAACGTGAACGTTGTGGATGAACACGTATCGGCGAGCTTTGGATTTCATATGTGCAAGTGCTGGGGTATTTTCGTACCGGTCGCTAATAATGAGGCTGTCACCTCCGGCCGCTTGGTTAATTGTGTCAAGGAAGTAACTGATCAAGCCGTCGTTGTTCATGAAGATACGCTGCTCGTCATTGACTTTCAAGAAAATGGACTGGGTTACCTTGTTGTCCTTAAACCGCCACAGAATTCGTTCGGTTCCATCATGAGAGTAGAAACGCTGTTCTTGAGTGTGGCCAGCAGCGTCGACGATGATATCCAACGTCTTAAAACCGCGGTCATCAAATAGTTCACTGTGCTGGACAACATTGGCGGTGGTGCCATAAACAATGGAGCTGATTTGCCCCGTCTTGACGTCTTCGCGGATTAACTGTTGCGTCGTACCGTTCACGATTCGCCAACCGTGGACGGCGACACCATTTCCGTCTTGTTCCTCACCAAGGTCGGTTTGCTCGCCAGGATGCGCGTCCAGCCAGTGCTTTGCATCATTCTTCTGAATCGGTACATGGAGATTGTCCAGGAAGTAATCAAACATGTTCAAGCTGGTGTCATCAGTCAATCCGTTTGTCGTGAAGTCGTAATGGAAACGGGAGTAATAGTTGGTGGTGACGATTTTGGCTGGGACATCATGGTCTAAGAACAGTTGGAGCCGCTTCATTTCGGAGTGTTCAATACCTGAGCTTTGTTGTCCAACGGTGTTCGTGACGAAGAAATTCAATTGTGTTTCCCCCTATTAATTTATGTGACGGAACGTTGTCATTGCGTGTGCTGCTGTGGCTGACAGACAAACGCCGAGTCACCTTGCCACTGTATTGTATCGCACTAGGGTGATCCCATGGAAACGAGAACCGTCTGTTTGAACCAAACGGTGAAAAATGGCGTCAGATCGGGGAATGTATGCAAATGGAGTGCTTCAAAGAGGCTGGTTTCTGAAATTATGCTATACTAGCAGTGCATACCACAGCCATGAGCTGTTGTGGGGAGAGGAGCATTCTAATCATGGATCAAACGTTACTATCAAAGGTGTTAGCCGCCCGAATCAAGACAATTCGTGAGGATTCAGAATTACAGGTTTTAGCCCAACTGGATCAGCCAACAACGAACGAGCCAATAATTACTCAGTATGTGGCTTACACGGACTTCCACAATGCACAAGAGAAGAAGCAGACCGCATCGATTTTCGTGTTTACGCCCTACATGAATTTGGATACCCATCAGCATCCCATCGTGGAGTATCAGACCCAGTTGATGTTTCATTTTGATCCTTGGCAGAAATCAATTCACGTCAGTGTACTGGAAACTTTAGGAGCCGCGTCGAAACTAGCCTTTTTTGATTATCAGAACCATGGGTTGGCAACCGTTGCGTTACAAGCACTAATTGGGTTGGCACGTAAGAACGGCTTCGCAACCATTGATGGCGTGGTGTCTTCTTTCGATGGTCATGACGATCTGCTCCGAATCAGTGACGTACTTCAAAAAGTGGGATTCAAAGTGCAGACGGATCCTGCCAATCCTCATGTCGGAGAATATTCTTACGGCCTGAGTGCGTAATTTCTTCACACAATTATCACTTTTAAGAAGAAAACTTGGTCAAATATGATGTTTGCCGCTTCCGGTGGCTTGGTACTATGAAGGTACAAGGAATTCAAATACTTCTTTGGGGGAGGTCGAAGAGTTGATTAGAAAACCAGTTTCGAATCAACGGCCTTACTGGAAGAAGATATTGTTCTTTGGAGCATTGTTCTTGTTTCTTGTCGGAATCGTTGTAGGCGTGTCTCGTGCATCAGCGATTGCGGCGAGCAGTGATAACAGTGGAACTGTGGTGGAGAAGGCAGCACCGGTAGCTAGTTCGGGTGTACCTGTGAGGAATCCCCAGTCAAATGTCCAAGTCAAGATTATATCAAAAGACAATGTGAAACCACACGGTCAAAGCAATATAGTCCCGACGACAAACAATGAACCGGGGACTCAGGCGCCGCTGATCAACATTGGCACAAACACAAAGTTTCCCCAGACAGGGGAAAAAGTGGGTTCAGGTCAAATGATTCTAGGCGTGTTATTGGTATTAATCACGGTTGCTGGTTTTGCTTTTTCAATCAAGCGTCGCACAGAATTGTAATCAGAATTTGAAATGATTGTTTATGAAAACTGGTAAGCGGCTCATTTCGTTCCGAGTATGATGAATGTGTGGAGTTGGTTCACAATATCTTGTTTCAGGTTACCCGTCAGGGTGACACAAACATTTTGGGAGGAATTTTATCATGAAGTTTACTAAGTCAAGTTTACTTAGTTCTTTAGCTGCTGCGGGTATGGTATTGGGCGCTGTCGCACCTGTTATTGCTAACGCAGCAAGCAGCACTTCTACGAGTCCGGATCAACAATTCAATCAAGACTCTTCGAAGTTGATGTTGCAAAACAACGGTAAGACAGCTACTTTAGCCGCTGCCAAAGCACCTGCATATGCACAAGAAACATTGGCTACACCTGGGTTCTCTTATGTTGCCAATGGCGACGCTAATACTTCTGCCGGCGTCACAAGCGGTGTTTCTGATGCAGTGATTCGCATTAACTCTGGTTACCTTACCTTGAATAAGGTTCCTGACTTCAACTTCGGTACAGCTGCCTCTGGCGAACGTGCCGTTTTGTCAAGCAACAGTGGTGCAATTGCCGATGATGGTAACTCGCAAGGTATCTTGTCCATTACAGATGCTCGTGAATCTAAGCCTTCAAATGGTACGGATCCGGCCACTGGTTCTTACGATGGTATGGGTTATCGTTTGTTGGTTGGCTTGGGCCAGTTCTTCAAGCTCAATGATAATGGGACTGCGCGCACTGCCGCAATTGGCAAAGGTACTTGGACTTTGAACCTGCCTAATGTTGAAGGCGCCGCAATTACCAAGAACGCTGCAAACTCGTTCAAGTTTAATGGTGGTTCCGTGGCAGCTACTGAGGCTGGCGCGACAACTACTGAAATTGCCAATGCAGCCTATAAGAAGTCTTACGGCACTGTTAGTGTAAAACTCGACAATACCGTTTCTGGCATTACACTTGACAGCCCGACGGATGACACATTATCAGGCGCATATGATGCACCGATTTACTGGATTCTGAACGCTAACCCTAACGCTTAATTGTTTAGATTCTATCCGGTGCTTTCAGAAAAAGGAGGCTTTTGCCTCCTTTTTTGTTGCTTACGACCAGGTGTATTGTTTATACTATAAGTATCCGTTGTTTGAGGAGTGGATAAAGTGAAGCATGGTGTGAAGGATAGTTTGCTGATTTGTCTCGGATTGCTCTTGGCCTTGATAATTGGCAATAGTGTTACTCAGGTGAATGCGGCAACGGGTCCTGGCTTTTCGATGGCCCCTGTGTATCCAAGTAATCAGATAACTAAGGACTCTGGTGCTTTCAATCTTTTGGTGAAACCAGCCTCTACTCAGCCACTGTCGATTAAAGTGGTCAATTCTGAGGATCAGAAACGAACCATTCGCTTCGTCTTGAACCTGAATTATGCACAGCTTGACCAAAATCTGGATTAGTTCGGTTTATCATGCGGAT
>NZ_KI271616.1 GCF_000469325.1 Schleiferilactobacillus shenzhenensis LY-73 | reverse complement strand
AGCGGCGCAGCTCAAGGAGTTGCGTCGTTTTCTATACAGTTGGCAATTTATCTGGGGCCATGATAATTCCAAACATCGGTAAGAAGTTAAACAGTAGCAGCAATAACATGCCTGGCAGCATCATAAAATGATACGTTGCTTGAGCTGATCGTTCTGCTGGCTTTCGAATTTTGGATTGTTTTCCAGCTTTTTGATCATGGTGGGCTCGAATTTCCATTGTTATCTCCTCCATTCGTAATGACAAAAAACGGGATTGACAGCCGATTGCGGTGTGGACAGCGATAGGCCAGATGCCAATTCGTGGCTACACACTCTTTGCAAATCGCTGTTAACCCCGTAAAACTCAGTGTTATTGAACTTGTCCCTTATCGACTGCTGTCTGAACCTCTTTCAATGCATCGGTCCCTCCCTGAGCCTTCCATTGAGTCACAAACGTGTCAAAGGAACTGATTGGTGCTTGCCCCATAATGATTTTGATGAATGTCTCGTCTTCAAGTTTCTTGAGGTTGGCGCCTTTCTGAACCATGGTCTTTGTATTGCCATAATACGCCAGGTCCACAAAATCAATCTTGTCGTTCTCGGTAGAAGCACCTACACCAACATGGCCGAGGTAAGCTGACAATCCTTTTGGATCACGATTTTTTTCGAATGCTTTGATATCCTTGTACGTATCACCACCGCCGGCGGGTAAAATTGAAGGATCATTTGTCTTCAAGGCTTTTTCAAGCTGATCATACCCTTGCTTGTTCTTGTACGCATTGGTGATCTGGACATCAATTGGTGCAAGATACCAGTCCATAGAGACATCCTTCATGCCGACCTTCTTGGCTTCTGCCTGGCGGAATTTGGCAGCCTTACCTGTGTTTGCCAGGAAGTCAGTGACGTTATTGATTGCTCTCATCACAGCTTCGGGGTGTGCAAATCCTTTTTTCACAACAACATACCGGAATACGGGAGCTGGATGTGTGGAAATAAACTTATCGCCTTTTTCCTTAACTGGTCCAGTGATAGGAATCCAATTTGCGTTCTTGTCTGCTTCATACGAATTCAAAAAGTCCAATCCCCAAAACGGTGCGATGTAGATGCCCATATTCTTCGCCAGCAGAGCCTTCTTCTCGTCATCCGTTCTGGTGGCGAATTCCTTATCAATAATGCCTTCTTTGTACCAGCGGGCCAGCATCTGGAGAACCTGCTTTGTCTCAGGCTCAACACTGCCATAAACCACCTTGCCATCTTTCTTTATGAAATGAGACGGAAATGCATTGTACTGGTTAAAAATCAAACCAGCGTCCATCTGGGATCCATCACCACCACTGATTGTTGGACTCAGTGTGATGCCCACTGTTTTGCCAGTACCACTTACATCCTTATCAACAAACTGCTTTGCTACATTTTCTAAATCGTCAATGGTCTCTGGAACTGGTAAGTGAAGCTTATCCAGCCAGTCCTTACGAATCCAGAGGATATTCTCTTCGTTATAAGGGTATGGGGATGGGATTGCCATAAGTTTTCCATCTTGACTGGCAATTTTCAAAACATCCTGGTCGTAAGAAGCAATATTCTTCTTGACAAGAGGTGACGCTGCCTTTTTGTAAACTGTGGTTAGATCCTCCAACAAACCATTTTGTAACAGTTGATTATACTGGTCTTGATAGACGGTCATAACATCTGGCAAGTCCCCTGTGGACATCACCAAAGAAACCTTCTGGGTAAAGTCTGCAGCTTCCCATGCTGGCTTTACTGTAATATTAGTTTCTTGCTTGAGCCACCTAGTTGCAGGGTTGTTTGTAAGTGTATCGCCTTTAGCAAGTGAATCTTTTACCCGTTGTTGCCTACCATAAGTAAAAGTCATTGGCTTTTTATACTTACCGTAAGGCTTCAGTTCTGCAGTATCCAACTTTGTGCCACTGGTTGATGCATTTTTGCTCGGCCCGCAAGCTGCCAACAACATGGCAGATGTGGCAAGAATGCCGACCCCCAGTAAAACCCTTCTGGTCTTCACAGTCATTCTCTCCTTTTCCTCAAACCCTGATATTCCTACTTCACCATTTATTGTATGCGGTTACACTGATTCTCGAAATAGGAAAAACTTCAGATTTATGGTGTAGATTTGAGGGAACGAGAGACATGTGTAAACCAATGAGGTCGCTTGATTACAGGAACGGAAATATATTATTGGTGCTGTGCCTGGCAGAAGTTGAACTATCGCGATCTTTTTCTTTCAGCTATTTCTTTGGTGCTTCCTTAGCATCCAGCTCAAAAACATCACAGGCATGTGGTAATAATGCCATTTCGAGTGTGCCATCCACTGTCACGTGATAATTGTACTGACCCCATGCTTCTTCGATACATCGACCCGAGTACTCATACGCCACACCGTTAATCTGTTTCGGCAATTGGTGTAGGGAAACCGCCATCGTTTGCGTTGTATCAGAATTATTGACCACACATATTGCTGCTCGGCCATCTACCAAATACTTCACGAGAACATCCACGTCACCAGCCACGATCCGCGCGGCCGGAAGATACGGGCGAGTTTGATCGATTGCAATGAGTTGCGGGTTAGTCACGACTGCCAGCGCGTTGCCGCCAGTTTTCTCGTCGTCGGCAATACGGCGCAGATCATTACCCAGAATGAGCGGGGCAGATAGGAAGCACCAGAGAGAAAAATGCGTTTGGTTCTCAATGTTAGTCAGTTGTCCATTGCCCACTTCCAGCATATCTGGATCTGCGTAGCAGCCCTCTTTAGCGAAGGGTGCCACCGCCATGGCCCGTTCATAACACTGTACCACCGATGACCAGCTATTCTGAATATCGCTGCTGATACGGTACGAATCGGCAAACGCCGGCGCCCATTCCCATGGCTTGTTCCGCCCATGCTCACAGACAAAATACCCCATCGGTCGACGCATTGCTGTATCAGAGATGGCTTGGTGCATCTGGGTGTACCGAAAAATAGCATCCGTCGCCCGATCCTTGATGGGATTGGTGAGTACGAACTGTGTCACCTCGGTGGGCACGTCGACGATTACCTGAACCCGCCCTGTGGGACTCCACCCACTGGAACGGGGAAACCACAGAGGATACGAATGGTCCCCCAGCTGTAATGTCAGAAATGCCCGGTTGACTTGTTCTTCCTTTAAATACGTGACAGTGAATACCCACCGGCCAGGAGACAAAATGGCCTCGAAAGACAACGTACCCGTACTCAGTCCCTCTGCAAAAACAATCCCATAGTCGTTCTTTTCAATCCGAGTACCGCCTTGGACCACTGCTCGCTCTGCTGGTAACATGATTCTTTGTCCGGTACCTTGATTCAGGCACTCAACCGCCACGACCTTAGGCGCTTTATTCAACAATGTCTCATCGGTGGTTTGGTCAACGACGTGACAATAATCGTACTTCAGCCCATCCACGCCCCAATTGGCAAACGTCTGGGCATCGCGATACTCATGGCCATAACTCCCCGGCCGATCTTCACACGTCATCGGGCCACAAGAGGAATAGAGGCTGACTTTCAACCCCAGTGCATGAATCTGGTCAATCATCTGTGCGCCGTCGGGAAACGCCGCAGCGTCAAATTGCAATTCTCCATTGATGTCACGATCAGATGACTGCCAACAGTCATCCAAGTTAATGAACTCGTACCCGGCCGCCGCTAATGGTGAGTCCGCCATGGCCCGGGCAGTGTCCAAAATAATTGGTTCATTGATGTCTTGACGAAAGTGGTTCCAAGATGCCCAGCCCATTGCTGGGGAAACAAGCTCTTTTGTATCCATACAGTCTCTCCTAACACGATTAATTATGTCGCTTGTCTACAAGGCCAGTGTAATCAATTAGTTGTCATTACGAGGATAACCAGTCCGCTTTTGTGTATCTCACCATCCATTACTCTTGGTATTCTTGAACGATAAGATTGTTGACGTGTTTGGCTTTGCCAAAGGGAATACCCGAAACGATTACCACAACGTCACCGGGCCTCATGTGAATAGATGTTTTCAGAAAGCCAATTGCTGATTCGATGAACGTTTCACGGCTGCTGCCTCTCGCTACCATTAAGGGCGTAACACCCCAGGAAATCTGCAGTGCTCCAGCAACAGTGGTATTGTCCGTCACGGCTATGACAGGCACTTTGGGCTTGTAACGGGAAATCTGACGTGCTGTATAACCAGCACTGGTGATTGTCACGATGGCTTTGACACGTTTCTGACGAGCCATTGATATCGCTTCTGCAGCTGTTGCATCCGTAATGGAGAAATCATTAATTCTGTCCTGTAAGAACGTTGAAGTGTGCGCAACTTCTGCTCGACTGGCAATTCGTTTCAGTAAATTCACTGCTTGCAAAGAACCGCTTCTTGCGGCAGCATCTGAGAGGAACAACGCGTCAGTGCCGCTCATCACAGCAAAGGCGACGTCAGTCACATCGCCACTTACCGGCGCAGCAGATAGCATTAGTGAACTGAGCATTTGCCCGGAAGTGACTACAGGTTTACCAAATGTCACGAATTGAGAAATGAGCGTTTGCTCCACCCCTGGCATGTCCTCGATAGGCATACTTTTTGCAAGATGGTCCCGATCTAGAAATAGGCCATCATAGTCATCATATGGTGTGACACCAATCTTTGTCATGTCTGTCTTAGCGGCGATTTTTGCAAGGATTAAAACATTGGGGTGAGAAACAGCACTGTTGCGGATGTCAGTGAGTATAGGAGAACCACTAATAGGTAGTGCAAGTATCGACACGCCGTGTTCAAATCCAGTTTCAACACGTGTTAAAATTTCCTTTTTGGATACTTCCGACATCAAGTTGATTGCATTCAGCTCTGCCCCAACTGGAATGTCAAAAAGGATGCCGGGGACAATCCCTGCCTCCTTCCCAATCCTGGTGACAATTTCGTAAAATGTGTTCAGTGCGCTTTGGTTGGATTGAAACGGATTGATGGAGAGTACCGTCACACCTGCGTGCAAGGCCTCGCTGAGGTTGCTTTCGTTTGTCATCGGCAATTGAACCGGCAACACAATTTTTGTGTTCATGTATAATTCCTCCCTTACAGTTCAGACATCTGCCCCAATTGTACCGACATTTGTTCAGAAACGGAATTTTTAAGTTTTAAGTTTGCAGGTCTTCTCGATTGATTCGGGCTTGGAAATCGCTTACACTTAATGGTGAACGGTTACACAATATTTTTTTGTCTGGAGGGATTCAAATGCAAGCTCCGGTATTATCGTGGTGGGCGGCTTTGATTGGGCTCGCTGTTGCCATTATTTTAATCCTGCGAAAGCTGAACCCGGTATATTCACTTTTATTGGGTGCAGTCGTTGGGGCATTGTTGGGCGGCGCCAACCTAGTTCAAACAATTGATATCCTGATCAAGGGCTCTCAGAGTGTCATGGGCACTGTCTTACGAGTACTCGCTGCAGGCATGTTAGCAGGCGTCATGATGGAGTCCGGGGCAGCGGATACGTTGGCTCGGGCAATTGTAAAAACATTCGGAGATCGTTGGGCTCTGCTTGCACTAGCTGTGGCTTCGATGGTTATTACGGCTGTTGGGGTATTTATCCCAGTTTCGGTCTTGATTGTTGCGCCAATTGCTTTGGAAGTTGGTAAGCGAATGCATTTTTCAAAGCTCTCGCTGCTTGTTGCTTTGTCTGGTGGTGGTAAGGCAGGGAACATTATTTCGCCCAACCCCAATACAATTGCGGCTGCCAAGGGATTCAACGTTGAATTAAGCCAGGTTATGATTGCTGATTTCATTCCGGCTTTATTTGCTCTAGCAGTAGCTGTGCTTTTGGCGTTCTTACTTCGAGGCAAGGGTTCAGAGGTTTTGGATAGTGACTTGGAAAATCTCGCTGCGGATAGCCAGGTGGATGCGCAAAACTTACCTTCGCTTGGTGCGTCTCTCGTCACTCCTTTACTGGCTATCTTCCTATTACTATTGAACCCTATCGGCTCAATCTTCCATCTAGAATTTTTGGAAAAGATCAACCTCGACGCTTTTTATGTTCTACCGTTTGCCGCGATTGTCGGAGCGATTGCAATGAAGCAATGGAAAAAGATTATTCCTTTTGCGAAATCTGGCATGTCGCGGATGACAGATGTCGTGCTCATTTTGATTGGAGCTGGTGCTATCGGCGCAACTATTACATCCTCTGATTTACCTGCTCAAATCATCAATTTAATTAAGGCATCTGGCATTTCCGGTGTATTCCTTGCACCCATCTCCGGTATTTTGATGGGGGCGGCTGCTGCATCCACATCTACTGGTGTTATCTTAGCTACCGGCTCCTTCGGTAAAGCCATCTTGGGTTTTGGCGTAACGCCTATTGCCGCTGCAGCTATGGTTCACACCGGCGCTGTAGTGATTGACCATCTGCCACATGGCAACTACTTCCATGTCACAGCTAACGCAATGCATATGGATATCAGTGAACGTTCGCATGCGATTCTTTACGAATCTCTAGTGGGATTAACTGCAACTGTTGTAGCCACTGTAATGTACGGATTTTTGCACCTGTAGTGTTCCTGAAGACAAGGAGGCATAATAATGAAATTCATTCTAGCACCGGATTCCTTTAAAGGCGGTCGCACCGCTATCGAGGTAGCCACGGCAATGAAAACCGGACTAAGCAAAGTTTTCCCCGACGCTGAATATGATTTGGTACCAATGGCAGACGGTGGGGAAGGAACAGTTCAGTCCTTGGTTGACGCTACCCAGGGTCAACTCATTAATGTATCCGTCACAGGCCCCTTGGGTAACAAGGTGACCGCAAAATATGGCATGCTTGGGGATGGGAAAACTGCAGCAATTGAAATGGCACAGGCTAGCGGCATCCAGTATGTGAATGACCAGACACACAACCCATTGATAACCACAACTTATGGTACTGGTGAAATGATTCTCGACGCGCTGGACCACGGAGCCAAAGAAATCATTTTGGGGATTGGCGGTTCGGCTACGAATGATGGTGGCGCCGGTATGGCACAGGCCATTGGTGTCCATCTCCAAAGTTCTGACGGAGAAGAACTAGGATTTGGTGGCGGTCAACTAGACAAACTGAACAGAATTGACGTAAGCGACGTTGATCCCAGAATTGCCCAGACTAAGATTCTAATTGCTTCCGATGTGACCAATCCATTAATTGGAGAAACTGGTTCTTCTGCTGTGTTTGGCCCCCAAAAAGGAGCTACACCGCAAATGGTAAAGGTCCTCGACGCAAACTTGGCACATTATGCAGCAGTTATTAAGCGCGATCTCGGGAAAGATTTGGCACATGCGCCTGGAGCCGGTGCCGCTGGCGGACTAGGCGCTGGTTTAATGGCATTTACCAAGTCTGAGATGGGCAAGGGTGTCGATATTGTAATCCAGTTTACCCATCTCAAGGAACGGGCGCGAGATGCCGATTTCGTGTTTACCGGCGAAGGCGGGATTGATTCTCAAACTCAATATGGCAAGACGCCCTTCGGCGTGGCATTGGCAACAAAGGAAGTTGCACCTCATGCGCCAGTAATTGTTTTGTCGGGGAACATTGGTGATGGGTTGGATGTCCTCTATCGGCCAAATGCAATTGATGCCATTTTTCCAACCGCAACTTCTGCCAAGTCATTGGAGAAAGCAATTGCTGATGCTGCCTCTGACATTGAGATGGTGTCGGAGAACATTGGGCGCTTAATTGCCGCCATGCGCCGCAATTAAGCGCCGAGAATCATTGTGCGGTCTCAGACGTAGCCTGTTGCCATTGCAACTCAACATTTTTCTTGTGCAATAATTTAGTGAACGGGCAAAACAGCCCTACCCAAACCCTGTTAAAAAGGATGAGTAGGGCTGTAAGTGTATAAAGATACACAGTTCACGTTCAGCGGACGTAAAGTGCCCAAGAACCGCGGCGAGATATATCAGGATGCCTTTGTATGTCGTCAACACAGACCCATTCATGACCTATGATGAAATTCCATCCCTGAAATTTAAAAGCTTGCGGTGGAATCGTTTGCTTTTTCATCACGAAAAAAATATTGAAATCCATCCAGCAACTTGTAAAGATGGCAATACCAGTCAAAACGATTGTACGTAGCCGATACAAAATTACCGTCCCTGAGATCCAAGCAGCGAGGAGGAAGCCACTTGGATCTCAGGAACGGGAATCGAATACTTAGTTCAGCGAATATGATATTTTTTTACCTGGTGCTTCCGGCTTACCAAAACTTGGTGTGCCATCAGAATTCCAACTGAACGGCTGAAGCCGAATATCACGGTCCCACCCACTGCCTTTTACCTTGGCAGCGTGATACATAATCCACGGTGTACCATCGGGACTGCTAATAAAGGAAGCATGGCCTGGCCCAAATACTTGGTTTGTCTTCTTAAAAACGGGGCCGGACTTTCTTTTGACCCAGTTACTCGGTTTCAAAGGATTCTTGCCTTTTAATGTAAGCTGACCTAAACAATAGTTGTCGGTCCAGCTGCCACTGGCAGAATAGATCAGAGTGACTTGTCCTTCATGAGTTAGCACTTCTGGCCCTTCATTCACGAACGGTTCACCATTTCTTTCCCAGGGCTCTGTCGGTGCAGAAATGAGTACCCGCGTGCCACTAATGGTCACCGGGTCGCTCATGGGCGCAATATAAAGGTTCTGCGCGACATTTTGTTCACCCGCCCATCCAGACCAGACGAAATAGAGCTTTTTGGCGATAGTTAAGACCGTCCCATCAATTGCCCATCGATTAGTGTCGTCTGCTACCTTGCCTTGGAAGGAATACTTCCCATCGAGAGGATCATTGAAATTCGTCCCTCCAGCGAGAGCATACATACGATGGTTTGCATTCTCTCCATCATCCGCGGCAAAGTAAATGTACCATCTCCCGGACAAGTAATGTAGTTCGGGTGCCCACGTCTCAGAACTGTAACTGCTTCGATCAGGAGCCTGCCAAACAACGTGATCATTTTGTTCAAGAATATCGGTTGGGGCATTTGACTTCTTGATCGTGATTTGGCTTTTTCCATCCGAACCACAGTAGTAATATTCCTTGCCGACGCGTATCAACCATGGATCGGAATATACTCCACCGTCAGTTGACAAGGGATTTGTGAAAGTTACGGTCTTCGTCGATGTCTTGGTATTTAATGCACAGCCTCCAATTAATAGCACCATCGTAGCTATGACAGCAAGTATTAGTTTTTGCATCCCCGCCTTGTTATTCATGGTCGGTCATGTATTGTCTGTACTGGGATTCTATATCAGAAAGCCGACCAGTAACCGGAAAATCCATTATTGCCTTGACTTTATCCAGGGGTGCTTTAGGCTTTCGATCGGCCGTCAGAAGCCCGTTGACCTCCTGTTCAACGTCAGTCAATTGTGTGTAACAGTATCCACACAGTCCGCGTGACTCTGCTAGTGCTTGAAGTAGTCGATCTAGTTCGGATAGATACTCATCTTCCGAATTAGCCGTTGTGTATCCCCAACCATCGGAACGATCAGAGTCATATCCAATACCCCCAAATTCTGTCAACACGATGGGCTGGCCGGAGTAGCGGAAACCTGGTGCAAAGATTGGCCAATTACCCGGCGCCATGTTGATAAGGCTTTCAATTGTCCGCATTGATTCTTTGTAGCGAGCATACTGAGCAGAGTCTTCTTTTCTTCCATGGCTGTAATTATGAATACCCACTACGTCAGTCCGTGTATTATCCCAACCATCATTAGACTCGACGAGTCTGGAGTTGTCCAGCGCATGGACCATATGATAGAGCGCTTCAGAAAAATGCTGTTGTTGACGGTTGTGGTCAATCTGTTCGACACCCCAGCTCTCGTTGAGTGGTACCCACATGACGATAGCTGGATGATTATAATCGCGAGTGATGGTCTCCTGCCATACGTCAATCAACCGATTAACCGATTGTGTAGAGTAAACGGGGAATGAGGCCACTTCTTCCCAGACAAGGAAGCCCAGTTTATCTGCCCAATAGAGGTAGCGTGGGTCCTCAACTTTCTGGTGTTTGCGGGCACCATTTAGCCCCATCGTTTTCGCCAACTCAATGTCTTTTTTCAATGCCGCGTCTGACGGAGCAGTAAGTAACCCTTCTGGCCAATAGCCTTGGTCCAGTACGAGCCGTTGGTAATACGGTTTGTTGTTGAGATAGATCATACCGTCTGCGGTACTTATTTTCCGTAGACCAAAGTATGATTCAACTTTATCCACAATGGTGGCTTCTGACGTGCCAATGGTAAACTCAACCGAAAACAGATTCGGGTGTTCGGGACTCCATGTCCAGCCGCCGTCGTGAAACGAAGTCCGAAAAATATGGTGCTGGCCAAGATCGATTGTCCTAATTACGTGGGTGTCACTGATTTCAATACTGTCGTCCGCAACTAGGTTGTCTCCAAAAGTAATATGATAACCAAATCTCTTACCCATTGCATTGGGAGTAAAGGATGCATCGAATTGGACCGCCATATGGTCTACGTCCGGTGTGATACGTACATTGAGCAATCGCATCTGGGGGACAGTCTCTAGCCATACAGTTTGCCAAATACCGGTCGAATTGGTGTACCAAATCCCCTCAGATTTCCCGGTCCAGGACTGTTTGCCACGTGGAATTGTTTCATCGTAAGAACGATCAATGACCTGGACAGTAATCGTTTGCTTTCCTTCATCGAGCAGCCGCTCTGTGATATCAAAGCTGAATGAACCGTCACCGCCTTCGTGCTGGCCAACGTAATTGCCATTAACGTAAACTTTAGCGATATAATCGACTGCCCCAAAGTGTAAGAGATACCTTTTGTTTGGCTGAGGGACAATAGTCGCTTCACGTTGATACCAGACGTTATCGTGAACACCTCGATCGTCGATTCCACTCAGCTTGGATTGATAGACGAAGGGAACCTGAATCGTTCGACTAGCAGGCAAACGCTTTGTGAACCATTTTTCTTCGTTGCCGATGTTGCTATCGTCAAAGGCAAATTGCCATTCGCCATTTAAGTTTAACCAAGGACCTTGTCTGACAAATTGTGGACGTGGATATTCTTTTCGTTTCACTTTAATTGCTCCTCACATAGATAAATTTATTTAATCCCACTTTGTAACGACATGGATTGCAGGAAATACTTTTGCGCAAATAGATAAAGGATAAATGTTGGAATCAAGGCAAAAATGGCGCCAGCCGTAGCTATCCCAGGATAAGTTGTGTACTGGCCCTGTAGCAACTGAAGGCCCGGAGTGATGGGCAACTTGTCGACACTACTCATTACAACAGATGGCCAGAGGAAGTCATTCCAAGATCCCGTGAAGGAAAAAAGCGCGACCACTGCCAGGACTGGCCGAGTAAGCGGAAAAATAATGTATCGGAAAATTTGAAATTCGTTTGCTCCATCGATCAGAGCTGATTCATCGAGCTCCTTTGGAATGCCCAACATGAACTGACGAACAAGGAAGACATTAAAAACACCGGCCGCACCAGGAACTATTACGGCTAAGAAATTATCGGTCCAGCCGAGAAAGTCAACCACCTTGAACATGGGAATCAGATTCACGATCCCTGGGAACATCATTGTGGATAACAAGAAAGTGAATAACGCATCGCGACCCTTAAAATGAAGACGCGTATAACCGTATGCTGCAAATGAAACGACAAAAACGTTGAGGATTGTCGAACACGTTGCAATAATCAGGGAGTTGATGAACCAGTGAAAGACGGGAGCTGAATCGTTGTTGATCAACTTCCCATAGTTGCTAAAAGTGAACTGTTTCGGAAGAAAGGTGAATCCTAATTTTTGAATTTCTGCCTCGGACTTAAATGAAGTCAGAACACCCCATAAAATTGGCAGGATCCATATCAGCGCTACGATGAAGAGAATCACGAAGGCAATCCGCTTGCCCCTTTTTTGAACATTTGTCATTTTATAGGCCCTCCTTAGTTATCCTGCCGCAGTAAACGAAATTGAACGAGCGACACGGCCATGATAACCAGGCCAAGGAGAATAGCCATGGCAGAAGAGACGCCGGCCGCTGACGTTCCTTGCCCAAAGGTATTGTTCTGAATGTACATGAGCAGTACCCGTGTAGAATTATTTGGCCCGCCACCTGTCAGCATCAAGGGCTGCCCGTATACGTTGAACTGGGCAATTGTAGTAGTAACCGTGGTGAACAGCAGCTGAAAGCGGATGCTTGGCAAAATAATTTTGGTAAATTTTGTCCACGCGTTTGCACCATCCAAATCGGCTGCTTCCAAAATTTCTTTGGAAACACCGTTCAGGGCGGCTTGGTAGATAATCATATTGCCGCCGATGACCCACCATGTGGTAACACCAACGATTGCAATCCAAGCCCACGGTTGACTGTTTAGAATGTCAACGTTGGAGTGGAACACTGATTTGATTGGCCCATATGATTGACTCATGAGGAAGTTCCAAATGATCATTACGGCCGAGATGGCAAAGAGATTCGGCAAATAAAAGATTGACTGGAAAACTTTCGACATGTGCGGCTTGAGGTTCAGCAATACTGCCAGCAACAAGGGAACAAGTACCAGAAAGGGTACCGACGTGACTACGAAAATCAGGGTATTCCGCAGACCATTAATAAACTGCTCATGCCAAACGGAATTATTGTTGAAAAGAATTGTCTGGTAGTTTTGCAAACCAACAAACTTAGGTGTATTGAATAAATCCCACTTGGTCAAAGAAATATACAAGCCGAAAACAACTGGTACGAGGAAAAAAACGATAAAGAGAATCAGGTGGGGGCCAATAAAGACCGTTGGCCATAACCACTTTTTGCTTTTCTTGTGCGCCATATGTCGTTCATCCTTTCAAAGAATAAAAGGCTGGCGTCCAATAGAACTGGCACCAGCCTTTTATGATGCGCGGTTACTGACCCATCTTCTGATCGACAGTTTGTTGGATTGTCTTGAAGGTCGATTCGATTGGTGCCTTCCCAGTAATCATGTCCCAGTTCCGCGCATCCACTTCAGAATACGCGTAGGAAACACCATCTTCGGTTACGATGCGCAATGCATTCTGCCCTTGTTTGGTCGAGATCAAGAAGTATTGCGGCATCTTCTTATATTCGGCGTCATCCTGCATCTTCAAAGAAGGTGAATTGACTCCGGATTTTAGCCATTCCAGCTGATTTGTTTGCAGCCAAGAGAAGAACTTAACCATTCCCTTTTTCTTTGCATCCGATTGAACGGGTTTGGTCTTCATAAGCGCAAATTGACCCGCACCGGAACCGTTAACAACGTGTGTAGCATCTACTTGCGGTGTAAAGGTGGCACCCCATTGGACGTTCTTCAATCCATCCAGCTGGCCAATCATCCATGTGCCCTCAGGCAAGAAGATCAACTTGTTGTTGGAAAACAGTTTCATAGCATCTTGGGCTTTGGGTACCATATAACCGCTATCGTACAAGCTCTTCATCAACTTAATGGCATCATATGAGTATTTGTTGTTCACATCCACTTTGCCATTCGTGACAAACTTCCCGCCTAATTGCATGTAAATATTGCTGTAGTTCTGCATTCCCCAGTCATTGGCCGTGGCGTAGATTTTGTCTGCTTTTGCCTTTGCACCGGCCTCTTTAATTTCATCGTAGGTTACAATGTTATCATCCAAGGCATGGGGAGCATATTTTTGGACCAAAGTCTTATTGTAATACATGATCCAGGTACCGATGTCGGTTGGTACACCATATTGCTTGCCGTTGACGGTACCAACATTCCAAGCAGCTTTGACATAATTCGAAGCCTTAACATCGGTCCCTTTTAAGTACGAATCCCACGGCTGGACTAACCCTTGAGAGACATACTGCTTCATTTGCTCTGACGCAATCATTGCAATGTCTGGCAATCCCTTACCCGACTTACCACCAGTAGCAATTTTGGAATTGAAAGTGTCTCCGCTCATAGTGACAAGTTTCAGCTTATACTTGGGTTTTGTTTTGTTGTAGTTGGCAATTGTTTTCTGAATCTTTTGTCCATCGGGGCCAGTAGATGATGACCATACGAGAATTGTGTCGGAACCGCCCGCGCTACTTTTACTGCTGCCGCAAGCCGTGAGGACCAGAGCGGACATGACAAGTGCCGAGATAGCAACCAATACTTTGGTAAGTTTCATGATATTTCCCTCCAAAATGGTAAACAATATGATTGACTGTTGCAATATCCAGTGGTTTAATTAATGCGGTGGCAACCGCTTACAATGCATACTATAGGTTCTTAGAAAGGCCGCGTCAATGCCCAAATCCTCGTGGCCGTGCATATCTAACTATCATCGATATTTTACCGACGAATATATCAGATAGTAAACCTATCGGTTGACTAAAGGAGAGTACCCTTATGGAAATTGAACTAGTTAAGGACTCATTGCCCATGATTCATGCACTTGATTCTGAAACTCGGATTGACATCGTTAACTTGCTTGCCAAGCGACAGAGAACGATCACCTCGTTGGCAGAGACTTTGCATTACAGCAAAGCAATCATTTCAAAACATGTCAAATTGCTGCAAGAAGCAGGTGTGATTCAAGAGGTCGCAACAGATACTGGCGATCGCAGGCAAAAGATACTTGCTGTGAAAACTGACAGTATTTTGATCAACCTACCTGAACACGTCTATCCCGACTTCTCTCGCTTAGACTACGATATCCCGCTCGGCAATTATTTTGCCAACACGAATATCGAACCAACTTGTGGATTAGCAAACAAAGATGCAGTCATCGGAAAAGTGGATGATCCCAACAGTTTTCTCTCTTCTGACAGAATGTCTGCCTCACTTTTATGGTTCTCACAAGGAAGTGTTGAGTACATCATTCCAAACGAAGTGCAATTCAACCGTATTCCTGAGTTGCTGGACATTTCATTCGAAATCTCGTCAGAATTTCCCGTCTCCAATAATAACTGGCCAAGTGATATTTCATTCTGGATCAATGATGTCAAAGTGGGAACGTGGACAGTATCCGGTAATTATTCAGATGTACGGGGCAAATTAACACCCGCATGGTGGTCATCAGAATTTAGCCAATACGGCATTCTCAAACATTTAAGGGTACACAAGAACGACACAGGCATAGATGGGGAACAAATATCCAATGTTTCGTTTACAGATCTAGGAATTACAGACTCTTCGACTTTACGATTCCGCATTGGCATTGATCCCAGCTCGCCACATCAAGGTGGATTGACTCTCTTTGGCAAGGATTTTGGTAACTATCCACAAGATATTCACGTGGCCTTTTTTTATTCCAACGGTGTTAGATAGTGGTGGCCGCCCTACTTTTCTCCCCACCACCTCACTTGTAGTATCACACCCTAAAGAAAGGGGTTCCCACCATGACCAAAATCGGCGATGTCGCCAAGAAAACCGGCTAT
>NZ_KI271615.1:9589-19821 GCF_000469325.1 Schleiferilactobacillus shenzhenensis LY-73 | reverse complement strand
AATCCGCATGATAAACCGAACTAATCCAGATTTTGGTCAAGCTGTGCATAATTCAGGCTGTAGTTGGTACGCGCCCTCGTCCTGGGTTTCATCATCAGGAAACAGATAAAAATGCCCGCTGCCATCGTGAAAGACCAACATGTCAATTATGGAAACGATCTGTTCTTTGACAGAGGCAAGTTCAACATTGCTGCTTTGTCCCAACGTCAAATACGCGACTAACTCCGTCCATACTAGTCCCGTTAACCCACCCCATAAGTCTGGGGACTTGGTAATAAGAGCTGAAAGTGATGGCAGCACTCGTGCCAGTGTCGCTTTATACATTGCCTGATTTTTTGAAAATAACATGCCTAGCAAAAGACCAGCAGTGCCTTCCTCCAGATATGGAGAAAAGACATTTTCGTCATGATAGCGGCGGACATCTGTGTCTGTGTCTCTAGTGGATAACCTGTTTTGAACTTCTTCTGTGACATACCCGCGTAAACGAGCACCCTCCGCCTTTGGCATCCTGTCGGCCAACAACAATGCGCCGCCTAGCCCGGCAAGTCCGGTAGGCAATGATCTGACCATCGGCTTTGCAAAATACATTTTATGTACCTCATCAGATTCGATGATAGTACTGAGAGGAACGTCAAACACCGTGATCGGGTGATGTTTTAATAGGTCGGCAAAGAACGTTTTGCTGTTGATATCTTGGTTTTCAGGCGATTCCCTGCTCTGATCCATGGCGTATTTTGCTTTTTTTATGGCAATTGACGCTTCGGGATTGGGCTCCAGCAGGAGATATGTCAATAAATCAACCACGGCTAACGGCAATCCACGACGAAACAATACTGACGACACCAAATGCAGAGTTTGCGAAATATTCTTGTGTTGAGTCAGAGAATAGTTGTAGTCCCCTAGCAAATAAAGGCCCAGCATACCGGCCCGTCTAAAATCAGCGGCAGTCCCACTAACTGTCTTAAACACGTCAAGCCAGTAGTACTTTGTTTGATCACGAAATCGGGCCCCTAGAGGCAACAGGGAATCTAAATCAACAAATCTGAGGCGTTGACCGCTCCACGTCAGATTGGCCGCCGAGATATCAATGTTTTCGAATCCGGCGTCATGAATTTTTGAAATTGCAGACAGCAATTGTGACAAAACATCACAAGCCTTATGTAAAATCTCCAATTTCGTATATGGTGTAACCTTGGCAGGAAAGTTGATGAGTGTTTTGTCCGAATCCCACTCGTAAATAAAGAACGTCGAAAAGCGTTCCTCGACATAATCGACGGGCTTGACGACAAAGGGGCAGTCTTTCCATAACAGATTCGAGATGACATATTCCGAGGCCCGTTTCTCCAACTTGGTTGTAGAACCAAAGGAATAGCCAAGAACGTCCTTGCGTGCCTCTTTAATGCAAACGGCGGCGTTGCTTTCTCTATCGCTGCCCTTCATTACTACCCCCCACGCGTTGTGATGAATGATTCTCGTCAGCCGATACTCGTCTTGCAGCACACTTCCAGTATAAGCGGTTTTCGTCTCCGACGTGAATGGATCGCCTAGCCAATCGGGTATGTGAAATACGGGCCGACGATCATCGATAAAAATCTCTCCGTGTGGACCAGATAATCTGTGCTCAGAATTTCCCCGATCCTCTCCAAAACGGTAATAGACAGTGTCTGACTCTCCAAACGCTCTGTCAGTTAATATTTGAGGTCCATGAAAAAGCGACAATCGTTGTTCCAGTTTAACCATCACACTTTTCATGGATTCTACATCCGCCGGATATACCGTGATCAGTTTGCCTGACTCCGCAGCGGAAATACTTCCTCCAAGGAAAAAGTACACTTTATCAATTGAATTCACGAATTTGAAATCCATTTTCTGCTGGTTGAGCAACCTAATGGCAATATGAGCAACCAACGGATAATCTTCCAGTGTGCTGGTAACGTGAAACTTCCAGAAAAAGTCATGCTGAACCGTACCCGGATAATTTACGTAGATGAAATTGTCATTGACAGAGATTTTTGCATTGGCGTCAATTAATTGGCGATAATCGGTAACGACCGTACTCTTTTCTGACATTAGCCCACGATTCCTTTCTCCTCATTCATCAGTAACCGACAATGCTGACTACCACGCTCAAAGATTGTTAAATCTTCTTGCTGGACAGAACGTGTTAATTTCATGAAACTGAAAACCACACAGGTGCCACAGCATGGCATACAAACGTCAAAGACAATCGTACCACAATTAGTTTTTGATGGTAGGAAATGTCTCGAAAATTGGCTAATAAATTTTTATTTGCCCAAAATTTGAAAGTTCCTTAACATCAAACACCTCAGGGACTATTCTGGTCCTTGTGGGTGATTGGCTCACATCCTTAGCAAATGTAGGAGGCTTGTTCATGGAAAAGAATTCAGAACAGAATGGGACAGTTCAGTACCTCTATGAATTGCCCGTAGACCGCGCCGATGCAAGCGCGGATGAAGTTAACACCGGGGGTTGCCCTACTGTTACCATCCATTGCATTGCCGACGTTGAAGACGAAGTTGCCACGGTTTAATCAAGTGGCAGCTTGATAGCGCGGCTCATGGGTTCCTTACCATCAGCTACAGGATACTGGCGATCCACATCTCTTTTGATAGTCTCGTCACCAGTGAAACAGACCCGCCCGAGTCCTTTTTCCATTAGAGCTCGGGTAGGTCTGTTTTTTTGCCCTTTGTATCCGCTGCGTGCCTTTTCCCCCGTACCGCAAGAAACAAGTTGGACGGGGCAAATATTCATTCTATAATGGGAATACTTTGTTAAGGAGAAAGGCGGTGCCCCATGGTCCAGCGCATCGGTGTCCGAGAATTGGTGGAATTCGAATGCAAGTCCGGCGACCTGGACGAGGCTCAAGCCAGCAGCAACACCGCCCAAGAAGGGGCCCGTATCCACCGGCTGCTGCAAAAACAGGCCGGGCCGGATTATGAGAAAGAGGTAGCCCTGAAGACTACCCTCCCGTTGGCCGGTGAAGAGGTCACCATCGACGGCCGGGCTGACGGTGTCTTCCCGGACCCGGCCACGGGCACGCTGGTCGTGGAAGAAATCAAGACCAGTGCCCTGGATTTTGCCGACCTGACCGATGATGCCCTGGGCCGGTACTGGGCCCAAGCGGCCGTTTACGGCCACTTTTTGTGTGCAGACAGAGAACTGGACCACATCATTCTCCAGCTCACTTACTACCAGACGACGACCAAGCATATCACCCGCCAGCAATGGCCGCTGTCCGCCGCCGATCTGGCCGACTACTTCACGACACTGACGACGGATTATGCCGGCTGGCTGGCATTCCGCCAAGCGTTGAAGAAAGAACGAGACACCTCCATCGCCGAGCTGACTTTCCCCTTCGGCCACTTTCGGCCTCAACAACGGGAATTCTCTGCCGCCGTCTATAAGACCATTCACACCCAGCAGCGGCTCTTCGTCCAGGCGCCCACCGGCACCGGCAAGACTATGGCGACCCTGTTCCCCGCCGTCAAAGCGATGCCCGGGGAACACCTCAACCGGCTATTCTACCTCACCGCGAAGGAAGCGACTCGGGCCAGTGCCGAGGAAGGCTGCCGCCAGCTCATTGCCCACGGGGCCGCGCTGCGTTGCATCACCTTGACCGCCAAGGACAAGATTTCTTTCTGCCCGCCGGAAAAGCGGACCCCGGCGCTGTGTCCCTATTACCGGGGGTATTACGACCGGAACAAGGCCGCCGTCAAGGATCTGATCACCCACGAGCGGCTCATCGACCGGCCGGTCATTGAACGTTACGCCAAGAAACACACCGTGGACCCCTTCGAATTTTCCCTGGACGCCGCCCGTTTCGCAGATGTCGTCATCTGTGACTACAACTATCTCTTCGATCCGCTGGTCTTCCTGCAGCGCTTCTTCGCCCAGCCGGACACTGGTCAGTTCTTCCTCATCGACGAAGCCCACAACTTGATCCACCGCGCCCGGGATATGTATTCCGCCAGCGTGAGCAGCCGCGGGCTCAGCACCCTGGCGACAGCGTTGCGGACGCGGCATTTGCGGGAACCGAGCAACGCGCTGCGCCAATTGCGGACCGCCTTCACCGCGGTGACCAAGGCCCACCCGGAAGCCGACCCCTTCGTCAGCGCCGACCCGCTCACAGAATTTAATGAGAAAGTCTACCGTTTCGTCGACCGCCTCCATGAATGGCTGCCCACCCAGCCGGCCGGCACTGATGAACCGGAGCTGCTGCAAGTCTACTTCGACTGTCTGGCCTACACCCGCATTGCGGAACTTTATGGCGATCAGTACAAGACCGTCGTTGAGAAACACGGCCATGATGTCCGCCTCACCCAGCTGTGTCTGGATCCGGCCCCTTTCGTCAACGACTGTCTGCATAAGGGCCGCGGGGCAGTGCTTTTTTCCGCCACGCTGACGCCACTGCCTTACTATCAGGAACTCTTGGCGGACCCCAGTGACAGCCTGGCCTATCAGCTACCTTCACCGTTTCCCGCCGCCCACCAGCTGGTCTTGATCCGCAGCGACATCGCCACCACGTATCAGCAGCGGGCCGCCAGCCAGGACCGCATCGTGAGCGCCCTGGCCGCTCTGGCCGCCGCCCGCACCGGCAATTACTTGGTATTCCTGCCTTCTTACAGTTACTTGACCCAGATCTACACGGCCTTCACCGCCGCGTATCCCGACATTACCGCCTTCGCCCAGACCGGCGGCATGTCCGCTGCTGAACGGGCGGCCTTTCTCGCCCACTTCACCGCCGCGCCGACGGTGACCAGCATCGGCTTCGCCGTCCTGGGCGGCTCTTTCGGCGAGGGCATTGACCTGCCGGCTGACCGCTTGATCGGGGTAGCGGTGGTCGGGGTGGGTCTGCCTGGGCTTTCTCTCCGCAATAACCTGCTGAAGGACTACTTCAACCAGCGCAACGGCGCAGGCTTCATGTATGCTTACCAGCTGCCCGGACTGAATAATGTATTGCAAGCCGGCGGGCGGCTGATCCGGGGGATGCACGACCGGGGCGTCATCCTGCTGCTGGACGGACGCTTCGCCGAGCCGCGCTACCAGCGCTACCTGCCCCAGTCCTGGACCCGCCATTTGGCCCAGGTGCACAGTGATACCCAATTGACCGCCGCCTTGACGGCTTTCTGGAAGGAGCAGAATTCTGATGACCAAGACCGCCCTCACGCTTGACCTGGAACGCACCCTGTACGGTTACTGCCGCGACGCCGGCGCGGCCGTGGTGGAGGAAGTGACCATGCCCGCCGACCGGGGCATCGTCGACACCCTGGCCTGCCAGTTGATTGCCCCGAATACCTGCGAGTGGCGCTGCTACGAGCTGAAGGTGACCAAGAGCGACTTCCACTCCAGCGCCCAACTCTCCTTCGTCGGCCACTACAACTACTTCGTCCTGCCCCTGGCTCTTTATCATCAAGTCGCCGCCGAGATCCCCAGCCACGTGGGTGTCCTCGTTTACCGCCCCTTTGAGAAAGCCGACCCAGACCGTGTCGCCACGCCTTATCCCGGCTACCTGACCATCATCAAACCGGCCCGCCAGCAAGCCCTGCAAGTACCGGCAGATGAACTGCTGGACCGCTTCCTCCACGCCCTCACCCGGGAAGTGGACAAGGCCAAGCGCATGGACCAGGGTCTCCAGGGTTTCGGCACCGACCAGCTCTACCGGGAGCTGAAGAGGCGGGCTCCGCTGACCGACCCGCTGTACCCCACGCCGCCCTATTACGACCGTTTCATTCAGGACTTGAACCAGGAAGCCATCACCGACCTGGCCGACCAAGCAGCGGCGCTGCGCGCGGAAAATGCCCGGTTGCGCCGGGAAGCCAGCTACTGGCGCTGGCGAGCCGGCCAGGGGCTGCTGCCATGACCGACTTCACTTACTGGCCGCTGCTCCGCGGCCGGCAATTCGACCTGCTGGCCCTGCAGCTTTTGATGGAAGAAACCGCCCTGACGAAGCAGGTAGTTCCGATCATCGAACCGATCCGCGATGCGGCGGTCCTGCCTCGAGTGCTGAAGCAGCGGAGCCGAGCGGACTTGCCCACCGTGGTCATCCAGAACCCCAGCGTCGGCACCTACGGATTGAGTACAGAGAAACGGTATCCGCTCGATCCTTTATTAGCTGATTCCCATATCCTGCAGGGCTGGTGGTGGCGCCCGGGGCTCGCCTTCCCTGCAGGCCAAGTCTTGCTGCTGGACGATCCCCATCATCTGCCGCCGGCAGCGGTACTAGCGAAGGCTCAGTATGTCGTCGTGCCGGACGATCCCCGGATTTTGGCCAAAATTCGCCATCCGAGCCGGATCTTTCTCCACGACCCATGGCCCCGTGTCGCCCGCACGCGGGAATTCGGCCAGTACGCTGACACGCCCTTCTTTACAGAACAGTCTTGGGCCGCCGGTCACGGCTTCGTCGGCGTGAGTGATTACGCCCTCAACGGTGCGCCTTATTTCGATAAGGGCTGGCCCCATGGGACGATTGCCTTCCATATCGCTTATTTTCGCGCCGGCGGTGTCTGGCTGCACCACTTTCTGCCCCCGGTGGTCGGCGGCAGCCAAGCCGAACAATTTGCCTATCTCCAAGGCGAACTGCGCCAGTGGCTGGCCAGCCACCGGCATGCGGTGCTGTGGGACAACCCGTTACGGATGCTGCTGCATTACGGTGATATTGACCATTATCCCGGTCTCGGAGTGATCAAAAAACAGAGTATGGCGCACTTGCTGGTGTCGATTCAAGTGTGCCTTCCTGATTAAGGAGCCTCATATTATATGGTCATTCCTCATAATTCAATAATTCACCGGTTGACTTTTCTAACATACTTCGGTACGATGTGACCATGTTAATTAATCTCAGCAAGCGTGGCCCCTTCCGGTCTTTCTTCAAGACCGCCATCCTTCGTCTCTGCTGATGGTGAACGGGAGGACGATAAGAATGGCTCCGTTTAATTACATGCGCCGTCAACCAATGCGTTTTGCAGCTTACCTTTTGCTCGTTCCGCTGGCAGCTCTTTGTGAAGTCGCGCTGTCCTGGGTTTTACAAATAATCACGGACGTCGTCACCGGCAAACAGCATCTCCCCTATCTCTGGTTGAGCGTTGGGATTCTGCTGTATCTGCTCGGCAAAAGTGCGACTTACTTTGCCCAAAGCTTTCAGCGCTCCCGCTTGTTGGCCCAAGGCAGCCGACTATTGCGCGACGATCTGTACGCCGCCACGAGCCAGCGCTCCTTTGCTCAGTTTGGCAGTCAAAACCATGGCTTTTACCTTGCCAAGTTTAACAAAGAGGTTGAAATCATCGAAAACAATTACTACGGCACGTCCTTGCGTGCGTATTATTTGGCTTGGCAGCTGCTGATTGCCTTGGCGGGCACCATTTTCATCAGTCCATGGGTCACGCTGGCCATTATTCTCCTCTGTATCCCCTCGATGGCCATGCCCTTCCTCTCCCAGAAGCAATCCGAACACGCTCAGACCCAGGTCGTGGCGGCAACCACGCATTACAACGATCGGGTAGACGACTTCATCAATGGGTTCTCGACTTTACGGCTGAACGCTACGGGCAGCCGGTTTGGTGACTTGTTTGCGCAAGCTGCTGACCGCTTGGCACAAAAAGAGATTCACAACCAGCTGGTCATAAAGCTGGTCGGCCAATTCTTGAACCTGTTTAACGATTTGCAGTATGTGGGCACTTGGCTGCTGGGCGGGTTCCTAGTACTGCGGGGCACGATCACCTTAGGTCAGCCAGTCGCTTTCTCCCAACTCATGGTGTTCATATCGAATCCGCTTTTTCAGGCCGCCGATCTTCTGTCTACATTCTACGGTGGCCGAGCGGTGGTGCAGAAGGTACAGAAATACTTGGACCGCACCACTGTCAGTACACCAAAGGCGAAACTGCACCCGGCGATCCACACGATTCAATTCCACGACGTCGGTCTGCACGTTGATGATACGCCCTTGCTTCAGCATATTGACTTATTGCTCCAGACATCAAGAAAATATATCATTGTTGGTCAGAGCGGCAGCGGAAAAAGTACGCTGGTCCGGCAGCTCTTTGGCTATTACGCCGCCGCCAGCGGCACCATCACCATCGACGGGTACAACATTCATGATTTGGCCTTTGCCGATATTGCGGACCACCTCACCTACGTTGATCAGACCACCTATTTGTTTAACGCCACGTTGCAGGATAACGTCACGGTATTTCACGATGTGCCGGAAACGCAAACGCGCACAGCACTGACAGAGGCAGGTTTACAAAAGCTGCTCACTGCTGATTCCGCTGGGCTGCACCGCCAGCTCAGCAACCGGTCGACCGCTATCTCCGGCGGTGAACGTCAACGGCTGGCCTTGGCCCGCAACCGCTTGCGTCAGCCGCTTTTCACGATTTACGACGAACTCACCAGCGGTCTGGACCCGGCCATCGCCGCAACAATTGAAAACACACTGTTTGCGGCCGCCGGCGGGCTCGTCTTCATCACCCACCGCTTCAACCAGCCCATTTTCGAAAAAGCGGATGAGATTATCGTGATCGATCAGGGCCGAATCCTGTCCCGGGGACCGTATACCGATAACACTGTCCGGCACGCGCTCGACGGGCTTGGCTTGGTGCCCGCCGCAACAACTGTCGATGATCATTCGTAAGTACAAAAAAGGCGGAACGACTTCTCTTGGACAAGAATGTCCAGAGGAAGAAACATTCCGCTCTTTTCTCTTACGCTGCTGTCCGGCTCCGCCGGCGCAGGTACCGCCATAAGTTGATCAATGCCGCCAGCAGGCAGATCACAAACGCCACGGTCAGCGTGGTGTGCATCCCAGCCAGGAAGACATCTGGCCGGCCGGCAATGTAATTGGTGGTCGGTTTACCGTAGGCCCGGCTCATGGAGGCAAACAAAACGGTGGTCGACGCGGAGATACCCACGGCCACGCCCAAATCAGCTTGGGAAACGGTAGACATCACAATCGTGTTATTGGGCGACTGGAAGATTCCGTTACCTAAGCCCATGATGCCTACCAAGCTGCCGAAGAACCACAGCGGCGTGGACAGCGTTGCGGTCATATACCCGATCTGGGTAGCGGACAAGATGACCAGGCCGATGGTCGTCAACAGTTCCGGCGCAAAGCGGTTCTGCAGCGAACCCGAAACTGGTGAGACGATGACCTGCACCACCGGGAACAGCATCAGCAGGTACCCGGCCGTATTCGGGCCTAAGCCCCGCGCGTTTTGTAAGTAAAACGGTGCGATCACGTTGAAGAAGAAGTTGGCCACGAAGATCAAGAAACCGGTGAACAGACTCATGGAGAAGTCCAGGTTCTTGAACAGATGGAAGCTGAGCAGCGGATCTTTGGCCCGCTTTTGTTCCCACCAGGCAAAGACGGCGAAAACCAGGACAGCCGCGCCAAAAAGCAGGAGAACCAGCGGACTGGTAAAGCCCATAGCCTGGCCCATGAAAATCCCCAGGAATAAACTGATGATGGCGATGGCAAAACTGATTGCCCCCGGCCAGTCGATGGGCCGGGTGGCCCGCTTGATGTCTGTAGGCAGAATAAAGTGACCCATCAGAATGGCAATTAAACCCAAGGGGACGTTGATCCAAAAAATATAGGCCCAGGGCAGCTGGGCCAGCAGCAGCCCGCCGATCCCGGGGCCGGCGATACCGCCCAGGGACACGAAGGAGCCGATCCAGCCCAGGGCCTTGCCCCGCTCCTGCATGGGAAAGACTTCCGTGATGATGCCGTTATTGGTACTCATGGTCATGCTGGCCCCCAAGGCTTGTACGACCCGGGCCCCCAGCAGAAACCATAATGAATGGTTGAACCCGCATAGCAGCGAGCCCAGAGTAAAGAGGACGGTGCCCACCCGGAAGACCCGGATCTTGCCAAAGCTGTCCCCAATCTTGCCGAAAAGCAGCAACAGCGCACAGATGACGAGCAGATAGATGGACACGATCCATTCCGCTTGGTTGGTCATGATATGCATGTCTTTACTGATGACCGGCAGCACAATATTGACGATACTACCATCCAGCGTCGACATAAAAGTAAAGAAGCCCACCGCCGTCAGAATCCACCAGCGGTGCTTTTGAACAGTCGGATCATCAACGTAATTTGTTTGTTCCACGATTAACTCCTTTCGAAAGCAGAGATTTTTGGGTGAAAAAAGAGACCGGAGCGCGACTTGGGCTAAACCAACTGCAGGAGAAGTCTTAGTGGAGCACGCTTGGCGAAA
>NZ_KI271615.1:793-9579 GCF_000469325.1 Schleiferilactobacillus shenzhenensis LY-73 | reverse complement strand
AATCATTCTTGGCGGCTTTGCCGCCTAGAATGAGGCCGGTCTTGGAGACTTTTAGCGATCTTTGCTAAAAGGCTTCAAGCCGTGCCCACCACGTTCCAGCCAATTTCGCCAAGCGTGCGGAGCGCCGATTTGCCATACAGTTTAGTCTTGTCCGAGCCTCTTCTCGGCCTCTTTATTATACGCTGATTTTCTGAAAATATCCGGGGACTACACGCCCGTGGCCGCCGTCAGCGCCACGTGCATCATGTCGCTGAAGGTATGGGCCCGTTCCTCGGCGGTGGTTTCTTCCCCCGTGAGAATGTTGTTGGAAATGGTTAGGACGCCCAATGCCCGTCGATTGTACTTAGCGGCGATGAGGTAAAGTGCGGCGCACTCCATCTCCAGGGCCTTGATCCCGTATTGCTGCCACAGAGGGAAGTCCTTGCCCTCGGCGTAGAACTGGTCCTCGCTGAGCACATTGCCCACGTGGACCGAATAACCGGCGTCCTTAGCGGCGTGGTAAGCCTTGTCCAGCAGGTCGAAGTCGGCCAGCGGGGCGTAATGGATGCGGTCGCTGAAGGTGTGATCGACCACGGCGGAATCCGTGGAGGCGCCCTGGGCCAGCACAATGTCGCGCACGTTGACGTCGGGGTCGATACTGCCGGCAGTGCCGACGCGGATCAGGGTGTGGACATTATAGTCATTGATCAGCTCGTTCACGTAGATACTGATGGACGGGATGCCCATGCCGGTGGCCTGCACAGAGATGCGGGTGCCAGCGTATTCGCCGGTGAAGCCCCAAGCGTTGCGGACGGTATTATAACGGGTGGCATCAGTCAAGAAGTTCTGGGCAATATACTCGGCCCGAATCGGGTCGCCGGGGAGCAAGACGATGTCGGCGATGTCGCCGGGTTTGGCTGCAATATGGGTACTCATTTCGTGTTTGCCTGCTTTCTCATTGAATTAGACGAGGTCAGAAAGGAAACTGCGGCCGATACCGTTGCCGGCCACGTTGAAGTTGTCGAGGATGGTGGCGCCCAGGTCGGCGAAGGGCGAGCGGATGCCGAGGCTGCCGAAACTGGTCATGCTGGGGGAATAGGCCAGCAGCGGTACATATTCGCGGGTGTGGTCGGTGCCCTTGAAGGTGGGATCGTTGCCGTGGTCGGCGGTGATCATCAGCAAATCGGTGGCGCGCAGCACCGGCAGCAGCTCACCCAAGCGGGCGTCGACGGCTTCTAAGGCCTCACCGTCCCCCTGGGGGTTGCGCCGGTGGCCGTACATGGCGTCGAAGTCCACCAGGTTGGCGAAGGCAAACCCGGTGAAGTCCTCGTCTTGAACGGCGTGGAAGACATGGTCCATGCCGTCCATGTTGGATTCATTGTGCCAGCCTTTGGTGATCCCTTGACCGGAGAAGATGTCGTTGATCTTGCCGATGCCCAAGGTGGTGTAACCAGCTTGCTGCAGCCGGTCCAAATCGGTCGCGGCGGTTGGCGGCAGGGCGTAATCGTGACGGTCGCTGCTGCGGACGAAGTGGTCCTTGTCGGGGCCGCTGTACGGCCGAGCAATGATGCGGCCGATGCGGTAAGGCTGGTCGATGGTGATCTGGCGGGCGTATTCACAGATCCGGTAGAGTTCTTTCAGCGGAATGACGTCCGTATGGGCGGCGATTTGGAGCACCGAGTCGCCGGAAGTGTAGACGATCAAGTCGCCCGTCTTCATCTGTTCTTCGCCGTAATCGTGGATCACCTCAGTGCCGGAATAGGGCTTGTTGACGATGACGTGACGGTGCGCGAAGTCTTCGATTTTCTTGATCAGTTCATCCGGGAAGCCGTGGGGGAAGTAGCCCAGCGGTTCGGTGACGGGCAGGCCCATCATCTCCCAGTGACCGTCCATGCTGTCCTTGCCGGCAGAGACTTCGGCCATCTTGCCGAAGTAACCCAGGGGCTTTTCTTGAACAGGCACGCCCGCAATCGGCTTGTCCGGCCGGATGTTGCTCAAGCCCAGAGCGGCCATCGTCGGCAGGGCCAGGTGGCCCTGGAAGAAATCGCCGATATGGCCCAGGGTATCGCTGCCCACGTCGCCGAACTTGGCGGCGTCCGGCGCTTCGCCGATGCCGATGGAATCCAGCACGATAACAAAGACCCGCTGGTACTTCTTAACGTCGTTAACGAAATTCTTTTCTGCTGTCATTGGCTCAGTCCTCCGTCGTCACAATGGCCACTGATGCGCTGGCCCCGATGCGGGACGCGCCGGCCTTGATCATGGCCAGGGCATCGGCCTTGGTGTGGATCCCGCCAGCAGCCTTGACGCCCAGCCGGTCGCCCACCGTCTGGCGCATGAGGGCGACATCGTGAACGGTGGCGCCGCCGCTGGCAAAGCCGGTCGAGGTCTTCACGTAATCGGCACCGGCGGCTTCGGCCAGCTGGCAGGCGGTCACTTTCTCCTCGTCGGTGAGCAGCACCGCTTCGATAATCACCTTGAGCAGGCCGTGACCAGCGTGGGCGGCCTCAGCCACCGCCTTGATGTCGGCTTGGACAGCTTCTTTATGACCAGCCTTCAGTTCGCCGATATTCAGAACCATATCCAGCTCGTCGGCCCCGTCCGCCAGTGCCTGCTGGCTCTCGGCCACCTTGCTGGCCGTGGTCGTGGCCCCCAGGGGGAAGCCGATGACGGTGCAGGCGTTGACGTCCGTGCCGACCAGTTCCTGGTGAGTCAGCTTGACCCAGTACGGGTTGATGCAGACCGACGCAAAGTGGTAGTGCTTCGCCTCAGCGATGACCCGAGTCACCTGGTCTTCGGTGGCGTCCGGTTTGAGCAATGTATGATCGAGGTATTTAGCCAATGGTTTATCCATGTTGATTTTCTTCCTTTCGCGCGGCAGACACCGAAAAGTCACAGTTTGGGCGACACTTTGGGTGCCATTTTTTGCTGTAAAAACAGTACAATAGACCCAAGGAGATGGGTACCATGCTGCATTTATCAACGACGCAGACAGCGCTTCTGGCCGGCTTCAGTACCGGCGCCCAACGCCTGGCGGGCCTGGTATTGGCCTACCAGAACGGCGAGCAGGAGTTCACCCTGCCCCAGAATTGGCTTTGGCCCCAGCTGGGCCTGACCCAGACCGGTATGACCGGGCAGGAGATCACCGCCCGGCTCGCTGGCTGGACCCGTGAGCTGCGTCGCCTTTTCCCCCATTTTACCATGCGTGTCGGGGATAACGATATTCCTTCCGGCGACACCATCGTCACGATTCATTATTAATGCGGCAGAAAGGGGCGGACGCGAATGCTCAGTCCGTTAGAAAATTGGCTGGTGGGCCGGTACATGCGGATCCAGGCAGCCATACGCCAAAAGAAACTCTACATTGCGGTGACCCACACGTTGGGCAGCCTGCTGCCCTTCGTGGTGATCGGGTCGCTGCTCCAAGCCGTGAGCCGCAGTGTGTTCATGGCCAACGGCTTCTTCTATAATATTTATCACTTTGCCGACTGGTGGCCGGGGGCCCGCAGTGTGGGCACCGTAATGAACTCCTTAAGCGACATCACGATCAACTTCAGTATGTTCATCGCGGCTTTTCTCTTCGCCAAGTACTTAGCCCGGCTATATCAGCTGAACGACGGCATCGTGGGCTGGGTGGCACTGCTGGCCGCGATGATCTTACAAGTGAACTTCCTCACCGGACTGAACCGGTTGAACATCGCCGGCTCGCTGTCGAATAACGGCGGCGGGGTGCACAACCTGTTCATCGGCCTATTGGTCGGCCTGATGGCCACCCAGGGCTACCGGTTCTTCTCTTGGGTCGCCGGGCATTGGCAGCACCGGGCGATTACCTGGGAGGAAGAAACCTTCGTGACCCGCGGGCTGCACGCCATCTTCCCCGCCGGCATGGTGCTGGCGGCCAGCGTCGGCTTGTCGTTCTTGATCGGCCTCAGCGGTCAGGACGGCTTCGCCGGCTTGGTCCTGTACGCCATTGCGTTGCCGCGCTGGGCGTTTTCTCATGCCATCGTGACGATCATGGCGATCACGCTGTGGAACAACATCTTGAACGTGGTCGGCTTGTCCGGGCCGTTGTCGCCTTTCTCCCAGCTGACGGTGGATTCCCAGCAATCCACGGATAATCTGTCGGCAGCGCTGAAGGCCGGGTCGCTGAGCAATATTCCGCATCCGGTCACCTTCCATACCATCTATGATGTCTACGGGTCGATGGGCGGCAACGGGATGATGCTGGTCTTAGTGGTGGCCATTATCTTCCTGTCCCGCCAGCCGGACCGGCGGCGGGTCGCATGGTGGAGTCTGTTCCCTACCCTGATGAATTTCAACGACATTGGGCTAGTCGGCTTCCCGGTGCTCTTCAATCCCATCTATATCGTGCCGTATCTGCTGGCGCCGCTCGTCAGCATGTTCGTCGGCTGGACGGCGATTCGGCTGGGCTGGACGCCGCCGGTGGTCTATTCCACGTTCAACACCGCGCCGGGTTTTCTCACTGCCTTCTTGGGGACGAACGGCAGCTGGGCCGCGCTGGTGACCAGTGTGGTGGCCTTCGCGGCGGGTCTGCTGGTCTACATCCCCTTCATTCACATCGATAATCTCGTCTGGCTCCAGACACTGGCCGGCACCTTGCCGGCGCAGCAGCGAGAGGAGGCGAAGCTCAGTGGCCAAGAAGTACTCCCCGCAAGAGCGCGCGCAGCTGTCAAGAAGACCGAGTCGTACTAAGGTCCTGATCGGCCTCGTCGCCGCACTGCTCTTGGTGATTGCCATGGCGATCCCGGCCTATAATTTTCAGAAAGTGGCTGTGGCCAATGCCCGGGTCATCCACAACTCGCGGATGGCCCCGGTGATCTTCATCCCCGGCTCCAGCGCCACCCAGAATCGGTTCGACGCCCTGATCAAGGAACTGAACAGCCGCTCCACCGGGCACAGCTACTTCAAAATCACGGTGAAGACGGATGATTCGCTTTCCACTACGGGGAAAATCAGCCCCGGCGACAACGAGCCGTTCATCGTGGTCGGCTTCGAGAACAACAAGGACGGCTACAGCAACATCAAGAAACAGGCTCGCTGGTTCAGCATCGCCATGACCTGGCTGCAGAAGCGGTACCGGTTCAACAACTTTGTCGGTATCGGCCACTCCAACGGCGGCTTGATCTATACCCTGTACTTGGAGAAATACCTGGACCAGGACGACCTGACGATCAATAAGCTGATGACCATTGGGACGCCTTATAACCTTTCTGAAAAGAATATTGCCAACCGGACGGAAATTCTGTCCGACATGATCAAGGATAAGAGTGCACTGCCCAAGGACTTGCGCATGTGGAGCATCGCCGGTACGGAGAATTACTCAGACGACGGCATCGTGCCGGTAGAGTCGGTGGAAGCCGGCAAGTACGTCTACCAGGACCAGGTGCGCCAGTACACGCTGATCAACGTCACTGGCGACAACAGCCAGCACTCGGACCTGCCCCAGAACCGGGAGATCGTCGGCTATATTCAGCAGTACATGCTGACGAACCCGAATCAGAATCGGCCCGGGACCCGGGGGAATCCCACCCAGCCGAGCGCCAGCAGCAGCAGTCAGAAAAAGTAATGGGAGCGCAGTTGATGGTCATTGAGGGAATGTCTCAATGGCCATTTTAATTGTCTTCCAAGGAGTATGTTTGTCACCGGGGCAGCGTTGACGAGCCACCTTGGTGAAACGTCACGCAAATTGGTTATTGACAGCGGATTCAGCGGCCGTCATACTAATAGTGTGAAGTATCACAAAAGGAGAGTGCATGTATTTTGAAAATCAAAGCAGCCATTGTTGATAAACAGAATGCTGATTGGCAGATTCGCGACGACGTTGAGTTAGCGCCCATGGGGCCGGATGACCTGCAGATCCATATGGTCGCCTCCGGGATTTGTCACTCCGACGAAGCCTTGCGTATCGGCGACGCCGTTATCGGCTATCCCATTATCCTGGGCCACGAAGGCTCCGGTATCGTGGAGAAAGTCGGCCCCGAAGTCACCCAATTCCAGCCCGGCGACCACGTCGTCCTCAGTTTCTACGCCTGCGGCAACTGTGAGAACTGCCTGAAGGGTATTCCCACGCAATGCTTGAACTACGCCCACAATAACCTGTCTGGCACCCGGCCGGACGGCAGTGCCCACTTCACCGAGAACGGTAAGCCGGTCGCGGACATGTTCGACCAAAGCTCCTTCACGACGACCACCGTGGTGCGGGAACGCAACGCGGTCAAGGTGCCGAAGGACTTGGATCTGCGCATGCTCGGACCGCTGGGTTGCGGCTATGTGACCGGCTCGGGCACGGTCCTGAATACGCTGAAGCCGAAGCCCGGCGACACGATTGCCGTCTTCGGCACCGGTGCCGTCGGCTTGGCCGCCATGATGGCTGGCCGCATCGCCGGCTGCACCAAGGTCATCGGTATCGACATCGTTGATTCCCGCCTGGCCCTGGCCAAGGAACTGGGCGCCACCGACGTCATCAACAGCAAGGGCATCGACGTTGTCAAGGCTATCCAAGACCTGACCGACGGCCGCGGCGTGAACTGGGCAGTCGACACCACCGGCGTTACCGCCGTGATGGAAGACTCCATCAAGGCCCTGGCCCAAGGCGGTACTACGGCCACCATCGCCGTGACCAAGAACCACATCGATGTCGACACCTGGACCGACCTGTGCGTAGACGACAAGAAGATCGTCGGCGTCAACATGGGCGACTCCATTCCTCAGATCGACATTCCTCGCCTGATCAAGTTCTACCAGATGGGCATGTTCGACTTCGACAAGACTGAGAAGTTCTACAAGTTCGACCAGATCAACGAAGCCAACGCTGATTCCCGCTCCGGCAAGACCATCAAGCCGGTGCTGATCATTGACGAAGACTACGTTCCGGGCAACTAACAGAATACAATAACAGCAGTGAGAAAGGCCCCGCGGGATGCGGGGCTTTTCTTGTGGGTGGGGACTGGTGATTGCTGAAAGTGACACGGTGCTGGTGGCCGGCGGTTGCCAAATGGGCGAAATAGAGCAGAAAGGGGGACCTACACAAGCAAGCGCCATACAAAAACGGGCGGAGCAGAGCAGAAGCTAGCGCCTAGCGCAGAATCAGAGTAAAACCTAAGCCCGGGTTTTTCTCTGATTCTGCGCTAGGCGTACGCTTCTAACCGCTCTGCTCCGCCCTCTGCACAAAAAAGCAGCACCCAATGGGCTCGCCCACGGGGTGCTGCTTGTGACCAGTACCATGCTTGCGCATGATAACCAGCGGGCTCCACAACCCTAACTGGAAATATCCTGCAATCCGGCAGTGCCCATTCAAGGGCTGATATCCTGGCAGCGTTGGCGCATTACTGCGCCGCTACTCGACTCATCGCACACTGTTACGATAGCACGGCTGACTGCCGGGTTCAAGTGCGGTGGCGGTACCGCCAGCGGGCACGCAGGTATTGATTGTAGAATTCGCCCAACAGCTGGGCCAGCATGAAGCCGACAGCGATGGATCCGGCTACGAGGGAGACGCGCACCACCAGCCGCATGGATTGATCAATGTGGCCCAGAACCAGCTCCCGCACCGCTTGATACGCCGTCGCCCCAGGCACCAGGGGGAAGAGGCCGGGAATATTAAAGATAATCGCCGGCATCTTGTAGCGGCGGGCGAAGAGCACACCGGAGAACGCTAGGACAACTGCCCCGGCGGCGTTCGCCAGCATGCGGCCGGTACCCAACTCCCACAGGACCCAGTACACCATCCAGCCCAGTAGACCAGACCAGCCGCAGGGAATGAGGGCCCGCCGAGGAACGTTGATACACAGGGCAAAAGCCACCGTGGCAAAAAAGCTGAGCCCGGCTTGGGCGATAAATTGTAACCAAATCGGCATGACGCGTTCCTTTCTTAACTCTGCGGTGGTGCGGCTACATGAGAAAACGGAAGATCATCGCGATGCCCACGCCGATGGCCACCGCACTCAGAATGGCTTCGACGCCGCGGGCAATACCGCTGAGCAAGTCTCCTGCCAGCAGGTCCCGGATGGACGTGGTCAGCGCCACCCCCGGGACCAGCGGCATGACTCCGCCCAGCATGATGTTATCGATCGAATGGCCCAGCCCCAGCCGGACGCCATAGAACGCGACGAGGCCCACGGCCAGCGCCGCGACGGTTTGGGTGATGAAATACACCTTGGTGAATCGACCCAAGTAATATTGGACCAAGTATCCCGCCGTTCCGGCAACGGCTGATAGGGGCATATCCCACCAATCGTACTGGCCGGCGAAGATGATCATCAACAACGCACTGGCGACAGCGGCCCCGACACATTGCAACCATAACGGAAAGGTCGGGGTTCCTTCATCAACGTCCCGCAAGCGCGCATACAGCTGATCAAAATCGATTTTCCCAGCGGCGAACTCTCTACTCAGGTTATTCACGCGGCTGATCTTCTCAATGTTCAGTACCCGCTGCGTGACCGTACCCAATGACGTCAGCGGCCGATCCCGCAAGCCGACGAAGATGCCCGTCGGTGTGGTGAAGATCACTGGATGTTTGATGCCGGCATTTTGGGCGATTCGGCGCATGGTGTCCTCTACCCGGTACATTTCCGAACCATTGGCAATCATGAGCCGACCAGCGAGAATACAGGCATCCATCACCTGTTCCATGTAGTTAGCAACTTGCCGTCGTTGAACCTCCATCGTTATCCTGCTTTCTCAATGTATATTAGCTTTAGAATACGGGCTTCCTACAAGCTTGTAAAGCCGCAGTATGCTTTTTAGGCAGAAAAAAAGACATCCACCAACCAGTGAATGTCTTC
>NZ_KI271615.1:219-783 GCF_000469325.1 Schleiferilactobacillus shenzhenensis LY-73 | reverse complement strand
CTACGACCTTTGGGTTATGAGCCCAACGAGCTACCAGACTGCTCCATCCCGCGATAACGTTAAAAAGTATAGCATAGAAAATGACCTAAATCCATCCATGAAGATGGACCTTGTAGGGCTCGAACCTACGACCGGACGGTTATGAGCCGTCTGCTCTAACCAACTGAGCTAAAGGTCCAGAAGCTCAAGTCTTAATAGCGGCGGGGGGGATCGAACCCTCGACCTCCCGGGTATGAACCGGACGCTCTAGCCAGCTGAGCTACACCGCCATAGTGTATGAAACAAACGTCACCGACACTGACCATGTGCCGGTATCGGGAAGACAGGATTTGAACCTGCGACCCCCTGGTCCCAAACCAGGTGCTCTACCAAGCTGAGCCACTTCCCGATGATGCACCCAGTAGGAGTCGAACCTACAACCTTCTGATTCGTAGTCAGACACTCTATCCAGTTGCGCTATGGGTGCGTCATTGTATGCCGAGGACCGGAATCGAACCGGTACGGTGATCACTCACCGCGGGATTTTAAGTCCCGTGCGTCTGCCAGTTCCGCCACCCCGGCAGT
>NZ_KI271615.1:0-205 GCF_000469325.1 Schleiferilactobacillus shenzhenensis LY-73 | reverse complement strand
GAACTCGCGACCCCCACCATGGCAAGGTGATGTTCTACCACTGAACTACTTCCGCATGAAAAAGTGCCGACTAGACGATTCGAACGCCCGACCCTCTGATTACAAATCAGATGCTCTACCAACTGAGCTAAGTCGGCAATTAGACCGCTGGTTGGATATTTAGTTCCAGCACCGTCAGGGTCTGGCAGATCGCTTGACGGTACCT
>NZ_KI271614.1:22880-23212 GCF_000469325.1 Schleiferilactobacillus shenzhenensis LY-73 | reverse complement strand
CGCATTATTCCCCAGCACGGCCGGTTCCTGGTGGAGGTCGTCTATCCTTCCGGCATCCAAGAAATCGTTTATCAGCCGGACAATGGCCGCTACCTGACGATTGACCCGGGCGTGGATAATGCCTTTGCCATGGCAACGAATGTCCCGGGTCTGACGCCGTGGCTGATCAATGGGAAACCCTTGAAGGCAGTGAACCAGCTCTATAACAAGACTCGGAGCCGGCTGGTCTCTGTCCATAAACTGAGCGGTCAGAATTACACCAGCCGGCGGCTGGACAATGTGGAATACAAGCGGGACCGCAAAATCGACAAGTTTGCTCATGAAGCAAGTCA
>NZ_KI271614.1:0-22244 GCF_000469325.1 Schleiferilactobacillus shenzhenensis LY-73 | reverse complement strand
CGGCATATGATATCGGAAGATATGTTCTGACATCATGTACCTAGGAATTCTTAATCTAAACCTCATTACGACTTGACCGAAGAACCGCTCAGAATCCTCGGTACTTGTTCGACGATCGATGCCACCGGCAGTCACCTGAACGGCTTCATTAACGAATTTATTGGGTCTTTTGTCCTGTTCTTTTCAGCACTGGGTATCACGAAGGCGCCTTTCTTCCAAAACAACTTGGGGACGGTGCACTTAGCCTTGGGCTTCCTTGTCGGCACCTTAGTCGCATCACTGGGCGGACCCACCGGCCCCGCGCTGAATCCGGCCCGGGATCTGGGACCGCGCATCGTTCATGCCTTGTTTCCCTTAAAGAACAAGGGCGACTCCCAGTGGGCATACGCGTGGATTCCAGTGGCGGCCCCCATGTTGGCGGGTGTGACTGCGGTTGGGTTGTACAAGTTGGTTTTCATGTGATCCAACGGCTGTTCAGACGCGAGGTCAATCGGTTACAATACAGTTTGCTGAATTGACCGGCAAAGCGATGGCATCAGCCGCGATTTGCGGCATCTCACAACTCGTTTGGTGGGTGATGGGCATCATTTCTGCTGGCATTGCTATTCCTCTCCTGGCTAAAGTATTTCAATCGTTGCTGCCCGCTTAAATATAAATAACAGACCGTATCCGAGTAGCGGACACGGTCTGTTATTTTGTATTGACATTGACACATCATTCTATTTTGGCCGCACCAATCACGTGCTGTCTAGCGGTCGTGCGTTTCCTCTTCATTGGTCTTCAATACGGCCATGAAGGCTTCTAATCGGATGACAAGTTCCAAGGTAATTTGAGCAAGCTTGAGGCTTGCTTAGAAGCATTGGCACTATTGGTATTTGTCAGCATGTGCTGAATTGTAGGAAGACTGCGCACAACTGACAGAAACTGATGAAATCCGGTCGCACGTTGGCAAAATGTTGGAAAATGGGCGAAACCGAGTTTGTTAGAATCAGCTCTCCAGGTTGTCCTGGTCAGCGATGTTCTGATACATCCGGTTGAAGATAAGATTTTCGAGTTCCGTCGTGAGTGTATTGTCAAGATAATAACGCCATTTTGATCAAACAAATAGTCCCCCAGGCGTCAGCCCAGGGGTGTTCTTAACTAGAGCATGCAGATGAAAATGGTTTCGATGTCAATATAAGATGCCCTTCTCAGCTCAGCAATACCACAACAGAACTGTTCAAATCACAATTGAAATATTAAATTTAGGGGGTTCCGCTTGAATAATTTTCCGCTCTTGGCTATTCTGAGAATGTGAGTGATAGCCGTTCGCCGTCCTGAGTCTTCCACGTCTGTGGAAGGCTTTTTTTGCGCACAAAAAAATGGGGGGGCTTTTGCCCCCCAAAAAACTGCTACACGATTTTAACCAAGTTGAGCGGTATCCAAGCAGGACCGCCAATATTGACGTGGCCGTCGTCGTAACCGGTGACCAGATAACGATCGCCCTTCTTCAGCGGTGAAGTGCCTAGCCCTACCTTGCTCTGAGGCGTCGGGGTCGGGTACAGATCTTGCTGCAACTCCACAGTAGCACCGTACCAGCCATTAGCAAAGATACGAGCAGCCACGTCGCTTACGGCCAGCCATGCAGCCGGGCCGATGCGATAATAGTTATCCTTGACGTCTACGACTTTCCAGGCACTGCCCTGGGCTTCGCGCTTGCTGGTCTTGCTGCCAACAGAGGCAGCACCGTAAACCGGTGCACCGCCGTCCTTGGTCACCCAGACCAGGCCCAGTGCACCGCTCAAGTCGCGTGCTGTATTGAAACTTGCGAAATCCACTTGATTGACACCTCCTGATTGGCCCTTGCCGGCGAACGCCTCTTGATCCCATGCAGCCAAGCCGTTAGCCTCAATCGTCGCGATGATGCTGCTGGCATAGTTTGGTGCCGTCGCGTAGCCGTCCGCCTGCACCAGCTGAGCGAACCGCGGATAATCCCGCACACCTAGCAAGTTGTGGTAACGAGAATTATCCACAAAGAAATTAGCATGATCGTAGACGGACGCTGACCAGTTTGGGTACCGGCGAAACGCTGCATAAATGGTTGTCCAATAGCCATAATATTCCTTGGTCGGAAACATGACGGACCGCCCATTGTAGCTGCCCTTGACGCCGAACAGATTGTTGTTAGGTGGCAGCGCCAGTTGAGACTCGCCCCAGCTGGACTCGATGGCTGCTTGCGCTGCCGTTACCGACGGCAAGACGCCTTTTGTCCAGCTTTGCAGCGCGCCGGCTTTGATCGTGGCCAAGAATTTTGCTGCTTGCACGTGCTCACCTCCCTAGTCAGCGGAATATAATTGTGGCTCCTGAGAATCAGTCTTGGCTGAATCTGCAATAGGCTTGGCATCCTTGCTGCCCAGTCGGGTCACCGTGTAGGTGGCGCCGTCAGCATCCATTGCCAGCTGAGATTGCGGATCATAGAACAGTGTCTGCTCCATCGTGTTGGTTGACGGTGATTTCACGTCGGTATCTTCCGGTGCTGCGGTGTCCGCCTGGTTCCACGCCAGATGCATGGCACTCACGGCAGCTTCAACGGCACCAGAAATCACCTTGTCTGGAATGCTAGGCATGCCCAGATTAGACAGCGTGGACGTCACCAAATTAATCGCCGCCGTCCGCTTGGCTTTGTTGTCCAGATCGCCCGACTCCAACTCATGTACGGCGTAGTTTGCAATCTTGCTGACGACATCGACTGTTGACTGGGCTACCTGATTATCCTTGGTGGCCGCCTTGATCTTGGCCAGATTCCGCAACAGATAGGACGCCACGGCCGCAATGACCAAAACCACCGCCTGAATAATGTTATTGAGCAGCTGCTGATCCATTAGTTAGTTCCTCCTTTGGCTCTGCGTTTGCTGGCTGTGCAGGCGCTACAGGTGCCTGTGGCACCAACTCGGGCACTGTGCCGACATCCTTGGTCGTCTGGCTGTCAGCGCCGCCGCTCACGATCTGCACGGTATTCTTGCGAGGATTCATGTACATGTCCAGTTCATGGGCTACGGCAGCCCGCAGCGCTGGCTCAACGTCTTCAATTGAGCCGCGCAGATTAAGCATATCCGCCACGCGCAGCATCACTTGTGTTGATGCCATGCCGTCGTTGCCTTTGGCCTTCATCTCATCATTAGTTGCCAATTTCTTCATCTCCCATATATTTTTTCAACTCTTCTTTCAGCTCACCGACTTGTTGGGTCAATGTGTTGATAATCTTGGTCTGCTGCTCAATGAGCTTAGTCTGCCGCTCAACCTTGGCCTGCAAAGAAAGCGTCTGCTTGCTCTGGTCTTCCAGCTGATGGCGATATTTATCAACGTCGTTCAACGCGCCGGCCAAGTGATCCGCATAAATACCTTCATTATTGGATGAGGCTTGCTTACGAATCCCAAGGTAGGTCAGGCCGCCGGTGATCAGCGCCACCACCGCTGCTTGAATTAGTTGTGCGTTCGTTTTTGCCCACCCCGTTCTAGTTCATTGTCGCTTGGTTCTCCCGCCAAGCCCTCCACATAAATCTGGATAACGATGAACCAGGATAGGATCGTTGCTAGGCCCACCATTGGCGGGTTCAAATCATTAATGTCGCGAAACAAGAAGGCTGCTGCATACAGTGCCCAGATGATTTGCAACACCACAATCGTTCCTCTTCGCCAGTTTGGTTCCATTTTGAAGCAGCTGGATATCACTGCAAAAAAGCCCACCGACAGCAGAATCAGAACCGGCAATGGGTCGTCCAGATAATTGACCGCCGAACGAAACGGGCTGACATCACGCATATAACCCGGCGACAACATGAAGAAAACACCGAGAGCCATGGTTTCCAGTCCTTTAATTGCCCAGAAACGGTTACGAGCAACGTTATACCATATGATTTGCCAATCCTTTTTCTTCATGATTTATCGCTTCCTGATGCTAAATTTGTGATGGCCGTCTTAGTGGCCGCGTCTGTAATAGTGTCTGATGCCGGCGGGTACTTATCAAGCGCCGTTGTGAGAGCATCCATATCGATTATCTGGCGCCACTTGCTCCAATCGGTGCCGCTCAGTATCCGCTGAAAGATGATTCCGCTGCGGTCATCGATGGTGACTTGCATCACGCGTCGGTTGACGGTGCTGGTATTGGCAAGTACAAATGCGAGCCACCAGCGGCCATCAATTGGCGCACCGGTGCTCGACGTGATCCAGTACAGCCCAGATTTTTGAAGGTCGTCGAAACTGCCAGAGTAGTCTTGGGCGTCCTTGAGTTGAAACGTTGGCACCGCCATGATCAGCTTGACCACTGCCAACGCTGTCAAAGATAGGTCATTAATAGCCAAACCAATCACCTACCCTAATTGACTGGCGTCGTTGGTACACCGACATATGCTTTGAGCGAGTTGCGCTGATCGTCAGACAATCCGAGATCAGTGTTGGCTTTCAAGGTGGCAATGGTATCGCCGTTGGCTTTGATGGCTTTCGCATTGTCACCGACCTGAGTCAGTAGTGTTGCCAGCTGAGAATTGTCGCCAGTCAAGCTATCCGCTAACTCTTTGAGGGTATCTAAGGCTTGTGGCGCACCATTGACAAGGTCTGATTTGATTTTGTCGGCATACTGCTTGGCCGCGGTGAGCGTATCCCCATCGCCCCTGGCGATCGCCGCAATGGCGTCATCAATGCGTTTGTTTATTGCAGGGTTGTCAGTCCCAACCAGCTTGATAATGGCTAGAGCGATCAGCTGCATGTCATTTTGGGGACTTGGTGTGGTAGGAGTTGTATCTGCCATTATTTAGCCTATTTTTCATTGGTATACTGTTCCAAGCCAGCCCGTTGCTCAGCGGTCAGGCCCTCATCATCGCCCGTTTGGGCACCAGCCAGTTTGTATATCTGCTGCTTGACGTCAATATCATCGATGACGGATTCTGATACTGTCAGCGGACCATCATCCATCCATGTCTTGGTATCACCGTCAAACGTCCACATGTGGCCGCCGATGGTGTAGGCGTCGCCCTGGGTACCAGTCGCCGGCAGTTTGTCCTTACTATCGAGTTGTCCGTGAAACCGTACACCGTCGCCTTTAATGCCTTGCGGGCCACTGATTGCTTTAATAAAGTCGCTGTAACCGGCATCCGGCTGATTGGTCTGAATCTTCCACTCGCCGAACGCGGATAGACTAGCAAGCCATTGGCTTTCAGTGCCCACGAAACCATTACGCAATGCCGCACCATAGGCTGATAGGTCCTGCAAAAAGTCCTCAGGCTTCGCATCCGGCTTGTTGTTCTGGCGCTTCCACAAGCCTAACGCGGAAAATGATGCCAGCCACTGGTCTTCGGTGCCCGCAAAGCCATTACGCAGTGCTGAGCCGTAAGCTGACAGGTCCTGCAGAAAGTCCTCCGGTTTGGCGTCTGGCTTGTTGTTTTGCCGCTTCCAGAGACCAAACGCACTCAGCCAGTCAAAGAAATCATCTTCTGTGGCGTCCTTACGCGACTTGTCTTGATCCCGCCATTGGCCGAACGCCGTGATGGTCACCAGCCAATCGGCCATCGATCCGATATAGCCCTGATCCTTGGCGAGCTGATAAGCGGACTCACCTTTCAGCGATTCCAGCCAATCTTCCAGCGTCAACTTGGGGTTGACTTGCTTGGCGAGATCATAGTCAGAGTCGCCTTTGGGCCCCTTGAACCGAATGTCGGTCGGAATCCCGTTGAGCAACAGCTGCAAGGCTTTGACCAACTCAAACACGTCGTCGATGTCTTGCACGGGCGGAATATCCGGCTGCGTGATCCCGTCTGGCACCGTAATGTCGAAGGAAAACGGGTAGCTGATAGTCGTGCTATTCTTGTCGCTGAGCAGCAAATAGCCGTCCACGTGGCCCGTGTGCATGAGATCGCCCTCACGCAGCACGTAGACAAATGGGTTGCCACTAACGTCCAGATGGCGCACGATTTTGGAGCCATCGCCCATCTGCATGAGCAGTTCACCGGTGTAATCGCCGGTCTCCATCTGTGTTTGGTCTAACGCCGTGAACACGATGCTGGCCGTGCCTTGGTCGCTAAACGACAACGGCCCGCCAGATACCTCAACGGTATGCGACGGGTCGTTGATTTTGATTTTTACATTGATACTGCGGTCCATTCCATCACCCCTATTCCGCGGAAATTACTGCACCAGTGTCATTTGGGGCCGAATTAGGCGCCACTGGTGCTGCTATTTTCCCGGCGTAGCGACTGCTGAATAGTCCTCGCTGGTGATGGTCTTGTACTGGTCAGCGGTGATCTTCTTCTGTTCTACGGCCAGCTTGACCAGTGACTTATCCCACCAGCCAAAGTCGAACCACATCTTCACGTCATCGAACCCTGGAAAGTTCATCATTACTTGCTGCCTCCATTCATGAATTCTGCCGTCAAACTTGCCAGCTGCTTACCAACCGTCTGCACGGTTTGATTGACCTGCATCACTTGACCGGCCACAGTTGCGATACCCTTCTGATGCTCTTCCTCGGGTGTGAGACCGGTTGAGCGGTGAACCATCTTGCTGCCGTCCTTGATCGCCCACAAATCATCTTGATCCGGGCGATACTGCGGGTCTGGGTAAACAGTCACACCACCATCTTGAAACTGGGCAAACTCAGGATCGGTGTGGCCCACAACATTGCCGTCTTTATCCAAAACAAAGTTGTACATGTTGCACCTCCTAAAAAACTGTAACTGATTTGAACTGAGCAACGACTTTTCCAATATCAGGAGAGTCACCATTCATTTTGCTAATGTCAATTTGATTAGGTGAAAGAGACATTGAAATATTGGCGTTTGCGTTCGTCCAATCCTTCGGGTTATTTGTAACGATTGAGTTGTAAATATTCGATCCCCATAACTCGCTGATGGACCAAGTAAATACCGCATTGTTTTGTAATTCATTCTTTGAAAGAGTGATTGTCAAATTGCTGCCTTGAGTTTTGCTGATTGCAAAGTTACTATCAGATTGTGGAGTATAAAAATATCCATCCTGGACAATCTTGATACCATTAGGAATATTGGCCCAATCAGAATTTAAGGCACTGTCTAGAGTGATGGGGCTATCGTGTTGTTCGCCGCTCCACAATACTTTCCCGACTGGCAGCATCGTTATGCTGGAACCAATTTTGTACCCAACAATTGAGGACACTAGAATGTCATAAAGTACACCATTCTGCTGAGCGTCATAGTCATGTCCCTCAGTAGCAGCGAACACCAGTTGGGTTTTATCTGACCCCAATTTGAGAGTCATCGTGGGCGCAACCAGAGTATTGCCAAGTGCTTCCCCCACACCGTCTAAGCTTACTGTAAGTGTCTTTCCAGCCACAAGATTGCTCGCCGATGCATTGATTGGCATTGGCTGTTTCACTACGTATGTCCCAGCCACTTTTGCGGTACCGGTTGCGACTGGCACAGTGGTCGCAGTTCCCTTATTTCCGGTCGTGACTGGCGTCTTCTGGAGAATAATGTTTAGGGTCAGACCATCAAACAAATCAGTTAATGACTTAGAACCAAGAACTGCCTTGTCCAATTGGAGAGTGCCGCTACCAACTCCAACATTGTTCTGAAGAAGCGTCTGAGTATCACGATAGGCTTGGTTATCCCCAGGATATGGTCCATCACCAATTCCCATGGTCGGTTGGTTCGGATCAGTTGTTCCGCCACCACCCGTGTCCCCTCCGATCGCCCCACCCTTTTCGACTTTTGCAAGCCGTGCATTAACGTTGAGTAATGCCTTGGCGGTATTCGTCAAATCGTTACTTTGAGCCATGTTTTAACCTCCTAGTTTCCAGCAAGCTTGCTGATGCTACTACGAACATCAGCCTGCTGAATAATATCGTTGATGTCGATCGTCCCATCAGCCAGCGCCTGCTTGACCAAATCAGTGATCTGATCCTTGGCACCTGACTTCGTGAGCAGATCGTTTTTGTCGATGGCGTTCTGAATATTGCCAAGTTGCGTATTCATCTGCGACAGACGTGCGGACATAAGCTGCAACCGGTTGGCAATGGTTAGTTCCGTCGCATCCAGCCGGTGTTGCATTGAATCAGAATAGATCCGCTGCATCTCGAACATTTGTCGCAAGCCACGGTTGTACTCACTCAGGTAACCTGCTTCCGGTTTCGGCCATGCGACAGCGTTTTGAATCACGTGCAGATCAAAATCCAAGGTGATAGAAATGCCTGTGCGATCAACCGTCTCTAGCTTGAAATGGGCTGTGCGGAAATGTCCAGCCCGCTTGGTGATCTCACGGCCCGGCATCCATGACAGTAACCCGTTGGCGGCGTCCACCGCGCCGAAACCTTCGTCCGTGACGATCGGGTATCCGTCAGTGTCAGACCCCTCAAACGATGCCAGCAAGCCGTTTAGATCGAACGGCGTGCCATCATAATTGAGAAATAAGCACGTGAATTTAACCATGCCAGACTCGCCCTGACGCAATACCACCGGCGGCAAAATACGCCGATCCGTGTATCGTTCCAGCAACGTCTGCGGCGTCGTGAACGTCTCTTCGTCGGTTGTTTGCGTCCGCTGCAAGTAGAACGCCTTGTCGTGACCGATGTAGAACACCAGCGGCCGCTCGAACGGAAGGTCGCCATGTGTTGGTGCAAGCTGGTCTTGTGCCGACTGGTTTTGGTCACCAGCAGTTTGATCTTGATAAGTGCTTTGTACCATTAGCTTTCACCTCCCTGAGAATCCTGAATCAATCCCGGATATTGTCCAGCTGCACTAGCGGCTGGGCGTGAATTGATCAACTGTTGCCGCAGATTGGAAATGTCCTTGGTGTAGATCTGTTGCGCAACAAAATTGTCGCTCAGAGCCTTTAACACGGTCGTTGTCGCCCAATCCTTAAAACCTGCGTCGGCGCCGTTGATCTTGGTTACAAAGTCGTTGAGCCAGTCGGCAAACTGTTTTTGGTTGGCAAGCACCGCATTGAGCGCCGTCTCAATTGTCTCCCAGTTTTGATCAGTATCGTTTTTCATCGCCCGCCCTTGCAGCGTCTCACTCCATCGGTTGAGCTGAATCTTCTGGCCGTCCAAGCCGGTCAAATTGTCGATAGAAGACAGCTGCAAGCCGGGAAAGGCAATCTCCGATAGCTTGTACTTGTGTGACTCTTTCGTACCGTCTGGCCGCTCACGCGTGACCACCAGCACTTCATCGTTGTTCGCGTCCACGATCACTTCGGCATGTTGATGTCGTGGCGAACGCTTGCCGAACTCGGTCCAACCGACTTGATCGCTAATATTACGATCCACTTTCATCACTTCCCGTCTGTGTCTGTGACATTAACTTATGCTTAATGGTGGCATTGATTAAGTCGCTGTATCGCTTGGCGTGCTTAATATCCGCCACCAATGCGGCATTGATGTTCTTCATAGTCTGTTTCGCATTGTCCAACGTCAAAACCGGCGCTGTATTGCGGAATGGATTCCTCTCAATGCCGTTGACCGTGATCATCGTTTGCAAGCCAAGCGGTTTGGCATTGAGATACCACACATCGCCCTTGCCCACGTCGTCAGTGGTGTCATAGGTAATTGTGAGTGTGGTTACCGGATCTGATTGCAGCGTGTTGGCTGCGTATGCCTCCATGGTGTCCTGGTGCTGAATCTGGTCGTTGGTGAGATCAGGCCCAGGCCGTTCGCCCCATTTTGCAATTGAGTCGTTATCTCGATACAAAAACGGGTCGAAGTAATACTCGACCTTGGTATTGGTGGTCTCATCACCTACATTGGACGTGTCCTTTGGCTCTTGTGGCTCGACATCTTTGTTACCAGAAAAATCAAAGACGCTGCCGTCGATCCATTCGCCACGGCCAACGTTGTACCAGGTCACGCCGTGAATTTCTCGTGAAGCGAGAATTTGCCATTGCGTCCCATTGGGCAGATCTTTCACTGCCACGTTGCCACCAGGTTCGGTGTACGTCGTAGCCGTTTTGCCTTGATCAAGCTTGATGGTGCCAATACCATAGACAACCTTGGTGACTGGATCATTAGGCTCAACATCGCCGTCTTTAGAAAACGTGATATAACTGCCGTCGATCCAGCCGCCGACCTGATACCAGGTGGTGCCATTGTAATCAACTGATGCGCCCACCTTCCAGCGTGAGCCATTTTCTAAAACTTGCCCGGTTGGCGTACCACCGGGCTTGTCATAGACTGGTACACCTTTGCCGCCGGGCACAGCATACTGAATCGTACCGATTGCATCCAAGCCAGTGACGGGCGTCGAAGTCGTGGACCCACTGGAATCAGTAGAAGCACCTGACGCCGACGGCTGCATGTGACTGTCGTCCTTGGTGGCGCCGTAACACATTGCCTCGTTTTGAATTGCTGATGAATCCACGCTCAAATCGATCTGCGAAGTGTTGTACGTCCAGATGAACTGTTTGGCGGTCTGACGCTTATACGAGTTTTGGTCGTATAGAATCAAATGCTTGTTATCTGGAATTACCACCGCGCCAAATGAGTCAATTGCCTTTTGCAGCGCGTCCAGACCAGAGCAATTGCCCCAGTCCGTAATGATCTGGTTAGAAAAGCTACCCTGCACCTCGTAGGTAAAACCCAGCGGGTTATTGCTCCACACGTAATCCATCATCGATTGAATCGAATACGTAAGTGCGCCGTCATTTTTGGTGTAAACCCGCCAATACTGCGCGTTGAAATACACGTGTGTCGCCGTCACATCCTTGGTGATCATGCCATTATCCAGCTTGGGGGAACACTGCTTAATGACAAACTGCTGACCGTCAACAACGATGATGTTTTCATTGGTCAACATCTCGAAACTGACATGCGTGTCAGGCCGATCGTAGGCCGTCAATGAAACAGAAAAATCCTCGTTGAGATGCCAGGCCACACTGATGCTGTCCATATCCGCAGCGGTCAGCCATTCTTCGGACTGGTCGTTAGCGTCCCGCACAAATATGGTGTGACTTGCTTTAGCCATTAGTGATAAACAAAGGGAAAGTCAAAGGAACACTCTGAGACCGTCGCGCCAGTCACGCTAATCTCATTCCACCCTTTGGCTAAAGTGATCACACCGTGGTCGGAGTTGATACCATCGTTGATGCCGTTGAAATACGGGTCTACGCCACGTAACTCCAAGGTGCCACCAGAAATATCACGAGAATAGGCAAACTCATCGCCGGTTGTCTCGTTGGTGATGGTCGGTGTGCCGCTGCCTTTCACCGTAATGGTCAGTTGATGGCGTTGCAGTAATGGCTCAATCGATACATCGGACGGGTTCCACACACGAAACTGATTGCTGCTGAACGTGTAAGCAGCGTCATCCGCGTTTGGCAGATTCATGCCATACTGCCACACCCCTTCACCGAATTGTTTGAGTACCGTGGAATTGACCACAGATTCGCGCATCCCGGTGAAGTTGTTGAAAACAATGGTCACGATCATGTCTCGCTCAGAGTTGTATGTGGGCGTGAAGGGCTTTGGCCGCACCAGATACTTGTATCCGGGCGAGTTGGAGAAGCAAACCCATAATGGGCCACGCTGCATCAGCCAGCGCTGCATGGCTTGATAAGCCAGTTGCTGATCCTCTTCGTCAGCAGAATAGATAATCCACTGTGTCGTGAGATCACGACTATCGAAGCTAGAATTCATCAGAATCTGACCATCTACCGGCGTGGATTTTTTGAACTCATCCACTGGCATCACATTGGGCTGCTCCCAGCCGTATAGATACACCCCGGCTAAATCGCGGTTGTCATAATACGACTCCCACGTCTGGCCGTCGGTCGAAATAGACATCTCCACCGGATCGAACGCCAGCATGTTGTTGGTCTCATTGAACCGGTAAGCGTGTGGCTTATCCCATGGGGCAATCTTAGAAAACACTTGAACCATTATTGTCTCTCACCTCCCTCGAATGCGATAATGTTACGCTCCCCCAAAGACTTGCGGCTGAGCTTTTTGTGAGCGTCATCCAGATCAAGAATCGGGGAATAGTCCTTGCCATCGATGCTGGTCAGCAGATCAATTAAACGATCCAACTTGTCAGTAACCGAGCTCGAATCATCATTGTTGTTGGCATCGTATCCCGATAGGTCAAGCTTCGGGTGAACCTCAGTCATGCGAGCCACTAAACCATGCAACAACGACGGTGCATTTGGTTTGCTCGGGTTGATGACAAACTCATCGCCATCTTCCGCAATCAGCGCCGGGGTGGGCGTCGTGAAGTGTCCGCCGTTCGCCAGAAAGTTGATCTGCCGGCCAGTCCCGATCCGATCCCATGCGCCGGAATGCATATAGGCGTTGATGGTCGCCCGAATCTGGTCCTCACCGTTGAGAATGTTAGTGTGACCCGGAACCGCGTAACTCATGAACGTGGACGGAATGAACTGCAACAGACCCATGGCAGGATCACCATTAGCCATGTTCTTATCCCAGACGGTCTGCTTAATGCCGGCATTACCGCCAGATTCACGCGCAATTTCGCGCACAAACGCAGCGGCTTCGGCATCGATGCCCATGGGCGGATTGGCGCCCATTTCCTGCATCAATCGTTTAACCGTTGGCAGCCATGCTGCGGCTGCCTTGGGCTGACCAGCGACCGACTGGGCCTCTAGATCACCCTTCTGATGCTCGAACAGCTTTTTGATTGGGTCCACAATGGAATCCAGTAATTTGTGACCAAGAGCGGGGGCAAATGCTTGGGCAAACTCGGCTTTAGGCAAAAGGCCAGAAACAGCTTTGTCCCAAACCTTTTCCAGGTTTTGCAAAGGATGCTTTAGAAAGTCTGTGATACCCTCAACCTTGTCCTTTGCCCAGCCAGCGAACGCACTCATCTTTCCGCTGACCCAATTGGCCGCGCCACCAACGGCGTTACCAACCGCGCCGGCAGCCTTACCGAGCCAGTCACCGACACCACCAGCATAGCGAGGCATCTGACCGCTTTGAATCGCTGGTTCAGAGACCTTCGCCGGTACAACCGTGGCCCCTGGTTTCAGATCAGGCACAACCACATTACGCTGGTCAAAATACTGCCAACCCTCGCCGGGATTCCGGAATAGCTCCCGGTATTGGGGGCCAGGTTGATCGTTGATCAGCGCCGGTCCGCCTTCATGCTGCCGCGTCCCGTTGGCAAGCTTCTTAATTTCATGCAGCGTATTTTTGCCGCCGCCAAATAGGTTAATAACCCAATTGACGCCGCTTATTCCGCCGTTGATGAAACCAATGACGCCGTTCATGATGTCTTTGGCAAAATCAACGATCTTCCCAAAGGTATGCTTGAACATATCGCCAACGCCGCCCCAGAAGCTGTTCCAACCCTTCATAAAGCCAGAGCTGAATTGATCCCACCAGCTGTTCATGCCGCTGGTGAACTTATCATAACCGGAGTGGAAACCCGACCATTTATCCTTCATCCAGTCGCCGACGTTGCCCCAGAAACCGTTCCAGCCCTTGCCGAACGCAGTGGAATACTTATCCCACCAGGAATTCATACCGGAGGCGAATTTGTCGTAGCCGGAGTGGAAACCACTCCATTTATCCTTGAACTGATCACCAACGTCACCCCAATAGGAGTTCCAACCTTTACCAAATGAAGTGGACGTCTTGTCCCACCATTTGCCGAAGTCTTTGCCCCACTTGGTCGTGGTCTTGTTGGTGTCGCCCCAGAACTTGTCCCAGTCTTTGCCAAATTTCGACTTGCCAATGGCCGTCGACATATCCTGGAACTGCTTCTTGATCGCGTCGCCCAGGCCCATCTTCTTGACGTCCTTCATGAAACCGGAGGACCACTTGGAGATTGCCTTGCCGACTTTCGTGTCTTTGGTGAACCAGTTGCCGAAGTCGGTGAACGGTTTGATCATTGCCTTACCGATCGGGGCAAGGTATTTCTTATTGACGTCCTGAATGCCGCCCCACAAAGCCTCCATGGGCTTCTTGAGCAGCTTGCCAATGCCGACTACCGTTGCTACTAGTAAAACGAACGGCGCAAGCAGAATTCCTTTTAGAATACTGGCGCCGCCCTTGAGTACGTTCTTCCCAACGTCGACGATTTTTTTCCAAGCGCCTTTCACATTCTTAGCGAACGTGTCGAAACCGCCCTTGACGTTCTTCCAGATGTCATCGACCCATTTTTTGAAACCTTTGTTGTTGTCGTAGAGTAATTTGACCGCGCCGGCAACCGGGTTGACCAATAATAGGCCAATACCCTTCCAGTTCTTGCCGAGCCAGCTGGTCACCCCGTCAAACGCTTTGACCATAGTGTCAGAAACATGCTTGGCCTCGTAACCCATGCGGTTGAAACCAATTCCTTCTGGCGGCTTCATGCCTTTGGCAGCCCGATTCCAGCCGTCAACAGCCTGCTTGGCACCTTTGCCAGTCCAACCGCCAATTACTTTGCCGACTTCAGCACCAAGTGCAGCGCCTAAAGGGCCGCCGAACCATAGACCAATGCCGCCACCAATTGCGGTGCCAGCACTCTTGCCATAGTCCTCAAATTTCTTCGTTGGATTTTTCTCTTTAATGGCACTATACAGATCCAAACCGGAACTAGCAGCCACGCCGATACCAGCGGCACCAGTTGCCACCTTGCCCAGCGTGGATAGACCACCGAAACCGCCAGCAGAACGCATCGTTTGAAGCGAGCCGCCTAAATTCATAGCGCCGCCCATGCCGGCTGCTCCGCCTTTGCCCATGCCGATCCCAGTCATGTTCTGCATCGTCTTGTAGATGCCCTGAACAGTGGTCAGCGTGGTTTGCAGGTTTTTCAACCCGGTGAATTTGAGCACCTTATCCAGAATTCCGGACATGCCTTTGAAGCCAGCCACAGAATCGACCAGCTTACCGACCAACCCAACGCCGGTAGATAATGCCCCGGTCGCAATTTTGAAGGCAAACATGCCGACTAAAATCTTGCCGACTGTTTCCAACGCCTCTTTGTGTTGCAACAGCCAGTCCAGCATGCCCTTGATCGTGGCGAGTGCGCCCTTGCTACCACTGGCCTTTGAGCCGGCGATACCGAACGCGTCACCGATTGATTTGAGTATCCCAGAGAATGCTTCCCATGCGCCCTTGACGACGATGCCGAAGATCTCACCCAGATCACTGGTGATGGGCTTCATTTTTTGATACCAATCATTGAACCCCCGTGAGAGTCCTTGAATGGTCTTGGTGACGCTACTGAAGTCCATTTTCTTCTTGGCATCATCGGCACTGCTGCCGGTTTCGGTAAAGCCTTTGGAAATGCCTTGAATCGTCCGCAGAATACCGGACACTGCGTTGCCAGCCAACACACCGAGGAAACCGCCGACAGCCTTCATCACCGGGGCAATTGCCTGGCGGAAATCGTCAAACGCTGCCTTGATCTTGCCGACGTTATCCGCCGCCTTGGACTTGCTGAGCGGCGTCTCCACATTGGCTGCAAAAGACATAGCAAAAGTTTTCAACACGTTCCACGCCATGCCGAACACGGTCTCAATGGTCTGACCGATCACGACAATCAATGGCACGATGAAGTCTTTGAGCGATGCTAGGCTTTTGAGCTGGTCTGCAATCTCCTTACCCATCGTGATCGCTTTAGAAGCGAGAGAAGTGAAATCAATTGAGCTTAACTTGTCAGACAGGCCGCTGATTGCACCAATCCCAACGCTCGACATCATCTTCCAGGCCGGAGTCAACTGCTGAACCAAGCTTTCGCGCAACCCGTCCATAGCGTCGCCCATGGTCTTGTACTGAGTTGCCATGGCGTTGAAGTTGGCGTTCGTACCGGTCTTCTTTATCGCGTCGAAGAAGTCTTGTGTCGCAACCTTCCCGGCCTGAACGTTCTTAACCAAATCACCAGTGGACATGCCCATCGTCTTCGCGACGGCGGCCATCCCAGCCGGTGACTGTTGCAGAATCAGCATAAAGTCTTGCCATTGCACTTTTGGCTTGGCAGCCATTTGCGTGGCTTGCTGACTCAACGTCTTCATGGCCTGAATCGGATCGTTGGATGCAGCGGCTAAACCGCCGAAACCTTCGACCAGTTGTGTCGTGCCCTTTGTCCCAACGGCAGCCAGCTGTGAATAAGTCGCCGCCATATCGTTGGCAGAATAGATGGTCTTCGCGGCATAATCTTGCAGTTGCTTTTCAGTTCCCGCAATTTCTTCCTTGCTCTGACCAATGTTGTGCATGTTCTGTTCAAACGTGGACCACGTGGCAACCGATGAACTCAGATCGCTGGTCATCCCAGCTAATGAGTTGCGAATAGCATTGACGCCAGCAACAGCCGCTTGACCAACAAAAGAACCGGCCACAATATCACGAAAACGTGTCGAAGACTTTTCAGCCGACTCCACGTTTTCCTTGTATTTTTGCAGAACTGGAGAGGCCTTGTCATCCGCACTTAATGGCGTCTTGACTGGCTTCCCTGCCTTCTCAGCTTCTGACCGGTATTGCTTGATTTTCTCGGTGTCGGTTTTAGCCGTGAAATCAGTGGCATGTTGTTTAGGCACGTCCTTGATCGCTTTGGCTGCACCTGCAGCGTCGGCTTTGACCTGAGAAATGGAATCTTTCGAAGCCTTCGCGGCGTTGGTTGCTGCCGTAGCTTGCTCTTTATAAGCACTAGACGCTCCAGACATGGACTGCTGAGCAGCTTGCTTATATTGTTCAGCGGCCTGTTTTGTAGAATCTATTTCCCGCTTTAACTGAGCCAGTGGGGAGGAAACTGAATCTTTGAAGACCCATTCGACCGTCTGGCGGAGAACTACGTCGTTCAAATCAGCTCCCTCCTTGCTTCTTGCCTAGTTGAGCTAACAAACCGCCAAGCTTGGTGATTTTCTGACTCTTAATTTCACGCTGCTGCGATGCTGTTTCAGAGAACTGCTCATTGATCTGGCGAATGTTGGCGTCCAGTTTCGCGCTGTTCTGCGAGACAACATCTTTATAGTTGGTGCCATCTGCCAGCATAACCGGCGTCATGTACATGCTGGCATCCAGTGCCAGCCTGGCCCGATCCACCTGCGCTAAAAAAGCCCCTTTCAGGGCCGCGCGATAGGTCTTGGGCGTGTATTCTTCCAACACGCGGGGGTCATTAATGCTCAGATACCTTTGAGCTTCAGTGATCAGGCGTTTCCAGTCGGTGTCTGTGCTGTCGATTGCGGAGAGGCTGGAACGGTGGGCACTGTCTGAGCCGGTTGCGGTTGCGGATTCAGAATCTTGGCCAGATGGTCGATCTGATTGTCTGCGTCCTGCACGGCCCGTTCCAAGCCCAGACGTTGTGTTGCTTGGGTCGCCGTAGAATCGTCGGGCATACTCTCTAATTGCTTGTTGAGTACGTCGCGTAAAGTCTTGTTTGTACTGTTGAATTTCTGCATCTTGACCCGTAAAAAACCGTGACGCTGCATTTCCTCCAGAATGGAATCAGCTTCCTTGGTCGCTGATTCTTCAGAGTCAAACACACCGGCCGCATCCAAGGCTTCAGCAATCAGCTCTTCAGACGGCCGCGAAGAACCGCCGGGAATGGCCGCGTGATAGGCGTGAACAATTGTGTCAACGTCACCTTGAAGCAGACCATTGACGACGTTGTCAAAGCCGGTTGTGTTGTCAGTCGCCAACTCCTTGTTGGCAACGTTCGAGAAATGATAATTGACTTGGGGCGCGTAGCTGCGCCCATTGATGGTAAGTGTCCGCATGATTTATCTCCTTCTATTGACCAGCAACGTCGGCGCCAGTTGCGTTAGCAGTTGCCGTGACCGTCTTCGGATCAGCTACTTTGCCGGTACCGGTGTCAGTCCCTGGTTCATCAGTGGCAGGCGTTACGCCGGAGTCTGGAAAGTCCTCCGCCCCGATGTCCTGGCCGTGCTTGAAACCGTAGAACTGGTTGGCAATGTCGAATTGACCGTCTTCGAAATCAGACTCATTCAGAGTTGCCGGCGTAACACCGTCGGCCAGAGTATCCACAGCTTGGCCATTGACTTCGAACGTAATGTTCGATGTTTCGATACCGCCCAGTGCTTCGGTAACTGGCAGGTTGGGAATGTAGCACTCGGAATACTCAGCCTGCACAGTCCGATTAGGCTTGGTACCAGTTACGGTGTTGAAATCAACCCGCCATAAACCAATCAGTTCGCCGCCCTGCCAAGCCTGCTTGAATTCTCGGAAATCTTCTTGGCCCTTGGCAAAGATGACGTCCACGACCCGCTGCTGGTTGATCGAGCCCACGCCTTTCAGCGTTACGGTCTTGGTTTGGGTAGACGAAAGGTTCCGGGTGTTGGTGCCAGAGGTGGCGCCCATCAGTCCCAGAATGCGAATCTTCTTAGTCCGCGGGTACTTCTGAATTCGTTTCCAGAAGTAGAGAATCTTGTCGGCGTCGCGGCCGACTGTGGACGGCAGGATCTGTTTGTCGCCATTAACGACATTTGTGATGTTATCTGCCATTTAATTTCATCCTTTCTCTGTATTCAAAAAGCGCCCCAACAGGGCGCTTTGAATGACTTTGTAATCGATGATCAGATTGACCCGCTGAAGTTCCTCGGCCATTGAGTGATCAATCATGCTGCGGCCGGAGAAGCTCACCGTTCGAATCGGGTACTCTGCGATGCTCAGATGGCGAAGCGAACTCAGCGCTTTGTTCGCCAAGTCTTGAACTTCCATGTACTCATCCTTGCGGGCATAGATGTCGCAATACAGCGTGAGCTGAATCTGATCAGCGTTTTTGTATTCGGGCTTGTCGTAGAGATTAGGTATAGACAAGTCAATTTGCGGGTATGTTGTGCTTTCTTCGGCACCGGGGTCAATGATCAATACATCCAACCATTGCAACGCCTGAAACGCACCCCGCATCAATGCTTCCTGTGGGCTCATTGGCGAGCCTCCTTCATTGCTTCATTCAGTGCCTGACGGCTGCGGCCGTTCAGGTTCTTGCTGACTTCTTCGCCAGCCGGCTTCATAAACGGATCGGCTGGATAGTTACGATCCTTAAGACCGAACTCCACCGCTTGGCCGTAATTGTATCCGTCTTTTGATTGAGCTTCCGGGTATGTCTGAGTCGTCAAACCGTCATCAGACTCGTGGTGATTGATGTTGCGCATCAAATTGCCGGTTGGAATGTAGCCGGATTTCGAATGTCCAACTTGATCGCGTTCAATCTCACGCGCTTTCTGTTGCGTATCCGTGCCCAGCTTCTCGATGAAAGCTTTGGCGTGCGTGTCCATGGCGTACTGTGTGCGCTGCATGAGCTGCACGCCTGCCTTGCTGCCAACCGAGCGAAAAGCGTTGCTCATGCTGGTAATGGCGGCCGAATACGACGGGTTAAGGCCGAACTCAACTGTCGGAATGTGATCGTTATCCCACATTAACAGTACCATCCTTTGAAATCACGACGTAGAAATCGGTCCTGCCACGATGCACGCGCCGCATGGTAATTGGATACCGATTATTCTTGGGCTTGCTCGTGTCATAGTCCGAAAAGCCTAGGTACTTAGCATCCCATTCTCCAAGCAGCCGCACGACCTTGGCTGAGTTGTAAATCTTGCCAAAGATTGCAAATTGCTTGCTGGCGCCCATGTCATTGACATAGGCATCCGGGTACAGCTTAAACTCTGATACCTTGGTGTGGTCCAGCAGGTCATTAGAATGTGCCTCGTGCTCAGTGATCAGGTAAACGGGTTGTCGTATCATGACCAGCTCATCACCGATCCTTGCTGCTTGTCGCCTGTCAGGTTGCGCTGATATTTGTCCAGCAGCGCGATAAACGGTGAGAGATCATTGGCCGACCAGGTAAAGGACAAGCCTTCCTCTGAGACGCTCTGAGCGCCTTCGTATCCTGACTTGATATATTTGCCTTGTGCCAGTTCCGTGAGCACGCCAGTGAGCTCAGGTGGCACAGAATCGCCACTGTAACCGATATATAAATTAATAGCCTTGATTGCCAAGTTGATGTATATCAAAAGCTTGGCGTCAACACTATCATCGTTTTGTGTTTGATTGTTGATGATTTTAATATCGTGCAGTATTTGCTGTGCCTGCGTTGGCTTCTCGTCGGCCATGATCCTCACCCCCTATCAGCTGGCGCTGACGTTTGCCCCTGCGCCGTTAGCTGTCGCGGCTGCATTAGCCGGTTGAGCAGGCTTAGCAGCAACCGGAGTAGCCTTAGCTTCCCCAGAAGGCAAGCCTTCGCCTACTGCGTTGACGGCAACAGCGGTCAGCGTGTATTCAGTGCCGTTGGTCAAACCATTCAGTGTGCCGTTGAGCTTGGCAGGGTCAACATCAACCGATGTTACATTGCCACCAGCAGGAGCGTAGGACAATACATACTTGGTGATTGCACTGCCGCCGTCGTCTGTTGATGCCGTGATAGCATAGTCAATCTTGCCGTCACCGGCGGTTGCGGTCAGGGTCGGTGCATTGGGTGCAACTGACGCAACGGTGAAGCCAGGAACTGGCGCCTTGTCTGATTCTGCCTGGCTGGTTACATCTTGGAATGTCGCCAAATAGTCACCGTCAGCGACCTTCTGACCGTGCTTGAGGCCAGTGATAGCCGCTTGCTTGGTGCCCTTGTCACCCTTGACGACGAGCTTGCTGTCCTTGTCGTAAATATTGAGTGTCTCATTGGAGCGATCTGCTGTATCTGCCATTTGAATAACCTCCTTTAGATTTAGTCCGCCGAAATGTCAGCACCATCACCATTGGCGGCTGATTTGATGTTGGCTGGTGCGCTTATTTTTTTGCCGGGGTAGTCGTACCAGCGTCGCCACCAGCAGGGGCTGAGGTACCGCCAGAAACGTCCATGATGTAGACGCTGTTGGCTTGTTCGAAGGACGGCAGAACCAGCTGAGAAACGATGGTCTCAATCGTTACCGGGTCAGCCTTAGTGACAGTCGTGATCGCGACGCCTGTATCCACAATGGCGACGTTAGCCGCGTTGCTTGCCATCAGATCCGCTTCTGCCGGAGTCGTGCCGAAGTACGTATTGCCGACACTCACTGACGGCAGGAACACAACCAGATTGTCGGGAATGAACTTAACCAGCTTGCCGTTAGCGTCCTGGTAGCCCTTGTCATAGATCCCGATGGTCAACCCGAACTGATCAGCCAGATACGCATCCAGCACAGTCCGCGGAATCTGTACGGCGCCCATGTTGGCGTTGTTTGCCAGCAGCGTAGCTTTGATGGTGTTGTTCCGCAGCAACGTGTTATAGGTCTTCCGGTTCATCACCGCCCGTGTAATGGTCACACCCGTGTCGTTGCCGATCGTGGTGATGGCATTGTCAATGTCGTCAGACGGAATAGACTTGTCATCAGCCCATGCAGCCTTTGCGGGTGCGATGTGGTCTTTCGGCAGGTAGTAGTCCACGGTGTAGGCTTGGTCGTTGCCGACGATGCTGGCTTTCCCAGTGGTCAGGGCTTGCATCCGCACGAGTTCGCGGGCCAATGCGGCACCACGAAGCAGAGCGGTTTGGTCATCCATAATCCGGCCCAGAATCACTTGCGCGTATGCCGGTTGGGCATTCTGCACTTGCAGTAACTGCTGCCGCAGCTCTTCATCGATATAGCCGGATTCCTTGTAGTAGATCATCTTTTCAGAGACCTCAGTGAAGCCACGCCGTGCGCGCGGAATGGCTTCCACGTCGAATGCAGACGGCCGCAATGCGATTGGTGCACCAGAAGCACCCTTCAGCCATTTCAAATCAGTGCCGATCGAACGGGCCGCCGGAAACAGTGCATCGCCCAGGTAGGGCTGTTCTGTCTGCGGTAGGTTTTGCCAATAGGTGGCAATGACCGGCGCTTGAATTGAGTCAAAAATAGAATTTGCCATTTGTATCTACACCTCTCTTAATTGTTCCGACGGAAGAACGTTACCTTGCCGTTAAGTGCGGTCTTCACCGCGTCCGGAATGGTCACACCGTCCGCCAGACGATTTTCGTTGACGAAGCCAAAGATCAGCAGCGAGCCATTGCCTTGACCGCTGGTCACGTCCACATCGTGTTGCAAAACACCCTTAGCGGTGGCATCACTCACCACCGAGAGCACGGTTTGCTCATTTTCATAGAATGTATCTGGGCCGCCAACGGGTGTGCCGGCAGGAATGATTTTCTTGCCGGTCTGCGGGTCTGCGGTCACACCTGCGTCATTAACCAGAATGGATAACGCAGCATGCGGCATTACGAAGCCCAAAATCTGGTTGCTGGATGCATATGTCTTTACAGCCATTTGTTTCTACCTCCTATTTGGCCGGATTTAAAATTGAAGTGCAACGGCCGTTGAGCTAGACCAATCCACTTGGACCG
>NZ_KI271613.1 GCF_000469325.1 Schleiferilactobacillus shenzhenensis LY-73 | reverse complement strand
CTTATTGGCGATTGCATAGACGGTATCAGCATCCCAATCGTACTGTCCGTTGGGCAGTTTCCTCGCTTTTAAGATCCCTTCTTTGCGCCAGCGGCCCAGGGTTGGGCGGCTGATTTGCAGGATCTGTAAGACCTCTTTCGCTTGCATGACATAATTGTATCATGAATTATGTTTTGATAGGGGGTTGCCCAGAAACTTTTGTTATACCCCGTCAGGCGGCCAAAGAACACGTGGCCTAGCTCGTGCAGAATGACCTGGACCACCAGGGTCGCAGTAGCGGCCGCGAGAAGAAGCAGATAATCCCGCCAAGACGCCGGTCCCATGGCGACGCCGGTGGCGACACCCAACCCGGCTGCAATCAGAATAACGACGACCTTTCTCACAGCGAACACCTCTCTTTGCTTGTCATCTTACCAGAAAACGAAATGGGGTGCGGGTGAGCAATTTACTTGTCGAGGCGAATCGGTACGGGCATGATAAAGATGAAATGACGTGTACTGAAAGGAGGAACCAGCCATGGCCAAGCGCACTTTCAGCAACCGCACCCTGGCGCAACTGCAACCCAGTGGTGAGGGTTTGCTGGCAATCTTGTCCATCATGATCATTCCGGCGTTCTTCTCCACGTTTTACTACCAGGGCGACCCCGCCGATACCGCCCACCACATCGGGCAGTGGACGTTTGCTGGCCTCTTGCTTTTGCTGGTCGTTACTGGAGCACTCATGCTTACGGCGCGGATGGTTCTGCACCGCCGGCAGCAGGCGGGTGATGCCGCGGCCAAGACGGCGATGGAGAAAGCAAAGCCCAGTGTGCAGACTCTCGTTCGGCAGCAGCTCATCGGTATCATTATCGGTATCGGGGCGGGCGTGTGGTTGGTGTTTGCCATACACGATCTGATTCAGCCCCAGACGATGATGCCCCGCATCGATAACATCCAGACGGTGGCCATGCTCATCGTTCTGCTGGCGTGGACGATTGGCGGGACAATCAGCGCCCACGTTCAATTGAAACGATGGCCAAAGTAGTCTTACTTTGGCCATACTGCATCAAACGATAGGGGTGTTCTTCTCCTGCGCTGTCCATTCGTCCCGCAGCACCCCATACTTCACTGAATCCCAGTACCGGCCCTGCCAATAGCGCACCTGCCGGATCTGGGCTTCTTTTTTCATGCCCAGCTTTTCTGCCACCCGCATCATCCGGATGTTCCCGGACCAGGTGGTCAGGCCGATGTGAGGCAGATCAATCATGCTGAAGACCCGGGTCAGCCATTGCTGCAGCGCTGCCGTGCCCACGCCCTGGCCCCAAATATCATCGACGAAAATGACGATGCCCACATCCAGCCAGCGCTGGAGCTTGCCGTCATCGTAGTAAGCGAATAAGCCGCCCACCAACCGCTCATCCAGCCAGATGCCATTCTTGAAGGGGTCGTGGGCGTATGACCGCAGCTCCTCCAGTGTCTCTGGCTTGTCGTTGAAATACGGGCCGTTCCAGTTGTTCCATTCACCGCGGCCGTGGCCGTAGGCGATGTCCCACAAGGTGGGAATGTCTGATTGTTGGAACGGGCGAATCGTGACTGTCATATGCATCCTGCTTTCTCTGTTCGTTTCTGGCAGTATAGCACGCCGCCCTGCCCGCTTTCGAGTGACGCGGTCCCGAGCCAATCGTCTCGTCGCATTTCTCTCACGTATTCACTATTCTGTAATCGATTCCAACTTTATAATTACCACCTTTTTCATGACAGAAACATCCCTAACTTCCCCGTCGCATATCCGCGACGGGTTTTTGTGTCCGCGCCTTTCTCCCGGCCAATGCCTTATAATTAGGGGAGACAGATTGGGGGATGTGCAGATGGCAGAAGAAAACGCACCGCAGCGCCACAACTTGAAAGTCACGATTCCGCACCAGATCGTTGATGAACTGGGGCTGAAGTCTGGGGACGACGTGAAAATCCACATTACGGATAATAATGTGGTCATCGAAAGCGACAACAACGCCAGCGAACGGCAGGAGATCAAGATTCGCTGGTTCGTCTTGCCCGCGCTGATTGCGACGATTATCTTCTTGACGTTCGCCTTGGTTCGGCAGAGGGACCTGATCCCGCTCACCGGCAGCCTGTCGATTAGTACGGCCGTTATCATTCTGGGCGTGGTCAGCGGCATCATCTCGTTCACCACGTTCTATATCCGCAACCATAAGGAGGACCGCAACCGCGCGCTGAAGGGCTTGTATTGGCGCAACTTCCCGGTGATTCTGATTTCTTTCACTATCATCCTCGCCCTGACGCTGATCGCCATCTTCTGGTTCATGGGCATTCTCTTCAAGGGCGCTGCCTTCGACCCGTACACCGCCGGTGCGCTTTTCGCCCTTTTCACGATGACCATCAACTACTTCATGATTTACGCCGCACTGCATATTAATTCAGAAATGATGGTACGGCTGCTGATCCTGGTCATTGTCGGCGGGGTGCTGGCGTCAATGATCACCAACAGTGACAATCACTGGTGGGAAACAAACCTCAGCTTCTTAGGCACTCAGCACGCTAACTACAGCTGGCAGTTCAACCTGACCCTGATGGTCTCTGCGCTGCTCATGGTGGGCCTGATCGACTATCTCTTCGTGTGGCTGCACCGCAAGTACCCCCACGACCTCGGTCTGAATACTTTGCGCGTCCTGCTGACGGTGATGGCTTTCTCCCTATTCGGCGTCGGTGCCTTCGCCAACAACGGTAAGGGCCTGCTGCATCTGCTCCACGACATTGCCGCGTGGGGATTGGTCGCCGTTCTGGGCGTGACTGTTATCCTCATTCGCTGGCTACTGCCCAAGGGCTCGCGGCAGTTCCAGGTCATTTCTGACATCATCGTTGGCCTTCTGCTGATTGACTTTATCCTCTTCAAGTACGTCGGCTACTTCTCCCTAACCGCCTTCCAACTGGTGGCCTTCGACCTGGCCTTCTCGTGGATTCTCCTGCTGTTAGGCAGCCTGCGCCGGTTATCCCACCGGGATGATCTGACCATGACGGTGGTCCTCCAAGAAGAAGGAACCGCTGATGCAAAGGGCGCATCAGCGGGGGAGCAGGCCAGTGAGCCGCCCGTTGATGATGCAGCAGCTTCAACGACTGAGAAGCCGGCTGGTCCTGAGTCCAAGCTGTGAAACTCGCTGAGTATTTATCTTTAGTTGACCGGTTGAACCGGCATGCGAGCTTTAACGGTGTGATGCAGGTCGTGACACCGACGCGGACCGTTTATGCTTATGCCGGCGGTTTGGCGGATATTGAGAGAAAAGTGCCGTTCACTGCGGATACGGTGACCGGCATTGGGTCGCTGTCGAAGCAGTTTTTAGCCGTGGCTGTCATGCAACAGGTGGCGGCTGGGCGGCTGCGCCTCACCGACCGGTTGGGCGCCTATGTACCGGAATATTCTGCCGGCAGTCAGGTCACTCTCGCGGACTTGCTCACCATGTCCTCGGGCATCCCCGATTATCCAACGTTACTGCAAAAACAGCACCCGACCGACGCCGCGCTGGAGACGAATCCCCAGAGCGTGCGCCGGTTGGGTGCTGCTTTGTCGTTGCCTGAATTGCTATCGCTGTTGGGGGACCAACCGCTCCAGTTTGTGCCCGGCAGTCATAGTTCGTATTCAAATACGAACTATGTCTTGCTTGGTATCATCCTGGCGCGGGTGTTAAACAAACCGCTTGGTCAGATTCTGGAAGATAATCTCTGGACCCCTCTTGATCTTTCAGCTACCCAGCTGGGTACCCGGCACGCCCAAGCCCTCCGCTACTTGCCATGGCACGACGAACTGGTCTTTGTGGGGCGGGGCCAGCACACCGTCGCCGACAGCGGTATTGTTACCTCGGCCACGGATTACGCTAACTGGCTGCAGGCTATCCTTACCAGCAGTGACCGCTTGTTGCCGGCCCCGGCCTGGGACCAAATCTTCACCATTCATCATGACTTCTATGGCATGGGCTGGTTTCAACACGGACCATGGTATTGGCACAGCAGCCTGATCTTAGGCTACCAAGCGGATGTCTTTCTCTCCTTCGACCGGCAGCTCGCCGTCTTCTGGTTCACCAATGTGCGGTTTTTGACAGCGTCGGCGAAGGACTGGAATCGGCAGCAGCGGGAATGGCTGGATGGGTTAACACGTTAGGCAAACGGGTTGCCATATTTCTGACAATATTGATAGAACCCCAGCCGGTAGAGATCAACGTCCTGGTGAACCTGTGCGGCCGGCTTAAACTGAATCATATTCAATACTGCTTCGGTGAAGTCCAACGGGGCGGTACCGTTGGCTGTGACCAGGTTGCGGTCGCGGACTGCTTGCTGTTGGACGAAACCCGCCTGGTTTTGATAGTCCGTATCATCCCGCCAGAGATACTGAGCGTTGCCAGTATGCTGATAGTGGTTCAGGAAACCATTCCGAGCCAGATAATCCACCGCGCCGCAAATGGCTGCAACGGGTTGGCCGCGGTTCAGGCGTGCCGCTACTAATTGCGTCAGCGGCGCATTATCGGCAGACCAGGAATCGCCGCCAATCAGGACCAGCAGATCAATCGTGGCCGGCAAGTCCACGAGCAGATAGTCCACCGTCGTTGTGAAGCCGCCAATGGAACGCACCGTCCGTTTTGTTGACGCTGTCTTGACCGTCCAGTCCGGCGCTGGGTTCAACGTTCTGGCCAGATAAGCCCCTTCCCAATCGGCGTACTGATCCAGCATGACAAAAATCGCTTGTTTCACCGTTCAGATCTTCTTTCTCGGCTTAAATGAGAACCGTATGTTCCCATCGTAGCACAGGAAGAAAAGAACTGCTCACGCCGGCAGCATCTTCAGCCAAAACGAATCCATTGCACTGTGCTCCCCACCGCCCAGCGGCTGCAGCAGTGGCGTGAACCCCAATTCTCGGTACAAGTGCATCGCAACCGTCAAGGTATGGTGGGTCTCCAAGTAGACACATTCATAGCTGGCCGCCCGAGCGAACGTCAACGCAGTAGCCATGAGCTTTTTACTGATGCCTTGGCCTCGCGCCGCGGACGCCACGTATAACTTTTGCAACTCAGCCACCTGCGGCGTGTCGCTGTACTGGGCAATCCCCGCCCCGCCAACGACTTGCCCATTCTGGACAGCCACAAAGTACGCCCGCCGCGGCGCGGCTGCATAGTATGCACTCAGGTGGGACAGCTCGGGGTCGAAGTAGGCCGTCCCCGGAATGGCCAGGCCGACAGCGCTCAACGAAGTCCGCACAATGCTGGCCATGACCACGTCGTCCGCCGGTACCAGCGGACGAATGATGATTGGTTCTTCGGATTGTTTAGTCATCGTCACGCAGCCTCCCGCCATCATTCCACTGACCGATCATCTGATGGTCCCGGCACGCGGTCACCAGCTTGTGCAGCCGGGACCGGAATAAACCCTCGTCATCCCGGGGAACGCCCCGCCGCACATCGACCCAGCATTCACCTGCGGTCGTATGATGGGCCGCGAGCACCGGCGAAAGTCAGTACAATTCCGCGCGGTCAAATGGTTCTCCGGTACTGCTAAGCTCACGGCTTACGCATCCCCCGGGGTCATCTTGCCATTGTGGATCTTCTCGACATCCAGGAACCAGTGATCTTCCGGGTCCCCCTTCAGCGCGGTGAAGGGCACCGGCTTCTGACCGGCTTCTTCCACTTTCGCCAGCAGATAATTCTTCAGGATCCAGCCGTCTTCTAACGACTTCTGATGCAGGTTGAGGACCCGCTCCAGTTTGGTTTCAGAAATGCCTAGGTCGGCGCAGATTTCTTGGCGAGTGAGACCGGCCAATTTGATGTTTTCGCGGAATTCATTGATCGTGGCTGCTTTTTGACTGGGTGTTAAGCTCATCTAACCATCTTCTTCATCAGTATTTGTGTTTCCATCCTACCAGGTTTGTCCCTTCAAGACCAAAAAAGCATCCCGGCCAAACTTTGCCAAGATGTCCTTGAAAGATTGTCTATTCGTCAGCTCCGACTTGTCAATACCTGCCGCCAAGCATCCAGCACCCCATCTGGCCGAGTATACAAAATCTGCGTATCGGCCTTAATGGTCTGAATGAACGGGAAGTACAGATAATCGTGGTTGGTGTCGACCTTGGGCACCGCGAATGCTGTCCTCACTGAAGGTGGTATCGCTCAGATCCTCGATCAGCGACTGGTACTTCATATACGCATCGTCGTAATCGTTGGGGCTCTCAATCAGCGGCACGAATTGTTCCCCGTGGAACAGCACGTCCGCCGGTACCTCCTGGGACGGCTCGGTCACAATGTGGTTCAGCGGCAGCTGCAGCGTCCCGGCCTGCTTATCCTTGCCGAAGACGAAGGTCAGCTGGGCATCCGGATCGGTCTTGCCGCCGGTAGCCAGCGTAATCAGCGCCCGCGCTGCCGTGTTCAGCGGATCGTTGGGCAGGGCCAGCTTGCTTAGCCGGGCCTGGGCCAGCGCCACCGCGTTATTCTCCTTGGCCGCCAGGCTGATCTGCTTGAAGATGTCAGAAAGCTCAGCCGGCGGCACGATCTTCGCCAATCCGTTGCCCAATTCTGCCAACCATTCCGGCCGGCTGGCGACCCGCTCCGCAAACGGGGCAAAGGCCCGGGCAATGGCCTCGTTTTTGGTCGTCGGCTGAGGCTTAGCTAAGTGCCCGTGAATCAGCCAATATTCCCACTGCTGACGGGCAATCCCGGCAAACTGACCGGCATGGTCCACCGGCGTATGCTTCTCTGGGTCCTCTGCAATGTGGTCCACATAAATATCATCGGCCGTCACGTCGTCATCCGCCCAGGCATCATCAACTTCGCCGCCATAGCACTCAACCACTTGGCCAATCAGCGAACTGATCGTGATCCCGTCGATGCTGGCCACCGCCGGCACGCCTTTCTTCACGACCAATAACTGCTGCTTCGGGTAGAAATACGCCACCGCATATCGTTCAAACGACGTCCCCGCCGCAGCCAGGATCACCTGGCAGTCGTCACCCAGCCGCAGGTCCTTGGCCACACCCTGGGTCCGCGCCGGCAGCTGCAGCAGCGGTACCGCCCCCTGGAAGTTCCCACTCCCAGACTTCAGCCACGCCGCAAATGCTTCATTCTGATCATTATCTTCACTCATCGTCATCGCCTCTGACTCTAGTATACCGTTCAAAGGCCAGAAACGTGGGATTACTTACTCACCGCGTAGCTGATGTCGTTCTAAAAAGACGGTGTGACAGAACTCTTTCGGGCGCCGTGCCAAAGCTCCGACAAAATGGGCTGGAACGTGGTGAGCACGGCTTGAATCAATTTTGCTCCCGCTTGCTGAGCGTTGGCACTCAATCATGCCGAAATTCGAGTTTTGTCACGCCCCAGCAGACCTTGTACTTGAACTAGCACTTGAACTTCTCATCTTCAGAAAGCCACAGACCAAAATCCACTCACCAACATCGTCAATCAACCCCATACCCCCCTGCACTTGACCCACTGATTGCGCGCACTTAGCGCAATCAGAAGAGCCGCCGCGGGGGGAGGGCCGCGACGGCTTCAGGAAAGGGAAAATCATGAAGAAAAAGTTTTGGTTGTTGGCGGTCATCAGGAAGTTCGTTGGCCTCGTTCCTGTTGACATTTTCTATACTACGGGTCACCTGTGACGAATCAGTGAACTCCCCGTGGCCCTTTCTTGAACCTTTCTTACCGGATCATTAAGCCTTGTAGCCGAAGTCCGGGATGGCACGCCAGCGGCGGCGGATGGTATGGGCAACGAGCTTGGGCCGGCGAGTGCGGGTGAAGACGCCCTTGCGGTTGCCGTCAACGCGAACGATGCCTTGGGTCGTGTTGAAGTCGGCGAAGTTCCAGATCTGTTCACCAATGAAGAAGGGCCGCTTGTCGAACTGGGCATCCATGCGGTCAATGTATTCCGCCTGGTACTCCTCGTCGAACATCCGGGGCACAGCGTCGTGGAGGCCTTCAATGGTGTCGGCCCCATACTCCGTGAACATCACCGGCTTATTCTGCTTGGCCCAGAAATCCAGCTCAACGTTCAGCGCGTCGGTAGCCGCGTCCAGGTCGCCGCCGAGCACATACCAGCCGTAGTAACGGTTCAGGCAGACCACATCCATGGTGCGGGTGACGATGTCCTTCTCGTAATCGTTCTGGCAGCACACCAGTGTGACGGGCCGATTCTCCGGGTCCAACTGGTGGGCGAGCTGGTATAAGTTATGGAAGTAATCGTAAGCGGACTGAGGGAACGCCGCTGTCTCAGGTTCGTTGGCCAGGGACCACATTACGACACAGGGGTGATTCTTGTCCCGGTCGATCATGTCCCGCAGGTTCTGCTTGTGCAGCGCCCCGTTGTGCATGGTCTTGTAGGCATCGGCCTTAGTGCCCCGGCCTAGCCCGACCGCCGGTGTCTCGTCAATCACGACGATGCCTTCCCGGTCGCAGAGTTCGTACATTTCTTCCGCGTAGGGATAGTGGCTGGTGCGGAACGAATTCGCGCCGATCCAGTGCATCAGGCTGAGGTCGGCGACGTCGAACACAGCATCGAAGCCGCGGCCATGGAGCGGGCTGTCCTCATGCTTGCCGAAGCCCTTGAAGTAGAACGGCTGGCCGTTGATCAAGAACTTGGTGCCAGCCACACGCACCGTGCGGATACCGCAAGGCTGACTGTACTGGTCTGCGCCGAAGCTGACGACGGCCGTATAGAGATAGGGATGGCCCGGCGCCCAAAAGTGGGCATTGGCCACGGTTAACGTGCCCGTGGTTCCTTCGCTGTGGGCAACGATCTGGCCGGCCTTATCCAGCAACTCAACCGTGGTCTCGCCGGCCCCTTTGACCGCTACGCTGTAACGCACGATTCCCGTGGTCCCATCAATGTCCGGCACCAATGTGACGTCATCAATGTAGGCCTTGGGCGTGGTATACAGCTTCACCGGCCGCTGAATCCCAGCATAATTGAAGAAATCGAAGTTCGGCTTATTCTGCTTCTTGGCCCGCGCTTGGGCAATGCGCACACTGGGAATACCACCATCGCCAGTCCCGAACATCCCGCTGCCGTCTTCGTTGCCCACGGGCAAGGTAGAAAAGTCCACCCGGTTGTCCACCGCCACGGTGAGCAGCGCCGATTGGCCCAGTGTGAGCTTATCGGTCAAGTCGATCTCGAAGGGCAGAAAACCGCCCTCGTGGCTGGCAATTTCTGTGCCATCTAAGTACACCTTCGCCGTGTGGGTGACGCTGGCAAAACGCAACACGATGCGCTGCCCAGCGAAGAAGGCGGGCACCGTCATGCGCCGCTGGTAAAAAGCCCAGCCGTAATGGTCCCGGTGGGCAGCGTCTGCTTTCTGATCGTTATAGGAGCCGGGTACCGCCATAGTCTCCGCGTCCGTCAACGGCTTGGCGTACCACTGGTCGGCAAAGCCGTGGCCGTCGTCTAACTTAAATTGCCAAATACCGGATAGGTCCACGACCGCCCGGCTGTCTGATTCTCTTGGATATAACATGTTTAGTAAAATCCTCCTGTTCACTGTTCACCCCTTATGATAGCGTGTCCCTTATGTGAAGGATAGAGGGAACTAAAATTTCCTGGTACATTCTGGCCCGCTGCAGCCCGTTAAATTCGTACAAGCTCTTTTGCTTGTCATCGAATTACTGTAAGCGCATAATTATGACGCTGAAGTATGGCTGGGATTTTCCCTTACTTGGGAGAAGAAAGGTTGCGAGCAATATGAAGCATCTGAAGTGGCTATTAGTGTTCGTGCTGACTGCTGTGTTCATGATTTTTGCGGCAGCAAATTTGCCTATGCAAGTAGGTGCCAGCAACACCGATTCCGGTTCTCAGTCTACTGGATTTGTTTCTAACGAAAATGATTTTACTAGTTGGACGCCAGAGCAAATTGCTGCTTTTCTGAATTCAGGAAAGCAGGCCCAAGATGCAAATACAACGTCCTCAGAGTTCCAGGCACTCAATAAGTTCGTGAAAGTTCGGAACAATCAATATTCTCTTGAAGTTCCAACACAATCCGGATTATCTAGTGCCTTGATTGCGGAAGCTCAGCAAGCTATCAGTGCTACAAATCGCGCAGTCAGCGTAGGCCATCTAACTATTGACCCAACAACGCTGGTTGCCACCGATAATTCACAGTTCACTATCCGATCTTTGGCGGCAATGGAGACTCGAGTGATTCCGTGGGCTGTTCGCGTAATTTTTCGAGCAAACTGGGCTGTCAGCACGTTTGCAGCAACGATGATCTTAATTGCCCACTATGGTGGTGAAGCCGCCGACTATGCATACGGGCTAGGCAACCCCTATGCTCTTATTGCTTCGATTGCCGGCAATTTGCTAGCCAATCGAGCCGCAATCATCGGACGAGATGCAGCTTCTTACAATGCATCACACCAGAATGACAAGATTCGTGAGGATATTTACATTACCCATGACGACTTGGCAGTTTGGCACGATTAAAGAGCTGACAACGGTGAATCTTGATACGTAACAGGGAATGCAAACCGAGATTGTCGTCAATTAAAGATTCTGTTGAATAATAATCTATACTCCAGCGAGGTCCTCTGCCCTTTGCAAATCATCACAGAGGACTTTTTATATTTCCAACAACCATACTTACCGGAAAGGACGATAAAAATGCAGCAAAATCTGGTCTCTGGTATCTTCTTTCTAGTTATATTGATTTGTTTTGAACTAATCCTGCGAAGGACAAAGCTCCTCCAATCACAAAAAAATGGGTCTAGTAAGCCACAAGCCAGATTTTTCATTCTGTGGGCGTTCTTAATGAGCATTATCTTTACTTTTTTGCCAGTTACCTATCCACCATTTGATTGGATGTATTTTGCAATGTTACCTCTTAGGGCTTTCTTCGGGTTAGCGGTCATTTTACTGGCATTACTGATGTATTTGATTTCTCTCCTTATATACTACATTCTTAATCAAAAGAAAAAGAATGGTTAGTTTTGCAATGAAAATGTCCGTCACAATTCATTCGCGTAATGTCTTGAAGCTTATGCTCGGATGACGAAGTGTCATCAATTGCCACGTACAGGCGAGCAGATGCGTTCTTAAGTCACCGGAGGAATTGGTGAAACAAGAACCGTGCACCCTGGTGTCGTTAACAGTGCATAATCACCAACACTCAGAACCCTGGTCTATGCACCAACTGAATAGCAAACGGCGCAACCCATTGGGCGGCGCCGTTTTTGACATTATGTAGCACCAACCCAAAAGGTTGGCACCTGCTTCTCCTATGGTATTATTTAATTATCGAGAAAAAACAAAACCAGGAGGAAAAGCATATGCCAAATGTACGCCATTTTACCGACAAAGACAACCAGAAGGTGGTCCTCACTGATGATGGTGACACCATTACGACGAATGGTGGTCTACTCTCCGTTGCCCAATTCTGCGAAGCCAGCGGAATTTTTTCTTCGTTCCGGGATACCATCGAATTCAAAGATTACCGCAAGCTGCCTCTGTACGATAATTACAACTTGCTGGAACAGTACCTCCTCCAGCACATTGCCGGCTACTTGACCGACTCCGCAGCCAATAGTCTGCGTCATGATCCCCTTTTTCAGCTGCTGTATGGCAAGGTCTTAGCAACCCAGTCCACTTTTTCTCGCTTTCTCGGCCGTGCTTCAGATCTGCATACGCTCAAGACACTGCACACCGCTTTAGAGTCGGTCGCTGCGACGTACATCAATCGGCAGGCCAATTCCTTTTTGATTCTGGACATCGACTCCACTTTTTCCGCCACTTATGGCCACCAAGAGGGGGCAGCTTATAATACGCACTATGATAAGTGTGCTCTCAATCCGCTACTGATTGCTGAGGCGACCAGTGGCGGAATGCTGGTCGATGCTCAGTTACGCAGCGGCGACACGTATACCTCGGCGGAGGCAGCTGCTTTTCTGAGCGAAGGCCTGACCCGTTATGCCAGCCACCCCTTAGTGGTCCGGGGCGATAGCGGTTTTGCCGTTCCGAAATTGTACGACTTGGTCGAAGACCGAATGAAGATGTACGTTTTCCGTTTGAAAGCGAACTGCCGCCTTTTCGACATGGCCCAAGCCAAATTTGAAAATGATCCCGACGTGGATCCCCACAAGGCCAATGACGTTCACTATTACACGATCCAATACCGGGCGTACACATGGCGGGAGGCCCGCAAGGTGATCGTCATGGCCACGCGTGACCAGCAACTGGTTCCCCACTACCAATACTTCGTGACAAATCTGCCCTTAACACCGCAAGATGTCGTTGCGGCCTATCGCCAGCGCGGCACCATGGAAAACTACATCAAAGAGGCTAAAAATGGTTATGGCTTTGACCGGACGAACAGCACGGACTTTTTCACCAATGAAGTCCGCATGGTCATGGCCAGCATCGCGTATAACATCATGAAGCGAATGGCCGCTGAGGTCCTGCCTTCATCGGAAAAGCAGAAGTCGATCGACAGCTTACGGTTAGATCTATTTCGGATCGGTGCACGGTTCACCTCCCACGCGGGGGTGTTGACCATTCACTACACGACCAGCAACCCCCAAAATGCGCTATTCTGGCATGTTTACGACAATATCACGAGACTTCGAGAGCAGGCTTGTCCCTCAGCGGCACAAGCGGCCTAAAAGGACAAGCACCACCAACCGAATGCAATGATGGTCAAAGCGTGAGCTTATTTGGTATACCCGTCAGATGGATGAAGAGTGTCCGCTCAGACCAAAACGCGGCGTTGACTGTTCCGATTCGAGTGATGCTGGCCAATAATGGCCAGCTTCATACGGTTCAGCCGGGGATTGGAGTAAGCACTACAATCTCATGCATAGACCAGGAGAACGATTCTGACTCGTCCACGCCTATCAGGGATTCTGTCAAAGCTCTAGTTATACCAACACGTCTCTGAGAACAGTCGTGAAGACATCGTGTCCCGTGTTTACACAAACGGACAGATGCAACCACCCCAATCAAACCGAACAACGTTTAAGTCGTCTCGCCCAAATTGGTGCCGTCATCCACTACCGAGCGTTGCTGTGGATTTACTTCTTCAGGCCTCCCATGCAGTGTCTGAATCGGCTTTGTCACCGCCATCGCCGCCAGTCGTCGCTGCCACGTGCTCACGACGAAGTTCAAGAAGTCCACTTCCGTGATCAAGGGAATGCCCATCTTGTTCGCCATTTGCAGCTTCTCTGTGGTGGGCGCGGTGAACAGGTCGCCGTACATCGCCCCGACCACCACGTAGTCCGTTACGCCCGAGATCGTTTTACGGGCATGGATTCCCACGAATGTTGCCAGTTTGGCCAATTGGCGCTGGGTCATCGTTTCGAAGTGCCCCGAGAAGACGATCGTTTTATCCTGCAGATCCATCGCGTTTCCTCCGTTCTTGCCTCTGGCTACATTGTACCCTACAGCGGGCAGAAATACGCCGTTGTGCGTTTGTGTGCATTTCTTGCTGTCTCTGCGCCTGTAAGCTACACTGGTAGCAGACAGAAAAGAGGAAAAACCGTGTATCAACAACAACGGCTCCAAGCCTTAATCGAGTGGCTGCGGCGGGACGGGCAGCTGACCACGAAACAGATCATGGCGAAATTCAGCATCTCCCGAGAGACCGCCCGCCGGGACATGATGGCCATCGTCAAGCTGGGCCAGGCTCAGCGGACCCATGGCGGCATCGTGCAAACGCAAAAAGCCCTGCCCGTTCTGGATTACCTGGAGCGCCAGCATCAATTCTCGGCAGCCAAACAGGCGATGGCCACTGCGGCCATGCCGCTGATCACCCCGGGCATGACCATGTTCCTCGACGTCAGTACTTCCGTCCTCGCCGTGTGCCAGCAGCTGCACGGCCCCGCGACCGTCTTTACCGACTCGCTGGACAACGCCCTCACCCTGGCGACCCACCCGAACATCGACCTGCGCCTGCTGGGCGGCAAGTTCGAGACCAAGAACCGGCTCTTTTACTCCCCGGAAAGTCTCACCGTTCTTTCCCACGTTGCCTTCGACCTGGTGGTGCTCGGGACAGCCAGCTTGGATAGTCATGGGATCTACGTGAACGATGACAGCGACGCCGCCTTGAAGCGGGAAGCCGCCGCCCACGCCCGGAAAGTCATTGTCCTGGCGGAGCACCAGAAGTTCCAAAAGCAAACACCGTACCTGTCGGCCGTCTGGGGCGACATCGACCTGTTGATCACCGACCAGCCCCTGACCGCCAGTGAACACCTGCCGGATAACGTCACCGTGATCGTGGCTGGAGAAAACGCCTAGCCTGCGGGCCGGGCTTTTCTTTTCCTTCCTAATGCACACAAATGCACATTAATACTTGTAAATACACATTTCTTCCTGTATACTGCAAGGTGAAAGAGAAAGAAAGGGTGATCATCATGTTAAAGTATCCATTGGTTCTGAGTGATATTGACGGGACCCTCGTCAACGCCGACGGCAATATTCCGGATCGGGTCGTGCAGGCGGTGCAGGCTTATAGTGCGGCTGGCGGGCGCTTCGTTCTCGCCTCCGCCCGACCGCCGCTGGCGATGGTCAATCTCGCGCAGCAGCTCGACCTGGCCGTCCCGCTGGTGACCTTGAATGGCAGTCTGATCGTGAATTATGACCCCCACGCCGGCAGTTGGGATGTGTTTTCTGAAACACCGCTGTATGCCCGTGTTCCCATTCAGCTTTACCACGAAATCGTCAGCCACCAGCTCCCCGTCAGCATGAACGTCTACTCCGGCCTGGCCTGGATCGCCAACCAGCACGACCAGTGGAACGACCAGGAAGCGGCCATCACCGGCACTATGCCGCTGATCAAGCCCCTGGCCCAGCGCCTGGCTACTGGCCTGACCGTGCACAAGATCCTCTGCATGGCGGATCCCCCGGTCATCGACGAACTCGCCGCGCTCCTTGCTGCCCATCCCGACTGGCACTTGACCGCCAGCCGCTCCAAGCCGACCTACCTGGAGATCAGCGACCAAGCCGTTTCGAAGCAGACCGCGCTGCATACCCTGGCGGACCACTTCGGGCTGCCGCTGAGCGCCACCATGGCCATCGGCGACGGCGAGAACGATTTGCCCATGCTCACTGAGGCCGGTCTGGGTGTCGCCATGGGCAATGCCCTGCCCACCGTCCGCGCCCGCATTCCCCAATCCGTCGCCAGCAACGAAGATGGCGGGGTCGCCGAGGCCCTGCACGACTATGCCATGGCGGATTAAAAGAGAAAGCCCCAGCAAAAAAGGATCAGCTCCTGCTGTCCGCAGTCTGCGGAACCAGCAAGGGCCGGTCCTTTTCGTGATGGTGCTTTTCTATCCATGATTATTGCCGCAACACGGTTCGGAACGCGCCCCGCAGCAAGAAGTAAAGAATGGGCACGATAACGGCCAGCGCCACGGCGTTGATGGCGGCTGCCGGCGGGCTGAGAAAGGCGGCGATGACCGCCGGCTTGAACGTCATGCCGGCCATGAAGCCTTCAATCGTAGCCACAATGAACGAGGTAATGACCTTCGTGATGGCGGCAATGACTGCAATCACAATGATGTGGCCGCGGGTATCCTCGTGGTGAAACGCGCGGACCAGTGCACTGACCACCAGGGCCATGACAATTACCTCAGACACCGTCAGCCAGCTGGTGGCCGCGTATCCATTGAGAACGTCGAAGCCGCCCAAGCCAATCGCTGCGGCGACCCCGCCCCAGACCCCGCCGAGAAAGAGAATGGCCAGGACCATCAGGGTGTTGCCAAAGTGGATGAACGGCCGGCCGACCATCGCCGGGATGGGAATGCGCAGGATCCAGATACCGATGTAAATGATGGCCGCGAACAGGGCGGTCAGGATGACACGTAATAATTGCCGATTTCTACCAATCGAATTCAAATCTGTTCAGTCTCCTTACTAAGGGCGCACCACGTAAGTCAGCACGATGTCCGGGACGAGCGCTGTGACAACGCGGTACGCCTTGTAGAATAAGTGGGGCGTGTAGACCGACCAGCCCCAGCGGGCAATCGTCAGCGACCGCCGGGTCACCGTAGGCAGATCCAGGAACGGCAGCCGGTTGGCCACGGTGAAGCCGGTCTGGCGGCTCCCCGCATTCGGCCCTGTGAACTGAGAGGTGCGCATGCTGCCAGGAACCAAGGCGAGCACGTGGATCCCCCGCCGGCGCAGCTCCGCGTGCAGACCCTTGCTGTAAGAAAGGAGATAGGCCTTGCTGGCGCTGTAGACCACCATGTTAGGGGACGGCGTGAAGCCGCCGATGGAGGTGACATTGATGATACTGGCGCCGCGGTGCATGTACGGCAGCGCCAACCGGGTGAGCAGCGTCGGCGCCAGGGCGTTGAGCTGGACTGTCTTTTCCTGGTCCGCCGCCGGCATCGCGGCCACGTTTCCGATACGAATCATCCCGGCATCATTGATCAGCAAGCGGACATCGGGCTGTTCCCGGGCCAGCAGTCCCTGGAATTTGTGAAACGACGCCGCGGCCGTTAAGTCGTAGGGCAAAATCCGAAACCGCTGGCCGGGAATCGTTTCCGCCAGGGCAATCAGCCGCTCCTGGCGTCGGGCGACGAGCCAAATCTCGCCCAAGTCGGGCATTTTCTCGGCCACAGCCCGGACGTATTCCCGGCCCAGACCGGAGGATGCGCCGGTGATGATGGCAATCGTGGTCATCGCAGTTACCTTTCCTTTCTACTCGTCTTCAACGTGCAGGCGACGCATCAAGCCCGGCAGCAGCGGGGCATAGTCGATGTCAAAAAACGGTTGAACGTCCCCTTGTTCCACATTCAGTGTCCGCTCGAACGCGGCATCCATGAAGGCCGTCGCCACTTTGGCGGCTGCGGCCAAGCCCTGTTGGTGCAGCAAAGCCCCAACCAGGACGCTGGCAAAGACATCGCCGGCCCCGGAATACGCTTGCGGCTGCGCTTCCGTCGTGATCAAATCTGTCTTTGGGATGCGCCGGGAGACGACCGCGACACCCAGCTGATGATGCATCAGGGGAATGCCGGTCACAACGACGGCTACGCCGAACTTATCTGCCAATTCTTCTGCCAGCTGTCTGGCCTGGGGCTCGGTCAAAACCAGTGCCGGCGGCTGCCCCAGCAGCAGGTACGCTTCCGTCACGTTCGGCGTGATGATAGTGGCAGCAGGTATCAGCGTCCGCAGCTCGGCCACGTAGGCCTCATCCAGCCCGCGATATAGTCTGCCGTGATCCGCCATCGCTGGGTCAAGCAGACGAATCGGCACGCGGGCCAACGTCGGCAGCTGCTTCTGCCACACCGTCAACGCCTTAGGGCCAAGATAGCCGAGATAGATACCATCGACCCCCAGCTGGTCCCATAACGTCCGCCAATGCGTGAGAATCGGCGCGATTTGGCCGCTCAAGTCCAGATACGTATTCCCAGCGTGGGCGGTATTGGTTGACAACAACGCCGTGGGCAGTACCCGCGGCACCAGGTCCAACGCCGCTAAAATCGGTATGGCCACGCCCAATGACACTTGGCCGGCGCCGCAGAGATCCTCGCTGACGATTACAGAATGGTAGGCCACAGAATCACACTCCTTCGCCGTTATTGTACCAAATCCCGGACCGCCCCGTTCTCATTTATCCGCAGCGGCTCTGGACAAGCACCGACCGTTGTCAGGCTGTATCCGGTTCCACCTGTGCTAAACTGAAGATACAACAGGACATTGAGAAAGGAAGATCACATCCATGACTTTAGCTCACTTCCCTGACCATTTTCTCTGGGGCGCCAGCACCTCGGCGTACCAGTATGAAGGTGCCTACAACGCCGACGGTAAAGGCCCGTCCGTGCAAGACACAGCCACCCCGCCCGCCGGCACCGCTGATTTCCAGCTGACCAGCGACGGCTACCACCGCTATCCGGAGGACTTCAAGCTTTTCGGCGACCTGGGCCTGCGCTCCTACCGTTTCTCCATCGCCTGGAGCCGGCTCTTCCCCGCCGGCACCGGCACCGTCAACCAAGCCGGTCTGGACTACTACCAGAACGTGCTCGCTGAATTACAGAAATACGACATCACCCCAGTGGTGACCTTGTTCCACTTTGACCTGCCAGCGGCGTTAGAAAAGCAGGGCGGCTGGGCCAACCGGGCGACGATCAAAGCCTTCGTGGACTATGCCAAAACTGTATTGGACCACTTTTCTCCCCAAATCGTCTATTACCAGACGATCAATGAGCAAAATTCAATGGCCCAGGGGATGCTGCGGGCGGCGCTGGCGGGGCACGGAACGCTGAAGGACGTCGTGCAGGCCAACCATAACATGTTCGTGGCCGCCGCCGAAGTCATCACGTACGCCCACGAACACCATCCAGAAATCAAAATTGGGCCAGCGCCTAACCTGGTGGCCGTCTATCCCTTGACCCCGCGACCAGCCGACGTGCTCGCCGCCACCACATACGACGCCTTGCGCAACCAGCTCTTCGCCGACGTCACGATTCTAGGCCGCTACAACCACGTGGCCTGGCATTTCTTCCAGCAATATGGGGCGACCCCGGACATGGCGCCGGACGACATGGCGATCATCGCCGGCGCCCACCCGGACCTCCTGTACTTCAACTACTATAATACTGAGACCGTGCGGGCCAACGATCCTGGGGACACGCTGCCGTTCACGCCGGTGCGCAACCCGTTCCTGCACCACACCCAGTTTGGCTGGGACATTGACCCCGTCGGCTTCCGCACGACCATGCGCCAGCTGTACGACCGTTATGACCTGCCGCTGATGATCACCGAGAACGGTCTCGGCGCCCACGACCACCCCGCCGCGGAGGGGCAGGTCCACGACCCCTACCGCATTCAGTACCTCAATGACCACATCTACCAGATGCGGCTGGCCATCGGCGAAGGCATCCCGGTCATCGGCTACCACATCTGGTCCGCCGTCGACCTGGTCTCCACCCACGAAGGCTTCACCAAGCGCTATGGCCTCATCTACGTCGACCGCGGCGAAGACAACGCCAGCGGCACCCTCGCCCGCACCCCGAAGGACAGCTTCGGCTGGTACCGGGACGTGATTGCCCAGAACGGGGCGAATGTGACGAGGCCTTACAAATAGCACCACTTATGCAAACCGGTACCTCCCTCGGGCAGTCCGGTTTTATTTAGTTAGTTCAATCAGTTGCGAGTTGTCGGCACAGCTTGTTATGCTATAGGTCAGTAACGGCTGAAAGGAAATCATCTATGGAAATTCTTCTAACCGACGACGAAGCAGACCGCCTCATCGCACTATTCAAATCAACATTCACTCAGGGGACCCGTGTCATTTCCGAGGGTACTAAAGGAACAATTGATATTCGGGCTGTCGGAAACCCAGCTTCAAGATTCCAATTACAATACATGAACGGGTTAAACAATATCCATCTAAACTTCATGGATAACCGAACAAAAAATACGCTAGTACGAATCAACCTAGACACAAAATTCCATGTGAATTCCGATGGAAAAGTTTCAGGCCACCGCGTTGAACTCTTTAGCGCTGAAGAGTTTGAAAAAAAGCATGACGGCGTCACACAAGTTAAAGCCTATCCTCTGCCATACGATGGTCTTCGAGACTGTGACAACTTTCTTGACGCTTTGAGTGAACTCCTGGCGTATACTCATACTCAGAAACAAAACGAATTACGCTTTGTCCTTGCTCCTTCACTGTTGTGAGTCAACGTCCAAAATGAAAGAAGTGATTCAACATGACCTCTGCAACTGATGTCGATGTTATTGCCAAAGATTGGCTTAACGAAATACAAAAAACAGCTCGTTTTTCCAGTATTGACGGGAATCACTTTGGGTTTCAGACACCATTCACAGATCCTTACGGCGACGAGATCACACTGTTGATTACAGCCAAGGACAATAATCGTTTTCTCGTGAGTGATCAGGGATACACCGTTTGGAATTTAGAGAGTCACGGTGTCCGTATCACCAAAAAAGGGAGTACACGCTTTGCATTGTTAGACGGCGTTGTGCGGAATAACCATGTCAACTTTGACGTTGCCACAAAAGATATTTTTCTTGAGGGAACGGCAGACGTTTTGCCCACCGTAATCAACAATGTCCTTGCTGCTGTGTTAAAAGTATCTGACTTTGCCTACATGAGTCATGGCAACATTCGAAGCATGTTTCATGAGGATGTGGCAGAATATTTAAAGGATAATCAAGACAATTTTGCGTTTGAATCCGGATTATCTATTATCGGTGATTCTGGAATGAACTATCCAATTGATTATCTATTTCGGCAAACGTTAAGAGACTCAAGATTAACCAACTTGCACACTACCCTGGACAGAAATCGAACCACAATGATTATGGGTACCTGGTTCGATACCGATAAAGCTCGGAAAAGCCAGTTTTCCTCAGTTCGTACCACATACAATATCGTGATTCCTGAGATCAATTCACAAAACCAACAATTTGTCGACCACTTGGCGACACACCATATTCATGTCATCCCATTCAGTGATAAGAACGCATTCAAACAGGCACTCGCAATTCAAAATAACTAGCCCCTATTGGTAGAACCCCGTAAACTGCATTGAACGAGGCTTTTACCGTAGTCGCATCCTTGCTTTACCGCCTCATTTGGGCCTAGTTAAAGTAAACAAGAAAGGAAGACAACTCACGACAACCCACATCGGCATCATCATGGGCAGCACCCGGCGCAACGCCCTGGGCGCCCGCATTTTTACATACTTACAAACGCAATTCCCGAACACCGACCAAATCACTTACGACTGGCTCGACCTGCGGGATTACCCGCTCCCGCTCTATGATCACAGCGAAACGCCGCTGGAAGACGCCATCAGCGACCCCACCCCGGAGGAGACGCGCTGGCTGACGGCCCTGGCAGCCCAAGACGGCTACGTCATCCTGACCCCTGAGTACGACCACGCGATTCCCGGCGGGCTGAAGAACGCCCTCGATCTCGTCGGCCCCCAAGTGGACCACAAGCCCGTCCAAGTCATCGGCTACTCCCACTTCTCCGACGGCGGGATGCTGGCCGCCGCCAGTATCGTGCCCATCCTACAAATGCTCAAGATGATCGTCCTGCCTGACCCGGTGCTGCTCTGGTCTGCTGACCCCAACTTCACTACTACGGGGCAGCTGGATATGACAGTGGCCAACAGCGATCATTTCGCCGACCGGCTGGCGGACGCCATGTATGATATCGCCTTCTACAGCGCCTTGCTGAAGGCCAATCCGTACCGCCCACGGCACTAAAAAGGCACCCAGTCAGCTGACTGGATGCGCATTTCTCACTCCGGTAAAAAGCCGTGCTCGACAACGTCCAACTGGGCGTGCAGTTCCGTGATGATCCCTTCGAAGTCAGCCATCGTCGGTGATTGCAGTTTCTCAATCAAGGCTTCCGTCTTGTACGTCTCCGCCGCCACCACCGCGTTCACCACGGCAATGACGGCCGCCTCGGAGACCCCGGCACGCAACGGCAGCTTGCGTACGAAGTCGTCGATGATCGCGTTGCCCAGCGCGGTCACTTTCTGACTCTCCTCTGCCATCTGTTTCTGCAGGGCCGGCGGGAAGCGGGCCACGTCGGCGTATGCTTCCATCATGAACTGGAACTCCGCCGGGAACTTGATCTGGAGCGACATCTTGTAGCGTGCCGCGTTGATCACCATCTCGCTCAGCGTCTTGCCGCTGCGCCAGACCGACCAGTCCATCTTCGTGTAGAGCCGCTGGAAGGCGTAGTCGTAGGTATCCTTGTACAGCGCACTCTTATTGCCGAAGTAGTGGAACACCAACCCCTTGGACACCCCCGCCGCCGCGGCGATGGTGTCCGTTTTTGCTTTCAGAAATCCTTTCTGACCAAACTCCGTCATGGCACTGGCGAGGATACGGTCGACCTTCTCTGGGTCCGTTGTGACGTCCTTCATGCGACATCACGCTCACGATATCCGACCACACCCGCAACGACGCCGACCACCACGATGACCAGCATCGTCCAGAGCCAGCCATTCTCCAGTGCATGGACCGGCGCCTGATTCAGCCAGCCGAAGGGCGAAAACTTGCCAGCATTCCTGCCCAGGTTGAGGATCGGGCCAAACATCTCGACAATCAGCCCGGCACCCATGTAGACCCAGAACAAACCGCTGATACGGGGAATGACACCGATGATCGCCGCCGCCAAGCTGACGAAGGCGAGCACCGCCGGCAGGCCGGCCACGAGCATCCGCACCAGATATTTGCTGGGCAACGGCTCGCTGACGGTTGTGTTGCCGCTGTAATACAGGCAGACGATGGCCACAACATAGATGATGGCGGAGAAAATCAAACCAAGAAAGTAATAGCTCAAGCTGATGGTCGTGCGCGTCGGCTTCTCGGCATGCACAATGCCCAGATACCCCTTCTCTTCGTCACTCTTCAACTTGCCCACCAGTTGGGCCCCGGCGACGACGGCCAAGCAGACGAAAACCAGCACGAACATCGCCATGTAAGCCAGTGTCATCTGCAGACTGGCGGCGTTGATTTGCGATACGTCCAGCAGTTTCCGGTACAGCGGGTTAGACTTCAAGACATCGCCGGCACCGCCAAGGACACTGCCCAAGATGGCGCCCATCAGCACGGCGCTGATGAGCCATCCGGCCAGCAGCCCGCGTTCTGTCCGCAACAGCAGTGCCGGAACGGACCGCAACCAGCCCGCCGCCCGGGCGCGGCCTGCGCGTTCCGGCAGGATGCCGGTCCCCAGGTCGCGGGTTCGGGCAATCACGACGGCGCCTCCGGCCAAGACCAGGGCCACGACGGCCAGCATCAATACCGGCCAGTAATTATTATCCGTATAGGCATTCGTCTTTTGCGCCCAGCCGATAGGAGAAAGCCAAGTCAGCTTCTGGTTCTGAATGTCCGTGACCAGTCGGATCAGGTAAGTGGCCGTGAGAATCACGTACGACCACATCTCTGCGCCTTGGGCGGTACTAGCCAACTGGGCCAGTAACAGCGCGACCGCCCCAAAGAACACATTGGCTAACGCCAAGACCAGGCCGAAGAGAATGTTACCGTTCAGGTCGGCGCCTTGCAGGTTGATGGCCATTAGGCTGCCGCTATACAGCACGAACAGCACGACGCTGGTAATCAGCAGCTCCCAAACCGCCGCCATGACCGCAGCCGTTCGGCCCACCGTCCGGGCCCGGACCATTTCTAACAAGCCGCTTTCTTCCTGGCCCCGGGTATCCTTGACCATCAGCGGAATAATGTAGATGGCGTCCAAGATGACCATGAAGACCATCATGATGCCGGCAAACACCGTCGCCGAATTCAGCGGTACACCCTTGGGGATGGCGCCAAAAACACCCGCCATGCCCGGCATCGTCAGCATGTGCTTCATGTCTGCCAGGTCTGTCTTCGGCCCGCCAAACAGCGCCACCATCTTGGTCGCGCCGCTGGCAATCATCATCACCAGGATGACGATCCAGATCAGCGAGAACTTCAGGTTCTGCTTCAGGTTCGCCCGCAGCAGGTACCCCGTGCCGCGACTATTGCGCCACATGCTGCGTCGCCCCCTTGTCGGAATAGTAGTGCAGGAACAAGTCCTCCAAGGTCGGCGGCGTCGACTGGAAGTCCTTGATACCCAGCGGTGTCAGTGCCGCCATCACCTGGCCCAGCACATCATGATCCACCGCGAAGGTCGCGGCGGTCTGGTCGTGATTGGTGAACTTCAAGTCGTACACGCCGCTCTGCTTATCCAGCCCAGTAATCGCCGCATCGGTCTCGACCTGAACCCGCAGCCGCGACAAATGGCGCATCTGATCCAAGTTGCCCTGCTCGATGATCTCGCCCTCGCGAATAATCACGATAGCGTCACACATCTTTTCCACTTCCGACAAGATATGGGAAGAAAGGAGCACCGTCTTACCCGCTTCCTTCAGCTTCAGCACTTCTTGCTGGAAGGTCAGTTCATTTAACGGGTCCAAGCCCGAAGTCGGCTCATCGAAGATGTACAGTTCGGCATCTTGCGACAGCGCCGCAATCAGTGCGACTTTCTGCCGGTTCCCCTTGGAATACGCCCGCGCCTTCTTCTTCGGGTCAAATTCAAAGACCTTCATCAATTCATCGGTCTTGGCCGTGTGGTTCTGACCGTTCAGCCGCAGCAGCAGGTCGACGATTTCGCCGCCGGTCAGGTTGGGCCACAGATACACATCCCCGGGGACATAGGCAATTCGTGGGTGGATCTGTAAATCGTTATGCCACGGATCCTGGCCAAAAACAGTCGCCTCCCCGCCGTTGCGTTTGAGCATCCCCAAGAGAATGCGGATAGTCGTCGACTTGCCGGCACCATTGGGTCCCAGAAAACCCACCACCTCCCCGGTGGGGACATTAAACGTGACATTCTTTAAGGCCTGGGTACGGCCGAAGTTTTTTTGCACGTGATTCAGTTCGATAACGTTCGTTGACATGTTCTTCTCAACTCCTCGACGCAGAGTGTAATCCTGGTTGACCGGCGAGTCAATAGATAATTGACCCGCTAGTCAATTATTTTTCCGCAGGGCGCTGGGCACCAAAAAATCCCGGCCGACCGGATAGCGGTCAACTGGGATTTCTTCTCGTGCTTGTGTTTCAGATTACGGTGCCTTCACCAGGGTCCAGGTCAAATCCGAGTGATACGTCTCGGAGATGACGAAGCTGGTTTGGGGTATGTGCAGTGTCGTCGTACTGTCCAGCGTCGCGGAAAAATCTCCAGTGTAATTATACAAGAGGGTAATTGGTGTCCCGTCTGCCGGAATTGACACATTACCACTGCTCCCAAGGCCTAATGTCAAGGTGGGCGTGTTGGGCAACTCGGTTTGGGGGTACCGTGGAGCGACGGCGAATTTACTGGCGCTGACGGACAAGCTCCATTTGGTACCCTTCACTGCTAGCAAGCCAGTGTTGTTACCATCGAACGCTGTCTCACCAGTTTGCGTAGCCAGCGGTACGTAACTCAGTGTTACGCCATTAGGGTTGAAGAAATCCGCTGCCGTGGGGTTCTTGGCGGTGCCGCTGGCAAGGTCCATGAATCGAAGGTTAGGGACAGAGATAAGTTGGGCTTGATCAGGAGTAACCGTGAGCGGTGTATAATTTGAATACCATCTCACCGTATTGGTGCCGCTTGTTAATGTAATAACTAGTTTCAAATAGTACTTACCTATCGCTGGCGGTTTCCACGAAAAAGTGTCTCCATTCACAGAAGCTGTTGTCTTTACCTCTGTGTAATCTGAATTATATACTGTCCCCCAGATAAATTGCCAACTGTATAGAAAACGACGCAACTCCTTGAGCTGCGCCG
>NZ_KI271612.1 GCF_000469325.1 Schleiferilactobacillus shenzhenensis LY-73 | reverse complement strand
GTAGACCGTTCCTCTTCCTTAGGCTTCAGTGTTGCACTTCGGTTGACAATTCGGGTACCTCCTATTTGTTTTTGCCACCGAAGAAATAGTCCTCGGCCTTGCTTGACCGTGTATCAGAAGCGTGCTGCTTTGCGAGTAACTGACCCAAATCGGTGCTGGTCGTGTGTTGTGATCCAGCACCTACGCCGGGCGTTGACTTGCCTTTCATACGCTCGGCGACCTTCTTCTGCACAGCCGCGCTGAACGTCTTGGTGAACGCCTCAACATTTTTATCCGTGGCATCGGTATCCTTATCGACAGCCAGAGACTCAACGAAGTCAGTGGGCAAGCCGGCAGAAATGAGCTTGCTACGCGTATAGTCGACCGCCTCACGGTGATCAAGCTGCGCTTCACGCTTGGCAAGCGCACTTTCCTGCTCTTGTTTTTGCGTCTGCTCACGTTCTTCGGGTGACATCTTGGCTTCGGCTTCCCATTTGCTGCGAGCATCCGCCAAAATCTTGGGCAGGTCGTTCGTTTTGAAATCATCCAAGTGTTTCGTCGCCTGAGCACCGATCATGGCCCGAACTTCTTTGGGGCTGAACGATTTTTCGCCCTTGTCATCATCTGAACCATTCGATGAATTATCATCATTTTTGTTCGTGTCTGGCGACTGTTGAGAGCCCGTTTCTGAGCCCGTTTCAGGCGTTGCAGACGCACTGTTGCCCGCGTCTGCACCAGAATCGGCGTCCATTAATCGGTAATTATTTAGGTCAGTTACAAACATTGCAGTACCTCCATGCGTTTTTAGGCTGCGATAAGCCGTCTGGTTTCTTTAACGCCTGTACCGAAAAAAGGCATGAAAAAAGCCCGATCACTGATCAGGCCAAAATTACATATTGCTTGTATCGAATAACGCCCCGCCGTAGTCGCTCGGCATCTGCGAGAAGTCGGTGTGGAATTCCTCGTCATGGACTTCGATGATGGTGCATTTGCAGTTCGGGTGGAACGGCGGCAGCGTGACGCCCTCTTCGGCTTCATCCATGCTGTACACTTTTCCGTCCAGGTCTTCGCATTCCTGACAGGTTGTTGCGGTCAACGCTGATTCGATCATGTATTTCTTGACGCCGCGACTCGAAAAATCCTGAACCAAGTTACGGGACATCTGTCCAGCGGTCTCGGTCCGCAGAATCCGTTCGGCGCGGCTCTTCGAAGCACTGAGGTCGTTCTTGATCTCGTCGGCGAAGTCTTGCGGTTTTTGACCGTTCTTCAAAATTGTGTCCACCCGATCATCTAGTTTGCGCATTAGCGCCGCTTTTTCCTTGTGTACACGGGCATCGGCAGATCCGCCTTGCCAGCCGTTTTCAGCTGCATGTTGCTGCACCACTTTATCAATGGCAACCGCAGAACGCTCCCGCGTGTAGTGGCCGCCGGTATCGTTGCTTTTCGGCAGCTTGCCGTTATTGGCCGCTACGTCCTGAGCCAGCTGATCCGTCCGATGTATGTCATACCGCAGCGTGTCGGCTTGGTTGAGCGCCAGCTTGACGATGATCACGTTGGTCTGCAACTTCGCCAGATCGCCGTTGGTCTGAATCCGTTCATCACGAAAGGTCTGATCAACAAACGGCCGGTCATTGACCGATGCCTGCACCGCCAGTTGAGCGATGTCGTTCATCAGCTTCTGCACATCGGCTCTTGGCGCCTTGGCGTTCCAGTTGGCCTTGTCGGCCACGAAACGTGCCAGCAGATTGATGATGTCGTCCGCCGCCGTGGCAAACATGTTAGTCAGTTCTTCCACTCGACGATCCTGTGCACCATAGACATGCCGAGCCAAATTGAGTACGTCTTTACGCTCCATTAATTCGGCTCCTTACTCCGCATGGCAGCAACAGCCGCTACTGCATCAGCTCGTGAAGCGCCCTGCTCAGTTTGAAATCCTTGCGGGCTTTGCTGAGTTGCCTGCTGTCGTTTGTCCGCACTGGTGAACATCGGCGGGTAATCGCCCGGCATCTGAATCTTTGGTGCTTCATCAGCCTCTTCTTTCAGCCGTTTCTGCTCTTCCTCTGGCTTGACGCCCGTCACGGCCTCGGCCATTGACTGAATGGTCTCATCTGACACCGCCTTGACGTTCGCCAGTGCAGTGATTTCTGTAACGGTTTCAGCGTTGTTTTTCGGCATATTGGGCGTGAACGTCACTTGAATGTTGTTCGGGTTGCTCGCTGCCGAGACTTCTGCTTTCTTCTGCCAGTAGTTAGCCAGCAGACGCAGCCGGCGCATGAGCCCGCGCAAGAACAGTGATTCCTGAATCACGCGTTCCTGATCGCTGCCCCACAACTTGTAGGCCATCGCCACGCCGGACGCATTTGCACTGAAATTCTGATCACTGGTGTCGGGCGTGTTGGTGTCCTTGTGAATATCGCCGTCCAATTTGCTGAGATAGTTGAGCCACTCAGCACCGTTGGTTTGCTTGGTCAGGTATTGGGCATTGGGCTGGGCAGCCGTTGGGCTATTGTTGATGTCATATGTGACGGCTGGTTTGAGCCACAGATAATTATCGTGGGCATTGATGTTGAGCGGCTTCTTGGTCATGACTGGCTGACCATTGGCGTCCGTCATCGGCTGACCATGAGCATCCATGACTTGCTGGTCGTCGGTGGCGAAATCACCGGTGATCATGAGAATTGCATTGTTGAAGTCCTCTTGACTGTTTGCCATCTCAGATAACGACTTGTCGCGGGCATCTATCTCATCCAGTTTGGCTTCCCAGTCGCCCATGCGCTCATCCGAATTCAAAAACTCGGTCAGCGGCACGGCCCCGAAGAAATGCTCATTATCCGTTTGCGGTTTAAGTTCCGCACTAGGACCACCTACGGGCTCGTAGGTGTACATCTCACTGTCCGTGTAGATCGTTACGTAGAATCGCTTGCCCACGCCTAGAATGTCTGACGCGTAGTAATAGACGCCAAATAGAGAATGCTGTTCAACAGTGGTGTCGTAAACCACGAACGCGTTAAGCGGGTCGATTGCCCGCAGTGACGGTTCTGTCTCATCCTTGCCAACATATAGCAGTTCATAGGCACGCCCAGTGACTGAAGCGTTCTTGCCCAACACCTTTTCGTGATATGGTTCGTCATTACTGGTATTAAAATAGCCAATTGCGGTCATGAGATCGTCGCCAGCGGTTTCGCCACCACCATCGGGTGCGTTGTACTCATATTTGAGCGGGTTGCCAAAGCGGTAGCCCACCCGAATATTGGTAATATACGCCGGAAAGCCCGTCGCAATGCGGTTGTCCGCCTGTGTCGGCTTCTTGTGTGAATGCCAGTAATGAATATCGTTGTCGCCCTCGTAGTACCGCTCAAGCGTCATAATCCGCGGCACCTGATTGTTGTAGTGATCAGAAATGAACGTCGTGGCAATCTTGCCCAAAGCTGCCGGGTCGTTCTTGGCTTGATCAAACAAATCTTGTGGAAAACGATATTCTTGCCGTGCTGTCAAGGCGAAACGCCGACCGCTGAGCATGTTGACCGTGTTCCGGCGCACCGCGTCGGGTAAGCTTGAATAATATGCTTCTTGATCGTCAGTTGTTGCCATGGTTTCGCCTCCTTATAGTCCGTATTTCCGTAACATCGCTGCTTGCGCTTCGTAGCTGGCATTGTGTGGCAGCTGCAAGAGCTTGATCCGCGTCGCGATGGCGTACCGCTGCGCGTCCATCACGTCATCGTTGACCTTGACCGGCTCGCCAGTCTTTTCATCCCAGACGTAGCTGTAGACCTCATCACTGAACGCGTTATCGCCTTCCTTGACGATGTATAGCTTGTTGCTGCTGTATGCTTTCGCCACATTTTCGATGCCGTCTTGACGGTTCTTGTAGCCGTTGATCGCGTTGAACCCTTCACGGCGAAAACGTGCCACGTGTTCGGGCCGGGCTGAATCACAGTAGAACGGAATGTTTCGGCCGTATTTCGCCGCGATTTCCCGTGCTACCGATACCCAATAGTCGATTTCTTTGAACTGGGCCGTGCGATCGAACAGCTGGTAGCGCGTGCCGTCAGGTGCTTCAGCAACGAGTAGAATGACACCCTTATGCTGATAGCCCCAGTCAACGCCACAGTAATAGGTGAGCATCTGGTGCTCTGTGCGACGTCTGAACTCTGTTTGGGTGATTTCCATCGTTTCGGCATCGAAGTTGCTGTAAACCATGCCCTCGTTGGCTACCCAAAGCCCACGAATCGCCCGATCATAGAACATGCCCGTTGGCGTGGTCTCTTTTAGGTGATCAATGTAGCTCTGCGGCAGAAATGTGTTGTCCTCGATGGTGAAATGAAATCGAATGATCGAATCGTTGTCTTTGTCGATGTAATCAGTTTTAAGCCAGTGCTTCGGCTGGTCCGGGTTGGTGTCGCAAATGATCCGCGCACCAGGCTTAGAACACCGGTCAATAATTTCTTGAAATACTTCGTGATTGGCAAGCGTTGCTTCATTGACGTAGGCGCCGTATGCCGTCATCCCACGTACTTGGCGCAGTCCAGCAATGTTGCCGGTGAAGCACTGAATCACCTTAACCCCGAATAGCTTGAATGAATTATGCCGGTCGAAGCTGAATTCAATACCGAAATCATTGCTCAATTCCTGAAGAATGTTGGTCTGAATGGTCCCTGACGATGTTCCGGCTAATATATATTGAGGTTCTTTGACCTTCTCTTTGTTAGCGATCTCTTTGACACGCATGAGTTCCAGCAAGAATGTTACGTTGTCCACATACGTCTTGCCCGACCGCACGGCACCGTCGCAGATCCGCAGGAACCAGCTGTCGTCATGCTGCGAGTCCAGCACTTGCAACTGCTTCGGTGTGAACATATCAGTCATTGCCAATTGCATCATCCAATTTCTTCAACATATCCCCCAGTTTCTTTTCGGCGTCATCACCCGACATGAGCCGCTGCTTGAGTTCAGCAATGTCGGCTTCGGCGTTGGCGCGACGGGCGTCAGCTTTGGCCTTTTCCACCTGTGCAGCCGCCAAATCTGCTTGACCCTGGTCCCGATACAGATCAGGACGCCGATTCTTAAGAAAGAAAATCAATGCCGACACATTGGGTGGCACTTCGCGCTCGACTTGCGAAATCTGAATCTTTTCCATGGTCGGTATCTTCTCGACGGCGGCAAACATGGCGTCCTTGATCTCGTTCTCGGTTGCTGACTCATGGTCCAGCTTCCAAGCGTTGATGTACTGGGCACGCCGCGCCTTGACCTTGTCCGGGTCAATCTTGACCATGCGGTAGGTCTTTTCTTTAACAACCATGCCGCCAATGATCTTTTCAAGTGCCGCTTCGGCCTTGTCGTCTGAGACCTTTTTTCCACGGTTTAGGGCGTCGACAATGTCGGGGTACCGTTTTTGCCAGGCGTAGAGCGTGGTCCGATTGATCCCGAGCTTCTTGGCGATTTGCTCATCCGTATAGCCTTGTTTTGCCCATTCTTCAAGCTTTCCAAGGCCATTGGGTGTTATCCACTGCTTGTATTTGCCTCGGGCCACATCTCCCACCACCTCGCTATCACCGACCGCGTGAACCCGCCGTCGCTTTTCCCTTTAGACTTTTTGAGCGGCGCGAACTCGATGACCCACCGCCGCTTTCCATTTCAAACTTGGCTTCGCCAGAACTGCGCGGCAGCTCGCGGGTCAGCGTCTTAATATTGGCTGCATCAGTGAGTTTGCCGTGAATGTCCAAATGCGACATGGGCTGTGACTGGTGATCAAACCTGGTCAGCTGGTAGTCCACGCCTTGGCGTGCGCTGGGGGTTACAGTCATCGCCAGATAGCTCTTGCCCTCGCTGGTCGTTCCACGCACCGAAAATGGCTTGTTGCCGTTGGCTGCTATGGTCTTGGGCCAGAAGTCTTGTGCTTCTTTCGACGCTTTCATGTAATCTCCGAAGCTCAGGCCCTTGGCACTAGGCATGGTTGGCACAGTTACCCGCCGCGCCATGATTAACGCCCTCGCCGGCCAGAAGTTGCTTTACCACGTAACGTAGCTTTCGCCACGACCTTAGCCGTTCTGGAAACAGCCTTCTTCGTGCCACCAGCAGGCTTTGCTGCCGCGCTATTTCGCTCTGACATAGCTCGCTCTGCCTCACTCCGGCTATTTACGATCAATCCACCCTCAGAGCCAGCCCCTACCGGCATATGAGAGTTCTTATACGATCCTTTTGCACCTGATTTGTAATATTCGTCGGCAAACGTTGAATTGCCGGCTTTGGCATTCTTCGGGGCCACCCAGATTGTTCGTGCTCCTGTTGGTGACACATTAAAGGCCACGGCACGGCCGCCAACAGTTGCGCCCTTGATCCGATTTGTAAACTCTGCTTGCTGCGTCTTTGCCTGCCGATCGGCTCGCTTCATCGCATCCCGAAGTTCCCGATCATATTGAGTTAGTTGTGTTGCCATTTATTATTCCTTCTTTTCGTCTGAAACTGATTTCAGCCGTTCCAGTTCTTCGACGCTCAGCTTGTTCTCGTATGCAGGTACAGAGATCCGCCGGTGAAAGGCCTCGCGTTCCTCGCTATCGCGAAAAATGATCATGTCGTAGAAGTCGATCCGGTTCTTGTCCTTCAGCTTCTCGTTGGCCTTGGTCCGCTTCTTCTTGATGTCAGCCAGCTTGTCCTTCTCTTTGACCACCTCAGGGTTGTCGTAGAGCTTGGAGAACCGCTCATCGCCGCCAAACATGAAATCAACGTCGTTCTTGTCGAAACCCATCGAATCGAAGTCAATGCCGTCATCGATGTTCAGATCAGCGAGCTTGTTGAGATCAAAATCGCCCTGCATGGTCGTGTTATTCATCTGCACGTTGATCTCTTTCTCACGCTTGAGATCAACGTCGATCATGTCCACATCCAACGAGTATTCTTTGGTCCGTTCCAGTGCGTCCATGATGGCTACACGCTGATGACCTGACACGATGTTCCCGGTCCGCTGATTCCACGTAATGGACGCCACCAGACCCTCTTTCTTGATGGCAGCCTTCAATTTCTTCTTAGCTGAGTCATCGATGATTCGCGGGTTGTATGGTGCGTTTTTCAACGCCTTGCGGGCCACACGCATCGGTTTATACTGCTGAAACTTGGAAATCGGCGGCAGCTGCTCTTGCTCATTCGCCATAACGTTCAAACCTTTCCACCCCGGCATCTGCCTCGGGAAAATAATGTAATATTCGTTCATAGTCAGCTGGGTAATATTGCCGAATTACAGACAGTTCACTACCCGCCAGGCTGGCAAACGAAAAGCCCAGGCGCTTTTGCTCTGGGCTCAGGAATAAATGATAGTGATCGATGTATTGCATGACGTCCTGTTTGGTCCACTCGGCCAACGGGTAGAAACGGCCCCGCTGCTCATCAATTGACCCTGAATGTTTGATCATCGCCCGGCGCACGATGCTGTCTGAGATCCGTTCGCCGCCAGCAATCCAATAGGTGCCGGTCTTGTATCTCAGATAGTCATACTCTTCGCGCACCGATACGATTTTGACTTCGCCGTCCGGGTCGCGAAACGATCCGTAGCGGTAGAAGTCGCTGGTTTCGAAGTGTGGCAGCCGAATGATTTTATTGCCATATTGCTTTTCATACCACCGCAGGGCCATCTCCTGAAACTCCAAGCCAGGCACCAGGTACATGAAATATGGCTTCACGTGCTTGAAATGCCGGCAGCATAAGTCATATGTCACAATGCTGTCTTTGCCGGTGCTCAGACCGACCAGCACGCTGTCTTTTATTTTGGCAGCCGTCTTTATGCTATCGAATAGCATGGTTCAGCGCCTGCGCCGGCCAGACGTGGCCTTGCTGCGCAGCTTAGCCGGATTTTGGTTTGCTGCATAGCCAGGTTTGAAGTCACGTTTTGATGGTGACCACTGGCGGCCAAAAATGTCTCTGGGCATCGCTTTCACTTCTTTCATGTAAACAAAAAGAACGCCTCACTGGAGACGTCCTCGGTATTAGACTTAGCCACCACAGGATAAGTCATGCAGATTGCTCTGCAATCGCCCTGACAGGAGTTGCACCCGTCAAGGCACTGGGGAAAGGAAATCTGATCATGGTTTTGCGGGCGGGGAAACCCGCAGAGAATGGGCAGGAATCGAACCTGCCGGCTAAACCTGTCGAAATCGACAGGTTTAGAACGCCCAGCCATTCTAGAGGAATACATTGGCCGGCCACAGTTCCGGCGATACCATCGGTCAGGATTTGCACCTGACAGGCCAACATTCCGACATCCGCAGGTTTACCGCGATCTGTATTTGGCTCACGCTTGTTGCGTCTACCTATTCCGCCACGATGGTCTGCCCTGACCGAGTTCAGAAGGTCGGTCCACATCCTTTCAGATGTCTGGGCAGTTGAATTGAGGTATGACTGTCGATCGTCAGGCGAGGAGGTCCCCTGCACCTGATTTACCACACTACAAACTTACGCCTTGCTCACTCCCTTTGTACTCCCAAAAAACTCCCAATATTGTCCCAATTTACTCCCAAAAAACTCCCATCATTCATGAACCTCGACGCCAAGGTAGAAAGACACGGCCAACAAGGCTTCTGACTTAAGCCGGAAATAGGATGATGACGAAATGTCCAGCACCTGCATGGCGGTCGCGTCCGGGTGATCACTCTCGGGCCCATCGCAGTACCGGGCCCGCAGCAGTCGCTGGTGAGATCGTTTTGGCAACGCGTGAATACAGCGATCCACATACCTGATGAAACCTTTGGCGTGGCGAATCCGCTCCATGCGTTCTATTGGATAAGGGTCACGCTCTGCGGTTGATGGTGACATCCCGTCGCCCCATGACGATGTGATCCGTGGGTTGATCGGCATGGTCATTATGCCGCGTTCTTCTCGATACCGGGACAGCTGCTCATCTGCTGCAACCCGGCTTTCTTCTTCATTGATCGGTAACAAACTCATCAACACCGCCACTCCCCGCTTGCTGTGATATGATTGTCTTGTGAAGCAATCAGTCAAGCCGCCAGGAATGGCGGTTTTTTTCGTTTAAAGCTTGCCTTTGATAGCGAGCCAAACCAACTCAATAAAGATGCCCAGTACGATGCTGAACCATGCAATGAGAAATGGCAGAAACAGAATCACTTGCCACATTGGTGCGGCCCAGATCCATTCGATGATTGCTCGCATGCCGCTATGCCAGAATGTGTACGTTGGGAAAGTTCCCCGCCAGATTTAGCTGCTCTTGAATGTACTCCGCCACACTGGTAATGGCCTCATTGCGCCATTGACCGCCGTCGGCTGCAAACAACGCACCGCTTGGACCAGATTGCAACCGAAAAACGAACTGACTCACTGGCTGCTTCACCTCTAAGAACGTCCGGTATGGCTGTAACACCACGGGGTTGGGCACTTTAACGTTGTTGACTGCCGCCACACCGGTTTGTGCTGTGACAACCTGCGTGGTGCCGTCATCCACTGCCGTCTTTGACTCTTCTTCGCGAATGTTGCCAATGAGCCGCAAAATAGACTTCTGATCGTCTGTCTCCTGAAATTGCGATTGCATCATGATGTTCAATTCTTCGGTGTCGTAGAAATGCCCATATCTGAACTCTGGAACAATGGCCCCAGCAGTCACCAGCTCCTCACGGTTACCAAATCTGTCCAGACCACCGAACACTTTCACGGTTTCTTGGTCAAGAACGGATACAATCAGTTCTTTGCCATGGCGTTCTGCGGTGTCTTTGATGTAGTTGACCACGCCGGTCAGCGTGTGCACGTGCAGTGGCTCGTGCGCGCTGTCATTGGGGCGAAATTCTTCCACGTCGTCCTGGCTGATCAGAAACGTACGATCGTCCTGCTTAACGATTCGCTTTCCCGCCGCCGTCGTGAATTGGTTGTTTAGGTATTGCAACGCTTCTTTTTCTTCTGCCATGACTAATTAGCCTCCTTGGTATGTTTTGCGGCCTGAAAATCAATTGGCTCGCTGCTCTTCTTTTCAACCTCTTCGACCGGCTCACCGGTATCGGTCCGCACCTCGCCAGCATCGTCGAAGTATGTCTGACCCTTGACACCCGACTGCAACTCATTCATTTCGACGTGCCCATCGGTCGTGTCCTGTCCTACCAGGATAGTCGTGACTGCTGGCTTGCGTGGTTGCAAGCTTGTCTTGACACTCATTGATGTCGCCACGACGTCGCGGCTTTCGGTCGGTACGAAGCCCAGATTGATGGTGAGTTTGCGTACCTTCTTGGCTTCCGTATTCGGATCCAAGATATTCTTGCTGATCTGGCGCAATGCCGCTGCTACCTGCTCAGCCAGGGCACCATCGCCAAGTTTGTTCAGGTCCACGTTCATTCCTTTGATCATCGTTCTATCCCCTTCCTAATCAATAGGTCTCATGCCAAATACGACGTATCCCGGTTGCTGGTGGTAATCTGTCACGTATGTGATCACTTCCAGCACCGAACGGCCCGTGTAATCCTTGCCGTCCCACTCAGCCAGCTCAACGTTTTGGCCCTGCTGGTAATCCCGGTCATTCCGCCGAATTTCAAACAGTTTGTCGCCATTTAACACGGCTTTGAAAAACTCCGGCAGAATCTTTAGCTTTTGAACTTCCATCGCATCACCTCCCTTCATCTCATGCTTCCATCGCTTCGCCACACTGCGAACGGATAAGACCTGCACAACGTCCGCACTGATTGCAGAAACCGCTGCATGCCCTTGATCGTGCCCCAACCATTTGACATCTCGTACTTCCGGTAGTTGTTGGGTGAGATACGCAACTCGGTTAAGGACGCCTCTAGTTTCGGCAGCAGGTCGCTCGCCTTGGTTCCCTGCCACTGGTAAGGCGTGCCACAGGGCAGCGCTAGGAACATCTCTGCTAGGTTGTACGTGATGTTGGCATCGGTGTCCGGCATCTTGATCCATTCGTCTGCGTCGCGCAGGTGGGCTTCTAGCCAAACGTAATAACTCACCGCAGATCGTTCCATTTCATCTTGGCTACCATCTCAGCGTTGTGGGCTAAATGCTCCACGTACGGGTCAGTGTCCTTGCCGCCAGACGCCACCCAGTCCGCGATCCGGTGATTGATGTCCTTAAACATCGATGACGGAATCTTGTCACCCACTAGCAGAATCCGTTGAATCGGGGTGAATTCTTGTTTCTTTGTCATTGTTTCTTGGCCTCCTCTTGATCAGCTCCACTTCGGACGGCAGCTTGTGCCCGGTAAAAGCCCAGCGCGTGACGTGGCGCTTGCCATCACGTATCTCAATGCCATCGGGCATGCCCAGAATCAGGTAGTCTGTCCACGATTTGTCGTGCCAATGACCCAGAACTCGGCAGGCAACACCGTTATAGCGAACCCAGTCGCCGCGCTCATAATCAGTCATTAGCATTCGCCGGCGTTGACACTCGAATTAGTCGTAATTCGGGGTACACCCTAACTAATTCGAAGGCTTCATTTGCTGAGAAACAATCCGGGTCATATACATAGCCAGGCATCCATGCCAGATCGTTCTTGGAGAAGAATCTGGCCTTTTCTGGAAGGCTCTCCATGTGGTATAAGAACATACCGGTCAGACAATCCTGAATATAGTACCGACTCTGAATCATTCTGGTTCACCCAGCTTCCGGCCGCACCATTGGCAATACTCGATCCGGTTGATTTCTTTGGGTGTCATAAATGGTTTGGCACCCAGCTCAACGCTAGTGACTTGCTTTGCCCGGTAGTCATCTCGGCTCAACGGGCTGCCGTCGAGGCGGCTATGGCAATATGTGCAAGCCTGCTGTGCTTCGGTCTGAGCTGTTTCACGCTCCACTCGTTTGAGAGTGTCTTGAGCGATCATCAATCCACCGTCAATCCCAGCAATGTCATCAACATAACGGCGTGCGGTACGCTCATTCATGAAATGGTACTTCACCAAATCCTTAACGTACCAATCCCGGGCGCTGTCTGAGTCGTGCAGAAGCCGTACTTCGCGCTCCCGCAAGCTCTTCAGTTGTTCCTCAACGGTCAATTTCAAATACCTCCTATGCGATCAAGTGTCGGAATATTTCTTCGAAAATCGGCACCGGAATTGAGTTGCCGGCCTGTTTGTACAGGTTCGTCTTCCCGTTGACGGACGCCGCTGCCTTGTAGTCGGTATCTGTGTAACCTTGCAGCCGCCAGCATTCGAGCGGCGTCAGCAGCCGATAAAGCCCATTGTTCAGCGGCACGACGCCGCTATTTGGATTGCGATTCTGCTTTGTCGTGATCGTCCATGTCCAGTCCTTGATCACTTGTAGCTGGCGACCCATCGAGTTCTGCGGTGCGCCGGGCAGCCGGGCCAGCATGGACGGGGTATGAATGGTGTACTCAACCGGTGCATCGATCAGATACCGGCTCACCGACTGCATGGCTGTGTGCTGTAGACGGCTGAAATCGAAAGAATGCCTGCCTAGCGTGGAGATCGTAAACACCCGCTGCCTGTACTGTGGTAGTCCGAAATCCCGCGCATCCAATACGGCGTGACTGGTCTGATACCCCAGCCCGTCCAGCACATCAACGTATTTCTGGTAGTTGTGGTGCATCCTTCGTTGCAAGACGCCTTTGACATTCTCCCAAATGATGATTCTCGGACGCCACGCACCCATCTGCTCCACGATCTTGAGTGTTTGCCACATCAGCGATGACCGCGTTCCTGATCCCTCATCTGCCCCCAGACGCTTGCCGGCGACTGATATATCTTGGCAGGGTGAACCGTGAATCAGAATGTCCGGCTTGAGATTGTAGCCGATCACGTTCTGGGCGTCGTAGTCGTTCTGCCCGGCAAACATCGCGTTATAGCTGCGCACGGCGGCCTCATCGATTTCTACATAATCAATCGACTTGACCGGCACGCCGATATTGCGAAGGGCAATCCGTGGGCTACCGATGCCGCCGAATAGCTCAAGAATTTTCAGTGCCATCAGGATTAGGCCCCTTTCCCTGAACCGTGTGCGGGTGCATCCTGTGCTTCCGCTTTTCCTGGAAGCAGTATCGACCATGCTGCTTGATGTTGCGCTTGCTGACCAGCACCTTGTGATTCAGTTCGATGGGCAGCCGCAAGTCGTCCACCTCCACCACCATCGAATTGATTTCCTCGATGACGGCCATCCCATGCAGATGCAGGTCCAGTGATCCATAGACATAGTGAGTGACTTCAACGGATTTCGTCGGGTCAAAATGCTTGGTCTTCTTGGGTTTCTTGCCTGATTTAATGCCGCCATTAAAAGCGCGGTCTGTTGATGTGAGTTCCATGTTCTTCATTCCTTTCCCCGGAATTGACGATCGCTATTGCATCTTCGACCGATCGTGCAACCCCATATAGCACGTTGTAGTGCTGAATTTCATTGGCAAATTCCTTCTGGGCGGGCCGCAGCTTCCCCGTTGCGGTCTTGACCTCGATAAATACCGCTTTGCCATCGCGTTTGCGAAAGCCTGAGATGTCAGGATAGCCGGCTGGCAGCGCCTGAATGAAGTAGCCGTCCTTCTGTATCTTGCCAGCATTGGTCCGCCACACACGGCAGCCTACGGTGTTGAGAGCATCGATAATGGCCCGCTGAATGTCCTGTTCACGCAAAGCTGGGCAACTCCAGACTCGGGTCAATCACCCACAAGTGGTAGACCGTCGCCAAGTCCACCAGCTCATCAGTTGGCGGAAACACCTCAAAAGCTTGCGATTTCGGTCCAAACAGGCTGTGCAGAATGTGCTGCTTGTTGGCCCATGAGACTTCTTGGTTGGAGAACTGTCGGATAAACAGGTGGGCTAGTACCCCGTATGGCGGCCAGTATTCCAACCCGATCATGACCGAATATTCGTTGTCGCTCCGGGCATAAGCGTGATCAAAGTTGCTCACCCAGTCCTCTTTGCTTCGCGGCTCCCGGTAACTCATTGGCGCCGGGCGTTCGATCCAGCAGGCATCAGGGTTGAGCCCTAGCTTGCGATAGATTTTCTTCTTGTCCTTGCGATCTAACTGCTCAATCATCTTCCGGTGCCTCCCGCCAATTTCCTTTGCTGTCCTGAAACCAGTCGCCGTAAGTGATCAGCCACGGGCCGCGTGTGATCGGCTCCGTATCCGTGAGAATCGTCCCGCGTATCGGCGTCTTGGCGTGCATCTCGCTGATACTCGGATAGTAGCTAACCTCACCGGTATTCATGTTGGTGACCCGCCAGTGCATCCGCTGATGTGCGCTAAGTTCCATCCGTTGCAAGTCGAAGCTGATGACTGAACGACTGACGCCGAGCTCAAGAGCCATGTCCGCGTTCCGCAGACCGCGCTCGATCATTTCCGGGTAGCATTTCTGCCGCCACTCACGTTCGCGCAGCTTCTCAGGCGTGTTCATTGGGCGGCCAAGCTGGTGATAGACGCGTGGCTTCGGCTTCTTCTTGGTTTTGGGTTTGTCATCGGACGCTGCACCCATCAAGGCACGCGCTTCCTGCCATTCCGGGTCATCCCCCGACACATGATCATCCAGCAGCTTAGCGGCCAGCATGCGGCCCACGGCCTTCTGTTCCTTGGTTGGCATGGCGTACACCTTCTTCCCAGCGATTCACGGACGCTCGCATACCCGCCAGCACTGGCGTCATCACCATGTGGTGAGCGGCCTTCCGCAGCAATTCTCGATCTTCTGCTAAACTTGGCTCAATCTTCTTCAATTCGATTCCTCCTAAGCTGTTGCTCGGTGATCCCGAATGCCAGCAAACAGCATTGCATTCCCTGATACGTGGGCATTCATTCGGCTCACGATCCGCTGCGTATAGGCTTCCTTGATCATTTCGCCGGTGAGATTCGTGGTGATGATCAGGTTCTTGTCGACGCGGCTGTTGAATATCGTGTTCGCCAGATCCACCGGTGCTTTGGTTGTGGTGCCGTTGTAAACTTCGGCGCCGAAATCATCGAGCAGCAGTAGATCGCAGGTCTGCATCCCGTCCATGAGGCGGGTGAGATAGGTTTGCACGTCCGGCTGCAAGTTGAACCGACCGGAATACATGGTCGACAGCTTACCCCAGTCGACGTACAGTGCCTTGGCGAGATAGTTGCGCCGCACGATGTAGTCCAGCAGTATCGCGGTCGCCAAATGTGTCTTGCCGGAACCAGCTGGCCCGGTGAAATAAACATGGGCGGGCGGCTGATCAACGAGCGTGTCGACCTTCTCATGGGCGAACGCTAATGCCTTTTTCTCCTCCGGTGTCTTCGCGACGTACGTTTCAAAAGTATTTGAGAACGCCCGGCCGCTTGGTGTCAGAGAGTTGCCCACCAGATAGGCGTTGGCGGCTTTCTTCTGGGCTGACAACTGCCATTCTTTTGGATTCCGCTTGTTCTCGACCCCGGTGGGCGTCTTGTAGCCGCATGCCGGACAGGCACCTGGCACTTCTCGTCCAGCGATCGCAACCTGGGGCCGATACAGCGGCTCACCACAAACTGGGCACGTGCCACAGGTCTCCAGAATGCTTTGCAACCGCTGAAACACGGTGTTTGTGCTCTGCATGATTCATTCCTCCCCTCAATACGGCAGGCTCGCAGCGCCGGGGTTGTTTGGTTCCTGATAGCCCCGCGGCTTGGCCCGTGAACGATGTTCTGCATTGGCCTGTGCTGCCATCTGCAAGTATTTTTCGCGCAGTTTCTTGGCACTCAAAATGTTCGGTCCCCAAAATGTATCTGCCTGAGACCAGTCGATCATGCGGTGAATCTTGTCAAAGGATCGGCCATCCAGATCGTGCATCTTGCGAATGTCATCAGCCCAGTGCTGAATGTTTGGCGCTTTGTGAGCCTCAGGGTTGTTGGCTTTGATCTTTCCCCAGAGATACCTGGCCTCAACCATTTCAGGAGCGTCGTCGGCATATTCGCGCTTGCGCGAATTGCGACGTTTATCTTTTGTTAAGTCATAGTCAGGTACTAGTAAGGAATTCTGTGGTGCAGGTTGGGGGGTAAGTTGGGGTACAGTCTGGAGCACAGTTGGGGTACAGTCTGGGGTACTATTGAGTTGCCGGTTGGGGTACTCTTTGTAAAGCCGTACAAGCTGATAGCCCGGATTCACGGTGTTTTTCTTGCCAGGAGTGTATTTGATCAGGCCTTCTTGAACTAATCGGTTGCGGGCGTTTTTAACGCCTTCTTCGGATAGTCCGGTGCGAGAAGCCAATACCGAATTTCTCAACCTGAATTGCTCCTGCATTTTGCCTTCGTCGTTCGCGTAGTCCAATAACTCGCGATACAGACATATTTGGCCCAATGACAGGTTCAATTCTTCTGTGAGCAATTGACGGAAAGCTCTGCGCTGCTTGAAGTAATCCACAAATTCACCCCCTTATTCGATTAATTCTGTCATGCTGATCGGTGCGCCCAGGTGCTTGGTTTGCCGGCAGTATTCGCATTGCTCGCAGCGCTTGGGTGGCACCTGGCCGCTGCGCACGGCCTCAATGCGATCCTGTGCTTCCAAGAGCTGGCTCATGGCCGTATCCAGGTATTCCTGCGGAATGGCAATGAATGCTTTGTCAGGAGGCTCCTGTTTGGTTACAGCCACGATAATGGGCTCGGGCCGAACGCCGTAGGTTTGAAAGATGAGTTCTTGGTAGACGGCCATTTGAAGCGGGTAATTGTATGCCTCCACGAATGACCCCCAGTGACCGCGCCGCTCGTCAGGCACCCAGAATCGTTTGTGAATGTCCTGAGTCGTTTTGATGTCCATGAAGAACGCCTTGCCAGGCATGTAGCTGTCCAGCTTGCCCATCCACTGCACGCCGCCAATGTCGCCAGTGAGAATAAGTTCCTTTTCACCTGGCATATAAGCTTCTGTGAAGTGCTTGTCGTCCTTGAGCGCATCGATCATGGTTTGCGCAGTCTTGTAAGCGGCCTTGAGGCTTCCCGACTTGGTGAACATCACAGGGTTGTCTTTGATAAACCGCTCGTGCGCCTCTTGACTCTCGAAGTAGCTGTGCACATAATTCCCGGCTAGCAAGGCCGTTGGGTCTTTGTTTTCCGGTTCCCAACCAGCCAGCTTAGCCATCGCACGGGCTTCACACGACTGAAATTCTTTGAACATCGACGCTGACTGATAATGCTGATTGGCTTCCGGTGTGTAATATGTCGAATCAGTCAAACGGAAGGTCGTCGTCGCTGAGGCTGGTTTGTTCTGTGTGCTCGTTGGGGTCGTGTGTAACGTCTGGCTTGAGATCATTCGGCTTCGCCTCCTCGGCTTTCTTCTTCGGTGCCGGTTTGGTGGCAGGCTTTTGCTGCTGATCAGTCTCACCAAGGAATTGCTCCAAGGACGCACCCGGCGTCACATCTTTCGGCTCGCTTGTGTCAGTAGACAAGTCGTTCTTATAGTCGCCCTCGTCCGCATCATTGGCGCGCTGAATATCCGTGGTCATTGGCCCCCACTTGGTGATCAGGTTCCGCAATACGGTCTTCAAGGCCATGGCGTCGAAATCTGTATTCCACGGCGACGCTGAACTCTTCGAGCTCTTGGAAAATCGATCCCGATGGGCTTCAATCTGCTTGCGGCTCCAATACACCGTCTTTTCAAATCCGTTAGCAAGTTTGAAGAACCCAACGTAACCGACCGGTTTGTCACTCGCTTTGCGATCCTCGAAGTGGGGCGTGTAGTCCAGCTCTTCAGTCAATGGATTCCAGCTGCCGAACTCATCGGCATAAACTGGAATAGCGTTGAGCCGCTGATACTGACCTGACCGCTGAGCTAACTGAATGTATCCCTTATAGCCCATCTGTGCCTGAGCAATGCCCTTGTATGGCACCAGGTAGAAAAATCCAAGGTTCTGATTGATCGGTAGATTCAAGGACGCGGCTGTCATTGCTGAATTGAGCACGCTGAGCTGGTCCACGTGCTGCAAGTCCTTGCTCTCGCTGACTGCACTCACGACTGAGCTCAGAAACTGTGGTGCGCGGTCTTTGAGCACCCCCTGAAAGCGTTTCTTGATTGCATCGCTTTCCACGAGCGTTTTGACTGGCGTCCGTTTCAAATCAACTGCATTTGCCATGTTTATTCCTCCCCATATGTGTAGTGACTAGCGTCGTAATACAGTTCCATCGGCGCCTGGTCAGTGTCTTCCATGTGATCCAGATAATTTTCAAGCGTGCCCTCAAAGTCGAATTGCAGCACCCGCTCGATGTCGCCAACACCCATGGCCCGCTCGATCATGTTCCGGATGATATCCGGGTTGATGATCTGGTTCTTGGCTCCGAATTCCCGCAGCAGGAAGCCCGCCGGTTCCTCGTGCATTACCCGCCGCAGATACTGGACCGGACCCAGCCGCCGGATCTCACGGCGGAAGAATTCCTTGTCGCTGTCCACGTCGTATGAGAGGACGGCCGCTTCTTCCTTGCCGCTGCTGGCGTGGTACCGGAACGTCCAGACCCGTTCGCCGGGATAAACGTTGTTGCCCAGGACATCGACGATCACGCCGCTGTCGTCGTTCTGCCGGTCGTAGGCGGCCGCCAAGGTGTAATTGCTCGCGTTAATTTGCATGTTCAAACCTCCATTTATTTGATAAACTAGAGGAGAAATAACTATTGCAATGCTTATTTCTCCGGCCGTTGACGGTTGCCTCCGTCAGCGGTTTTTTTGTTGCCATCGATCAAGTCTGAGATTGCCTGCTGGACTTCGAATAATACGTCCCAACGGGCTTGACTCAGATCGAGATCGTGCTGGCTCAGACCTGGTTGCCGACATTTTCTCGTTTCGGCGAACAAGGCATTCAGTACAATGGCCTGAGCATCCAATGCGGTTGGCTTATCGTTCATGGCGTTCGCCCTCCTCTGGATTGTCGTCGCCCAGCCCGAACCATTCCGGTCGAAGAAACAGTGCCGTGATGACTGCCGTGGTCACAACTGCCAGAGCCAGAATCAATAGAAAACCTGATTGATCAGTCATGTTTGGCCTTCCTTTCCATCGAGAAGAGTCTGCCGCTTTGCGCTGGCTGTTCTTCCTGCTGCTTGGCCTTCTGCTCTTGCCGATATTGATCAATCAAAGCATTCAGGTCAGCCCCAGAATCGAGTGCCCAGGTTAGAAACCGGTCAATCTCAGCATCAGGTATCGCCGTGTCGCCCAGCTTGAGGGCCCGCAACTTGCCCATGTGAATCAGGTCGTAGACGTTGTTGGTCGAAGTGCTGAGAATCCATGCGGTTTGCCGCACAGTCTTGGTCTTCTTCGTGATCACCACGTCATGTACCTCACGGGTTTGAACTTTTACCTTGTTGGTCTCTTTCTTGGGTTTGGCGTCGCGGTTCAGCTGAGCGATACGTCGCATTTCCTTTGGTTCAATCATTCCTATTCACCTCATTTCAGTTCTTTCTTTTCCTTCCAGCGCTTCGATCGTTCAGTGAGCTCGCCTTGCATGCTGAAATGAAACATGCGGCAGATCATGGCAATCAGGTTGGTGCTGTAGAATACTGCATCCAGAAGCTGCCTGACTGATTCTTCCGGATCCTTGAAATCTTCCGATGTCAGCTGGTCATCTGGAATTGTCATTTCGTCCAGTGAATTCTGAATAGCGTTGAGCGCCTGAGAAAGCTGCGGCATCGTCTTAACAGTGATGGCTAGGGGTTCTTTGATCACCCTATCGCCGTCCAGTACAGGCACAGTGACACCGACCATCTTGTTGGCAACCTCCAATGCTAGGAACTGGCTGTCTGTCGGCAATGCCTCAAACATCTCTTGAATACGGTCGAATTGAAGCTGGGCCTTGCCTGTGCGAATCTTGGAGATCATGGATTCGTCGTAGTGCAGCCGGTCGCCCAGTTCCTCGTTGCTGACGTGATTGACTTTCATAGCGTGCGGCAGATGATTCAGATTTCGTAGTGAACTCTGAATCGTTACCGCTCTTTTTGGCATCTGCTTCATTTGAATCACCTCCCTTCATTGGTTCTGAACCGTCGATGAAGGATACTAAGAGCTGACAAAGTTGGTGAATTCTTTGGCAGTTTCAACGCACCACTTAGTAATTTCGTCCTCAGTCATGACGCACGACTGCAAATTAATAGTTTGTGGGTCCTTATAGGTCATGTCGATCAGGTAGTCCAGCTTCTCGCGCCGCGTCTTTGCCGCGAACACTTTGAAGATTTGTTCTTCTGTCATTTTGATTCACCTCCTTATCAGTCACCCTTTGCGATTTTCACAACGTTTTGGGTATAAAGATGCTCCAAAGGAATCTTCAAGACCCGAGACAAGACGGGCAATTCCGTTGCTTTGAAGTTGTATTCACCCGTCTCGCGCCGCAAATACTGATCTGCTGACTGCAAGCCCAGAGCCTCAGTCATGTCCCCTAGGGACAAATGCAGTTCTAACCGCTGCTGCTTGATGAGATGCAGGTTGACTTGGTATTTCACGTTCACACCACCTTTGAGGTTTTATCAAACCTTTCAAGTATCATAATACATTGCTGAATTCTCAAAGTCAACGATTATTTTGCTATTTTCTCAAATATATGTTGAGGACTGCTCAAACGTGGTATTCTTGCATTGTTTAAATCACAAAGGAGGCTCACCCATGAATAATGAGGCACTACGAAAAAGACTCATCCAGTTACGTGAGTCCCACGATCTTTCCCAATCTGAAGTTGCACGCAGAATTGGAATGGACAATAGTAGCTTAAGCCGAATTGAGTCTGGAGATCGCAAGGTATCCGCAGAAGAAGTCTCGAAGTTTGCTTCTCTTTACGGAGTTACCACGGACTATCTGCTGGGCAATCTCAATACTCCCGAGTGGGCATCGCCAAAAGATGTTGTTGATCTAAAACAATATCTCGATGATCCGGAAGCTCAAGATGCGTTCAACTTTGAGGGCAAACCTCTTACTGATACAGAGAAGGAAAAGCTCCAAATAGCGATCACCCAAATATTCTGGGACAGATTGAAACAAATCAAAAAGAAGTAGGTGGGGTTATTGGGGAAATCTGAACTGTTAAAGATGGTCCGCTACCTTCAACACCGGTACAAGACCGCAGACCCATTTCAGATTGCAGTACAGCTTAATATCCAAGTCGAATACGTTGATATTGGTTGCGAGGAAAATGGTTGTGAGGGCCACTGCCGTTATATCCTTGGTCAGCCAGTGATTTTCCTGAGCTCCGAACTTAAGGGATCGGACAGAGCATATTGGGCAATGGCTCATGAGTTGGGGCATATACTTATGCACAAAGATGCCCCACGTTACTATCGAGTCACCTACGACAGTTCAGGACGGACGAAGGCTGAATATGAGGCCGACTGCTTTGCATTGAAGCTCTTGACTCTTCTCTATGCTGAAGATTATGGAGACTTGCCTGATACATACCACGATCTGCAATGTGCATACGGGTTACCAGAGCTCAATCATCAAATTGCTCTTTGATCCGCACCGTCCAAACCCTGATGACGGAAAAAGCTGGTATAACGATTGTTGTCTCGCTGCCCCTGTCGCCAGCAATGGCGGCTGTGAACCGGACGAATTCAGAGAAAGCCTAAACCCTGGTGGCATGGTGACCCTGAGCTGCGAAAGTAGTGCAACGCATAGGCGGTGTAATAATCCGCCCACGAGCGCCCGGCACCCTTCATGGGTGAAGTGATATGCTGAGCTTTGTGGAAACACAAAGAAGCCCCGGACAAAAAGCCGGGGCGATAACACAACTGAAGACTAACCCATTTGCTAGTGCGTTCTACGCGAAGAACGATGCGGTCACCACAGCTATTACGAAAGGGGCGCTGCCTACGACGACTTTGAAGGGCGTTAAAGAGGCGTTCAACGGACAACGTAACTTAGCTCAAGGATTCATCAAACTGAACAATGTAACCATGGCAAACGAGTTTATCGGTAGAATCACAACATCGTTAGTATAACACCGGTCTGCGCTATATATGCATAACGCGCTAATGTGTCCAAATCCTGATGACGTTAAAAGCTGACCTAGGGAGATGAAAAGATATGGGTCCATTTTTAATTGTAATGGGTATGTTTGCGTTGCTTGGCGGCTTCGGCTGGCTGATCTTTTCTTTTTTCAAACGGCAAAAGAAGCGCTGGCCGCTTCTGACGATGGTTGGGGCGATCGTGCTGTTCTCAATTGGTGGTTCATTGCTACCGCCCGACGATTCATCCAAATCGGCGGAAACGGCTTCTTCCAAGAAAGTTGCTTCCTCATCCAAGTCAAAGAGTAGCAAGAAATCCGCAAAGAGTTCGAGCTCTGTCAAAGCCAAACAGGTTGCCAGCAAGAGCAGCTCATCTGCATCAAGTTCAAGCAGCAGCGGTAAAGAAAGCAACCTCAAAAAGGCCAATGATGATATTGCCAAGACGCTAAAAGAGCAGCAAGGCTGGGCAAATGGAACGCTTGATAAAAATGGCAATCCAACCCAGAATGGCACGCCTAATCCTGCCTTTGACTTTGCCAATACCATCAGCAGCATTCAATGGGGCTCAGACAACCAGATTAAAGTGCAAGTCAATCCAAGTTTTCTTGCGCTGACGGATGATGCCAAAAGCCAGGCGGCAACCAAGACGCAAAACATGGCTATGGCGAGCGCATCGCAGTTCGTGAAGGTGACAGATGAGCAATTTGTGGGTGGCATCGGCTCATACTTTTATTACGGTAGCCGGGCCATCGGCCACACCAAGATCACTGATCAGCATCAATATACTTGGTATCAGCGATAATTAACAGGCCCGCCAATCCGGGCTTTTCTTTCGCAGAAAGGAGGTTTTCACTTGTTACAGAAAGAAATTCCACTTGAGTCGCTCAACGAAAATGTAAAAAGCGAGCTGCTCTCGACAATGCGTGGGTGGTACTTAGACCAGTTGAAATACATCGGAATTAATCCCATTGGTGACGACAGCCAACCATTTTTTTGGGCACAAGATCGCCCCATAACAATTTATATTCTGGTTGTTTCAATGGATTCTAATGGATTAACGCAACTTCTCTGCTTTGCAAAACGAAACAATGAGGAAAAAAGCGTGCTTAACGTCTTAAACATGATTGATAAAACAAGCGTATTTGCTTTCACACATCAAACCACCGATGAACAGAAGGTCCACTATTTACTAGACAACCATTTACTTGATTTGACGGATCCAAATGAAATCATCACCAATTCAGTTCGGTGCCTGCTGAACTTCGACCCAACAGTCCTTTCTTTAGATAGCTTGAAAATATTTATCAATAATTGGGTTGATGATGAATACAGCAACAGCAAAATCAAGCTTAACAAGCAGACCACCCAATCCTATACTTTTTCAAAACAGACGTTCTACATCGATAAATACAACTTTCCAACCATAATGAATTCGATCAACAGCGACGAATTTAATACTGAACTTTCAGAGTGTTTGAAGGCTTACGAAAACGAATGGTGGTTCATCTGTGCTACTGGTCTAGGCACATGTTTGGAAACATTAATGGCATTGACCATTGAGAAACACGGAGTTGAGAAACCAAAGAATTGGCCCAACGACCCAACCGCACGTGATTACCTTCCCATATTAAAAAAAGCCCCAACCAACATGACTGATCGGGACAAAACGCGATATTCAGCAGCGTTCATGTTAAGAAATTCAGTGGATCATCATAATACCGGACGAACCGCAAAGCAGACCTGCGACATGCTCATGACATCGATTACGAGTTTTTACAACGAATATTACTTACTTGAGAACAGTAGATAATCGATTTGAAAGTTTGCTAATGCGATTGGCGTGGTCCGCTTCAAAGCTCGTGTAGGTCACACCCGAATCATCATAATCATAGGATCGGCCAGCGCCATCAATAGGCAAATCATTCAAGGAATACGTATCCACAAGTGCCTCCAAGCCCTCTTGAAGTAGCTCAATTTCGGAAATGTTGAGCTCAATATTTCGTGTCACCATTGCCACCCCACCTCGGCAACATTATACCACTTTGCAGTGAGTGCCCCGTGGGTTTTCTTTTACTCCATAAAAGAACATATGTGTGTTTCAATCCCACCCGTAGGAGGTGATGCTGGGCCGGTAAACTGAATCACTGTCATATTTTTGGGAAAGGAATGGTATTAATGGCAGAAGGAAACGTCCGCCAACGCGGCGACAAGTGGTACTACTCGTTTGAAACCGCACCGATCAACGGCAAGCGCCACCGCATTGAACGAGTTGGGGGCTATACGCAAAAAGACGCAGAGCGAGCCCTGCGCAAAGCATTGGACGACTACGAGAAGGCAGGAACAGAGATGCAGCTCACGAACATGTCCGTAGCTGACTACATCAACTACTGGTTCGTGCACTACGTGAAAGCCAATCTGAAATACAACACCGTACAGAACTATCAGAACGTGAAAGACAAGTACATCATTCCTCCGCTGGGCGTGTACAAGGTCCAATCATTGAGCCCTGAGACCATGCAGCAATGGATCGATTGGGTGGTGAAGAACGGCAAAACGCCGCAGGGCGATCCGTTGGCAAAACACACGGTAGAAATCATTTTCACGGTCATGAAAGAAGCTCTGCGACGGGCCGTTTACCCCTATCGCATTATCCGGGAAAACCCTATGGGCTATATCGACATGCCGAAATTTGCCCCTACCCCGCAGATGACGCGGGCCAAACTGAAAATCATCACGTTGAATCAGTACAAACAGATTTTGGAGATGTACCCGCCGGCTGACTCGTTCCATTTGCCTCTGGTCATCGCCTTCAACACAGGCATGCGACGCGGCGAAGTCTGCGGTTTGGAATGGGACAAGGTCAACTTGTCGGATGGCACCATCGAAGTATCCCGCAACATGATCCAGACTGGCAGCGGCGTTTATGAGTTAGGCACGCCCAAAACGGCCGCCGGTTTCCGCACCATTGAAATTGGGCCTACACTGATCAACGCGCTCAAAGACCAGAAGAAACACCAGATCGAATCACGGTTGCGGTATGGCAGCCTATACCATGAAACAAACTTTGTTTGTACCAAGGACAACGGCGATCCAGTGTTGCCTGGTTCTATCAAGTATAAATCCAGCGAAGTGCAGAAGAAGCTTGGCTTCCCCTTCAACTTCCACTCGTTGCGGCACACCCATGCCACGATGCTGCTGGAAGCAGGAGAAAAGATGAAGGTCGTTCAAGAACGTCTAGGGCACTCACGAATCGCTGTCACTATGGACACCTATTCTCACGTCACCAAGAGCATGAAAAAAAACACCGTCAATCTCATCGAAGAGATTCAACGGCGTTCAGAGTAAATCATGTTGGCAAAGCCTATGTTGGCAAGCCCGGTTTTTTCACAATCTTTCAGGTCGAAAAAAGGTCGTTTTGCCAACATAGAAAAGTTGGCGTTGGCAAATCGTTGGCAAAACACGGTCGGCCGGGTCAATTTCACAAGCGAAATACTTATCTGTCGTGTGTTTCTTCCTCGTTTGTGCGAAGAACCGCCATGAAGGCTTCCTGCGGAATTTCCACGTTACCCACGGCCTTCATCCGCTTCTTACCGGCCTTCTGCTTCTCCAGCAGCTTACGCTTACGGGTGATATCGCCGCCGTAGCACTTGGCCAGAACATTCTTCCGGTAGGCCTTGACGGTGGTCCGGGCAATAATCTTGTTGCCGATGGCCGCCTGGATGGGAATCTCGAACTGCTGCCGCGGAATGGTCGTTTTCAGCTGCGCCGTGATGTCCCGGCCCTGCTGGTAGGCGAAGTCTTTGTGGACAATGAAGCTGAGGGCATCGACGGGCTCGCCGTTGATCAGAATATCCATCTTGACCAAGTCGCTGGCCCGGTAACCGACCAGGTCGTAGTCCAGCGACGCGTACCCCTTGGTACTGGACTTCAACTCATCGAAGAAGTCGTAGATGATTTCAGAAAGGGGCATCTCGTACACGATGCTCACCCGGTACTTGTCCAGGTAATCCATCGTCACGTAGTCGCCCCGCTTGCGCTGGCACAGTTCCATGACGGCGCCGATGAAGTCGCTGAGGACCATGATTTCGGCCTTGACGTAGGGTTCCTGGATCTCTTTAATGGTGGTCGGGTCCGGCATGTCGGCCGGGTTATCCACCACGTGGGTCTTCCCGTCCGTCGTGATGACGTGGTAGTCCACGCTGGGTGCGGTCATGATCAGATCCAGATCGTATTCCCGCTCCAAGCGTTCCTGGACCACGTCCATGTGGAGCAGGCCAAGAAAACCGCACCGGAAGCCGAAGCCCAGGGCCTGGGAGGTCTCCGGAGTGAATTCCAATGCTGCATCGTTTAACTGCAGCTTCTCCAGGGCTTCCCGCAACTCACCGTACTTCGCGTTCTCCACCGGGTACATCCCGGAATAGACCATCGGCTGAATCTGGCGGTACCCTTCCAGGGGCTTGGCCACGGGGTGGGTCGCCGAGGTGACGGTGTCCCCCACTCGGGTATCTTGAACGGTCTTAATGGAGGCCGCCAGATACCCCACGTCGCCGGCCATCAGCATTGGCCGCGGCTGGGCGTCGGGCGACATGACGCCGACTTCGGTCACCTCGTAAGTCTTACCGGTACTCATCAGCTGGATCTGATCGCCGACTTTCACCGTCCCGTCAAACAGCCGCACACTGAGCACGGCGCCGCGGTAATTGTCGTATTTGGAATCGAAGATCAACGCTTTCAGCGGCGCTTCCACGTCGCCTGTGGGCGCGGGAATATCGTGAACGATGCGTTCCAGCAGTTCAGGAATACCCACCCCGGTCTTGCCGCTGGTGAGCACCGCGTTGCTGGCGTCGATGCCGATCATGTCCTCGATTTCTTTCTTCACTTCGTCCGGTTGGGCACTGGGCAGGTCGATCTTGTTGATGACGGGGACAATCTCCAGATCGTTATCCAGGGCCAGATAGACGTTCGCTAAGGTCTGGGCCTGGACCCCCTGGGCGGCATCCACGACCAGTACGGCCCCTTCACAGGCCGCCAGGGAGCGAGAGACTTCGTAAGAAAAGTCCACGTGCCCGGGGGTATCGATCAGGTGGAAAATGTACGTCTCGCCATCCTTGGCGTGGTAATGGAGTTCTACCGCGTTGAGCTTGATGGTGATACCCCGCTCCCGTTCCAAGGGCATGGTGTCCAGTAATTGGTTGGTCATGTCCCGCTCAGCCACGGTGTGGGTGAGTTCCAGGATCCGGTCCGCAATCGTGGACTTACCGTGGTCAATATGGGCCACGATGGAGAAATTTCGAATGTGTTTTTGGCGGTCGATCATTTGCTGCTGATCCATCTTGAGCCTACTTTCTTCCGTAAAATGCAGTACGGCTATTATACCATAGGATCAGAAGCACTAAACGAGACCCTTAACCAGTTAACCTGGCTGTCGAGCCGTTTTTAACCAGGTCTCATTTCCGGTGAGTTTGCGCCAAAAGGCTATCACCAGACTTACAAATAATAGCATATACAAGTAAGAAACAATGACGGGTAGGCTTATAAGAATCCGTTTGTTGGGAAAATGGAAATCAATCTGCTTTAGGTCGTGTAAATACAAGCCGGTGAATACACTGCCCCAAAAGAGGCTCACTAACCAAAGCAACACAGCGATGATTAGTAAATGGACCCCAATAATTCATGAAGGTGGCGAAAATGGATAGAGACGTACAAAATCTTGGAAA
>NZ_KI271611.1 GCF_000469325.1 Schleiferilactobacillus shenzhenensis LY-73 | reverse complement strand
AGCCGAAGATAAGCCTCCTCGGCTTTAAATAACGTCGTTTGCCCCTGTAAGCAAACCAAACAATCTGCTACACTGATATTCATGGAAGACCGCTTCTCTCTAGTTGGTGTGGTGACTATACTAGAAGACTAACGGTCTTCTTCTTGTTTGAAAAGGCCTCACCAGGAAAGATTTTATACTAAGGCCGATTGGCTGCTGGCCGGTGAGCCGGTTGTCCGCCGCCCCTTTCTCACTATTCCGGCGGTACGGGGATGCCCATCTGCCGCAACCGGTCCTGCCAATTCGGTGCGCGGCGGACCATCTGCTCGTCGTCCTGGACAATGAGCCCTTGGGCCAGCATCCGCTTGGGGAGCACCCGCTTACTGCTGCTCTCCTTGCGGGGCATGAGGCGGAGCGCAACGAAGAAGTCGTAAAGCGCCGTGGCGGGCTCCGGCTTGGTCAGGTGTTCTGCCGCCACGACCGCCGCCAACTGCACCATACTGGTGAACGGCGTCTCTGCCGGGACCAGGACCAACGGGGTGAAGAAGAAGAAAACGTTGTGCGCCCAGGCTAGCGACCGCCAGCCGAGCAGTTGACCGTAGCTCCAAACCAGTTCGGGCGTCCAGGGCCACGGCAGCGCTGGCAGAACTTGGGTGTCTGCTGCGGTCAACCAGCGAACTGACACATAGCCGGGGGCTTGGGTGTGGGCCTGCAGCACCGCCGTCACAGCGGCCGTCAACTCTGGCGAACGGGGTAGTCGATTCTGGGGGAAATATCGGTTTTCTGCCACGGGGACCAACCCGGCTTCATTAAGCAGGCGGAATCGGCTGCTCGCCCATTGGTGCCGGCTGTGACCCTGGGCGAGGAAGTCGCTGTGGATGTCCGTCAGCGTCCGCGGTTCAGCCCACTGTGCTGCTTGCCGACCATAAAGCGCCCCGACCGTCAGTGTGCTGCCCACCGGCCGCAGGAGACGGTTGTTGACCACTTCGGTGTCCGGCAGCACAGCCTGCACGACTGCCATCAGCGCCGCCCGGTCCTTGATATGGGCTCGGGCAAACAGTTTGCCCGTCGGATCCACCGTGGGCTGGAGCTGTTGCGTCACATAGCGCTCCAGGTCCGTCGCGAACATCCCGCCAGCTGTCTGGTATTGTGCCGTCACATACGCGCGCAGCTGCTCGCCAATCAACCGCTGCCCGGCAGCAACGTCCACCAGCTGTAATGCCCCGCCCGTGTTCACCACGTCGGGCATGGACGCCACCGTCTGGCTCAGCGAATAATCCGGCCACCCCATCACCTGTTGGAACTGGGCCGTGGACACCCGCCAGCCGTGCGTATGCAGATAATGGCGCAGCTGCTCCGCATTGGTCAGCGGCGCTTGGTGCAGCGGATAGATGTCGTCGCTGCGGCTGTTCGAATACCGGAAGTCGTCGGGGTAGAAATGGCGAAAGACGTGGTACGCCTCGTCGGCACTGATTTCTGGCGACAAAAGATCCTTGAATCGCGCCCACAAGCCATCGTCCCGGATCACCCACCGGCCTTCCTGAAACTGGGTGCGGCAATACGCAGCCATCTGTGCAAATACGGCCCGGTCATAGCGTTCCGGGGCAAAAAGGCGGTAGTGGCCATTACCGATGGAAATGATTTGGTCAGCGGTAATCGCCCGCTCGATCATCGTCGAAAAATGGCGGGTTCTGCGGTCGTTCTCTGTGAACAGTGTGCGGCCAAAATACTGGTGCGCCGCCGTGTTCAGCTGCTCGGCAAAAGCCCCATCCGCGGTGAAGGGTTGGGTCCCGATCTGCCGCCGAATCAGCCAGACCAGCATGGCGCCCTGAGTTAATTTACCAGTATGGTGCAGGATAACGCCCGGATATTCTGTGTACCCCAAGTCATGCAGGACGGCTTGCCGCTGGGCGGGAAACAATTTCTGACCGTGATCTGTCAGGGCCGCCGTCAATTGGGCCGGTGTAATCTCTTCCGGCTGGTTCACCGCCGCCGCAACAATGGCGCGCTGGGCGGGAGTCACATCAACCGACCCGAACCATAGCGTTGCCAGCGGTGCACTATTAGGCAGCAGCCGCTGAATCATCCGGGAGAAATGCTTGGAGTAACGGCCAGCCCAGTCGATGGGCCGGACTTGGCTTTCTACCAGTACCCGCAATGTCAGGCGGTTGTCCCGCCAGTATTGTGTGAAATAGCGGAGTGCCTTCCCCTCCTCTTGCCGGACCCGTTCTCGTGTGATGTGCAAGGGGGCGGCGATTGATTCTAACGTGGCCCCGCTCAAGGTGCGTTCATCGAAAATGAGCTCCCGGCGCGTCGTCTGCTGTTCCTTGAAAGCAGTCAGATGCTCCGCGAAGGGGCGCGGGTCTACTTGGTGCAGCAAGGCGGCATTCTCGCGGATCTGTTCCGCAGTGAGCGCCGCCACTTGGGCCTCGGCTTGGGCGGCGGGCATCTGCCAGTCTGTCTGCAAATAAAGAATAAGCGCCCGCCGCCACATGGCGGTATCCGCGGTCGGTAACTCGGCCTGCTGGGCCAGCGTGTCAATCTGGTTCTGGAGCCAGGCGGGATACTGACTGGCCCGCTCAACCGGCAGCCGGTCCGCACCAAATAGCGCACTGACGGCCGGATCAGTCTTCAAGGCAAAATGGCTGCGGACGGGATAGAGCAGCGAATGGTCGGCCAGCCAAGCGGGGACCGCCTCTGGGTTATTGGCCCAGAGCGGGACAATGAGATCGATTGCCACCGGCACTGTCCGATCCACGGCAGCCCGTTCCTCCAGCAGTGCCGCCCGTTCCGTCAAAATCGCCATGAAGCGCTGCTGCTGGTCAGCACCGATACCGTGCAGCTGCATCATTTGATCGAATTTGGCTGGGGTCAAGTCACTGACCTTTTCCACCTCCAAGCGCGTCAGTACGGTCTGGAACACGCGGTTGTAGGTGCCGGCGAAAGCTTGCCGCACGGGCGTGTCGTCGTGGGTAAGGATGGCGGGCAACACCAGGGGCACCGCAGGCGTATCCGGCGGCAGCGGCGCGTGATCATCTTGCAATGCCGGATCATCCCATTCCGTCGTGAAGCGGTCGATCTCTGCCCGCAGCGCGCCAGCCGACGCCAAGTGGGCGTACCGGTCACACCAGCGGGACAGGATTGTGATCATTCGAGCCATGCGCTTGGGCCCGATGTTCCGGGCTTTGAGCAGACCATGTAATTTGGCGTCAGAAATGTCCCGTACCGATACCATGTCCGCATTGGCGAAGGCGCGCAAAATGGTCCCGTCGGCCGAGGTGTTGAAGATTGTACGGATGTTTTCTTCCGGCGCCACTGGGGTATCGTTGACTGCTGAGTCTTTCGCCGTGCCAGCGGCAGTATCTTCGTGGGCTTCTACGGACCGGGCATACGCGGTTAAAGCGGCTTGGTCCTTGTCTGATCGCGTGAACGGTGCAGTCCTGGCGACGGGCGGCGTTGGCACAGGCCCAGGTTGAAGCTGGTGTTTGCGCGCATATATGGCCAAAACTGAATTCGGGTTCCTGGCCGATGAGTTTGTGTTTTGGGCATCCTGGGAGTCGTTACTCGAGGCGGACCAAACAGCCGGTTGATCCCTGGTGCCGGCGGAATGGGCCACGGTGGCTGCGCTGGTTTTGGGCGAAGAATCTCGTGCACTCATGCTCTGGGATTCCTTGGCGGACGGTAGCGGCTGGGACTGGCCAGTATTTGATGCAGTGCCGGTGCTGCTGGCAGCCGCGGCAGTGCGGGCATGTGGTTCAGTGGCACTTTCTGATGCACTATCGGCGGTTTCCGACACCAATGCCGCGTACGGCGTCACACGAACAATCTGCAATAAGGCCTTCACTTCTCCGGCGATTTTGGCATCACCGGCGAGGGTATTGGGATACAGCCGGTCGAGCACAAGGCCAAAGAATTGGTCTTCCCCCATGATGGCCAACTCAGCGAGACGGGCGCGCAGACGGCGGTTGCGGGTCACGATGGGGCCGAAGCGGTGGGCGGTAATAATCCTTTCTTCACCCTGCAAGGGTTGATTACGGGTTGGCGAGATGGCCAGTGCGGGATCGTGTATTTGTACGCCAAATAACCAGTGCAGCTTCAGCAGTTGCTGGAAGCCGGCTGGGGCGGTGTCTTGGATCCGGTTCAAAACGGCCGTCGGTGCCAGGACGGGACCGTTCGCCGATGACCGCGCAATATCGGCGGCCATCACGGGCACGCCAGTCACCCAGCGCAGCCACGCCACACTATCTTGTATCTGCCAGAATTGCGGAAAAAGAATGCCGTTCACCATTGCCGCCGTCTCCATTCTATTCGCAGAGTATGGTTGGTCCCCTGCGGCACCGTTAATCACCCCGTACGAATTAGTCACTGCGAACGACCGGGTCGGGATGAGGATGATGATTACGTTTCCTTTATTATACCGTAGGGGGTGGGTGGGGGGTGACGGGATGCCCACAATGATCAGCACGTATATTGGAAGGCGCATCTAGATATAGGTACATCAGCAATGGTACGTACAAGAAAAAACATATATGCACTGGTCACTGAATGGAGGGACCGCGAATCGTTATCTAATCCACTGAATTCAACTTCCAAAAAAATAGCTAGAATACGCAGAAGCAACTGTGTTGGCGCGTATCATGGCAGCAAAATCGCCTCGTCCCACGGAACCACCCGCGACAAATACGGTATCCCAGCAATGATCGTCACCAGCTGGTGCTGGCCGCGGTGCTGCTGGTTCCAAGCGGCCAGGTCCTCGGTCTTTTTCTCAAAGTGCGACACCTGCCACATTTCTAACGAATAATAGGTCTGACGGGGTTCCACCACATCTGTGTAACGGTACATCACTGGCCCGGCAGCAGCCAAGCCCATGGCGACTTCTTGTAAGAAGCTCCGGGCCTCCGGCTTGCGGTCGGGCATTGTTGTCTCGACGCCTTCCTGGAGCCAGTCAAGCGTGGCGACGATGTTGTGCGTGAATGAGTTAATACCGACACCGTCGAAGCTGATGATGGCCGAATGTTGCAGCTGGCGGGTGAAGTGTTCTTCGGCAATTTGCCAGTCGCCGCCAAGTTCCAGGCCAGTGTTGGGGTGAAGCCAGGTGGGGTAGTCGGTTCCAGCGAGGTATGTGCCCACTAAGGTCAGAAAATGGGCGGCGGTCGTTCTCGGCAGATCGCGGGGCAGGACGAAGAAACCGGCGCTGACGGAAAGGCTGGCCATGATGATCATCTCCTTGGTGCTATTATCGCTTGCGGGGCCGGAAAAAGGCTTCCACTGGGGGAAGCCTTAGATCAAGCTTAGATCATGCGTGTTTCTTCTCGCCATAGTAGCCCCAGGCATCGAGATACGCAATCTGGTATCGTTGCAGTGCCGTTGGCGGACCGTACATTCGATAATCCATATCTTCCGGGATGACGACCACCAGGTTGCCCGCCCAGCACAGTGTATCAAAGTCAGAATCGCTGTCATCAAACATGGTGCGCAGAACGGTCAGGCCCGAATGATTGAGCCAAAAGTCATAACCGCCAGAAACAATGGCACCGTCAATCAGGATGAATGCAGCCCGCTCTATGTCATTATCATCCCACCATATACCATCCAACGCTGGGTCATTAGATTCGTTAATGTTCTTTTTGATGGCTTCAGCTGAGATAATTGCTTCCCGGAAGCCCATGGTCTCCACCAATGTTGTCATGGCATGTCTTTGCGCCATGGTTGGGGAATCGTTAAATACCGTAAACGTGGCGTTGACACCATCAACCAGCACCACCTCTGCCATGTCCAGCGACTGAACATCGCTGCTGCTTGCGGCAGCACCCAGCATGATGGGCAAGATGGTGATCAGACTGCAATTCTGATCAGCGATTGGGCCAAAACTGATTACTGTGCCGTCACGCAGGATAAGGCTGTTGGCTGGAACAACAGTCATCCCCAGGCGTACGTCTTCCATCGCCAGTGAGGACGCGCCTTTCGCAAGATTTGCCTTAATTTCTTGATCCGTTATTGTCACCACTCGAAACGTTCCTTTCAAACTCGCTATGATTTGCTGAGCAAGGGAATAAGCCGCCGTTTGGAACGATCGGATCGTACACGATCTTTTGGAAATGATCAAGCTGGCGCTGAATGATACTTGATTGTTCGCCTGGCTGGTCGATGTCACAGCATGACAAAAGGGCCTCCGTTTCCGGAGGCCCACCATGTCACCGGCATTCATACCCGGCAGTTTCTGATTGCGTCGCACATCAAGCCATGGGCGAAGTTTAAAGAAGAGCGGCTAGACCCGAGCAATGTCATTTGCTTGTCGCCATTGTGGGACAAGGCGTTTGATCAGGGGTTCGTGACCTTTGATGCAGGCGACCGGACGATTCGGTTGGCGGAAAGAATCAAGGATGACGATCCTCAATTATATGCCGCCTTAGGACCCTTCAAGGGTAAGAAGCTGCACGAACCCGCAACGGCCGCACCAAAATCAAATTTTCTGGCGTATCACAACCACGAGATCTTCTTGGACGGCCATTAGGCTACCAAATTGTCACCGCTTGGTTGGCAAATTCTTGCTGCTGGGCCAAAATGGCGTCATCATCCCACGCACCTCGGCGTAATGCTGCGGCGCGTTTTTTGTTGGTCTGCAACACGGATTGATCGAACACCTCGGCCCGTTGTTCATCCGTCTCGGCTTTCTCCAGCTTCGGCACCAGATGTTTCTCTAGAATCGTCCAGTTCCCCACGTATTCCAGATACTCCTCGCCAATGTTGTTCTCACCGACTTGTACCAGTTGATAATCGTCGTCTTGGAATGCCGAATCGTAGAAATCAATGTCTTCGTCCGGGCCAATCAACTCTGTCAGCATGTACATCAGCGACCATTTCTTCTGGCCAGTCTTCTTCCCTTCCTTGGTTAAGACAGAAAAGCTCGCTTTGACGGCGTCGTCGCTCTGAATCAGTTTCTCGTCCATCTCCTTCAAAATCGCATCAACGTTGGGTAAATCACCGGACCAGATGCGCCGGGCAATGTTGGCGTATCCGCTCTCCAGCTTGTTGGTCGTGTCGTTGCGGATCATGCGGTGCCGGACAAACACCGACGTCACCTTATTCATGATTAGGACCATTTCTTGCGTTTTCATTCCCCGCTTCCACATCGCCAGCATAATTGGGTAATAGAGGATGACCCGCATCCGCGCCAGGATGTCCACTTGACGATACAGACTGTCATTATTCCAGATTTCCTTATTGGCTTTGTTGGCTCTGGGATTTTCTAACGCGTCATAGACCGGCACCAAGAAGTTCAGATCCGTCAAGAATTCTCGCGCCTGGTTGGCATCAGACAGGTCCGCATTGGTCTCGCTCAGCGAACGGTACAGCGCTGATACTTGGACCAGCGTCTTACGGGCGGCCCAATACGTACGAATGAACCGGGTAATCCGGTCGCTGTCGCCCTTCAGGTAATCGGACATCTTGCGCCACTGGGTATTGGCTGTAACGAGGTCGTTCGAGATATACATGACGTGATTCTTGATGATATCGGCGGCGGTCAAGTCTTTGCCCCGGGTATTCAGGGTTTCGAAGATAATGAAAGCTTCCCGCTGATTGAGTGCAGAAATCACAACGACGTAGAATCCTTGCGTAAAGCGGTCATAGAACCGCTCCAGCAAGCGGGCCCGCATCGCCCAAGTCTTCTCGCGCCATACCGCTTTCTTCAGCTGTTTCAACAACGTATCGTAGGCGTTGCGCAGATTCTTGTAGGGCTGCTGATGGGGATCCACGTCGGGCACCGACTCAGTGTCTTGGTGGGTCAGCTGAAAGAAATAGTGCTGAATCGGTGTCTGCGGATCTTGAGCGGTCTGCTCTTCGACGACCAGCGTGGGTTTGCCGGTGGCTGAATCCACTAATAGATCTCGGACCTGCTTATTCAGGACGCGCAAGTCGTCCTGTTCGTTCTCCCCAATATCGTTCTTAGCCTCGGCGATGATGGTTTTTGCCAAGTCGCGCAAAGCGGCAAGAAACAGCGTCACTGTAGTCAGCCGCTGCTGCCCGTCGATGATCTCTTGAACTTGTTTTTCCGTATTGTTGAACGTCACCATTTGACCGAAGAAATGGGACGTCCGATCCCCTTCTATCAGCATACTTAAGTCACGCCAAAAGTCGTCAATTTCAGATGACTCCCAAGCGTAATTGCGCTGGTACAGCGGAACTAAGAAGCGGTTGTCCTTAAACAGACTGTCGATCCGAAAGACGGACGGTTGTGGGATTTGTACTGCCATCATTTTCCTCCTTGTGATTAAACATACACTGATAATTATGTTATCCCACTGCGCCGCCGTATTCAACTTTTCCGAAGGCTAAAATGATCACAACTACTTTTTGTAGTTTGTATTCTATTGCGTCCATCGCGAGCATGCAGGCGTTGTACTTTTGGGCACATTGGATGCACACTACTTTTTGATGCAAACCCCGTCACACCGCCATTGAGCGCCATTCCAATCAAGCCTATAATGAATAAATAACAGTTGAAAACGGGCGAAAGCCGCGAGGGAAGAAAATCATGAACAAACAAAACGAAAAGACGCTCGGCCTGATCATCACCGGGGCAATGTTCATCGTCGTTGCCCTGCTTCTTTGGCTGGTGACCCGGCCGACGCCGACGACGCAGCAAACACCGGCCGCAAACAGCAGCACCTCATCTCGGAAATATTATTATGAGTCGCACGCCTCATTTCACTATGGCAGCAGCAACAGCAGTACTTCATCTTCGGGGAATGCGTCCCTTTGGTCGTTTGGCAATTAAGACGGCAACGAATCCGCTCCCGGTATTCTGGTCGGACACGCTCTCTCGTCAGAAAATGCCAAAGTACCCAAGTCCACGCCGCAAAATGCCGCATATTTCTCCGCCTCACGCACAATTTCAGCACGCCGCGCACGCACAACCGGGCCAAACCCGGTGACCATAATCGCCAGCGTGTTTTTTTGCGCCCGCTGCCGCCAGATACCCGCAATGCGTCCATCCACGAGTATCACGCCCGGATTGCCGACCAGCCGCCACACCTTCTTCTGTAATGTTTTGTCTGGGAGCAGCAAGTCCCGACCGTTGGCGTCTAAGAACGGGTCGTGCGCGCCCAACAACCGCACACCGGTCAGCGCTGGGCCTTCCCCGAATGCTGGCACATCGGCGGTCAGGACAACGTCTTGACCTATCGGCGTGATTTCTGCCGCCGGTAACAGCGACCACAACCGCCGCCCTTGCGCCGTCGAACATCCCAGCCACTTGGTGAACGCCTGCCGGTTCGTTGGCCCATACGCATGGACGAATCGGCGCACCAGCTCGTGAGCGGCATCCCTCTGGGCAGAAAGCGTAACGCCCCAATGCGCCGGACTCGTAAACGCGGGTATCTGCCCGTCGCGCCGGCCAAAGACCACCTGACCAGTAAAACTCGCTGGCCGTAACATGAAGGACACCGCGGCCTGGCCTAGGGTCTGGCGGGCGCCATAGGGTGACGGGCTCTGCCACCGGCGCAACAGGTCACCAGATAACGACGCTGCCAGATGGTCAGCCACTGCCGCGTCCAACTGGGATTTCCCCGCAATCGTCTGCGCCCGCAGAGTACTTTCCGTCGCCTCTGTCACGCGTTGGCGCAGGTCATCATAGCCGAACCCCAATGTTTCCAGCGATGGCATCAGCCCGGCCGTATAGATCCACGGCTCTTCGCCAGGATCGGCTTCCAGCGCAGTCAAAAATATGCTGGCGTTCGCCGTTGGGAAGACCACCGGTGCCCCGCGGAAGCTCCAGGCTTGGACCAGAGTTTTCTTTTCTTCCAACACTGCTCGGGCATCAGCTGCTGTCACACCGCTCACGCGATTGAACACTGCCTGCTCCCAGGCCCCCGGCGGCGTGTTCTGCATCCCAATCGTCCCCACCGCAGCGTTCATCTCCGCCGGCCGGACACGCCGGTCAAGATGGTGGACTCGGACCCGATACCGCCGCCGCGTGTCGTCTGAAATCTCCATGCCGCACCGATCTCCTTTCTCCTGCCCAATCATCTCACCCCAGAGAGCACAAAGGACGCCGCATCTGCCACGTCCTATAGATGGTCATTCAAAGAAATGGACGTCCTGCCACTGCTCCTTCAGTTCATGATCAACGACGTTCCAAACAGTTTTGGTTCCCTTCATCTCGCCTAAGAGCACATGAAGAATGGTCAGGACGTGCTGCCAGGCCTTGATCTGGACGAACGGCAGCAGTGTCTTGTCGTGATCGTTCAGCCGCGCCTGGTCGAGAACCTGGGTGATGTGACGAATCCCAGCAGCAACAACGGTCCCCGTGGCCTTTCTTAACTGAAGAAGGTCAACAAAGAGTTGGGCAATCCGGTCCGGTTCTTCACTCATGAAGGGTTCATCCAGGTTGGTCACCATCTGCAGCACCACATCGAATAGGGATTTAGCTCGGTCCTTCGTATAGGCCGGGTTCCGAATTGCCGACTGAAGAAGGACCAGCGCCGCCCCCATCGCTGAGCTCGTACCGTACAACATGCTATCGTTCTTTTCCTGGCTAGCCCAGTGCTCCGCTTGGTCGAACAGCCTGCTCAATTGTTCTGGCGGGAGCATCGGGTAGGCGGTGTCGATCGCAATCAATACAGCGGTCAACGCCCCGACGGCCATCCGATTGTACACCGTTTGGTCGGCAGACACGTCGATATGGAACAGCAGCAGCTGATCATCAATAATACGCTGGGCGATATGCCGCTGCTGGTCTGTCGTGAATTCACCGTCTTCCAACTCGCTGATCAAATGGCTGGCGGTGCGGAAGGCGGCGTGTTTGTCATCTCCGGTCAATTGATCGACCTCGTTATCCAGGGCAGAAAACTGATTGCCCAAAATGCTGCTTAGATCATGGACGACCGGCGCATTATCCCCGTCCCGCACCACCGTTTTCCCCGCTAGCAGCGCGTCCAGCAAGTCTGGCTCGTTCTGGATTTTCCGCGCAGTCTCCTCGCCACTGCCGACGAGGGCATCCAATCCGCCTGCACTGTATTCCTGCGGCATGCTGGTCTCTGTCGGGAAGTCCGTCAGCAGCTGTTCGTTCACCGCCGCTTTATTGAACGGTGCCGCATCGTTGTCTTCTTCGTAATGGGAATCTTCCTGCTTATCCGCTCCGCGCCCGGTCAGGCAGAAAGGTGCCTGCTCCCCCTGCAAGTCAGAAGCCGTGAGGATCTTCTCCAGATGAATGCGATGTTCCCAGCTGTCGCCGAAGTCATACTCATAAATCATATCTCCCGCGTTCAGCAGCTTGAAGATCTTAGTGCGGCTCGTCAGACGCTGGTCCACGTCCAGATCCGGGTCGGTCTCCGGGACGTAAAGAGCATCTGGGTCCTTCGTCGTCCAAAATTGGTGCAGGTGGTAATTCTCCCAGCCAAAGACAATTTGAATCACCGCATGGAGTTGGTCCAAGCGGAAGGCCTGGGGAACGACGACCCGCCGCCAAACGGGCGGATGCTCATCCTGGATATTGATTTTTAGTTGCAGGTATTCTTTTTTCTTTCTGGGCACGCTCATCGTCTCCGTTTCTTTTCTTTTATCACGTCCCAGTGTCACAACCGCAACGGGCTTTGTCAATGTTTCGCTGTAGCCAAGACGAAAGACTGGCGCACGCGGTGGTCTCTGACCATGTCAAAATAATCCACCAATTTACATATCTCGCTACCGACATCACAATCTTTAATCTCTAGTATATAGACCGTAAGCGATTCCAACAAGGAGTGGTAAAACATGACGGATGAAGACATCGTTCAAGCCGATGCAAAGAAAATTTATCTGGGTAACCTGCGCACTGTCGAATTTGACCTGAAGCTGCTCACCCAGGGTGAGAATGGATCGACGATTACCTGGACAACCAGCGACGACCGGTTTCTGAAACCGGACGGGCACGTGGTCCAACCGGATTACGGCCGCGGAGACCGGGTCATCGACCTGACTGCAACGGTATCCCATGGAGACGCCGCAACCAAGGTGCCGTTCAAGGTCACGGTACTGGAAGCCAAGAATAATATCCAAATCAAAAAGGTGTATCCGATTGAATTAACGGCTGTCGCCGGTGAACCGCTGTATCTGCCTCAAGCCACCGCCGTGGCCACCGAAGACGGGCAGCTGCTGCCCCAATACATCGTCTGGACTGACGGCGACGCCCGGGCCTACACGACCACGGGTGAAGATTCAGCGCAAGGTGTCATCAAAGGGACGACCCACCCGGTGACGGCCCACATCACCATTCAGACACAGGCTCCCGCCCTTTCTGACCAAAAACGGCAAGTTGTGGGTGAGCCCTTGAAGAATGTCCGGCTCATTGACGATACACCGGAGAAGCGGGCTCAAGATCGGCGGTTACGGTTCCTGCTCACGGTGGATGACGACCAGATGCTCTACAACTTCCGGTCCGCCGCCGGCCTGGATACCCAAGGGGCACCCGCCATGATTGGCTGGGACACGCCGGATTCCAACCTGCGCGGCCATACCACCGGGCATTACCTGTCCGCGCTGGCTCTCTGCTACGCCGCCACGGGTAATCAAGACATCCAGAATAAACTGACATACATGGTGCAGGAACTGGGCAAAGTGCAAGCGGCTTTCGCCCACCAGCCCGGGATTCACCCCGGCTTTCTCAGCGCCTACGACGAGACGCAGTTCGACTTGCTGGAACAATACACGCCCTACCCCAAGATCTGGGCGCCTTATTACACACTGCACAAGATTCTCGCCGGCCTCATCGACGGTTACGAGCTGGCCGGCAATCAGCAGGCCCTGACCATTGCCACCGGTATTGGCCAGTGGGTCTACAACCGGCTGGGCAAGCTGTCCGTCGAGCAATTGAAGAAGATGTGGGGCATGTATATCGCCGGCGAATTCGGCGGTATCAACGAATCGCTGGCGGAGCTGTATGCCTTGACCAAGGATCCGCACCTGCTGACAGCGGCGCGGCACTTCGACAACGACCGGCTTTTCTTCCCCATGGAACAGAAAGTCGACGCTCTGGGCTCGCTGCATGCCAACCAGCACATCCCCCAAGTGGTCGGCGCCTTGAATATCTTCCGGTACAGTCACGTGCAGAAATACTACGACATCGCGGATTTCTTCTGGCACCGTGTGATTGCCGACCATATCTACAGCTTCGGCGGTACCGGTGACGGCGAGATGTTCCACCAGCCGGACCACATCGGGGTGCATCTGGACGAGAATACGGCCGAGACCTGCGCTTCCTACAACATGCTGAAGCTGACGAAGCGGCTCTATGAGTATGCGCCCACCGTGGATAAGATGGACTACTATGAACGCACCGTATTGAACCACATTCTCGCGACCACTGATCACGAGGGGATCGGCGGATCCACGTACTTCCTGTCCACGAAGCCCGGCGATACCAAGGGTTACGACGTGGAGAACACCTGCTGTCACGGGACCGGCCTGGAGAATCACTTCAAGTACGGCGAAGCCATCTACTTCACCGACGCCGCCCATGTGTACATTAACCTCTTCATCGCCAGCCGTTTGCAAGACACCGCGAACGGCGTCGATCTCACCATGCACGGCGACTTCAATCACCCGGAGACCGTGACCATCACGGTGAACCATAGTGCCAAGCAAGTGGTCATCCGTCACCCGTATTGGAGCAAGACCGTGGCCGTGACCGCCGCCGGCACCCCCGTCGCGGTGGAAGAACGCAATGGTTATATTTACCTGCCGACTCACCTGGCCGCCGGCACAACGATCACCCTCACCCTGGCCCCGACCATTCATCTGGTACCGACCCCGGATAGGCCGCAACTGCTCTCAGTGGCTTATGGTCCTTACATCCTGGCGGCACTTAGCAAGGCCGATCATTTCTTGGAAGAAAGCATTGATCAGACCCGTCCGCTGGCCGACCAATTCACGAAGGTCGCCGACGAACCGGCATTGATTCACCAGGATACCCTCTTTGTCCCATTGGCTCTGGTGAACCACGAGCACTATCACGTGTACGTTAAGGCATAAGGGAGAGAGCAGCGACCGCAAAAAACGCGCCGCCGGTGCAGCTATTCTCCTCCGCCATGAAGAAAACCAGGCTGGACGCGGCCTGGTTTTCTTCATATTCATGCGCGATTGAAATGCCGCCGGTCATACGCCTTACGGAACTGTGTAGGTGTCATATTCTCGTGCTTCTTAAACAGCCGCATGAAATACTTCGGGTCGTCGTAACCCACTGAGCGGGCAATCTGATCCACCGTCTTGGTCGTTTCCAACAATTGCGTCTCCGCCGCCTGCAAGCGGAAATGTTCGATTTCTTCCCCAATCGTCCGGTGCATCTTCGCCTTATACAACCGCGATAGATAACTGGGATTGTAGGAGAAGAAAGCGGCAATTTGGTTCAGGTTGATGTTCTCCCGAGCGTGGATCCGCAGCCAGTCCTGCACCGGTTGGAGGGCCTCGTCGCCGGCGGCCTGCTTGCTCAGGACAATCCGTTCCTGCATCGCAATCTCGTATAACATGCTGTTTAGAATGCTCTGCAGATAAGCTTGCCGGCCGCGGGCCTGATACACGTCCAGCAACTGGGTGGCAATCATGTAAACCCGGTCCATGACCAGCTCGTCAGTGTAATTAGGCAGCAACAACCCGGCCCGGTTGATCTGTTCCGTGATGACGAGCGGCTCCGTGACAGCATGGACATCGGGCAGCGTCATGTGGAACCAGTCGAACCGCACTGCTGTGGCAGTTGGCGCCGCGCCCGCGTGGGGCACGTTTGGCGGCACGACGAGCAGCGCACCGGGTTTCAATTGATAGGCATTCTCCCCCACCTGCATCGGCACTGCCCCTTGAATCGGCAGCATCAGTTCATAGCTGTCAATGATGCGCCGCTGATGGGTCCAACCCGCTTCATGAATGAAGGTGCCGGCAGAAATGAAGCGGGCATCGATTGTCTCCGTATTGTTGACGTAGAGCATCGCAGAAAGTCCTTCCCGTATGGTCTAGTGCACCAAAAGTCAATATAATCCACTTAACTTGTATCCACTTTCAGTATACGGTATGGGTTGCTCGTTTCATAGCGCGGAGCCGTGTCAAAAGCCAGTAAATAGCAAACGGGCGCAGCTGGTGGCCGCGCCCGTTATCTTCACTGTTACTCCAAATTATACATTTTCAACAACCGGGCCTTCACTTCTTTATGGACGGCCTCACCAACCTCCTGATACCCAGTAAGACCGGTGAGCATAACGTCGAGTATCGTCAGCACATGCTGCCACGCTTCAAGTCTGAAGAACGGCTCTGGATGTGTCCCCCCATCTTCACGCCAGGCAATGTCTTGGGTCAGCGACATGAGCCGCAGGAGGGCTGTCAGCAAGTCCGGCGGGAAGGCCTTCATCCCCGCGAGTTCGACAACGATGCCGGCAATCCGTTCAGGTTCATCGCTTTGAAAAGGTGCCTCAATGTTTTCAAACATCTTCTCCAGTGCCGGCGGGATTTGATCAGACGCTCGGGCATTGTCATAATCTGGATGTTCTACGGCAACCTTCAGGAGCTTCAATGCCGCCCGGCTGCCGGTCTGCATATTCGGCAGCAGCGCCATATTCTTTTCAGAAGCGACCAATCTTTCCGCCTGATCAAACAGGCCATTCAACCAGCTCTTGGGCAAGAAATGGGCCTTGGCATCATTGGCCAGCAGGGCCGCGCTCAAGCCGCTGAACGCCAACCGATTATGAATTGTGCTGTCGTCTTTCTGGCCTACTTTAAAGAGAACGAGTTGATTCCGCACGATGATCCGCGTCAGCTCAGTCTGGCTGGCTGCCGCCATTTGATTATTGGTGAGCGCATTCCACAGTGTGTCAGCAGTCTGATAGACCTTTTTAGAATCAGCCCCCAAGAGCTCTCCGGCAGCACTGAGCAGCTTGTCCTTAGACCATGCGTCCTGATTCGGTGCACTTGTGGCGGGCGGCACCGGTGTTGTCTTTGCTTCATCCGCGACTTTAAAACGATACTGGACAGGCATGGCTGTCTCTTTCGGAAAAGCGGCACGCAGCGACTGATTGATGGCCGCCTTGTTGAACGGCGCGCCCTCATTCTGCTTCTGGCCGCGAGAGTTCTCCTGTTTTCCGGGACGCCGACCGGTCAGACAGAAAGGTGCTTGCCGCCCGCCCAAATCTGATACCTGCAGCACGTCTTCCAAATGGATCACATGGTCCCAACTGTCCCCAAAATCATATTCGTAAATCAAATCCGCCTTTTTGAGCAGCGGAAAGGCGTCGGTTTCATTCGTAAGCTGCTGCGTCACCTGGAGATCAGGATCAATTCGCGGCACATACAACAACCGCCTGGTATCCGTGGACCAAAAATGATGGAGATGCTCGTTGTGCCAACCGAATGCAATTTGAATCAAGGCATGCAGTTGGTCCAGACGGAAGGCGGCCGGTACGACGACCCGCCGCCACACGGGCGGCTTCTCAAGCTGAATATTGATTTTCAATTGCAGGTACTGTTTCTTCTTTCTGGTCATGGGCGTCCTCGTTTCTCAGCGAATAGGTACTGGCAACAATTGTCACAGGTGCTGGCAGTGCTGTCAATACGGGGATAAGAAAAGCGGTGCCGAGCCAGCATGGGTTCGCACCGCTTTCTGCCATTCTATTCTGCTGGGTCGATCATGCCAAATTCCGCCAGCTTCTCCTGCTTATGCTGATGAATGTCCGGGTCCCGCTGATCGAAGAAAATGACGTACGCGTCAGGCAGCGCCACGTTGACGGCCAGCTGGTTGTCATTCCCAGCCGGATCGTCTTCCCATGGAATGATCAGCTGCTCATCCGGCTGACCATCCACCATTAGCGTCACATCAACCAAGTCAGCGACACGTCCCTCGGTGAAGTGATCCGTGAAGCGTTCCATGATCTTGTCCTGAATCGCCTCATCCGGCAATCCTTGGGCGAACCATTCCTGAATATCGTCCCGGTTGAGTTGCAATGACTCATCGAGAATGGCCTCCGCCGCAGGGTCGGGCAAGCCGGACTGGATGGCATTGGAGATGCGTCCGCCCATGGTCTCAAACCACGACCGTTGGACCATGATGTAGCCGTTCCCGATGATTCTCTGGCGCACCAATCGGTCACCTTCCATATTGCGGCGGTGGAACGACACCATTTCGGCAATATTTTCGAAATACAGATCGAGAACGGAAATCGGGATTGTCATGACTTCAACATTTTCGAAGCCGAGTTTGACAGACTTGAGCATTGCGGTCCCCCACTTTCTTGGTACCACCAGTATAGCGGTTTCAGGCTCTTGGGGATACCATGTTTTCTTCCGTTTTATTGCTCCGGATGCCGCATCTGCGCCCGGTTTCCCTTCACGGTGAAGTCCAGCGCCCCCAGCTGGTCCGCCACGATACGCACCAGCTTCTTGACCGGCTTAGGGTCATCAACGGTGGTGAGAAAGTCAGCAGTGGACTTCGCGTAGTCATTCTTGTACTGCGTGTTGAGCTTCTTCCAGTTCACCCCGGCGAAGGCTTGAACAAGATTGTCCGACCCCGACGGCAAGCCAATCTTATGCTGTTCGATCAGCACGGCCACGATGGGGTAGCCGGCGTAATGCTGCCAATAGGTCGCGTTGTCGTTGGACGAATAGAAGCCGTCGCCGAAGCGGACCGTGTATTGTTTGCTGCCGTCCGACGAGGTGACCAGCGCCTCCCCCGGCTGGTCGGCCGGAAATGTGACCCGCTTATCTGCCACAGCACTCAGCGCTTCGTAGACCTTGGCGATGGGTGTCGGTTTTCTTTCTGCCATGAATCCTCAGGTTCCTTCCATAGAAGAGATATGTAGAAAAAATGCAAAACTGCCCCCGGCGGATGTCATTATCCTGGGGGCTGTTAGGGTTAGTATACCGCTTGTTGCCGTGAAGAGAACGTTGAAGTGGGGGCATTGTTCATGCCATGCGGGACGGGCTAAAGGTCCTCAATGTAGTGGACCGTCGATTGGGCCCAGTATCCCTCGTAGATCGGCGCATCCTTCTGGGCCAAGTTGATCTGGTACATCCGGAAGTTGACGTACGCGTGCTTGGGCTCTGTCAATTCTTGATAAGTATACTGATAGATCATGCCCAGCTTCTGCATCACCCGGCCGCTGGCGGGATTGTGCACGTCGTGGGTGGCCGTCAGCCAGCCCCGGCCGTACACCCACTCTAACTGAATGACCTTCGCGGCAGCTTCGGTGATGATGCCCTGGTTCCAGTAAGCCGGTAACAGGCCGTACCCCAGGTCCTGACTCTTCGTGTCGGCGACGGTCACGTAGCCGATGGGAATATCGTCGGTCTTCAGGCAGACCGCGTACCAGGACATGTGCCGCCGGGGCTGCTGGGTATCGTGCACCATGGCACGGGCCGCCAGCGCCGACTGGACCGGGAACCAGGGAAGAAATTGGTTCACTGTTTCGTTAGACAGGATATTAAATGCTGCCGCCGTGTCTGTGGCGTCATCGCGAAATGGGCGGATGATCAGCCGCTTGGTTTGGTCTTGGTTATGGTCTTGGTCCATCGGTGCACCTCCAGTTGTGGTCCGGCGGTTGGGTCCCACTGGGCTGTCCCCATCATAGCATGCTGGCGGCTGGACTACCGGATTAATTACGACGGTTTAGTTAGAAATGCCTTTACGTGGCGGCCTTTCTGTCTGGCGGCTACTTATGGTACGGACTGCCGGTATTGATCATGAACGCCCGATAGATTTGCTCCATCAGCACCAGGCGCATAAGCTGGTGGGGCATGGTCAGCTTGCCGAAGCTGAGCGTGTCATTGGCCCGGGCCATAACGGCGGGACTGAGGCCCAGGGAGCCGCCGATGACGAAGGTGATGTCGGGGTGGCCGTATGTGCCCAGGTCGGCAATCTCTTTGGCGAAGGCCTCGGAGCTGCGCTGCTTGCCCTCAATGGCCAGGGCGATGACGTACTCCTTGTCCTTGATCTTGGCCAGAATTCGGCCGCCCTCCTTCTCCTTGACCTGGTCCATCTCAGCGGCAGAAAGGGATTCCGGCGCCTTCTCGTCCCCCACCTCGATGATGAGTACCTTGGCTAGTTTGTCCAGCCGTTTCTTGTATTCGGCGATGCCGGCTTTGAAGTACTTTTCTTTGAGTTTGCCGACGCCGATGACTTTGATGTTCATGGGGTTACCTCGCGTCCTTTACGATGGTGTCATGATTACTGTAAATCGGTATATTCAGAAAAAAACGGCTGGGATGTCTAAATTCCCACCTTTGGCATACGTTATAAAGCGATTGACAGGTGCTGATCTCTTTATGGTATACTACGCGAGCAGAAGTTTTAAGGGCGGTGCTGTACTTTCCCAAGGAAGTGGCGTCTATGGGAACATGGAACAAACTGACGAAAGGTTTTCGACAGCATGAACACGTACCAAGTCTTGTCGCTCATGATTTCGTTCGGCCTCCTGGTCGCAACCATCGTGATTGGCAAGAACGATCAAAAATAACAAAAAAGCCCGCCCCTTAACTTTGACCAGCTGAGGGCAGGCATCAAGCCTAACTGAAACTGTCACCGCTCTTAAAGCGGTTTGCATTGGGTCGGTGTTCACGCGCCGGCTCTTTTTCTATCATCATTGTATCAAGACTGCAGATGTGTCGCAAGAGGTTCGTGTTGACCCCCCTACTGTTCATCCAAGCCCATCAGCGACACCAGGTAACCACGGCTCGTCTTGTATAGAAACTGGCGCAGCTTATCAAAACCCGGGGCATTAGCGAACAAGACATTCATCGCCGCCAAGACGCGCTGCCACGCGACCACACGGTATTCGGATTCAGCATCAGAGCGATGGTCACTCATCCACAGCTTGTCTAAGCTGGTACTGATTTCTTCGATTTGACGGGTCAGTACCGTGTCCGAAATTTTGCCCAGGGCCACCAGCTCAAGGAAGAGACCAGCAATCATCTCGGGTTCTTTACCAACAAAGGGCGCCTCTAAATTTTCAAGCATCGCACGGACGACTAAGGCAATATTGTTGGCCCTCTCCTGTGGGTAACGGGGATTTTGCAACACATCAGCCATCACGGTGAGGGCTGATTCGATCCCTCTCTGGTCGTCAACAATATCCGTCGTATTTCTTTCCTGGACAAGCCGCTGCTCTGCTTGGTCAAATAAGGCGTTCAGCTGTTGTTTGGTCAGCACGGCCTTGTCCCGGTCATTTAATAGTAATTCAGAAAGCACGATGGCCACTGCGTCACGACTGATAATACTTGGACCGCTTTTGTCGCCAATTTGGTACAAGGTTAACCGCTCTTCGATTAACCGCTGGGCTAAGTGCCGCTGCTCGGTCTTTGTCAGCTCGCCGTTAGCCAGCCCGCTGGCTAAGAAATCCGCTGCCTCCAGCGGCAATTCTCCAGTACTATCCGTCAACTGAGTGATGGCATTGTCCAAGACACTGACAGAATCGCCTGACTCCGGCTCCTCATCATTAGCAAAGGGTCTATCCGCCTCTTCGATAGTATACTTAGCGGGCATGACCGTCTCAGTTGGGAACGCCGCTTGCAACGCCTGATTGATTGCTTCCCGGTTGAACGGCTCACCATCATCGTTAGCTTCGCCGCGAGAGTTTTCCAGCTTTGCTGCGCCTCGCCCAGTCAGGCAAAAGGGCGCCGAAACCCCATTCAGATCAGATACCTGCAAAATTTTCTCCAGATGAATGAGATGCTCCCAGCTGTCGCCAAAATCGTACTCATACATAACATTGCCCTTGTCCAATAGCGAAAAAGCCTTAGTTTCACCAGCTAAGTGCTGTTCAAGACCAAAGTCTGGATCAATCTCCGGCACATAGAATACCCGTTTATTCTGGGTCGCCCAAAAATGGTGCAGATGTGCGTTCTGCCAATCGAAGGCAATCTGAATCACAGCGTGCAGCTGTTCCAAAGTAAATGCCATTGGTACGACGACGCGCCGCCACAACGGCGGTCGTTCATCTTGCAGTTGAATCTTGAGTTGCAGGTATTGCTTTTTCTTTCTGGGCATTGTGTTCGTCCTTCCTTATTGAGCTGACCAGCAGTTGCGTATTTCTGTTCAGATTACTGCTAATCCCGGGTGCTTGGCGCGCTCGTTCAGAAATCGTCCTGCGAACGTTAACGTCATTTTGCTGCTTTTGCAGCCAATGGGGTCAGAATTGGATATGGCAACTGAACTGAAACTCCCATCTTCCACTTGGAGTGGAAGAACGGTGGCAGTCGTCCATTATTGTTCCCTGCCAGGCGGCCATCGGCAATGCAAAACCATACGCTTTTCCAGATGCTTACCAGACATCTTCGTTCAAGAAAGCCTGCAGTACCAGTGTTTCCAAAAAGCGTCTGGTTGTAACCATACGCTTTTCCAGACGCTTTTTGGAACCTGTTCTGCGGCAACAGCTTTCGAAAGCGTCTGATTCAGCAATGACGCGCTCGTATTATTCACTTGGTCACGTACCGTGTATTAACGGATGTCCCCACGACCAAAATCTTTTCTTCTGCTCGTAGTACCCGCAAGGCAGCAAAAATTTGATTCCGTGTTAAGCCTGTCTCGGATTGCAGCTCTAAGCGTTTTAGTGGCTTTTTGCTCCGCCTCAGAACAGCCAGAACTCGCGCCTCGTTCGTTTCAGTGATACGAGACTTTCCACTAGCCATGGTTTTGTAAGGGTCCCCTTCAGGCGCTTTTTCTTCTGTCGACATATAATTTCGGTTGGGAAGGACGACTTTAAATGAGTTGTCCCGCACTTCAAACCGTGGCCCCTGAGAATCCTGGCCATACGCCCGGTACATACGCCGGATTCCCGTTCCGTAGTTCTCGATGTATTGCATCTTATCAAGGATATGGATCAGCCGTGGGTTGCGGGCTGCCGTGAGTCCATCCTTAATCTCTGCGAGCGTTAATCCGTCTGGTATCCCGCCCGGCGAGACAATCTCCAAGCGGTCATTGAATAGCTCGATTTTCACGTTGGAATGAAGCAAATAATCCCGGTGAACAAATGCATTGATGACCGCCTCCCGGATTGCGACGGTCGGAAAATCACTCTTTTCTTGCCGTTGTCCTTTTCCGGTAATCACCACCTGATTATGGTTGGCTAGGTCCAAATAGTTCAATACCTCATCAATCTGCTTAGTCATGGCTCCGGAGAATTCCCGTTTGTCTAGAAATTTCATTACATCCAGGCCGTCATACACTCCCAGTTTTATGGGGTAAGGGTTTTGATCGCTCACTAACAACGCAGCATTGTTATATTTGCCGTCCTTCACTAAACGCAACGCCTTCTGATCGAAATCAACGTCAAGATTCTCAAAGACGTCCGACGCCACTTTAAATGTCAATTGTTGTTCGTCCGCTGGCTCTGAATCAAACTCACCGCTCACCTGATACTCCTGTTGCATCCGTCGAATGCGTTCGTTTGTCGCCTTTACAGCAGAGCTGCCCTCCCGAACGTAGACACCGCTGGAGTCAAATCCATTTGAACTGATTGCATATGGTTTATTTCTGCCACCACGCACTTTGACGGTAAACGGCTGTTTGTTTGGCAATACTTCAATCAAGCTGTAAGGAATCGGATAAAAAGCATTCAAAGCCCAGTTGGATATGGTTTCCTCCCATCGCTTTCGCTCCGCATCACTGACAGGTAACGATTTTCTCGTTATATCATCTATCCCAAGGTAAATCACTCCACCGTTTGGACTGTTCAAGAAGCTAACAATCTCTCTTTTTAGCCGGTTGGTCAGTTGAGACTTGTACTCGATGTTGGCGTCTTCGAAGTTATTCATGTTCGACTCCTTTCAAAGAGAAACAGTAATTATGGGCGCCTTGGCTTCCACATCTTTAAATGCAGACGCAAAAATGAAGCTATCTTTCACGTTCGACAACTGTCTTTCTTTACTGCTTCACTCCCAGCGCCTTAAATGCCGCATCCTCTACCGACCCATAAAACATCAGCGTAAACGCCGACATCAGCTCCGCCGGCACTGTCGGCAGCTCCGCCGTAGCCGACGCCGGCAGCAGCACCCGCTTCGCACCGCTGTCTCGAGCCACTTGCAGCCGGTCCGCCAGCCCAGACAGCCGCTTGATCGTCCCGCCGATGGTGAAGTCGCCCAGAATCGCCAACCCGCCAATCACCGGCCGGCCGACGCTGATGGACACCAGCGCCACATACGTCGCCAATGATACTTCCTCCGGCGTTGCACCATTATTCATGTTGGTCAGATTGACGATGTAGTCATGCCGACTGGGCGCAATCGCCTGATTAACGGACCCAAAGTTAGCCCGCAGGTAGTTGAAGGCAGTATTCATGCCCTCCTTGGCCGCCTGGTTCGACGCCACGCCAGTCCAGCTGGTCTTGCCGGTCCCCGCCGTCATCTGCGACTCCAGCTTGATCAGGCTCAGCCGCTGGTCGGCGTCCCGAGCGACGGTATACAGCTGCCCCGGCTTGCCCTCGCCCTCGGGAATCAGCCCCGTCGCACCCTGTTCCGGCACCGGGACGTAATGCTCATCGAAGGTCGCCTTGTCGATGTAAGAAAAGTTCACATCAAAGAACTCCATCCCGCCGATTTTCTTCAACTGTTCCTTCACTCGTCGGCGCATCTCCATAGCAAACGTCAACACTTCGGCGACGTCGTCCTTGGTGAATTGACCGTCCGGGTAAAGCAGCTTGATCATCCCGGACACCGTCTTACGCACGGCAATCGTGTCTCGTTGATTCAAGTCCTTGCCCAGCGTGAAGTATTCGTCGAAGGCGTCCCCATAAGAAATCTTCCGCAGGTCGCGCATCACCTCGGCAAAGTAATCGGTGATCAGTCCATAACCGTTGGTGAAGAAACTCGGCCGGTACTTTGGAATCTCCCACCCCGGCAGATAGTTGTGAATCCGGTCAAGAAACGCCGTGTCGTTGGCCATCACTGTGGGAAACGGTTCGAACAGGTTGGACGTGCGCAGTACCACGTCGATGGCTTGATTAATGTTCCCCACGAAGACCATCCCGGCAGACGCCTGAATCTCGTCCCGCCCCCGGGCGAAGGAGCCGGACGCCATGTAGTCCTTCATGATCTGTACGCCGTCGTTGTCCTTGAACTTAATACCGGCCACCTCATCGAAGGCCACCACGTCCCACATGCCGACCAAGCCTACTTCGTGCCTAGCCATGTTGAAGAACAGGTTGGCCACGGTGGTTTGGCCGCCGGACACCAGAATCGAGTTGGGCGACAGCTCCTTGTACACGTGGGACTTCCCCGTCCCCCGGGGCCCCAGCTCGACGAAGTTGTAGTTATTCTCCACGAACGGAATCAGCCGGGACACCAGCAGCCACTTCACGCGAGTGGTGAACTGGGTCGGCTCCATGCCGATGGTGCGCAGAATCAAGTCGATCCATTCATCCGTCGAGAAGTGTGGGCGAGCATTGTAGACCTCTTTCATATCCACCGACGGCACCTGTACCGGCACGAGTTGCTGGATGAGAAACGGATCGCTGCCGTCATGGTTGTACTGCACCCGGACGATGGACCAGATGCCGCCGATGAGCAACCGCTCGAAGTTCTTCACGAACATCTCGTCCACCGGTACGTTCTTGATACCCAGATTGGCGAACTCCGCCTCGTAGCGGTCCTCCTTCGAGTTCAGGGTGACGCTGACCTTGTCGATGACCGTGTAGGACCCTTCCTCTCGAATCTTCGACTTCACCCGCTCGGCTTCATCCGGCCGGACGTAATTATTGGCCAGGGTTTTCTTCACGTTCTGGACGCCCTGTTCAATAATAACCGGGTCGGAACTATTGGCGTATTGCCCGAGGAGAAATTCCAGGACATACGTGGGCACGTTGGCCCCTTCCTTGATGCGCTGGGTCAGGTCCTTGCGCACGAACCGGCCAGCAAAATAGGCCTCCAGCTTGTCCAGCAGGTCGGTCTGGACGTCCTGCGCTGCCTCGTGTGCGGCAATATCATCCGCGTTCACGTCGATGTCGCCATTGCTGTCGGCGCGCAGCTTTTCTTCCTCCGTGCGATGCTCATCATCCAAGGTCAAAGCCAATTCCTCCCCCAATCGTCAAATCCATCCGGTACTGAATTCGAGCAACTTTCTCGTCCGTCTCCGCGTTGCGAATGACCAGATAGTAACGGGCCGCGTTGTCGAAAGGCTGGTCGCTCAACGTCATATAGACCTGGTCCCGGCGTTTGTCAGTATCCGGGTCTGTGCTGTCCGCGACATATTTCACTTCGTTAGAAATAATGCGGTCATTGTCGTCCACGAAGTACAACAGATAGGTCGCCGGTGTAGCCGTGTCACTCACTGCCGGTTCCTGAGAAATCGGTACTGAAATACTGCGCGAGGTGATCCGATGCTCGGCGTTGGTAACCTTAATCATCACCGGTTCCGCTTTCGACTTGCCTTGCTTCAAGTTCACCTTCAACACCGGCACGATCATTTCCTGGGGCGAGGCACCGCCATGGACATAGTTTTGGCCGGCGCCAGCAGAGACGAAGATACTGTCGGTAGCCGGGTAGTAGACCCTGCGATCGTCATCATTCGCCAGCAAGTCACCCAGGCGCTGGGAACGAATCCCGGGTCCTTCGATGGTATCGGCAGAAATGGCGTAGCGCTGGCCTCGGGTATCGAAGTCGTGGTCGCCCAGGTCGATCTTGTCCGCTGAATCCAGAACGGCCCGTTTGTAAACGTAGCCGTGGTCGGCAGTGACGATGATGTGGGATACACTGAGGTTGCGTAGAATAGCGATGGTTCGGCTGAGTGTCTCGATAGTATCAGCTGTTCGTTCGAACACTGACGTTTCCTCAACAGCATGGTCCCCGGCTGCATCAACTTGGTTATGGTACAAGTAAACGACCTGTTCATCCGCCAAGAAAGCCTTGCGCTCTGCTGTATTCCACGTGCTCAGAAATGTGGGAATAATCGTGGCCGCACTTTGCGGATTTTTTGTCTTCAGCACCTGCTCCCGCGTCTCCGTTGAATTGGCTGCGGTACCATCGATCAGTACGGTATGGTCGGTCTGGTAGGTCAGCTGCGTATGCGGCAGCAACGCCGGCATCCCAAAATAGGTGACAGACGGTAAGCCGGAATAGACCGTCTTCATCTCAGTGGAATAAACATCCTGGGCAGCCAGCTGTTTCTCCAGCTCCTTCGCAGCCTCGTACCGGAAGGCATCCGAAATGATGACCACCCAGCGTTCCTTCACCGGGCCGAGATACGTCGAATAGAAATTGCGCTGCCAGTCTTGGCGAGCAATCTCAGCAGGCCGGTAAACGCCGGTCCAGTTAACGATCTTCGGATTCAGAAAATCGTTAACGTAGGTGTTGTCCACCCTGTCCACCAGGTCATCAAACACCCCACTCAATTCTACTGTTAACTGATCGTGAATCGCGACAAAATGCCGATAGGCCGTGTCCACTGCATAGTCGTGGTCGACATACTGCTTAGTAGCCTCTGCCAGGTCTTCCGCCGTTGTGCCCTGATAGGCCAGCACCGCCACCGCCGCCTGCAGCATGGCGTAGGCCGCACCGAAGCCGTCGTGGAAGTACATCGTCCGCCGCTTCGCCAGCACGTCGGTCAGCGTCAGCTGCCCCGCCGGCGCGTGGTAATCCGCCGCCATCAACCGGCCCGTGGCCCACGTCAGAATTGTGCGGTCGAATTGCGGGAATACGTCGCTCTGCACCAAGTCCGCCACATCCGCCTTACGGAACAGCTTGCCCCCGTCGATGTAATCCCACACCTCTTTTGCCTCAGCCCGGTACGTCGCGGCATAGGTCATGTCGTTACGGGCCAAAGAGAGAAAAGTCACCGCATTATTGATCGACCCCAGCTGGTAGTTCGCCAGGCTTTGGGGGACGTCTTTCTCCATCTGGTAATAGGCGTAGTTCAAGTAGAACGCTGTCGCCAGCTGCTTCAGGGAATTCTTCGCGCCCTGGAAACCGTACGCCGCCCGCACATTTTCCCAGAACTGGTCCGCCAGCCCATACTTGGCCAGATCGGCCAACGCTGAATTGTTGTCGTTAGTCAGCCCGCCGGTCAGCACTGCCCGCAGAACCATCGTCATCGTGGCGTTATCCGCCTTGGTCACGGCTGCCATGATTGCCATCGGCAAGTCCTTCCCCGGCTCATATACCTTGCGGAAGCGGGTCTGACGCTCCTTACTGGCGAAGAATTTCTCGTATTGTTTGAAGGTGTCCGTATCCCAATCCGGCACCCCCAGTTCCTGTTGCAACATCACCGTGGCATCAGCGATGTATTCTGGAGAGTAATACAGCATGTCGGTGAGAAAGTTCTCCATTAGGTCCGGCTTCGGGTACGGCAAATAGACCAGCGCCGACTGGTGTTTCTTCTCCATCTCGACCAGTGTCACCTTGGTCTTAAACTGCTCTCGGGGGCCAAACGTCACCACTGGCTCGCGGAGCTTCTCCGTGATCTCTGGAATATTGTCCGTGAACTCCCCCTTCGCGTCGTACCAAAACACAAAATGGTTGTCGTTAGCAAATAACTTCTCGATGCCCGCGACGATTTTCTCCGTATCCAGCTCTGCCATGTCTCTTCAATCCCCATCTATGACTGCGTATTCTTGACCTGTGTTCAGTATAACGAATGCCCCGCCACAGCGCCATAGGCCGCCATTCTTATCGTTCACTCCCAGCTATCAGAACGGGGTCATCAAGCAGCTTGTGACCGAGGTGCCCCG
>NZ_KI271610.1 GCF_000469325.1 Schleiferilactobacillus shenzhenensis LY-73 | reverse complement strand
AGTCCGTTAGGCTCCACTATAAAACGGCAATCCATTCGCCAAGTGCGGGCGAATGGATTGCCGTTTTCTTTTTTTGACCTTGACAGTTTTAATTTTCCAGGCGAATTGCGTTGTTCTGGCGTAAGGTGTCATGGATGAAGTCGAGTTCGTTAAGCCGATTCACTGTGCTATCGTATACATCAGTTGTTTGGGTTGGGTCCTCGATCGTGATAACGACGCTGTATGGCAGCTTCAGCGATTGCTCTGTACTTTCGGCTTCATTGCGGTAATGTGTCTCAAGAAACAGGAACCACGTGTTATCTTTGCTCATGGCATGTTGTATGGTGGCGGGTTTAAGATCTGCAAGATCCAGGGAGAATTTCTTTACTGGATAATATTTTTGACCGTATGCGAGTAGTACGCGCTCACCGACAAATTGATCATTCTCCGCCATGGCTTTCTGCGAATAATAATCGTGGCGTAAAATGTTGGTTGCACCTTCCCGGCCGAAAGGATTGTATCGAGCCATGTGCAACGAGCTTTCTTTTTTCTTGGTATACGTCCCAAATTGGACAGTCAGTTCCGATTGGCAATACATCGCATCTTCACCAACTCGCAGGATTGGATCTGTCACCACAGTAAGATGAATTTGGCCGTAGTAGAAACCATCATGAATCAGCGCAGATGGAAAGGGAAACTCCATCATATCGATTCGTTGCCCTTTGGCTAGTTCACCTTCGAGAATCAAGGTGCTTGAATAGCGTGTATCCTGTATGATATCTATCGCCTTCTCAGGACGACCATACCCCATCTTCTGCACCCGTTCCTCAGTTGATAGAGCCGGTACTTCTTGATAGCTTGCGGAATGGATAGCGAGGGCCTTCACGGTCCGTAAAGTATACTGATGATTGGTCAGAACTTCTAGTTCAGCAAGCTCCCGGGCTACTTTTGGTGTGGAAAAACTTGTTCCGACTTTGGTGGTCGTCGTCAGTTCATCAGCAAGAGCCGTTTCACCGACCACTGAAAAGTCTGCGGGCATTCGCGGATCCTGTACCTTGGCAAATACGTCCCCGCCAAACTGGACCAGATCAGGCTTAATCGTATCAGCTGGTCCACGACCCACGCGGGAATATGGGGCGGGGTAGAATGGCCGGCAATATCCCACAGAGTCACTATTCCGATCAATTGCGCCGACGGTGACTGCCCGTAATGCCTCCGCCCCAATATTCAGCGGTCCGGCCGCATGCCCCGCGTAAAAGCCGGTATCATTTCCTGCTGACTTGCAAATCACGACCCCGTACCGATCCTGTAAGGCATCCAGCATCATTGCAAACTCTGAAAACCGATCTGTCCGAATAACTCCAGTCAAGCTAATCGACAAATTCCAAATGCGGACCTGCGGATGGGCCTTGATTCCCCGTTCAATATTGTCAAGCAGAGTTGGGCCGTCCACCCCTTGCTTAGGAAAAACAGGCACATCAATGATCCGGCATCCTTCTAAGGAAGCATCTTGTGTGTGGTTGGCTTGATCACCATACAAAAGCAGCGTTGCAATAAAAGTGCCATGTTGCGTATTGAGATCCGCATCAACGTACGCTGTCGCTGTGGTGCGGGTTACCCAGCCCTTGGTAAATCGATTTTGTTCAACACCCGTATCTAGTAAACCAATCACGGGATAATCAACCCCGTCCACCGGCGACAAGGGCTGAATCTGGTCAAAATGATTATTTACATTTCGAAAAAAGGGTGGCACTGCTCGCTCCAGCGGCTCAGACAACCTAATCGGCAACTTTCTAAAAAACGAAAGTGCATCCGGTGTTGCATCGACCACCTCAAATACCTGTAAGGTTGGACCATACTTGACCTGGTGGTAATCAATCTGCTTTTTTTTCAGCTGAGCTTCGATGTACCGTAATGCGTGCTCATCAGCTTTCTGATCTCGATACAGCATAGGGCTGAGTTTGTACAGAATACCTGGAGCCGGCGGACGTACTTCTGGAACGAATGGTGTGATCTCCGTAATTGCAGAAATGGGTTGGCGATTACGCTCTGTATCGTGTAATTCTTGCTTGACACGGATAAGCTGATCAACTGCGTCAACTTTCACCATCATCTTGTTTGTACCGTCAACACCAATTTGGCCACTATTGTTACCCACGGCAAACAGCGCAGCAATTGTTTGTTGATGCGTTTTGGCTACAGCCTCGTCAATAAATCGTACCGATAACACATGCGGTAGGCCGTCCTGATCGTGTGCCGCCCAACCTTCAGTGACGTCATCAACCGCCTGCGTCAGCGTTTGACTGCGTTCTGTCAGTGCTTTCCCTGTCAGGACCCATTTGGGATCTTTATTTCCCCCGCCTCCTGTAGTCCGCCCAGCATCGCCAACCCGTGGTTGAAACCGAATAATGGGGTAGTCGTTATGATTTGCCATGTTTTCTCTCCTTCTGCGCTACCTCGCGCACCTTGCGTAGGGACACCTTAAGCTGCTTAGCGGTATCCGCCTGAGTGACTGCGTGGGCAAGCAAATATTGAATTGCAGCCTTATCATCTAAAGTTTCCGGATGGCGTTGCACGTATGCCTGCAACACCACGCTGCCAAATTCCAATTGCTCATCACCAGCCAGTACGCAGTTTCGTGCCGCATTGTTGAATAAGCTTTTAATCACCGCTGGCGCCATTCCTTTGAATAGGCCCACTAACTCAGCCCGGCGCCGGCCATCTGCCATGAAGCTATTCGGCATTACCTGGGCAAAATAGGTAATCAGCTCTTCTCGAATTTGATCGTTGGGCAACGATAAGGCCAGTGTTGTGTCAAAGCGCCGCCAGATGGCGTTATCCAACAACTGTGCGTGATTGGTCGCCGCAATCAGAATGCTTGAGTTGTCAAAGCCGTCAATGTTTTGTATCAAACTATTGACTACCCGCTTCAACTCGCCCAATTCATTTTTGTCATCGCGTACCTTGGCAATGGCATCGAACTCGTCTAGAAACAAAACGCAGGGCTGTTGCCCAGCATATTCAAAAACACGGCGGATATTCTTGGCTGTATCTCCAAGCAGTGACGATACTAAAGCATCCAATCGCGCCGTGACCAGCGGTAAGCCAGTCTGTACGCTGACATAACGGGCTAGCGAGGTCTTCCCTGTACCGGGCGGCCCATAGAGCAATAACCGACTGTTGGCTTCGATGCCTTTCTTCATGAGTGCATTACGCATTTGATAAGCTTTGATAAACTCGCCAATCCGCATTTCAGTGAGATCATCGAAAAAGAGTCGTTCATTAGACTCTTGCGGAACAGTCACATCCACTGTTGCGAGCCTGGTCTCCTGATCAAACGGTTTAGCAGTCAAAGCATCCAGTGTTGCCGTTTGGGTGTCAGATTCTGTCAAGAGCCGGGTAATTTTATCAGCAATACGCGATTCGCCGTTTTCGACATACTCCTGGGCAATCCGGCGAGCATAGTTCTTCACCTGCTGAGGTTTGCCCGTTAATCCGCCAGCAATGATTTTCAGCAATTCAGTGTACATGGATCCGCCCTCCTTGGTTTTAAAAATACCATTACTCGTCCGTAAAATCAATAAATTGTTCCTCGATATTCGATATCCGTTTTTGAAAAATCAAATGTCGTTACCAAAAACGCTATTTCTGGTAGTGAAAATGGCCATTCCGTTTCCATGTCTTCATCCGCTTTGCAGGTAATAGGCTAATCATTTGCGAATGAAATCCTTGGCTTTGACCATGGAAGTATTCACACCTGCATGTCACCGAGTCAATCTGCAAACGGCCTATTCACACAATTTGGTCAATATACCCGCAATGCCCTAAAACGAAGTCTTTGGACTGCCCCGGCAAAACGCTTTCCTGTTAAAATACCCTCGAAAGATGACGCGTGCCCAAAATTGCCGTCATCTCACGTCAATATTTCAGGAAGGATCGGTGACATGTATGTATTACAGCAACGGTAACTTTGAGGCCTTCGCCCGCCCGCGCAAGCCGGCCGGGATTGAAGACAAGCAGGCTTACTTAGTCGGTTCTGGTCTCGCGGCGTTGGCCGCCGCCACGTTTTTGGTGCGGGATGCGCAGATGCCCGGAGACCACATTCACATTCTCGAGGAGCTGGCCCTCCCCGGCGGCAGTCTGGACGGCCTGGACATGCCCAACCGCGGCTTCGTTGTCCGCGGCGGGCGGGAGATGGAGAACCACTTCGAGTGTTTGTGGGACATGTACCGCAGCATTCCGTCCCTGACCACCCCGAACGCCTCCGTCCTCGACGAATTCTACTGGCTGAACAAGGACGACCCTAACCAGTCCCAGACCCGCATCATCTGGAAGCAGGGTACGGAAGTCCCGGATGATTTCAAGATGACTTTGACCGACCAAGCAAATTCGGAGATCATCAAACTCTGCCTGACCCCCGAGGATAAGCTGCAAGACGTCAAGATCAGCGATGTCTTCACTGAAGATTTCTTCAACTCCAACTTCTGGGAGTACTGGAAGACGATGTTTGCCTTCGAGCCCTGGCAGTCCGCCATGGAGATGCGCCGCTACTTGATGCGCTTCATCCACCACATCGACGGTATTGCCGACCTCAGCGCGTTGAAGTTCACCCGCTACAACCAATATGAATCCCTCGTCCTGCCGGCCGTTCAGTTCTTGCAGGACCAGGGCGTGGATTTCCAGTACAGCGTAACCGTGGACAACATCATCGTGGATGAAGAGAACGGGCAGAAAACCGCCCAGACGATCCAGCTGCACCGCAACGGCGAAGCCGAAACTATCGCCCTCACGCCCCAGGATTATGTCTTCGTGACCAACGGCAGTATCACCGAAAGTACCACTTATGGAGATCAGGACCACCCGGCCCAGCCGACCAAAGACTTGGGCGGCAGCTGGCAGTTGTGGGAAAATCTGGCCGCCCAAGACCCGGCGTTCGGCCGACCCAAGAAGTTTTATAACACAATCCCGGAGAAATCCTGGTTCGTATCCGCCACCGCTACTCTGCTGGACGACAAGATCCCCCAGTACATTCAAAAAATCACCCACAAAGATCCGTATTCCGGTCAGCTGGTAACCGGCGGCCCCGTCTCCGTGCGCGATTCCTCCTGGCAGATGAGCTTCGTCGTCAGCCGCCAGCCCCATTTTGCCAAGCAGCCGAAGAATGAGATCGTCGCTTGGGTCTATGCCCTCTACTCCGACGTCCCCGGCGACTTCGTGAAGAAGCCGATCACCGAATGTACCGGTGCCGAGATCACCGAAGAGTGGCTGTACCATATGGGCGTCCCCACCGACCAGATCGTCGCCCTGGCGACCCAGTCCGCCCACACGATTCCCGTCTACATGCCGTTCATCACCAGCTACTTCATGCCCCGGGCGGACGGTGACCGGCCCAAGGTCGTCCCCGCTGGCAGCCAGAACCTGGCCTTCATCGGCAACTTTGCCGACACTGGCCGGGACACGGTCTTCACCACGGAATACTCCGTCCGCACCGCGATGGAAGCCGTCTATACTTTGATGAACGTGGACCGCGGCGTCCCGGAAGTCTTCGCCTCCGTCTTCGACGCCCGCGAACTGCTCAAGTCCGTTTACTATCTAGAAGACGGCAAGAAAATCACGGACCTCAAGGCCCCCAGCCTGATCACCCGGGTCATTGGCAAGCAGGCCTTGAAGAAGGTCAAGGGGACTTATATCGAAGAGCTGCTGCGGGATGCTAAACTATTGTAATCACCGCCATGTTCCCTGATTGACGCACATCCCCCACCTAGGTTCATCCCCAGCAAAATACCCCGTTCCGGGCGCAACGCTCGAAACGGGGTATTTATTTTGCGTCATGCAGTCACCGGCAGGCAGTCATTACCCGCGGCGGCACCATACTTGCATCTGACCGTCTTCACGATTGGCCCATGCGTAATACGGGATCAGGGTCAGCTGAGTGTCTTGCGCCGGTTTTTCGGCAGCCGACGTATACAGGTCAGCATCAGCAGGGTCTTCCGGCTCGCGGTGGGCAGCCGCTTCAACCACCGTGACCCCCTTCAGCAGGTCAGCCTCATAGTGGCTTTCTGTCTTGGCGTTGCGGTCGATCCGATACAGCCATAGCGGTGCTTCGTTATCTGCTTGCTCTGCAGCATAAACCAGCGGACCGCGCTGGATCGCGACTTGGCCAACGTCCGCCCGGACCCGGTTGTTGGACCGCATGAACTGCACGCTCATGTCCAGCTTCAGGTCAATAGTCGTCGCCGCCGCATCGATGGCGAAGTAGACGAAGCCGTCGGTCACCGCAACATCTTCCGCCTGGCCGTTCACTTGTACGGCGAAGTTGCCGGCAGACCAGCCCGGGATACGCAGCCCCAGCTTGAAGCTGCGCGTGTGCGGATTGGCAATCGTATAGTGAATATCGCCCGCCCACGGGAAGTTGTTCTCCTGGGTAATGGTCACATCGTCGGCGAATGAGGCTTCGTTGGCAATGAATTGATGAGAAAGGATCGTGTCATCGTGAACGCTGTACAAGTAGTGGTCCACGGAGGTAATCAGTCGGGCCAAGTTGGCCGGGCAGCATGCACAGCCGAACCAATCCGCCCGGTGGGTCAGCACGTGGCTCTTCCCCGGGTTACCCTTCGTCGCCGCCGGATCGGCCTCCAGCGGATTGACGTAGAAGAAATGCTTGCCGTCCAAAGACATCCCGCTCAATGCCCCGTTGAACAGTTCTTTCTCCAGAATATCGCCATACTCACCCTTCGCCTCAATGTTCAGCATCTGCCGGGCGAAGAAAGACATCCCGACGGACGCACAGGTCTCGCCGTACATCGTGTCGTTGGGCAAGTCGTAATCATAAGTGAAGGCTTCGCCGGTCGTGGTGGAACCGATGTTGCCGGTAATGTACATTCGCCGCTTCACGATATCGTTCCAAAAGCGGTGGCAGGCTGCCAGCAAGTCCTGGTCCCCCGTCAAGCGGGCAACGTACGCCATGCCGGTGCACAGGTAGACGACCCGCACGGCATGCCCGTCGGCGGTCTGCTGGTCCTTGATGGGTTCAGCAGCTTGGTAATAGTTCCGCGGGAAGTCGCGCATCCCCGGGATCAAGTCGCGGTCGATGCCATCGGCTTCGTTCTGTTTTTCAAAGAAGTCCGGATTCTGCCCCCGCTGGTTCAAGAAATAGTGGGCGAGGTCCAAATACTTCTGTTCATGGGTCACTTCATAGAGCCGGGACAGTGCCAGCTCAATTTCCGGGTGGCCATCATAACCAGGGATTTTCCCTTCGCTCAGGCCAAAGTGGGCATCGATACAATCCGCCATTTTTTTAGCAATGGTCAACGCCTTCTCACTGCCCGTGGCCTGGTAATACGCCACACCCGCTTCAATGTAGTGACCCATGGTGTACAGCTCATGGGACTGTTGCAGCCGCTTGAACTTACGCTCCGGGGCATCGATCTGGAAGAAAGTAGACAGGTAGCCGTCCGGTTCTTGGGCCTTAGCAATCAAGTCCACCAGGTTGTCGGTAATCTTTTTCAAATCGGGATTGGGGTGATAGCTAAAGGAGTAGGCGGCGGCTTCCAGCCACTTATAAACATCCGTATCCTGGAAGGGGAAGCCATAATGGTGGCCCTTCATTTCGCCGGCGGCAATTTTCAGGTTGGCCACGGCATGAGAGTTCTTGTCTTGGCCATTGTTCTGCGGATCTTCGGCAATCTTAATGTCTGCCTGATCGTTCATGACGTCCCACTGGTAAGGTAAGACTTCTTTGACGACCAGTTCCCGGTACCGTTTCCAGAACGCAGAGGTGATTTCCACTTTTTTCAATTGCGGTTGGGTCATAACTTGCATCATACGACATCCTTTCTCACTGGTTCTCAGTTATTAAACGATTACGCTTCAGCGGCGTGGCGCTTAGCCAGGTCAGCGCGGACCGTGGCTTCCTGCTTCTCGTACTTGCGGTAGAGCACCATCGGAATGATGTTGATGGCGAAGATGATGGCCGGCAGCCACAGGAAGGAGAAGGAAATGCCGCTGAGGGCCGTCGCGGTCTGGGCCTTGTCCGCCACATAACCGAACGCCTTGAGGATCTGGGCCGGCAGGAAGGAGCCTAAGCCGGAACCCATCTTGATGCAGAAGGAACTGCCGATAGCGGTCAAGAAGCCAGCCGCCCGGATACCCGACTTCCATTCGCCGAAGTCAACGGTATCGCCCACCATGGCGAAGAACATCGTGCAGGCCGAACCGGAACCGATGCAGGCCAGGCACCAGCCGATCATCAACACGACGAAGTTGCCGCCGCTGATGCCCATAATTACTTGCCCGAGAATCGCAACACTGAGGGCAATAACCGTGGCCGCCCACTTACTGGTCGCCTTAACCAGGAAGGGAATCGTCGCCATACCGACGACTTGGATAATGGAGACGCCGTTGAAGAGAGAAATGAGGCTCTGGTTGTTCATATTATATTGGAAGTAATACGCCAGGGTAGAGTTGCGGGTCATCAACGCCGCCCAGTAAATGACGTTAGCCAGCACGATCAGGACCCATGGCCAGTTACCCTTGGCCGCCTTGAAGCTTTGCTTGATGGTCACCGTCTTGGTCGACTCAATATTCTTTTCACGCATGTCCAGGAAAGCCACGACTAGCAGAATGAAGGCCACAATCGCGTAGATACCTACAGCCAGAGACCAGCCTTTCTGCTTGTCGGCCCCGCCCAAGAGGTTGGCAAATGGCAGGATGAAGGTGACGGCGAAGAAGTTACCAATGTTGCCGCCGACCATCCGGAAGGAATTGGCCACGGTCCGCTCCTGCGGGTCTGAGGTCAGGTTGGGCAGAACGGCCGTAATGGGCGTGGACATCCCCGTGTAAGAAATGCCGGCCAGGATGTACATCACGCCGGCGTAAACAATCTTCGCCGTGCCGGACAGATTCGGTGTCGTGAAGAGCAGCCAGACGAACAGGGTAAACGGTAAGGCCATCCACAAGAACCAAGGCCGGCTCTTCCCATACTTACTATGGGTGTGATCAATGATAATGCCCCAAATCGGTGCATCTAACGCATCGAAGAAGCGGGCGACCAGCAGCAAAGTCCCGGCGACCCCCACCGACAGTCCGAAGACCTCAGTGAAGAAATAAAGCAGATAGCCAGAGATAATACAGTAGAGCAAGTTCCCGGACATATCCGTGAAGGCATATGTAATTTTGCGGTGCAGAGGCAAGTGATCGTCATTCTCGACAGTTGCCACGGTGCCGACATGATCACGGGTTGTTTCCATGATAAGGACTCCTTCAACAATTTTTTTGGAATAATGGCAGGGTTGCGGTTGTTCCTCGAATACTGCCGTTACGCTTGACTGCGGGAAAAAACAATCGTACATCGCGTCAGTGTCAGTGCTCCGCGGGACACTCTTGCCCGCAAAGGCGCCGGGCGAAGCCCAAGCCGTAACCCCTTTCTTTACGTTTTATATCGTAAGCGATTGCAGAATATCCGAAAAGGTCTATAATACGCAATGTGGTGTTCATTTCCGACAAGGTTAGAAAAACAATTGCGTCAAATCAGCGTTTTCGACATATGGTGACGGTTTCCGATACGTCTCAGGAACCAGTTTTCTCATATTTGGTAGCGATTTCCGACATGTGGTCTACAGCGATTGACGCAGTTTAGAAAGCAGGTCACACTGATGCAGTACTTTCCCTTTCACCTCACCCGGCCCGTTCTGTTTTATAAGGGCGGCGAATTCAGCACTCCCGATCCCTGGCAGCACCGGGCCGTGTACCATAAGGGCGACTATGAATTGATCTACTGTTTAAAAGGACCGTTCTACTTGCTGGTGGGTGAGCGTGAACACGCTATCCAGGCGCATGATGTCTTCATTGTGCCGCCGTTCACCAAAGTGGTCGGGGCACGCCAAAGTACAGACCCCGTTGATTTCTTCTGGTTGCATTTCTTTAGTCAGCAAGAAGAAGTCCCTTTCCAAGCGGGCAGCGACTTTGGTGAAGCTTTGCCGGTAGCCGATACGGCCAGCCCGCAAATTGTGTTGCCCATGCAGTTCCCGGCACCTGATGATCAGCGGCTGGTCGTCCGCCTCCACGAGATCTTGGCCGAACGCCTGCCGCAAACCACCAAGGCCAGCGTGGACGAGCGGGATTTTCTCACCTCTGCGCTGCTGGTCGAACTGTTCAAAAGCTACGCCAACGCCCACCAAGCCTCGGTGAACGATCGGATGAATTACCTGCGGGAATGGATTCGAGCCAATATCTCCAGCACCCTGACCGTAGCGGATATTGCCCAGGCAGTCCACTTGAATGCAGATTATCTCACCCGGTTGTTCAAGGAGAATACCGGGATGACGACGTTGCAGTATCTCAATCACTTGAAGATTGAGGTCGCCCAAGTCCTCCTGGTCCACACCGAACTGGCCATCAAAGAAGTGGCCCAGGCCGCCTACTTCAACGACCCCAAAGTCTTCATGCGCCACTTCAAGGCCGCCACCGGCCTCTCGCCGTCGGAATACCGCACCGCCAACAGTCGGATCCATCTGAATAACCCCCATGTCGATCCCCAGATCCCCATTCCCAAGCGAATCGCGGACACCATCAATTACATTCCCGAGAATGGCGATATTCCCGAATAAGTCACGTTAAGAAAGGTGCCTACTGAATATGAAAATCCTCATCAAACCCATCGGCGGTCAATCGCCCATCTCCTGGCTCCTCCAAATCGGCCTCCTGGCCCTCATTTGGGCGGTATACAAAAAGACGCTGCCCCGCGACACGACCACCATTCTGATTGCCGGAGCTTTGATCATTGCCATCTATTTAAGTTTCGCCGTAACGAAGAAATTTGCCGAACGGGACAGTGGAGACTCCGCCGCACGACGCTAATGCAGGTTGACTTAAACCTTGGTTCAAGTGGTACGCTTCTCTTAAAGGAGTGACCACGTATGAAAACTGAACTGCAAAAACTCGAAGACGGCGAATGGTACTACTTCTTGGACCCCGCCGTCGCGGCCCGCAAAGCTCGGGCCGCTAAGCTGTGTCAAGAATTTAACGCCATTCCGGCCACCGACCCCGACGCTCAGACCGCGAAAATCAAGGAAATTTTTGGCTCCTACGGGAAGAACATTTCTGTCCAAGCCACCTTCAACTGCGATTACGGCAAGAACATTCACGTCGGTGATGATTTTTTGACGAATTACAACTTGATCATCTTGGATATTGCGCCGGTCACGATCGGCAACCACGTCATGATTGGGCCCAACACGGGAATCTATACGGTGAACCACCCGATGACCGCCAAGGGGCGGCGCCAATACTTAGGGAAAGGGTCGCCAGTGACGATTGGCAATGATGTGTGGATCGGCGGCAGTGTGACGATTCTGCCCGGCGTGACCATCGGCAACAACGTGGTCGTCGGCGCGGGAGCCGTGGTGACCAAGGACGTGCCCGATAACACCTTGGTCGCCGGTGTGCCGGCGAAACCCATCAAGAAATTGGCAGTGGAATAATAAAAGGCGGTTTGACCGGACAGGAAGTCCAGCCAAACCGCCTTTTATGATAGCCGTTATTGCGGCTGATCAGCCGATGCGGACAGGTCCCGCACCGCCTTGAAGTGGGCCAATTCTTTGGTGTATTTATCAATGGCCATGTCGCTGGCAAACTTACCTAAAGGCAGCCGCAGCGGCAGTGTCTCCCGATGGTTGGTCACTTGGTCAAAGATGATCTGTGCCGCTTTGTGGGGATCACCAGCTTCATGGTGTGCGCCCTTAGCACTGCCTTCGATATTGTCAGCAAATTTCTGATAGTCAGGAATCGTCGGCAGCTTCTTCTGGGAAGACCGGCCGGCCCAGTCCGTACGGAAGCCGCTGGGCTCAATGATCATCACCTTGATACCCAAGTCCCCGACTTCCTTCGCCAGCGACTCACTGATTCCTTCCACGGCGTACTTGCTGCCGTGATAGAAGGACAGTGTCGGGAAGGAATACAGACCGCCGATGGAACTGAAGTTCACGATGGTGCCGGAATGCTGGGCACGCATGAGGGGCAAGACCGCCCGGGTCGTGTCGACCAGACCCCAGACATTGACGGCGAACATATACGCCACGGCATCCCGGTCGCTTTCTTCAAACGTGCCGAAGTAACCAATGCCGGCGTTGTTGATCAGGACATCGATACCGCCGAACTTGTCCTTGGCCGCGGCGACCGCCGTGCTGATCTCATGGCGATCAGTGACGTCCAGCGTCTGCCTGAGGATCTGCCCGTGATCATATTGATCTAAGTAACCGAGCTGATTGGTGTGCCGCGCCGTGGCGACGAGATTCACGCCGTCTTGCTGGGCAACGTATTCTGCCAAAGCGTGACCAAACCCGGTGGACGTCCCGGTAATGAACCATGTGGTATTTGCCATTGAAATCCATCCTTTCTTGATATTCCCTATGCTACGACTTAAACTGTGGTTTAAGTCAACACCTGAAATGGAGGAATTAACCATGTATTCAATCGGCGATGTCGCCACGATGATGGGCATCAATCCGTCTGCCCTGCGCTTCTATGACCGCCAAGGCCTGCTGCCCTTTGTCGCCCGGGACAAGGCCGGCCGGCGCCAATTTTCGAAGAATGACCTGAACTTCATTGAAGTCATCGACTGCTTGAAGAAAAGCGGCGTGCCGGTGAAGGATATCGGCCACTTCGTTCAGCTTTGCATGGCCGGGGACAGCACCCTGCATGAACGCTACGCTTACCTCGACAAAGAAGAGCAAATGCTGCAGGATAAGCTGCGGGAAACCCAGGCCCAGCTTGATTTTCTGCGATACAAGAAGTGGTACTACAAAACGTCGGTGGAAGCCGGCACAGAGAAGATCCACTTCGCCCCAGGAACGAACGAAGTGGACCCCCAGACGAAGGCCATTTATCAAAAGGAACTGGCCCACTGTCAAAACCTGCGGGACCTGATCGATTTGGCCCAAGATGACGCGTAACTAGCTGGCCAAGCCGTGAAAGAAGAGCATCACAAAACGAGGCTGAGGCAATTTTCAACGTCCCACCGCATGGTTTGCGGTCAGTTCGTTGATTTTGCTTCAACCTCGTTTGTCGGTGTTGCGCTTTGCGCTGCCGCCTCATGGTCCATTACGATGCTTCGCCGGCACCGTTATCAGTCCAGGTCGAACACCACTTGTTTTGTATTCGCTGGGAAGGCATACGCCCCCCGCACCGTATCGGTCAGGCTGGCGGGGCTCAGATTGGTGCTTGTCCGCAGCCGCAGCTGATATGGCAGCACCTCTGCCGTGGCTAGCTGCACCGTCACCTTTTTGGCCACCGCGTCCAGCGTCACCTGGCGAATCGGTGTGGTTTCACTGATCAGCGACCAGTCCCCGCGGGCCCCGTGTACGAACACCCGCCGGTGGAAGGCATCGGTCGGGGTCAGCGTGATCCGCTGTCCCGCGTCGCTGGTTTTACCGCCGAAGCTGAGCCAGCCGCGTTGTTTGTCGTAGAACACGTATTGGCCGGCATCGTGGGCATAGCCGTAGAAGGCTTGGCCATAGTCCCCGGTCCACGGCTCGAACGCCTGAATCGCCGGATCGGCCAAGTAGGCCATCGATCCGAAGCCGTCGCTGTCGATGTCGAACAGCGCACTGGTCGAGGCGGCGTAACCCAATTGCAGCAAAGCCAAGTCAGTCGGATCATGGTGCAGATACTCGTGCAGCAGGGGGATGGCGTTCAGGCTGGAGCCATAGTGGCCGAATTCCCGGGCCACTTTCTCCCACTTGCCGTAGACCATCGAATCGAAGTAGCGGCGGCTGTCGCCATCGTAGCCCCAGTGCGGCACGTGCGGCGTATACGCCTCGATCGCTTGCACGGTCTGCACCGCCTTGGGCCGGTCATTGAAGTAATCGCACCACATATAGACTTCTTCTTGGCCAGTGGAATCCCAGGGCATCTCACTGCCGTAAGGATACTTCAGCCCGGCCCAGATCTCGTAGCGCTGGTGCATATAATCCGTGAACCGCTGGGCCTCATCGTGCCAACCTTCATTCTCCAAGTCGCGCAGCATCCACAGGTGGGCGCTGCCGACCATCAGGCCGAACTGCTCCAAGTCCATGGGGTCGTCCTTACCGCAGAAGCGATGCATGGCCAGCACCGTCTCATAGGCGTGGCGCAAGTACCAATCCCACTGGTGGTGACTGACCAGATTGGGATAGTTCCGGGCCAGGCGATAGAGCACCCAATAGATGACCGCTTGGTGAATGTAATTATAGGCCCGCCACGTCGTCTCGGACCGCCGCTGATCCCAGCTGCCCCAGTTCTTCTTCGATTCTTCTTCCGAGGTGTAGAAAAGCGAGGCTCGGATACTATAATCTGCATTCTGCAGGTGGCCCCACAGCACATCATCCACATATTCTTGAAGCATCTCGACTTGCTGGCGGTCGGGCATTAACAAGTTCTTCATCGCCATGAGCAGGTTTGGCCCTGCCCCGACTTCGTCGGATACACCGGAAACAAAGGCGAGCCGCTTGGCATCAGTGACCATCCGGCCGGTCTCCCGGTCAAAGGGCATGAACGCATGCTGGCGATTGAAGGCGTCCGGCTGGTCCAACCACTGGTGCTGGACGTGGAAGTCCGCCAAGCGCCGCACACTTTCTGCCGCGGTCATCGTCACCCGGTAATGGAGTGACTGGTGGCGGCCATCGGCGTACAGCACCGTCAAGCGGGCGTTTCCCTTGAACCCGGGACGGTGCTGGATCTGCCATTGCTGGCGCTGGGGATCCGCGGTGGCCGTTAAGGCCCCCGCGGGCGTGGCGGTGATCTCTTGCACCGCGGCCGGGCTGGTCAGCCGCAAGGCCGCCGACTCGTCACCGCGCAGCACATAACCGGGCAAGGAATCTGCCACCGGCAAACCTGCCGCTTGCAGTGCGTCCGGAATCGCCCGCGGACTGGGACACGTGGAGAATTGCCAAGTAAATGTCCGGCTATCCCCTGGGGCTAACGTCATGGCCGCCGGTTCGTTCCACTGGGTCTTGCCCTCCCAATCCGTCTCAGCCCACGCTTTATCCAGAACAGTCCACTCGTAGAAACCCTCGAAGTCGACGCCCCGGGGGGTGGCGTCATCGAGCAGCGGCCGGTATGCTGTGAACGGTGTCTGGTCGCCGGGCGTAACCAGCAGCGTCGGGCCTTCGCCGTTCAAGCGAACGACCTGCAGGTACCCGGCATCCAGACCCATATACGGGTCAATGAAGACGCACTGGGTGTGACTCTCATCCAGCGTTTTGCCGCTGAAGACTTGGTTGAAGATCATGGCCGTCCCCAGGCCGCCGACTTCGTACGCCATATCGGTGGGGTTGCGCAGCGTTACTGTGAACGTTGCCCCGGCACCGGCAGCTGCCCAGTGCCGATCGACTTTCAGGGGGCTGCCAGCGAGGGACTGGTCGTCTTTGGTATTGAAGAAATGCCAGTCATCATCGGCACCGGCCCGCAAGGCGAGCTCAACGTCCCCCAACTGATAATACGCTTTGCCCGTGCGTGGCTTCTCAACTAAACTCGTACCGAAGTCGAACGCCGACCCTGTCGCGGGGACGAACCGGCAGGCTTTGAGCAGTGCACTGCCCGCAATCAAGGGCGCTAATTCAAAATGTCCAGACGCTTGCGTCACTTTTCTCTTCCTTTCTGTCTAGCTCTTGCTCCCAGAGGTCAGGCTGATTCCTTGAATGAAGTACTTCTGGCCAAAGAAGAAGATGATGACTGCCGGAATCGTCATTAAGGTGGACGCCGCCATCAGCAGGTTCCACTCAGAACTATACGATCCTTGCAGTTGTAATAATCCTAACGCTAATGTCTGCTTCTTGGGGTCATTCAAGTAAATCAGGGGGTTGAAGAAATCGTTCCAGGTATTCATGAAGGTGAAGAACCCGACGACCAGCATCGCTGGCTTGACCAGCGGCAGCATGATTTTCCAAAAAATCTGGAAGCGGGTCGCGCCGTCCAAAATCGCCGCTTCGTCCAACTCCTCCGGAATCGCTGTGAAGAACTGGCGCATGAGGAAAATGTTGAAACCGCCGCCGCCAAAGAACGCGGGTAGAATCAGCGGCCAGAAGGTGTTCACGGCGCCGAGTTTCGACCACATAATGAAGGTCGGGATCAGCGTTACGGCGCTGGGCAGCATCATGGTGGCAATCACGATGGCAAACCAGAAGTTCTTATACTTGAAGTTCAGCCGGGCAAAGGCATACCCGCACATGCAGGAGGTCACCACAGTCCCAATAATAACGGGGACAATGATGATGAACGTATTCAGCAGATAGGTCTTGAAATCGATGACCTTGAATACCTCGCTGAAGTTGGACCACAGCCATTTGGTGGGGATCATCTTCGGCGGAAACTCGAAGATTTCGGTGTTGTTCATCAATGCACTGCGGACCAGCCAGAGAAACGGGACGATTGAGATGATCCCGATGAACACCAACGGGATATAGGTCATCATTTTGATTTTTTTCTTCGACATTATTTATCACTCCCGTAGAATACCCAACTCTTCGCGGTCCGGAAGATGAATAGGGTAAAGATTCCGATGATGACGAATAGGATCCAGGCCAACGCACTGGCATAACCCATCTGGTTATCTTGGAATGCTTCCCGATAGATCAGCAGTGAATAGAACAGCGTCGCGTTGTTCGGTCCCCCATTGGTCATCACATAAGCCTGGGTGAAGGTCTGGAAGGACCCAATCAAGCCCATGATCAGATTGAAGAAAATAATGGGTGAGATGGACGGGATAATCACGTGCACAAATTTGTCCCACCAGTTACCGCCTTCGACTTCAACATCCTCCAAAAGCGTCTCCGGCACATCTTGCAAACCGGCTAAGAAAATCAGTGCCGTGCCGCCGCAGGCCCATACGGCCATCAAAATCAGCGACGGAATCGCGGTTTTTTCATCAAACACCCAATTCGACTTGGGCAGCCCGAAGAACCGCAGGATGGCGTTGAGCAGCCCAAAATCAGGGTTGAACAGCCACATCCACAGAATGTTCGACGCGATTGCTGGCACGATGACGGGCAGATAGAACAGTGTCCGGAAAATCGACTGGCCCCGCACCTTGGCGTTCATAAGCAAGGCCAGGATGAGAGCCGCAACCAGGGTGGCGGCCGTACTGCCGATGGCGTAAGTGAACGTCACCAGTAAGGATTTACGGAAGAAAATATCGTTGAAGAAAATATGGGTGTAATTTTGCGTGCCGACCCAGTGCAAATGCAGGTTCAGCACACTATAATCGGTAAAACTCAAGAACAGACTGGCAATCATCGGCAAGATCGTAAAGATGACTAACCCCAGGATGGCTGGTGAAGCAAAGAGATACCCCATCAAGTTCTGGTTCTTGTCATCGGCGGTCCATACCCGCTTTTGTTTATTACGATGCAAACTCATTGTCTCCACCCTCCTTACTGGGCATATTTATATTCCGTGCCGAAAGTCATCTTCACCGGCGGCATGATATCATCTTTGACGGCTTGCTTGGCGGTCTTCTTGCCGGTCCAGATCTCGTCCAGAGCCGGGTTAATAATATCCGTCAGTTTGTTGGTATCTTTGAAGAAGAAAGCCGGTGTCTGCACCAGATAATGCAGATTCTGCTGAGCAAAGGACGACTCGATGTGATCTGGGAGACCACTCTTTTCTGCCCAGGAGCTCAGCTTTTTCTTGTTCGTGTACCAATCCAACTGGTTCGGCTGCCACAGGCCAGAGGCCAGCATGGGTGTCTGGTTCTGGGGATCCATCAGGAACTTGACGAATTCGAGGGCCTGTTTGCGGTATTTCGTTGTGGTGGCGGTGCGGAAAGCAACAATAGGCACGCCATAATTCATCGTCACCAATTTGTTTCCCATCTTCGGCAGAACACCAACGCCCACTTTAAGGTGCTGCTGTTTAATGGCATTGCCCAGTGTCTGGAAGGACCAGGATCCGTCAATACTCATGGCGATGCGGTTCGTCAGCATCGCTGTATCGGTCTGCGGGACAGTGCTCGCTTGCGACGGTGTAGGCATGACGTGGTATTTGTACATCAAGTCTTGAATCTTTTGCAGGGCATCGATCGTCGCCGGTGAGCCGATCTGGATCGTCTTCCCATCTTGACTGACCAATCCGCCGCCGTTGCTCTTCAAGAAGCATTCATAGGCGAGGGAAGTAAAGTTACCAACCCCGTAAGTTTGAATGTTGTTAGCGTCAAAGCCTTTCTCGTTCGGGTGTTTCCCGTTGCGGTCCACCGTCAGCTGCTGGCAGACTTTGATGAATTCATCCCAAGTCCAGGCTTTGCTGGGATCATGAGGCGGTAAAGCAACGTGTTCTTTGGCAAAGTAGGTTTTGTTGTAATACAGGACGAAAGAAGCCACACTCGCCGATGAGCCAAAGATCTTGCTGCTGCCGCTGAACTTGAACTGCGACGCCGGCAATTTCGTCGCGAAGGCGCCGCCTTTCTTGTACAGGCTGGACAAGTCCAGCAGCTTGCCGCCCCGGCCCCAATCGGCCATGTTCACTTCCGGCATGTAACCGACGTCAGGCAGGTCGTCGGTACTGGCCAGCGTGCTCATCTTCTCGATGTAGTTGGTCGAAATCTGCTGGCTCGTCACCCGAATGTTGGGGTGACTCTTGTTGAAGCTGTGGATGGCGGACTCAATGGATTGCTTCTCCAACGGGGTCCCCCAATAAGTAAACTTGAAATGCACGATTTGCCCATTTTTCCCTTCAGTGACATGGGGTCCTTTTTGACCGCATGCCCCCAGGGCAAAGAGCATCATGCTCAGCAGCGCAATGATAGCAATAAGCTTACGCTTCATGATGAAACCTCCTCAGGGTATCAATTAAACGAGTGGAAGCGCGCTGCAGTGCGGTTTTTGTCAAGAATTAAACCGCTTAATGTCGGCATTTTGATTGACCGGCCCCACCGTCGTGGGAATACGTCGCTCAATCACTTAACTGCATATTCAGTGTAACCGCTTAAAAAATCCGAAATAACTCACGTTTTCAGGGAAAAAGTGGATATTTTCGGGTAAAATATAGGGTGAAAGAAGGCGCTCCCATGAATTATGCCATTTACGATATCGCTCACCCTGTCCATTACCTGCAAATCGGCCATTTTATTGCGAGCCCCGGCTGGCAGCACGCCCCCTTTCAGCATAAGAAAGACACCGAGGTCATGTTCGGTTTGAAAGGGGATGTGGCACTCCAAATCGACCACCAGGAGACTTATCATCTCCATCAAGGCGAAGTCCTCACTGTTTTCCCCCACGGCTTCATCACCGGGGCGGCCCCCGTGACCGAATCAGCCGAGTTTTATTGGTTCCATTTTGTTCAGTATGGTACCTATGAAATTACGGATACCCCGCCCCATTTGGCTGATGAATCCACCCAAATCGTACTGCCGCGCCACATGGTGCTGAAATATCCGGAACAATCCATTATCATGGCGAATCAGCTGCTAGACGTTGGCCATGGTCATAACTACAGCAACCTGCCTCAGGATTATTTGGCAACACTGCTGCTGGCGACGCTCACCAATGACTGGTGGCTGCAGAATGAACACGTCACTTACGAAGAAGGCCAATCCAATCAAATCAAGGAATGGATTCGCGTCAACATGAATGAAGACATGGCGGTCAGTGCCATCGCTGAGCATTTCAACATGAGCCAAGACTATCTTTCACGGCTCTTCAAGCACGCCACCGGCGGCACGATCAAGGGCTATCTCAACAAGGTGCGGTTGGACACCGCGCGCTTTCTGCTGCTGACCACCGACTTGTCGATCCAAGAAGTTGCTGAACACAGCTACTTCAACGACTACAAATATTTCTTTCGCCTTTTTCGGCAAACCGTGCACTTGACCCCCGCCAAGTACCGCAATGCCTTCTCTCGGACGTTCTTGAATAACCCCACGATCGATCCCGGGTTTGATATTGCGGAAGCCGTGCGCCGAATTGAAAGTGTGCAAAAAAAAGACAACCGCCGCAATGGGCAGTTGTCGTAAATGCTGATCCGGGTTACAGGGTACTGAACCCTTCGGTAGGACTATAGAACACTTTCTTATCCGTACTCAGCAAAGTCTGCTTGGCCGGCACGTTCAAGTATTCATGGATATACGGTGCAAAGGTGGTGATCACATACCCGTCGGCGGCGACCTTCTTGGCCTGGCCGTTGACGACGTGCAGCGTGCCGCTCTCGTCCGTATAGACGTATGTCTTCTGGCCAAAACCAGTGAGATAGGCGGCCATTTCTTCCCCCATATCCCAATCGTCTTCGCCGGTATCGCCGTTGGGGAACAGGCGGAAGAAGATGCCGCCGTCCTTGGCAAAGACGGACTGGCCGAAGCGGTTGCGGGAGAGATCCGGCCGGTTCATATTCGGGCCGGCAATGGAATAGGTCGAGGCGGCTTCGCCCGGGGCCATGGGCCGATCGATGGTGGTGGCGTTGGCGTCGTACATGTACAGCACACCCGCGGTGGCACGATAGGCACCCTCTAACAGGGCAGGATCGCCCAGATGGTCATAGGCCATCAGCGCCGAAGCGGCGACGATGCCGCCCCACAGTGCATGGATCATGTAGGACAAAGCTTCCCACCACCGGTCCGGCGCTTGGGCGCGGAAGTCGTTGCTGAAGCCGATGTTGGCCTTGAGCAGTTCGGCGTAACGCTTGGCGGCTTCGATACTGTCGGAAGCGGCCAGGGCGCCGGTGGCCGGGCCGAAGCCGGCATTATCGTAGAAGTGCTCCGTGATGGCCGCCTTATACTCTGGACTCTCTTTGGCCACCCGGCTGACGGCTTGCTGCCAGCAGGCGTTGATGACGTTGTACTCGTCGGTCAGGCCCTTGGCCTGCAGATCATGGAGCAGGTCGTTGATGTAGAGGAAGTAGACCCCGAGCATCTGAGCTTCTTCCTTCCCCCGCTGGGTCCTGTGCAGCGCCGGATTGACCCGCAGCTCAAAGACCTGGGCGGCCCACTGCAAGTATTCCTTGGCACTGTGCAGCTGCAGCATCTCGTCATCGTACTTGGACAGCAGATAGTAGATATGGCCGATGTATTCGAAGTCCATGTCCCGGTAGAAGTTGCCGTACAGATCCACTGGCTGGGTGAAGTCGCCGTCTTGGAACCACTTGTTCCGGACATAGTGTACGGCGCTGGCTTCCACCGCTTGGACCTGGCGTTGCGTATCCGCCGTCGGGTGAAGCAGGTTGGCTTGCAGGATGAAGCTCAGCTTGCCCAAGGACTCCCCTTGGTTAGAAATGGGACTGAACGCGTAGGCCGGCGAACCGTCTGCCCCTAGGTAGGAGTGGTCCGTGAGCCACTTGATCCGCTTCTGGATCATGTCGTCAATGGCGGTCATCACGTTGAAGATGACCATGTCTTGGCGGCCGTCCGCCAGAGTGATGAGGAGCTGGTGCTCGCCGACACCGGACGGCGTGAAGGTCAGCCGACCGCCTTGCAGATCGTTGGTCACGTTGTGGTCGATCAGCTGGGATTCCTCCCGGTGCCGTACAATGAGCGACTGCAGCGCAGCGCCTTGGGGCAGGCGTACGGTGAACGTCACCGGCCGGCCCACGAAGGCCAAGGGTTCATAGTTCACCGCCGGGTGCCCTAATGATAATGCCGTGTCCGCAAAATCATTAGCCTGGGCAAAGGGCGCCAAGACAAAGTGCCAGTGAGCCGATGCCCCACCGGCCAACCGAATCGGCTTGTGCGGGTAGATCCAGTCATGGCGCGGTACTTGCAGCGGGGCATAGCCGCCGGCCAGCACGATTTCGTGGAACAGCAGCCCATCCAGGGATGGGGACACGTTCTCGAAAAAGCGGTTGGTCCACTCGTTGTACGTCCCCACGGACAGCACTTCACCGGCCGTCTGAAACAGGCCCAGGTGGGGGCCTTCGTTGCTCCGCCGCACCGCGGCCAGTTTGGTGAAGTTCCGGGAAATGGACGGGAACACGGCGGCGGAATCTTCCATGTTGACGTGAACGTCCTTATTTCTGAACATGATGTAAGCCAGGGACGCCCACAGCGCGAACTGGTCCACCACCGTCTGGTCGTCTTCCTTATTGCTCAGAAGCACATCCCAATGTAATTGACCATTCTTCTGGCGGTAGGTGAAAGCCACGGTAACCGTGGGCAGATCATAGACCACGTTGGTCTGACCGTCATTGGTAGTCACTTCCGGCGTCAGATCGTGGCTGGCATACTGCTGGCCGGCCGTCTCTAAGCTGAATTCACCAAACAGTTTGTCATTGTCGTGATAATCGACGGATGCTAAGTATTCAGGCGACACGACCCAGTTCATATGGTGCGGGTCTTGGTTATCAGTGAGTTTGACCAACGCCCCGTGGTCATTGAATTGGGTAGTAAAACGGGTTTCTGACATAAAATGCGACCTCCTATTGTCATGCTGCAAGCGCGTACATGAACTTACTTGGTGAGTATAATCGCTTTCATGCCAGGGCAAAATGCACTGAGTCACTTGAGATTTATAAAAAATCACATTAGTCGGGCACCGTCGTCCGGCTTTCCCGGTATTTCTGCGGGGACAGCCCGGTGTGTTTCTTGAATGCCGTCGAGAAGTAATAGATATTTTGGTAGCCGATGGCCTCGGCGATTTCGGCCACGCTGTCATCCGTGTTCAACAACCGGCGCTGGGCCTCTTCCATCCGGTATTGGGTGAGAAAGGCGTTGGGCGTCAGCCCCACCGCCTGTTTCAAGGCCCGGACGATGTAGTTGGGGTGAAAGTGAAATTGCGCCGCCAAGCGGCTATTGGTGATTTTCTCCGCATAATGGTCCTGTAAGAAGCGCAGAACCCCTTCGGCGAGACGGATCAGCTTCGTTTCTTCCTGAGACTGTGCCTGGATATTCTGCAAGACATCGATGAAGAGCTGCTGGGTCTGCCAGAACCCGAATTCCGGGCGGAGCTGGCTAGCGGCGAAGAGGCGCTGGACGGTGGGCAGAATATTCGGCAGCTGTTTCTTCACGGACGCCTGCTTGGGCAAGTAAAGCGTCAGCGTCGGGGTGTAATGGTGCAGCGTGGGCACTGCAATGGCCGACGTCAGCATGGTCGGCCGCGCCCGCTGGACCCATTCCCCGGACACGAAGAAATGGAGCCAGTAGTACTCGGTTTCTTCCTGCATCGGCTGCCACGAGTAATGGTGGTGCTTGGGCTGTAGGATAAACATCTCCCCAGCGCGGACGGTGTATTGGGTGTCATCCTCGGCAATATAAAGGGTGCCCTTCGTGAGGAACATCAGCACAAAATATTCCAGGTCATCCCGGTTAGGGTGCTGCTCCCCTGGTTCAAACGTGACCCGCCCCCCTTCGACGAAGGTCGGCAAGGGCAGACAAGAAATCGAAATATAGGCCGCCACGACAGCTCTTCCTTTCCGTTGTGTGTTATTTTTTGTAAATTCATTGTGAGCCAACCGATTGTCCCCCACCGGGGGCGGGGTGCAGAATGGTCCTCAATTGCTGGAAGCGGTTCACGGCAATTGAAGGCGTCTTTCCGCCCCCGAACGATTGCGTCCCTAATGCTATTATGCCCTATCGGGAAAGCTTTGCCTACACCGTTGTAACCGCTTCACGCTACCAAAATGGAGGTTGATTTTTGTGAAAAGCCAAGTGGCTAACGCCATCAAGTCCAATGTCAAAGTGCCTTTCCACCGCATGCTCGCCTATGCCAGCACGGATATGGCCGGCAACCTGTTGTACACCACTGTCACCACCTTTATCCTGTACTATTACACCGACGTCTTCGGTATCTCCGTTGCCGCCGCCGGGACCATCCTGCTGGCAGCCCGGATCCTCGATGCCTTCGACGCCCCGGTCTGGGGCTTCATCATCGACCATACACATACCAAGTGGGGCCAGAGCCGACCCTACTTCCTCTGGATGGCATTTCCCTTCGCCATCTTCTTCGTCCTCATGTTCCTATCGCCCGGCCTGAGTGCCTCCGGCAAGTTCTGGTGGGCGCTTGTCACTTACTTAGTTTTCGGTATTTCTTACACCGGCGTCTCCACCCCGATCACATCTATTCTGCCCAACCTGAGCAATGATTCCGACGAACGGATCCGGTTGAACAGTACCCGGATGATCGGCGGGAACATCGGCTTCCTGATCCCGGCGTCCTTCGCCTTGGGCATGGTCGCCTTCCTCGGCGGCGGCAACGACCAGGCCGGCTGGCGCTGGACGTCGATCATCCTGGCCATCGCCGGGTTCGCCTTGCTCCTCTTCGCTTTCTTCGATACCCGCGAGATCAACACCGAGCACCAGAAAGCCCTGCCGATCCTGCAGTCGATCAAGGCGGCCAAGAGCAACTGGCCCTGGTTCATCCTGGTCATCGCGTTCATCTTCTACTGGCTGGGCAACTCCTCCCGGACCTCGGTCCTGGTCTACTACACTCAGTATAACCTGGGTAACAAGGGCTTCGCATCGATCTTGAACGCCCTCGTGATGTTCCAGATGGTCGGCATGGTCGCCATCCCGTTCTTAGTCAAGGTCATGAAGAAATCCCAAGTCTTGATCCTCGGCTTCTGCTTGGCCGCTCTGGGCCAAATCGCCATCGCCTTCACCGGCAGCAACGAAATCATGCTCGCCGTATGCTGGAGCATTGCCTCCATCGGTACCGGTATCGCGGTTTCCATGCCCTTCGCCATGCTGTCTGACACCGTCGACTACGGCGAGTGGAAGAACGGCATCCGGGCCAGCGGTTTCTTGACCGCCATCGGTTCCTCTTTCGCCATCAAGATGGGTTCCGGCTTAGGCGGCTGGGCGCCAGCCATGATTCTGAATAACGCCGGCTACAAGGCGGGGGCTACTCAGAGTGCCTCTTCCCTGTCGGCCATCCAATTCTCCCTGGCTTGGCTGCCGGCCATCTTCTTCCTGATTGGTGCCGTCATCATGCTGTTCTACATCCGGTATGAAAACAAGGAAAAGACCGTCCACGCTGATTTGATCGAGCGGCGCGGTGAAATCGACTAGCTTCCTTTTCCACCGAAGTAACACAAGAGCCAGCACCTGCGCGGCAATATGCCGATCCGGTGCTGGCTCTTTTTTGCGCCCAGCGTTGCTCAAAACGGTGCCAACAGTGCGGCTTCCAATAAGTAGTGGGTCGTGATATCGGTCATCACGTGGTCCTTGCTCAACAACTGGTACTTATAGATCCGCGGCACATCGCCCCGGTCCAGGACGACGGTGACGTGCCGACCGGCAAAGGGATTGAACAGCTGCCAGGTGAAGGTGGAACGGCTCTTGCGCACCTGCCAGTACTGGGGATCGAGCCCCGCGTCTCGGACCAAGCCGGCGATTACCTTCGCCCGCCGTCCGCGCACGCCTTTGGCCTGGGTCGCTTCGGCCAGCGGTGAGAAATCCATCACTTGGTTGGCCGGAATACCGGTCTCCACCGGCCACGCCCGGCTCACGGTATTCAAATAATGGGCCGCGGCGCTGTCGCTGATTGCCAGCTGGAGCAGCCGCTTCGCCGAGACCAGGGGCCGTTCCGGTACATCCGGAATGACCAGCCCGTTCTCCGGCGCTTCACTGAAGAGCCCCACCGCTGGATCGACGCCCAGGGGTGACAGGCTGATGGCTTCCAGCAAGTCCACACTGCGCGTCCGGTACCCTTGCCCGTCAGCCCCCGTAATCGGCGCATAAAACGCGGCAATGCTGACTTTGGGCCCGGCAATCTTGAAGACGACGCCGAACGCCAGACAAAGATAGGGATTGACCACCAGCCAGCGGGTATCGGCTTCAATTTTGGCAATCACCCAATACGCGGGATTCAGGGCCGCGCTGGCTAAGGCTTCCTGGACGCGGACGAACTGCATCTGCTCACCGCCGCCGGTCCCGCGCACCCGAGAGACAGGCACGGCTTCCTGGTCCAACCAGGTCAGGCCAAGGTATTCGCCGCGCACCAAGTCCGCGCGCAGCCCCGCCATCTTCTCACTTTTATGATTGATCAGGCTCACCGCCCACTTCGTCAGTACTCCGGCGTCATGGCGCTGGCCCATTGATTCGAGTCGCATACCGATTCTCCCATCCGTTTGGTCATTATAAGGCCATGATACGCTAAGTGACGTTCCAGGGCACGTTTTTTAGGCAGAAATGTCCCACTGTTGAGCCATTGACCGGACTTTCTCCACGCGGTACGATAGGCGACGAATACGTTTTCACTAAAACTTGCGGAGGTTTTACTAAATATGTCGACCAATACCTTGCTATCCCGTTATCGCACCCCGAACCATTATCTCCATGCCGTCGACATGGCGGCAGTCACCCTGACGGATCCAGGCTTACACCGTGCCGCCCAGCTGGAAATCAATTACCTGCTCAGTTTCGACCCAGACCGGTTGCTGGTGGAGTTCCGGGCGACGGCCGGATTACCCGTTAACGGCCTGCAGAACTACGGCGGCTGGGAAAACGGCCCGGCGGCGGACCGCAATCCCGACGGCACGGATCACCCCACCCGCTTTACCGGCCATTTCGTGGGCCACTATTTATCGGCCCTGAACGAAGCGTTGACCGCCACAACCGCCACGGCGGACCAAAAAGCACAGCTCGCGGCCAAATTGACCACCTTGATTGACGGCCTCGCCGCCGCCCAACAGGCTTATGCCCAAGCCCACCCGAGCGCCGCCGGTTTTCTTCCGGCTTTCCCTGTGACTGCTTTGCCGGACGGCGCGGACGGCCTGCTGGTACCCTTCTACAACTTGCACAAACTGCTCCAGGGCTTGGTGGATACCGCCGCCACGGGGCCCACCCCGGCGGTCCAGGCCCAAGCGCTGACCATCGCCCGCCGCTTCGCTGCCTTCATTACCGCGTGGCACGCTGACCACCCGGACGTGAACATGCTCAAGACGGAGTACGGCGGCATGAACGCGGCGCTCTACGAACTGTTCGCGCTGACGGGTGACGACAACGATGCCGCTGCCGCCCACCTCTTCGACGAAGTGCCGCTGTTTGCCCGCTTAGCAGACAACGAAGACGTGCTGCCGGGGCTGCACGCCAACACCACGATTCCCAAACTCATCGGCGCCCTCACCCGCTATGTCGTGTACACCGAGAACCCGCTGTATTACTTCCGGCTTTCTAACAAAGACCAGCTGGCCTTGGACATTCTCTACCGCCAGGCCGCCGAGAACTTCTGGCAGATGGTCGTCGCCCATCACACCTACGTCATCGGTGATAACTCCCAGTCTGAGCACTTCCACGCTCCGGACGCGCTCCATCAGGACGCTACGGCTAACGGCACTGAGGACGGCGGCTACAATGATAATTCCACTTGCGAGACCTGCAACGCCCACAACATGCTCAAGCTCACCCGGCTGCTCTTCGCCATCACCGGCGACGCCCAGTATTCCGAGTATTACGAGCACACGTTCAGAAATACGATCCTCGCCTCGCAGGACCCCCAAACCGGCATGACCACTTACTTCCAGCCAATGCAGGCCGGCTATTCCCGCGTCTTCGGCGTGCCCGGCACAGGCCTGAACGGCGATGATAGTCAGGGAGAGTTCTGGTGCTGCCAGGGCACCGGCATCGAGAACTTCGCCAAGCTCAGCGACTCGCTTTACTTCGTCGACGGCCACGATGTCTACGTCAACCAATTCTTCAGCAGCGTCCTGGCCTTGCCGGAATTGAACGTCCAGATCAGCCAGACTGCGAATGTCCCGAAGCAGGCCGAAATGCGTTTTGCCATCACCCGCCTCGATCCGGCGCAGCCGCTGACGACCACTCTGCGGCTGCACCTGCGGATCCCCCGCTGGGCCAACCGGGACCTGATCTCTTTGACCACCGGGGACTATACCCGCACGGCGGAAGATCAAAGTGACGAAACCGACTGGCTGACCACAACGGTGAATGACGGCCCGGTGACGCTGACCTACACGGTACCGCCGCTGCTGCAGGCGGTGGCCAGTCCGGATGACCCGGATTGGGCCGCCTTCCAGTACGGGCCCACTGTCCTGGCCGGGGCCCTGCCGGCGGGTCCCGCTGCCCCTGGGGATTACGCCTACGGCGGGGTCAAGGTGCGGGTGGCGAAGTTCTCCCCTGCCGCCCACGCGGCCAGCCTGCTGGTGCCAGCGGACGGCTTCGAACCGAAAACATGGCTGGCGGACCTGGCGAAGAACGTCATCCGCACCGACGCACCGGACGATGACCAGCCGCTCACCTTCAAGCTGGCCGGGTTGAGCCAGGGCAGCGGGCTGGTCCTCCGCCCTTACGCGGAGACAGACCGCGCCTATTACGCGGTCTACTGGACGCTGACCCAGGCGGATTCCGACGCTTACCGGGCCATTCAAGCCCAGGCCCAAGCGGCCGCGGCGGACGCCCGGCGGACCATCGATCGGCTCCTTTTGTTCGACAACAACAACGCCGAGGCCGGCAAGCACTATGCCGTCAGCGCCGATGCCAGCGTGGGCAACTTTGCTGGTCATACCTTCCGGACAGCCGGACCGGACGGCTGGTTCAGCTATGATCTGCAAGTAGACCCGGCCAGTGCCGCCAATTACCTGGCCCTGCAGTGGCACACTGCCGACGCGGGCCGGCAAGCCGTGGTGACCGTTGGCGGCGCCCCGGTGGGGACAGTGACAGTGGCGGCGGCGCCGGCCGATGCATTCTACTGGACGTATCTGGACCTGCCCGACGACGTGGTTGCTTTGGCGGCGCCGGCTGCTGCCGGCCCGCAAACTGTGACCGTGCAACTGACTGGGAACGGCGAAACACCGCTGCCCCGGCTGTTCGGTATTAAGACGTTACGAGAGAAACCATAATTGTTTTCAACACGGCGCCCGCCCCTTGTCTTTCTTCACGCGAAAGCACAAGGGGCGGGCGCTGTGGCATAATAGACCTATTGTAACGACGGGAGGATAACGCGTTGACCGAAACGGAACCATTTCACTGGCAAATCATCAACGGGCGGGAGCCCACGCAGCAGGCCTTGCTGCGCAGTCAATACCACATCACGGAAGAAGTCATTACCTACGCCTTGGACGAGGATGAATCGCCCCACGCGGAGCTGGACCGGGCAACAGGGACTTTCTTACTGATCTATAACGTGCCCCGGGACCAGCCGGCGGATGATGTGTACGATGCGCCCCTGACATTCATCATCAAAGGGATGACACTGCTAGTGGTGGACAACGGCGCGACGCTGCGGGTGTCGGATAAGCTGTACCGCACGTTGAGCAATGCCGACACGGCGTCGCCGTTCTCGGCGCTGTTTCGCTGCCTGGTGCAATTAACAGACATGTTCGGGCCGCTCGTCCAGACGGTGGACAACGAGCGCAAGGCAATCGTGCCGGTTCTGCGGGAGCACACCACGCGCAAGGGGTTATTACGGCTGTCGGACCTGAGCTTGCGGGCGGATTATCTGAGCCGGTCGGCCAAACAGAACACGCTGGTACTGCGCCAGGTCCACGCCCACCCGATCTACCACAAGTTCACTATCGGCGAAGAAGAGCAGCTGGCGGACGTGGTCATCGAGGCGGACCAGGTACTAGAAATGGCCGAGCTGTCTTCCCACACGCTCGACCATTTGACGCAGACGTACGACTCCGTCCTGAACAACAACCTGAACGACATCATGAAGTTCATGACCGTGTGGAGCCTGCTGCTGACGGTACCGACGATCGTGACGGGATTCTACGGGATGAACGTGGCCCTGCCGGCGCAGCACAGTCCGTGGGGGTGGGTCATCACCCTGGGGATCACGGCAGTACTGTGGCTGATTATGGGGGCGGTTTTGCACCGGTGGTTGAAGTGAGAAAGGCGTTGCTTGCTGGCACGGAAGGCAGCTTTCTGTTGCTGACCCGGGTGACTACGGGCTGCGCGGGAGAAAGCAGCTTTCTGCCGCTACCCCGGGTGACTGGAAATGTCTCGCTCGGCAGGAAACCCTGGCAGCCTCTTCCCCGGACCTTATGGCAGTTGCCAGGAAGTGGGAAGTTCGGGCGGCGTTCCAGGCGAATATGTCCGGGCACCGAAGACTTTACGCTCGGACAGGATGTAGGCGATTTGGGCCCGGAGGCTGGCGGGCGTCAGTGGCCAGATTGGTCTAAGCGGTCGGTCTTTGACCGCTTAGACCAAGGCCAGACTTTGAGACTTTTTGACGCACTTTGTCAAAAA
>NZ_KI271609.1:26010-34376 GCF_000469325.1 Schleiferilactobacillus shenzhenensis LY-73 | reverse complement strand
TCAGTTTTCAAAGGCCTGCGATTACCTTGCTGCGAAAAACGCAACTTTGATAATATACCATGCTGTTTCAGCTGTGTCAACAAGCAATTTCTGAAAACCGCTTGGTGACAACCTTGGTGACGCCTCCGCATCACATGACTTAACTATATTACCAACGGTGGGGGTAAAAAGCAAGCGTGAAAAATAACAGTAAAATAATAACGATAGAGATTGTTATAGCTGCTAAAGTTCGTTATTAGCCAATTATGTTCCCCCGTGGCACGGGAACAAAATGGCCGTCGGCCGTGGTCGGCCGAACTTTGTGTCAATAATCCGTCATAATCTGGTCAAAAAATTGTTTAAAAAAACAGCAGCGGTCGCCCGCTGCTGCCTCTTTGCTGCCTTATTTTTTCTTCGAATCGTCATCCAGATCCGCGATGGCATCCGCGGTGGCGTCATCGTCATTGTCTGGCCGCATGGTCGGGAACAGCAGGACGTCGCGGATGGACGGCGCGTCCGTGAGCAGCATGACCAACCGGTCGATACCGATCCCGAGACCGCCCGTGGGCGGCATCCCGTATTCCAAGGCCGCAATGAAGTCTTCGTCGATGCCCTGAGCCTCATCATTGCCGGCAGTGCGTTCCTTGGCCTGAGCCTCGAAGCGCTCGCGCTGGTCGATGGGATCATTCAACTCCGTGAAGGCATTACCGTACTCGTTGCCCAGGATGTACAGCTCAAACCGATCCGCAAAGCGCGGGTCGTCGCTGTTCTTCTTCGCTAGCGGAGAAATTTCAACCGGGTGACCATAGATGAAGGTGGGCTCCTTCAATGTCTCTTCGACAAATTGTTCGAAGAAGGCATTGATGATGTGCCCGACCTGCCAATAGCTCTCGTAGTGGACCCCGTGCTCATCGGCTAACTTTTGGGCATCAGCCAAGGACATCTTGGGCCAGAAGTCCACGCCGGTTTTCTCCTTGATGGCATCCACCATGTGGACCCGCTTGAAAGGCTGGTCCAAATCGACTGTCTCGCCTTGGTAAGTAATCTTACCGGTCTCCAGCACCTTGTTGGCGGCATAACGGAAGATACCCTCAGTCTCGTCCATGACATCGGTGAAATCGAAATAGGCGGCATAAGACTCCAGCTCAGTGAATTCCGGGTTGTGCTTGGTATCCACGCCTTCGTTCCGGAACACCCGGCCAATCTCGTAGACCCGTTCCATCCCGCCAACGATCAGGCGCTTCAGGTGCAATTCCAGGGCAATCCGCAGGTACAGGTCAATGTCCAGTGCATTGTGGTGCGTGATGAAGGGTCGGGCAGAGGCACCGCCGGCCTGGTTGTGCAGGACCGGTGTCTCGACTTCGATGAAGCCGTTGGCGTCCATGAACTCCCGGACGGCAGAAATGATCCGGCTGCGCTTGATGAAACGGTCATAACTCTCGCGGTTGGTGATCAAGTCCAGGTACCGCTGGCGATACCGCTGTTCGACATTGGTCAGGCCATGATACTTATCGGGTAAGGGGCGCAGGGCCTTGGCCAAGAAAGTCACGTGCTCTGCCCGGACCGTCAGCTCACCGGCATCAGTCTTCATCATGGTCCCGGTGATTCCCAAGAAGTCCCCTAAGTCGGACCGTTTAAAGATATAGTAATTGTCTTCGCCGACAACGTCTTTACGGACGTAGATCTGGATCCGGCCAGTGCGGTCTTGGATGTCGGCAAAACCGACTTTCCCCTTGCCCCGCTTACTCATCATCCGGCCGGCAATGACCACCCGAACAACGTGGCCATTGACCACGTCCTTATCTTCTTCGTCCAACTTAGTGTGCAGTTCTTGTGCGTTCGTCGTCGGATCGAAGCGTTTGCCGAAGGGGTCGATCCCCATCTTGCGCAACTCTTCCATCTTCTCGCGACGGACCATGATCTGGTCGTTCACTTGACCGTCTTTTTGATTAGCCACTACAGTGCTCCTCCTCGATAAATAATCATTACCCCGCCCGCTGCTCACGCGCAGCTTGACGGGCGGCCTTATGGGCCAAATACTCTTGGACTTCCTCTTCAAAGTGATCCAGCACGGCGTCGACTTCCGCCTCGGTCCACTTTTCGTTCAGCGATGCCCGGGCCTGGGCGGCACGGGGAATCCCCTTGAGGTAATAAGCCGCCTGCTGCCGGAATTCCGGTACGGCGACTTTCTCACCCTTTAATTCTAACAGACGATGCAGTTGTAAACGGGCCGTTTGCAACTTTTCTTCCGGTGTCGGGTCCGGCAATAGCTCGCCAGTCTCGATGTACGTCTTCATTTGGCCCAAGATCCAGGGATCGCCCAGGGCGGCGCGGCCGACCATTACGGCCGTGGCGCCAGTGTGTTCCAGAACGTGCTTGGCATCCTGGGGCGTGCGAATATCACCGTTGGCCATGAAGGGAATCGTCAGCGCATGGCCGACTTCAGCCAAAATATCCCAATCCGCGTGACCACGGTACATCTGCTTGCGGGTCCGGCCGTGCATTGCCAGGGCGGCGGCGCCGGCCTTCTCAGCCGCAAGAGCGTTCTGGACCGCATAAATATGATCCTCATCCCAGCCGGTCCGCATCTTCACGGTGACCGGCTTAGAAACGGCGGCGGTGACTGCCGCCACCATCTCGTAGACCTTGTCCGGATCCAGCAGCCACTTCGCGCCGGCGTCGGTCTTGACCACCTTATTCACGGGGCAGCCCATGTTGATGTCAATAATGTCGGCCGCAGTGTTCTGATCGACAAACTTGGCGGCCTCCACCAGCGTCTCTTTGGTACCCCCAAAAATCTGAATACTGATCGGGTGCTCCCGGGGATCGACGAACAGCATCGACAGCGTCTTCCTATTCCGGTACATAATGCCCCGGTCGCTGATCATTTCACAGACCACCAACCCGGCGCCGAATTCTTTACAGGTCACGCGAAACGCTGCGTTGGTGATCCCCGCCATCGGGGCCACGACGATCTGATTGGGGATGGTGACTGAACCGATTTTCCACTCCATAAATAACCTTCTCCTTTGGGCCTAGCTCTGCCATCTTAACAATTTTCTGTAACCGGCGCAAAAGCATCACGCCAGCATGTTCCGTAACTCATCTTCCGTATACGTGTATTTATTGCCGCAGAACTTGCACACGGCTTCGGCCCCGTGGTCCTCGTTGATCATCGCTTCGATATCGTGGCGGCCCAGCGCCTTGATCGACTTGGCGAAGCGGGCCTTGGAACAATCGCACTGGAATGCCACTGGGGTGCGGTCCAGGAACTTCAACTGGCTCTCACCGAAGATTTTCGTGAGGATGTCTTCCGGCGTGTCGCCGCCGCGCATCATTTCAGAAATCAAAGGCAGTCCGCGGACGGCTTTCTCCACGGCGGCCAATTCGGCATCCCCCGCATCGGGCAAGGCTTGGATCATGAAACCGCCGGCGGCGCCGATGGTATTGTTGGCCTGCACGAACACGGATAAGCCCACGGCTGAGGGAATCTGTTCCGACTGGGCCAGGTAGTAGCTGAAATCTTCGGCCAGCTCACCGGACACCAGCGGTACTTGGCCGGTGAACGGCGTCTTCAGGCCCATGTCCTTGGACACTGCCAGCAGTCCTTGGCCCACGGCTCGGCGCACGTCGATCTTGCCGACCGTATTCAGCGGCAGCTGCACGTGGGGGTGCTGGATGTAGCCCTTGACCGTGCCCGCCGGCTTGCCCACGGCCACGATGGCCCCCACCGGACCATCGCCCAAGACGCGGGTCGTCAGGGTCTCGCGCCCTTCGTCCTTGAGCAGGGCACTGCTGAGCAGCAAAGTGCCCACCAAGGTGCGGCCCAACGCGGCACTGGCCGCGCCATACGTGTCATGACGCCGCTGCGCTTCGGCGACCGTCGCGGTGGCATCCACCGCCAGGGCGCGCAGGTGGCCATCGGTGGTGACGGCTTTGACCAGATAATCTGCCATAATTTATTCTCCTTACTTTTCGTTCGCATAATCGACTTTTCATTATAACGGCCGTATCCGGTTTAGACAAGAAAGCGGCGCTCCCGCTGGGGGAACGCCGCTTGAAAAAAACAGCAGTTAAGCTTGATCGCTAGGCGGATCTTGGTGGTCATCCGGCGGTGTCGGGCTTTGGCTGCTGGCGTCGCTGGACGCGCTGTCCGCTGCACTGCCGGTACTGGCTGGTGCCGGTGCAGCCGCTGCGGTGCTGGTGCTGCTGCTGTCAACAGAATCACCGTCATCGTGCTTGGCCGCTTCCTGTTCGGACTTGCGATGATCGCGTTCTTCTAACGCTTTCTTCGCTTCTTCGAAAGTGCCCGACTGTTCAGACGGATACTCTTCGGTCTCGTCCGCCGGCATCTTGCCGGTGTTGAACAGGCTGAGGATCTGCTTCTCGTTCAAGGTCTCGTACTTCAGCAATGCTTCGGCAATGGCCTTGTGCTGCGCACGGTGAGCTTGAATGATCTCGAAGGCCTGCTTGTGGGCCGCGTCGATCAGCTGGCGCACTTCGTCGTCAATGGCGGCGGCAGTGGCTTGGGAGTAGACCGGCGGCTGACCGTAATCAGCGCCGACGAACGGCTGGCTATCCGAGGCCAGCGTGACGGTCCCCAAGCGTTCGGTCATGCCGTACTTGGTCACCATCTCGCGGGCGATTTGGGTGGCCTGCTCGAAGTCGTTGGAGGCCCCGGTGGACTGAACGCCGAAGATGATTTCTTCGGCCGTCCGGCCGCCCATCAGGCCGATGATCTGCTCGTTAAGCTCCTTCTTGGTGACCAGGAACTGATCATCCTTCGGCAGCATGATGGCATACCCGCCGGCTTGACCGCGGGGCACGATTGTCACTTTGCGCACGGTCCGCGAATCGCTCAGGACCAGGCCGATAATGGCGTGGCCCGCTTCGTGGTAAGCGACCATGTTACGTTCCTTAGGAGAAATGACCCGGTCGTGCTTGGCCGGCCCTGCGATGACCCGGTCGGTCGCTTCATCAATATCCGATGAGTCGATCTGGGTCTTGTTCCGCCGTGCCGCGACCAAGGCGGCTTCGTTCAGTAAGTTCTCCAGATCAGCCCCGACGAATCCAGGCGTCTGTTGGGCCACCTGCTTCAGGTCAACATCCGGCGCCAACGGCTTGTTCTTGGCGTGGACGCGCAGGATAGCTTCCCGGCCCTTAACGTCCGGCCGGCCAACGAGCACCTTCCGGTCGAATCGGCCCGGCCGCAGCAGCGCCGGATCCAAGACATCGGCCCGGTTCGTGGCCGCGATGACGATGACGCCCTCGTTGCCCGTGAACCCGTCCATTTCAACCAGCAACTGGTTCAAGGTTTGTTCCCGTTCGTCATGTCCGCCGCCGAGACCTGCGCCCCGCTGACGGCCGACGGCATCGATTTCATCAATGAAGATGATCGACGGTGCCGCTTTTTTGGCATTATCGAACAGATCCCGCACTCGGCTGGCACCAACCCCGACGAACATTTCGACGAAGTCTGAACCAGAAATGGAGAAGAACGGTACGCCGGCTTCCCCGGCGACCGCCCGGGCCAGTAACGTTTTACCAGTACCCGGAGGCCCCTCCAGCAGGACCCCATGCGGGATATGGGCCCCCAGTGCGGAGTATTTCCGCGGATCCTTCAAGAACTCGACGACTTCGACCAGTTCTTGCTTTTCTTCCTCAGCGCCCGCCACATCAGAGAAGCGGACCTTGTTCTTCTTGGGATCTTCCGGCTTGGCCTTGGACTTGCCAAACTGCATGACCCGACCGTTGCCGCCCCCGCCTTGGTTGGCGGAGTTCATCATGAACCAGAAGAAGGCGATGACCAGGATCGTGGGGACGAAGTAGAACAGCATCTGGAGCCAGAATCCGGAATTGGATTCACTGCTCGTCGAATAGGATACGTCCGCATCCTTCGCGGTCACCCGAATCTGGTTCAGGGTCGCATCGTTAGGCAGGACCGTCGTGGTGAAATTGGTGACGGTGGAGGAACTGCTGCCCGACGACAAGAACCCGCCGAACCCGCTGGCTGGCGTATTGACGGTTTGCGGTTCCCGATAGGTCCCGGAAACCTTGTAGACACTGCCCGACGGCTGAATGTTGAAATCCTTGATCTTCTTGTCTTGCAGCTCGGTAATAAACGTACTGGACTTGATCTCTTGGGAGCGGCTATTATTCCCATTGCCGCCTAAGAACGTGGAAACCAGTGCGACGAGCACGACGAAGATGAAGAAGTACAGCACCCCGCTGCGGAACAGCCCGTTTCTGCGATTTTTCATCTATTAATTCTCCTTACATTCTGCGTGCGCACACACACGCAAAAGGGCTTCACTAAATAGCATCATAGCACTCCTGATGCATGGCACAAAGAAAACTTACTGTTCGTAAACGCGCGGTGCAAGAACGCCGATGTACGGCAGGTTCCGATATTTCTCAGCGTAATCCAGACCGTAGCCGACCACGAATTCATTGGGTACATCAAAGCCGACGTAATCGGCCTTGACCGGCAGCTTGCGGCCCGCCGCCTTATCCATCAACGCGACGATTTTGATCGTCTTGGCTTGGCGCGTCGACAGGAGCTTGATCAGGTAATTGAGCGTGGCGCCCGTGTCGACGATATCTTCAACGATGACCACGTCTCGGCCTTGCACGGACGTGTCCAGATCCTTCAAGATCTTGACCTCGCCGCTGGAGACCGTCGCGTTCCCGTAACTGGACACGTCCATGAAATCGATCTCCACAAAGTCGTCCACCTGCCGGATCAGATCCGTCATAAACACGATGGCGCCCTTCAGAATACAAATGAACAAAGGGTTCTTCCCTTGATAATCTGTGGTGAGCTCTTTGCCCAATCGCGCCACCGTTGCTTGAATATCGGCTTGGCTGTAAAGCACTTTTTCTATATCTTCCTGCACAGTGCTATCCTCCATCAATTAGCGTTTATTTGCCTGTTAGCGGTATGTCAACATGCCCTTCATTGTATCAGGTTGCGCCATACCAGACAATTGACGCTGGTAATAGCCAGGAATACACCATACCTGGTCACCCACAGCGGCGAGAACAAGTGTCTCGCGCTGGTCGCGGCGAATCTTTTGGTTAATGAAGAAACGCCGCAATGCTTGGTGCTGACCGGATGGCAGCTGAATCATATCCCCTGGCCGGCGGTGACGCAGGACGACGCCGGCTGGCACCGCTAACCCCGGCCCAGCGGGCGCCAAATGCCACCAATGACCATCGGGATAAAAAACAGTACTTAACAATGATAACTGCACGGGTAAAAAAATGCCCCCATCTTGAGACTGATTTTCGCGGGTGAGGCGGATTTCGTCATAGCTGATCCGGCACTGCCAGCCCCCGGCCAGCTGAACCGCGCCAGAGGCCCGGCGGCTCTCTGCGAGCCCCAGGCACTGGGTGAGCTGCCGGCCGGTCAGCGGGGCCGTCGGGCCGGCTAAGTATTGCAGCAGCAGGCTGCGCTGACCGCGGGGCAAGGCGTTGAAGACCGACCGAGCGATCAGCGTCTCCGGGCCCTGGCGGCTCGTCATGGCGGCGGCCAATTGCGCCAGCCGCTCCGTCAGCAGCGCCTTGGCCGCCGTCATTTCTTCCGTATACCGCAGTACGTGAGCGGCACTTTGAGTATTCAGCGCACGCACCGCGGGGACCACCGCCGTCCGGACTTGGTTGCGCTGATAGCGCAGATCCTGATTGCTGGCATCTTCATAATGGGGGACCCGATGGCGGTCAGCGTAGGCACGGATCGCCGTCTTGGGATAAGGCAAGAGCGGCCGCACCAGCGTATATCCCGGCCGGTCGCTGACCAGCTGCAGCCCCGGCTGCTCGAAGACACTGCCGGACCGAGCCAGCTTCATCACCACGGTCTCTAAGGCATCATCATTATGGTGGGCCAGCCACAGCGTATGGGCAGAAAAGTGCCGCAGCGCCGCGGCGAACGCCCGGTAGCGAAACGTCCGCGCCGCCTCTTCCACGCCGTGGTCCAGCGGCGGGTGGTGCCAAGTCACGGCATCCAAGGGCAGCTGGTGGGCGGCACAAAAAGTCCGCACAAAATCGGCTTCCGCCGCACTTTCCGGCCGAAGCTGGTGGTCCACATAGACGACCCGAACGGCTAAATGCTGGGCTGCCGGGGCGTGGCGCAACAGGTCCAGCAACGTCATCGAATCGACTCCGGCCGACACCCCGACAACGATCGTGTCGCCGGGCGTCACCAGGTGCAATTCCTGAGCCTTAGCCCAAAATCCTGTACGGGTCAGCATGGCAAGCTCCTTTCTGAAGGTGGTGGGCCGGATTGGGCGGCAGGTTAGTGTCTGGCGCTGGCCCGGGTGACTACGGGCTCCGCGGATTTGGGCTGGAACGCCATGGGCACGACTTTGAGCCAAGCAAAGTGCGCTTGT
>NZ_KI271609.1:12305-26000 GCF_000469325.1 Schleiferilactobacillus shenzhenensis LY-73 | reverse complement strand
TGTGCCGGCCACGTTCCACGCCCAGCCAGCCGGAGGGCCCAAATCGCCGGGCCTCGCTCACCATCTTCCTGCTCCTCAAGGCGGCCGCGCGGAAGCGCAACGCCGTATCGACAACAAGGGCTGGCCCAAAATTCACTGAGCCGATGCTGCCCGGCAGTGAATTTTGACCCAGCCCTTGCTTAAGCCAAATGAATGATTAGCTCCGCCGACCGCCGCGGCCGCCGCGTTTGCCCTCGGTGTTACGCTTCAAGGAAGTCAGGCGATCGTCGCTCTCTTTCAAGAAGCTGGACAGCATACCGTCGAAGTCGTCCGGACGCTCTTCGCGCCGTCCGCTCCGGCGGTCGTTGCCGCGGTTGAAGCTGCGGCCGCCGCCGCGATTGCCGCCGCTGTTACGCGGTGCACCGTGACTGGCGCCGCCTTCGCGATTATTATTGCCGTGAAAACTATGTTCGTGATTATTCGGACGCCCCTCGCTGCGGTGTTCCGTGTGCGGGTGGTCCTCGGCTTGCCGCATGGACAAGCTGATCTTGCCGTCATGCTCACCGATGACCTTCACCGTCACCTCATCGCCAACGCTGAGAACGTCGTGAATGTCCTTGATGAATTTGTCAGAAACCTGACTGATGTGGACTAGACCAGTCTTGTGCTCGCCAATATCGACAAAGGCCCCGAAATTAGTAATACCCGTGACCTTGCCCTGGACCTTAGCGCCAACTTCAATCGCCATAAATGGAAAATTCCTCCTAATAAAGATGTGGTTCTAGTATACCATAGCCCGCTGAGTGCCGGAAGGCCGCGGCGGCGCTACTTCTTTGTCACATCGCTGCCCTTATCGCCAGGCAGGCTGAAAATAATCTCCCCCGGTTTCGAGAAATAGTACTTCTCCCGGATGTATTTTGCCAAGTAGTCCGGATCGTGCAGCTGCTTGACTTCCCCTTTTAACTGGTCGTTCTTTTTTTGGACCGCCGTCATTTCTGTCCGGCTGTGATTCAACCGGCCCTGAACTTCGGCCTGGGCCGAGCGGGCTTGATGCAGCTTGAATCCCAAAAAGCACAAAACCACGGCCAAAATCGCCGTCAAGAACACAAACCGGCGCCGGTGAACGGCCCGCACATAAGCGGCCGGGTCCCGCGGCTGCGGCTGGCGGGCCGGCTTGCTTTTCAGTTGAATGATCTTACCCGGTGCAGTCTGCGGTTTCTGCATGATACTTCCCCCAATACGCTATTCTTGCTCTTATTATAACAAGGCCGCGGGGGCGGTGTAAACGACCGCCGGCCACAGTCGAACGATTAAAACGGACTATCGCTGGTCGTCTTCTCGTCCTTATCAATGGTGTACATCGACGCGGCGTCATCCTTCTTGGTCGTTTCCTTGATGTCGGTAATCGTCACCGTCAAGGTGCGGTTACCGAAGAGCAGGGTGAGCTGGTCGCCCACACTGATGTTGCTGGACGACTTGCCAGCTTTACCATTGATCAGAATCCGGCCCTTGTCGGCGATTTCTTTCGCCACAGACCGCCGTTTAACTAAGCGGGATACTTTCAGAAATTTGTCTAAACGCATTGTCTCACTTCACTTTCTTCTACTTGAGTTGTTCTGGAAACGCTGCATTAAGTGTAGCATACCGCGGCCAAAGGGCAAGACCAGCCATTCCCGGATCGTGAGCAGATGATAGCGCAGCGCCAGGAAGAGAAAGAGGGCCAGACCGACGATGATACCGCTGGCGGTGATGCCGATGCTCGCCAGCCGCCCGGTGCCGAGCCGGCCTTGGACCAGCAGCGCCGTGAGCCAGGCGCCGGCCATCATGGGGACCGTGACGCGCAGCAGCCGGGTCCCGAAAGCGCGGGTGGAAACGGCAATGCGGATCAGGGACGGCATCTGGTTAAAGATGATCCACCAGACCACGGCCAGGCCAATCAGCGTTGCCAGGGACGCCCCTGGTAATCCGAATAGCCGGATGAGGGGACCCGTCAGCGCGGCCTTCAAAGCGATACCGATGAGCAGGCCGTAGGTGGCGGCGCGGTAGTTGCCGACACTCTGGAGAATAGCGTTGTACGTGTTGATCATCGCCACCAGCACGATCGCCCCCAGGTACAGGGCCAGCGTGATGAGCTGTTCCCGATCGCCGAAAAGCAGTTGGTTGATCCAGGGCAGCAGCGCAATCAGTCCGCCCGTGGCGGCAACAGAAAAGAGCAGGCTGATGTGGGTGACTTCCGTCGCCAGCCGCTGGATGCGGACCCGGCTGCCCTGCTGCAAGGCCCGGGTCAGATTCGGCACCAAGGTCGTGCCAAACGCACTGGACAAGACTAACCCCAGTTGGACCAGCGGCTGGCCGCGGTCGTAAATTCCCTTCAGTTCGCGGGCTGTGATGGGCGGGTTGCCGATTTTCTGCAGCGTTCGGGCGACGGTGAAGGAATCGACTAGTTGGAAAAGGATTAGAGCCGCCGCAAACAGGCAGATGGAACCGCCCTGGAGCAGCAGCCGCCGGGTCAGCCCGCGCCAGTCGTTATCGGGCGTAGCCAAACGAACGCTACGCCAGAACGGATCCGCCCGGCGGTAGTGCCACAGGGTCAAGGCCGCACCGATGGCCCCCACCGTGGCACCGGTCATGGCGAAGGTGCCCATAGTGTAATAGCCCCAATCGGTGTGGATATGGTAGTACCAGGCGGCCAAAATAATCACCACGACCCGCAAGGTCTGTTCGATCACTTGGGACACTGCGGTGGGGGTCATGTCCAGGGTGCCTTGATAGTAGCCCCGGCCCAGCGCCAGGGTGGGCATGAACAGGTACATCCAGGCCACCGCCTGGATCATCGGCGTCAAGCCGCTGTCCCCCATGGCCCGGGCAATCAAGCCGGCGGTCAGTTGGAAACCCAAAAACGCCGCCAGACTGACGCCGACCAGAATGGTATGCAGCTGCCGCACCAACGCCGGCCGCTCGGCGGCACTCTTTTCTGCCACTAGACGGGAAATAAACACCGGCAGCCCGTTCAAGGCGAACGTCATGCCGATGCCGTACAGGGGATAAACCTGCTGGTACACATAAAACCCCAGGTCCCCCGCCAGGTTTTGCAAAGGAACGCGGTAGAAGGCCGACAACACTTTGGCAATCAGCGCCGCCGCACTGAGCAGGGCAGCCGAGCCAAAAACGGTACGCTTGGTGCGGTTATTCATAGGTTAATGACTCGCCTGGACCCGATGCTTTTCAATTTTGGGCAACGCCGCCGTTAAGGTGATCAATGTGTCCAGCATGGTGTCATCGCTGACGCCCTTGCGCTGGATCAACGTGATCTGGTAACCGCCGTCCTTGTCCGTCACTTGCGCTTGCAGGGTGGTGTTGCTGAGCAATGCGAAAAGATCCTCGCCGCCCAGGCGCGCCCTGCCGGCAGCGCCGATGTGCATCGTCCAGTGCGTCTCCTTTCGCTCAATTTTCGTCAGCAGTGCCTTGTCGGCCTGGGCCTTAAGCAGACCAATCTGCAGCAGCCGGGCGACCGGGGCATCGTATTCGCCGAACCGATCAATTAAATCCGATTGTAATTCGGCCAGCTCATCCGTGTCGTCGATATGCTGGATTCGTTTATAAATCTCAATCTTTTGCCGCGGATCACTGATGTAGTCGCTGGGCAGATAGGCCTCCACGTCCACGTCGATCTCGGCGTCGGTGCGCTGTTCCTTGTGCTGCCCCTTCTTCGCCGCCACGGCGTCTTGCAGCATCTGGGTATACATGTCGTACCCCACCGAATCGATGAAGCCGTGCTGCTGTTTACCCAACAGGTTGCCAGCCCCGCGGATGGCCAGGTCGCGCATGGCAATCTTGAAGCCGCTGCCCAATTCGGTGAAGTCGCGGATGGCCGCGAGTCGCTTTTCTCCCACCTCCGTGAGCACCTTGTTGGGCTGATACATGAAGTAGGCATAAGCGATTCGGCTGGACCGGCCGATCCGGCCGCGCAGCTGATAGAGCTGGGAGAGGCCGTACTTATCGGCGTTCTCGACGATCAGCGTGTTGGCGTTGGGCATATCCACACCGGTCTCGATGATGGTGGTGGTCACCAGCACGTCGTAGGCGCCGTGGACGAAGTCGTAGATCACCCGCTCCAGCTGCGTCTCACTCATCTGGCCGTGGGCGTACGCAATCGTGGCGTTGGGCACCAGCTGCTGGAGCTCGTCCACCGTCTTCTCAATGTCCTCCACCCGGTTATGCATGTAGAAGACCTGACCGTTGCGGGCCATCTCCCGCTCGATGGCGTTCTTGATGGTGCCGGCGTTCTGCTCCAGCACGTAGGTCTGGATTGGGTAACGGTTGGCCGGCGGCGTCTCGATGACGGACAGGTCACGCACACCCAGCATGGACATGTTCAGCGTCCGGGGAATCGGTGTCGCCGTCAGCGTCAGCACGTCCACGTTCGTCCGCAGGGACTTGATGCGTTCCTTATGCTTCACCCCGAAGCGCTGCTCCTCGTCAATGATCAGCAGGCCCAAGTCTTTGAAGTGCACATCTTTAGAAAGGAGCCGGTGGGTGCCGACGACGATGTCGATGGTCCCGTTCTTCATGCCGGCCAGCGTTTCTTTCTGCTTGGCCGGGGGCACGAAGCGGGAGAGCATGCCGATGCTCACCGGGAAGTCGGCGAAGCGGTCGGTCATGGTATCGAAGTGCTGCTGGGCCAGAATGGTGGTGGGCACCAGGAAGGCCACTTGCTTGCCGTCCTGGATGGCCTTGAAGGCGGCCCGCAAGGCCACTTCCGTCTTGCCGAAGCCGACATCGCCGACCAGCAGCCGGTCCATGGGTACCGGCCGCTCCATGTCCCGCTTGATCTCAGCGGTACTGCGCAGCTGGTCCGGTGTCTCCGGATAAGCAAAGGCCGCCTCGAACTCCCGCTGGTAGTCGTTGTCCTTGGAGAACGCATAGCCCTTCTGGGCGGCCCGCTCGGCGTAGAGCGCAATCAGGTCGTCGGCGATGTCCTCGATCTTCGCCGCCACCTTGCGCTTGGTCTTCTGCCATTCGCTGCCGCCCAGCTTGTTGATGTGCGGCGTCTTGCCCTCGCTGCCGACATATTTCTGAACCATGTTCATCTGAGTCACGGGAATGAACAGCTTGCCGTCGTCGGCGTATTGGATCGTAATGTAATCCTGGTGTTTGCCGTCCACCGTTAGGGTCTGGATACCCATGTACTTGCCGATGCCGTGGTTCACGTGGACGACGTAATCCCCCGGCTTCAGTTCGTTGTAACTCTTGATCCGCTCCGCATTGGAGAAATGGGCGGGGCGCGGCCGCGCCTGGCGGACCCGGTTGAACAGCTCGTGCTCGGTCAAGACGACCAAGTTGGCCGCAGGCATGCTGAAGCCGGCGCTCAAGTTGCCGTGGACCAGCTGAACGGCCTCCGGGACGATGGCTTCCGGACTGGCCACGCGGGTGGTGATCTCGAAGTCCCGCAGCGTCTGCTGCAGCTTTTCTACCCGGCTCTGGGCCTGGATCAGAATGACTACCGTCTGCTGCAGCTTGCGCCAGCGGTCGATCTCGCCCTTCAGCATCGGCATCTGGCTGAAGAATTGGGGAACGTCGTGACTGGTCACGTTGATCAGTGCGTCCAGCTTGACCCGCCCCATCCCCTTCTGGAAGACAGAAAGGTAGGTACGAGTATGCTGGTCCTTATTCAGGGCGGTACGCCAGTCGGCTTCCAGCTGACTGTGGGGCAGAATCTCCCCGCGGCTAAGCAGGTCCGTCTGCCACTGGGCGGTCTCTTCCTCGGCGCTGGCGGCCTGGTCGTTGATTCGGGTGTAATCGTCCAGGAAAACACTGCCGCCGGCGGGGAGGTAGTCCAGCAGCGTGTACTCGCCGCCAAAGAGCTGACGGCGGAAGAGATTGGCTTTTTCCCCTAAGTCCCCTTGGGCAAAATCAGTGATGGTGTTAGCCAGATTCGCCTGCAGCCCATCTTGGACACTGGGTGCCGCCTTCCCGGTATATTGGGTCAGCTGCTTCTGCAGGGCGGCCGCAGTCTTCTTCAGCTGGGCCGCCGGAACGATCAGATCGGTGGCCGGCGGAATGGTGACGGTGTCGATATTCTCCAGCGAACGCTGCTCGCCCTCGTCGAACACCCGCAGAGAATCCACGGCGGTGTCGAAAAGTTCGATCCGCACCGGGTGATCCGCCGTCAACGGGAAGATGTCGATCAAGTCCCCACGGATGGCAAACTCGCCCGGATGGGAAACCAGGGTGTCCCGCTTGTAACCCATGGTCACCAGCCGGGCCGGCAGCGCTTGGGGATCCAGCTCGCCGTCGCTGGTCACCGTGAAGGCCTGCCGCCCCCACAGGGCCGGGTCCGGCAGCAGGTGAGCCAAACCGGCGACGGACACGACAAACAGCCCGGGCACGCCGCTGCGTAAGGCAGTGAGCGTGGCCACCCGGGCTGCACGGCCTTCCGGCGAAGCGGTGGCCACCTCTGTGGCCAAGACTTCGTCCACCGGGAAAGTGTAGACGTTGTCGGTGGTATTCAACGTTTGCAGATCGGGCAAAAGCTGCTCCACCGCCAGGGTCGTCGGTTCGACCACCAGCAGCGGCTGGTGCTGCTGGCGCAGATAGGCCGTCAGAGCGAGGGCCTTCGCGGCCGGGCCTAACCCGGTGAGCAGCGTCCGGGTGCCGGGCGTGGCCCCCGTCAGCCATTTCTTCACTTGCGGTTCTTGCGCAATCCATTCGACTAAATCCATGCAGAAGTCCCCTATTAATTGTACGTATTCATCAACTGGTCGTCGCTGGCGCCGCCGGCCCAGGCTGTCGCTGCGGCGGCCGCTTGGTCCAGGGCACTGGCAATGGCCGGCGCGTCGTTCTCCGTGAAGGGCGACAGGACCCAGTCCACGACCGTGCCCACCGGCGGATGGTCGATACCGACCTTAATGCGGGTGAAGGCATCGCTGCCTACCGCCCGAATAATGCTCTTGATGCCGTTGTGGCCGCCAGACGCGCCATGCGCCCGCAGCCGAATCTTGCCGATGGGCATATCCAAGTCGTCCTGGATCACGAGCAGGTCAGAAAGGGCCAGTTTATAGTAGTGCAGCAGCGGGCCCACCGCTCGCCCGGAGTCATTCATGAAGGTCAAAGGCTTCACCACCAGCACTTTTTCATTGGCCAAGAGGCCTTGCCAGGTGGCGGCGGTGAATTGCTGCTTTTCTTGGGTATTGGGCATTTCGGCGAGGATGCGGTCCACGGCCATAAAGCCAATATTATGTTTGCTGCGGGCGTACTGGCTCCCTGGGTTGCCCAAACCGACAATCATTTTCACAATCCATTGCTTCTTTCTCTGCGAGGATGAGACACCAATAGGCCAGCGCGGGGCCGGCCTGGTGATGCGGAATGCTTTGGCTTCAGTATACCATAGGGCACCAAGGGGGTACCGGCAGGGGGCGGACACCGGCCTTCAGATCCGCCAGTCTGTGGCCCACAGTTTTCTGAATCCCGCTCGGGAAGTGTCCCACCCCGAAAACGCCCCATCGCCTGACTGCTCTCGGGTTAAAGGCCGTTATTGAAAGCGCATACCTGAAAATCGTTCGGAAATGCAATAAATGGTGGGCGTTTTTGTGTTATACTGGCGTTGCATGAATGTTTATCTACTGAAAGGAATGAAGATCTTGGCTTCTACAACAGAAAAAGACCACCAAAAAGTAATCCTTGTCGGTGACGGCGCCGTTGGTTCCAGCTACGCTTACGCCATGGTACTCCAAGGTATCGCACAGGAAATCGGCATTGTCGACATTGCGAAGAAAAAGACGCAAGGTGACGCAATCGACCTTTCGAATGCGCTGCCCTTCGTGCAACCCAAGACGATTTACTCGGCTGAGTATTCCGACGCAAAGGATGCTGACGTGGTTGTTATCACAGCCGGTGCTCCGCAAAAGCCCGGTGAGACTCGCCTGGACTTGGTCAACAAGAACCTCAAGATTTTGAAGTCCATCGTTGATCCCGTCGTTGAGTCTGGTTTCAATGGCGTCTTCCTGGTTGCCGCTAACCCGGTTGACATTTTGACCTACGCGACTTGGAAGTTGTCTGGCTTCCCGAAGAGCCGGGTCATCGGTTCTGGTACTTCTTTGGATACTGCCCGTCTGCGTCAGTCCATCGCTGAATTGGTCAAGGTCGACGCCCGTTCCGTCCACGCTTACATCATGGGCGAGCACGGCGACACCGAATTCCCCGTTTGGTCTCACGCTAACATCGGCGGCATCAAGATCGCTGACTGGGTTAAGGCTCACCCGGAGATCGATGAAAGCAAGCTGGTCACGATGTTCGAAGACGTCCGTGACGCTGCTTACAAGATCATTGACTTGAAGGGCGCGACCTTCTATGGTATCGCCACTGCCCTGGCGCGCATCACCCGCGCTATCCTCGATGACGAGAGTGCTGTTCTGCCGCTATCCGTCTACATGGATGGCCAATACGGCTTGCACGACATTTACATCGGCACGCCGGCTGTTGTCAACCGCGAAGGGATTACCAACATCTTGGAGATTCCTCTGACGGACCACGAAATGCAATCGATGCACTCTTCAGCTAGCCAACTGAAGAAAGTGCTGACGGATGCATTCGCTAAGAATGATATCGAAACGCGTCAGTAATTTCTGATCAGCTTCGTCCATGAGGGAGTCCCACTGAGAGGTGGGGCTCTTTTTTTGCAGAGGGCGGAGCCGAGCGGTTAGGCCACCTGGGCTAAGTGACCCTAAGCTGAAAAGCCCCGCACTGGGGCTTTTTGGCTTAGGGTCCTTAGACCATGGTGGCCTGCCCGCCGGAACCAGTTTGGGGAAGCCGCCGATCAAGGGTTTAGGTTTTTTACTCTCCTTCCCTTTTATCCCCGAACTTCTGGACCACGGAGCCCGTTTCGAGGGCACCCGTCCCCGAACGGCAGTTTTCTGTCACCTTTTCTGGGCACTTGCCCATAAACATTACAGAATACCCTGGTCTGTAACTTGTCTGAAATATATCTGTAACTTTTTGAGCCGGATGTGTTCATGTCCCCCCGGGAGCATGATATAATTTGGATGCAACCTACCAGGGGAAGGAGTTTTTCTCGTGCATATCAAAAAAGCAGCCGTGATTGTCGGCGGCCTGGCACTGATTGCAGTGCTGGGTGTTTATCTCGGATTCGCGCTTCATTACCAGGACACTATGCTCCCTCACACCACTTTTGCCGGTGTTTCTGTGGGCGGTATGAAAGTGTCCGATGCGTCGGCCAAGATCAAGTCCGCCACACTGGATAAGCAGTATACGTTGACTGATCAAGGCAAAACCGTTTCTACATTCACTGGTAACGCCGTCGGTACCTTCCAAGATGTCGGGCAAGATCTCGCCGCGTTGCAAAAACAACAAAATCCGTGGGCTTGGCCCATTGCTGCGGTCGGTGGTGAAGCCGATGCGGCAGACAATGGCAACACCCATTCTTTGAAGTTGAATCAAAAAAAGGTCCAAACGTTCGTCGATCAGACTGTGGCGAAGCTGAATCAGGGCCGCACCCAAACCACGAATGCGTCCATCGCCAAAAAGGATGGCGCCTTCGTGATTACCAAAGAGACCTACGGGACGGCGCTGGATAAGACGAAGGTGGATCACCTGGTGACTCAGATGGTCAGCACCGGTCAAAGTGCAGCCGACTTGAAGGAAACTTACGTCAAGCCGACCGTCACCGCGAGTTCTGCCAAGCTGCAAAAGGACCTGGCCGACCTTAAGAAATTAAGTGCCATCAAGGGCACTTACAGTATTGCCGGTGATTCCGTCACCATCCCCCAACAGCTGATCAAGAACAGTGTCTACTATCAGAATGGTCAGGTATCGGTCAATCCGGAAGTCTTCACAGACTATCTGGCCCAGTTGGCTGCGAAGTACAACACGATCGACAGAAAGCGGACCTTCAAGACCACGAACAGCGGCACGGTCACCGTCCCGGCCGGCACCTTCGGCTGGAGTATTCAGCAGTCGAATGAGGCGCAGGCATTAGCCGACACAATCAAAAAAGGCGCCGATTTCACTCGGCATCCCTTGGTCAGCGGCTCTGGTCAAAGCTTCACGGGAGACGGCGTCGGCAAGACGTATGTCGAAGTCAGCAAGGCCAAGCAGCACGAATGGGTCTACATCGACGGCGTACTGAAAATCAGTACGGACGTTGTCACCGGGAAACCGGGCCAAGATACGCCCAGCGGTGCGTTCTTCGTCTGGAGCAAGCAGCGTAACGCCACCCTCAAGGGCTTGAACGACGACGGCAGCAAGTATGCTTCGCCGGTCAGCTACTGGATGCCCATTGATTACACCGGCGTCGGTCTCCACGATTCACCGTGGCAGACGAAGTACGGCGGCGATTGGTACAAGGAGCACGGCAGCCATGGGTGTGTGAATACACCCCCGGACGTGATGGCGAAGGTTTACAGCCTCGTTCCTGCCGGCACCCCAGTGATTGTTTACTAATTTAAAGGATATGAAAAGGCGGCGCAACCAATCGGTTGCACCGCCTTTTTGATAATGGCAAAAATATTAGTAATCCGGGCTCGTCTCGTCGTTGCGGATCGTGATGCCCTGCTGCAGGTCATCGATTTCCGCCACGCGGAACCCTTTGCGCTCCAGCCGTCTGACGACTTCTTCCATGGTCGCACCGTCCATCCCGGCCGGCAGCGTGAAGAGCGTCCGCCGAACGAACTGCTCACGATGGGCGTCCAAGGTCAGACAGCCGGCGATGGAAGCGTACTTGGCGATGATCTTCGACATTTCTGCCAGATCCCCGCGCTCCCCCGCGGAGAGGACGGTCAGCACGTAAGAGCCAACGTCCACGTTCCAAGCTTCAGACAGCATCCCCAGCAGCTTGGCGTGCGTCAAGATGCCGTAGAAACTGCCGTCCGTGTCCAATACGGCGATGTACGGCAGGTCCTTGATGTTGAAGAAGACCTTGAAGAAAGGTGATTCCACCGGTACGGTCTTGGTGGCGTTCTTCAACAGATACGTCACCGGCAGGCTCATGTCGCCGCCCTGGGACTTATGGCGATAAATATGCATCTTGTAGATGTTCCCCCGGAAGATCTTACCCGTCTCGTCCAAGATCGGCACACAGCGGAAGCCCGACTCCTCGAGTACCTTCAAGGCTTCTGCCAGTGTTACCGTTTCTTTAACCGTGGTGAGAAATTCCTTCTTTAATACCAGCGATTTAATAATCATTGCCGATCCTCCTACACAACCAAACTGTGTCTCTTGTTGCATTCATCATACCATAAACCACTGGCAGGCGGTACCGTGAATCTAACGGTAAAATTAGAATCACGAGTTCAAAAGGGATCCGTGAAGCGGTATTACAAAAACGAAGCACCCTCTGCCGAAACTCAGAGAGCGCTTCGCTTTTATCCATTTAGCGCAGCGAATGCCGGTGATTCATCCGCCGCCGGCATCTCGTAATTTCTGTGCTATGCTAAATCCATAGCTTCGAGAGAGGACAATTTTTTTGCATAATGAAATGCTCCACCATCCCGCCATCCCTGCGCCGTTACGCGACTTTCTGCGCACCCACGGGCAGCCCTTACCAGAACCGTTAGCGGCTATTGAAGCCGCCGCCCATGCTGGCGATGTGCCCATCATTCCCCATGAAACAGTCGACTTCTTCCACACCTGGTTCAACCAGGTGCACCCGACCAGCGTCCTGGAACTGGGCACCGCCATTGGCTTTTCTGCCCTGCTCTTCGCGCACCTGATGGGTGTCGCTGGGCAAGTGACCACGATTGAACGAGCACCGGTGATGATCGCCCATGCCCAGGATAATTTGGCAGCCTACGATACAACCCACCAGATTACCCTGCGGGCCGGGGATGCCGCAGACATCTTGCCGACCCTGACGGCCCAATACGATGTGGCCTTCATGGATAGTGCGAAAGCCCAATATATCCATCAGCTGCCGCTCGTTTTGGACCGGGTCAAGGTGGGCGGGACGGTGTTCATTGATGATGTCCTCCAAGGCGGCACGGTCTTTCTGCCAGAAAAAGAAATCCCCCACCGGCTCAAGGGGATCCATCGCAACCTGCGGGCGTTACTCGAAGGAGTATTCGCCGCGCCGGGCTTGACGGCCACCGTGATTCCGTTGGGGGATGGTTTGCTGATGCTGACCAAAGATCAGGCCCAGCACTTTTCTTTCTAACTTACCGGTCCAAAAGCCGGTCGAAGTGAACGGCATTGTCGACGGCGGCCATGAGCGGGGCCGTCAGGGTCATGACGAAAGCTTCTGATGCGGCAGTGCTTAAGTAGGTGATCCAAAACGGCAGCTTGAACGCCAGGTGCAGCATCCAGGCGATGAGGGCCATGGAGATGGTGAAGACGACGATGTTCAGGGCCATCCGCATCCAGAGCTTGGGCAGGTGCGGGGCAATGAAGCCGACCAGCAGCAGGCTGATGATCGTCTGGCCGACACCGAACGGGATGTTCAGCATCACGGGGGTGGACCGATCAAGTGCGTCCGCAATCAGGACACCCAGGGTAATCCCCCAGAAGTAGCGCTTGTCGAAAACGATGAGGTGATTCAGGCCCTCAGAAACCCGGAATTGAATAGCAAGACTGGCCAGACTGAAACTCGCTGAGACGGCCCATAAGGCCACATAAAGGGCAGCAATAATGGCATTGACCACGATCACCCGCAGTGACCGGGTCGTGTGTGCATTGGTCATGATAAATAAATCCTCCTATAGTTTTTTAGTGTGGGATAGTTTCGAACCACAGCGGGCGAGCGGCCCGCAAAAAGCAACTTGCCCATTTTACCATAGATTGCTGAGCTTTAGTTCTCGGGAGTAGCGCTTAAGTAACGCCGAGGGGCCGGGGGGACTCGACCGGCCCCAAGTCGCAATCCCTAACCCCTGGTTGCCTTCTCACCATACATCAAAGGCGGCAGCGCAAAGCGCAACGCCGCAAAAAGCCGACTAACGGGTATCTTTACCCGGTTAGCCGGCTCATTTTTTGATTCAGTTCAACGGTCATGTTTGATCGGCTGTAAGCCCACGCTGACGGCCAGTGCTCGGTTGACGGCGACCATTTTGGTACGCCGCAAATGGGTCACTTTGTATTTCAATCGCTGTTTATCAATCGTGCGAATCTGCTCCAGCAAAATCACAGATGGCCGGTCGATGCCGTCTTCCTGCGGCGTCAAGGCCACGTGGGTCGGCATTTTCGGTTTCTGGATCTTCGCAGTAATGGCGGCCACAATGACCGTGGGACTAAAGTGGTTGCCCACATCATTCTGCACGACCAACACTGGCCGGGACCCGCCCTGCTCGGAGCCAACGACTGGCGAAAGGTCCGCGTAGTATACATCCCCGCGATTCACTTCCTGTGCCAACTTGCTCCCCCCTTATCGCGTACCTCACCCTGGGTTAGATGAGCCCGCGCTCGTCATCTTCTTCTGTCGCCGCGTAATCGGCGGCGATGGCCCGATTGAGCGGGCCCATCTCTTTGTACCCGGATGCCAGCTCGCTGGAACGCGGTTGAGCAGCCTCTAAGTACTGGCGGAGGGCCGTGTTGATCACGGTGTTTTCGTCCACCATGTTGGTTTGACTGTAGTAGCGTAATTGCTCGTTCAGCACTGCATCCAAATGGATTTGGACTTTCTTGTATCCCATGTGTCTACCCCCACTCGGGGACGGGGAAAACACGACGTGGATGCGGTGCCGTGCGTTCGGTGAATCGAGACTGGGACAAAAC
>NZ_KI271609.1:10271-12171 GCF_000469325.1 Schleiferilactobacillus shenzhenensis LY-73 | reverse complement strand
CCTCATTCTAGGCGGCAAAGCCGCCAAGAATGATTTCACCACTGAGCCCGTTTTGCCCACGCTTGCTACGCGTTGGCACTCGGTATGTCGAAATATGAATCTTGTCCCAATCTCTTTGCTTCACTCGACGCACGGCACTGCGTCATTTCCGTATGGTATCCCGTCCCAGTATTTCCCAAACCAATACTTATCATTCTGTTGCTTAGCGGTTAATATACCTGCGCGGCAGGCGCTGTGTCAAGATGCAGCACAACTCGTAGTGGATCGTGTGAGAATAATCAGCGACATCCTGCATGCTAATCGTTTCACCGTGGTCACTGCCCACCAGCGTGACGGTGGTGCCCACCGGGGTGTTCTCCGGGAGCCGAATCATAAACTGGTCCATGCAGATTCGGCCGACGATCTCGCAGGGTACCCCGTTGACCAGGACGTGGAATCCTTGTAACCGGCGCAGCCAGCCGTCGGCGTAACCCAGCGGCACGGTCCCGATCCATTCGTCGCCTTGCGCCTTGTATGTGGCCCCGTAGCTGACTGCATCGCCGGCGTGGATCTGCTTCACGAAGGTCAGCTCACTGGTCAAGCTCAGCGCCGGCTGCAACGGATACGGCAGTTCGGGTATGCCCCGCCCGGACGGATTCAAGCCATAGAGCGCCACGCCGAAGCGGATCATGTTGCCATTGCACGCCGCGTGCCACAGACTGGTAGCTGAGTTCGAGACGTGCACGTAACGCGGCTTCTTGGGCAGCACTGCCACTAAGCCATTGAACTTCTGGGCCTGCTGCTGGAAATACGTTGTATCTTTCTCATCGGCGGTGGCGAAGTGGGTGAAGACCCCTTCAGTGAGAAAGAGGTCCTGGTGGGCCGCCAGATAATCAGCAGCGTCCCGCAGGTCAGCTGCATTCCGGAACCCGATCCGGCCCATGCCGGTGTCCAAGGCAATGTGCACCTTCAGCGGAGTGTTGGTCCGAGCCTGCAAGTCTTCGGCAGCGGCCGTCAGCCAGCTTAAACTGCCAAAGGTCAAGGACACGTCATTGGCCGCGGCGATTGCCGCCTGTTCCGGCGGCGTAATGCCCAGCACCAAAATGGGCTCAGTGAAATGGGCCGCCCGCAATTCCAACGCCTCGTCCAGCAGGGCCACGCAAAAACCGGTCGCGCCGGCCTGCTGACACGCTTGGGCGACGGCGACCGCGCCGTGGCCGTAGCCGTCCGCCTTGACCACTGCAAACAGCGCGCTCTTACCGGCCAGCCGCTGCATTTCTTCCTGGACGTTATGCCGAATGGCGGCCAGATCCACCGTCACCCGTGCTGGGCGCAAATTCCCCACTACCATCAACTGTCACTTCTCTCTAAAATCACTTCGGTCATCGCCAGCGTGTCGGTATGAGAAATCGACACGTGCGCAGGACCGGCGAAGGGATGCTTGGTGACCACCGGCCGGCCCTGGGCGTTGTCCAGGATCTCAATGTCTTGGAACGAGATGGGCCCGAAGCCCGTGCCGTACGCCTTGCTGTAAGATTCCTTGGCAGAAAAGCGGCCGGTGAGGTATTCAGCCTGGCGCTTCTCCGTTAACGTCTGGTAAACGGCGAGTTCCGCCGGGGTCAAGACCCGTTGCGCAAACCCGTCCCGGCGCGCCGCCGCCTTCTGGACGCGGGCAATATCGGTAATATCCACGCCGATGCCTTTGATCATCCAATTCACTCCCTTGTGTTGGCTCAATTTTACCACGGACCGGCCACTGCCACATCTTTAGTGCCAACGTTACTATCGGTTACTGGACCAGGTGGCTATGGGCTAATGGATTGGGAGGCAGGGCAGTGTCTGGCGTTGGCCCGGGTGACTCCGGGCTCCGCGGGCTGGGGCGGCGACGCGAAGCTAGTGCGAAGCCGGTCCGCTTTGCTAG
>NZ_KI271609.1:3665-9909 GCF_000469325.1 Schleiferilactobacillus shenzhenensis LY-73 | reverse complement strand
AATGTGTTCTGGCACCGAAGACCTTACGAACGGATAGGATGTAGGCGATTTGGGCCCAGAGGCTGGCGGGCGTCAGCCGTGCCCGCTACGTTCCAGCCCCAGCCAGCCGGAGGGTCCAAATCGCCGGGTCTCGCGAATCTGCCTCTCCGCTCCATGAGGCGGCTGGGCGAAGCACAACGCCGCATCAGCCCAAATCGCAGGGCCGACCGAGTGATATTTCCCCCGCACAGAAAAAAGCCAACCCATCGGCTGGCTTTCTGCAATGAAATTAGGCGTTGGTCTTCGATCGGGCCTTATAGTTGTGCTTGCTGCTATCCTTCCCTCGGCCGCTATAGGAATGACCGTGCTTGTCATCCCGCTTGCCGCGGTAGGAACTGTTGCGGTTCTTGCCATAAGAACGGTGACTGCCCTGGCGGTCGGAGCGGTGGTGCGACGCCTTACGGAACGGCAGCGGCCGCTCCGGGGTGATCGTCACCTTCACGTCCGACGTATCCTTACTGATACTCTTCAGGTAAGCCGATACCAGCTGCAGCGGTGTGTACTGCTCCAGCAGCTCCTCGGCTACGTCGTCGTATTTCTCCAAGTCGTCGTCCGCAATGGTCTGGACGATGCTCTCCTTGGCGCTGGCCAGCTGGCCAGCCAGGGCTTCGGCTTCCGTCGGCGGCTTGAGGGGTTCCATCCGCTTCTTGGTCAGCTCCTCGATGGTCCGCAGGTAACCCATCTCGTTGGGGGTGACGAAGGTAATGGAGATCCCGTGCTTGCCTGCCCGGCCAGTCCGGCCGATCCGGTGCACGTAACTGTCCGGATCCTGGGGAATGTCGTAGTTGAACACGTGGGAGACACCGGAGATGTCCAAGCCCCGGGCGGCGACGTCGGTCGCGACCAGAATGTCCAATTCACCGTGCTTGAAGCGTTTCAGAACGTCCATCCGTTTTTGTTGAGAAAGGTCGCCGTGGATCCCCTCAGCATTATAGCCCCGGGCCTGCAAGCCGCGGGTCAATTCGTCGACCCGGCGCTTGGTGCGGCCGAAGATCAGGGCCAGTTCCGGATCTTGGACGTCGATCAGGCTGGTCATGACGTCGAACTTCTCATATTCCCGCGCCCGTACATAATACTGATCAATAAGATCGGCGGTCAGCTCTTGGGACTTGATCTTCACGACTTCTGGATCAGTCATGAACTTATCGGCAATACGCATGATGGGGCCGGGCATTGTCGCGGAGAAAAGCAGCGTCTGGTGAGCATTCGGGACATACGTCAGGATCTTCTCGATGTCTTCGACGAAGCCCATATCCAGCATCTCGTCGGCTTCATCGAGGACCACGGTGTGCACGCCTTCCAGCTTCAGCGTCCGCCGGTTCAAGTGGTCCAGAAGCCGGCCGGGGGTGCCGACCACGATCTGGGCACCATCCTTCAGGTTGCGGATCTGACGGCGAATGTCTGCCCCGCCATAAACAACGGTGACCTTCGCGTGCTTATCCTTGCCCAGGCGGTAGAGTTCCTCCTGAGTCTGAATGGCCAATTCCCGAGTGGGAGAAATGACGATGGCCTGAACATTATGGTTGTTCAGATCGATCTTCTGTAACAAAGGCAAGCCAAAAGCGGCCGTCTTCCCAGTCCCTGTTTGGGCTTGTCCAATGACGTCCTTACCGGCCAAAACCAGGGGGATGGTCCCCGCCTGGATGGGGGTGGCTTCTTCAAAGCCGGCGCGCGAGACAGCCTGTAACAGTTGGGGATCTAAGCCAAGTTCATTAAAATTCAAAAAATAGTTCCTCCTTGTGTATAAAACAGGGACCCTGTTCCGTAAATGGGCCGCACGCTGTCGGCGTGCGCGGAACTGGTTCCCCAAGAAAAGTCTCGGACGAACCGAGACATCAACGAAATTGCATTCTTAATATACTAGCACGAGTGCGATGTAAATGCAAAGTGCAGAGGGCGCAGCCGAGCGGTTAGGCCACCTAGGCTAAGTGGCCGTAACACCGAAAGCCCTGGGCTGGGGCTTTTGGTGTGACGGTCCTTAGACTGTGGCGGCCTGCTCGGCTGAGCCCGTTTGCTTGTGCCGCCGGCCTAAAGTTTGGCGAGCACATTTTCCAAATGCATGCCGTGACTGCCCTTAAGCAGCACCAAGTCCGGATTATGAATCGTCGCCTGAAGATCCTTGATGAGCTGAGACTGATCGCCGGTGGGGTAATAATGCAAGCCCGCGGCGCCGTACTTGTCTGCCAAGGCTGCCGCCAAGGCCTGCATTTCGTTGCCGTATAAAAACACCTGTTGAATCTGGCGGGGATCAATGCTCTGGGCTAAGCCGGCGTGCAGGGCGGCCGCGTGGTCGCCCAACTCCAGCATATCGCCCAGCACGATGATTCGCTGACCCGTTGTCGGTACTTGGACGAAGTCGTGCAGTACATCTTTGACCGCCGTGGGATTCGAGTTGTACACGTCGGACAAGATCTGTTCCCCGTCGTCACCCTTAAGCCACTGGGCCCGGTTCGCCGTGGGAACGAACTTGCGCAGTGCCTGGGCGATCTTCTCCGGCAGCACGTGGAACTGGCGGGCGACTTGAATCGCCGCCAACGCGTTGAAGATGTTATATTCCCCCATCATCGGGATGGTGAAGGTCACGTCGCTCCACTTGTTGGTGACAAACTGCGTCTGTTGCGGGGCAGGCTGGACACTGATGGGATACAGGTCATTGCTTGGCCCATCGCCGAAGGTGCGTTTCTTCTGCGGCACCTTTTCTGCCCGTTCCCGCAGCAATGGTTCATCCCCGTTATAGATGAAGGTGCCATCCGCCGACAAGCCCTGGACGATCTCCATCTTGGCGTCCGCAATCTTGGCCCGCGTCCCGAAGAACTCGATGTGCGCCTCGCCGATCATCGTGATCACCGCCACGTCCGGCTGGGCGAGTTTTGTCATGTGAGCGATTTGGCCCGGCCGGTCCATGCCCATTTCTAACACCAGCACCTCGGTATTCGTCGGGGCGTTGAGAATGGTGTAGGGCAGGCCAATCTCATTATTGTAGTTGGCATAGGTCTTGGCGACATTGTACTGGGTGGCCAGGATGGTGGCCACCATGTCCTTGGTCGTGGTCTTCCCGTTCGAGCCGGTCACCGCCACGACCTTGGGGTTGATCTTGTGCAGATAGTGGGCAGAAAGGTCCCACATCGCCGTGAGCGGATCCGGCACCTGAATCACCGGAAAATCTTGGGGGATATTCTCGGTGTGGTCCGCCGCCCAAAATGTCGCCGCGGCCCCGCCGGCAATGGCCGCGGGGACAAACTCGTGGCCGTCCCGCTCCCCCGCCAAGGGAACGAACAGCATCCCCGGCTTGATCTGACGGGAATCAAAGGTGACCCCGGTCACTTCCCGGTCGGCAAATTTTTCGTCGACGGCGGGGGCGTGCAATGCGTTGACGATCTCGGATACTTTAAAATGCATAACGTGTCTTCTGCTCTCTATTAATAGTTGTTTTCGATCTTCCGGCGGTGGGCAAACTGCTTCTGCCCCAGGGTCATCAATTCTTCCAGCAAGTCCCCATAATTAATCCCGGTGTGCTGCCACAGGTAGGGATACATGGAGTACTGGGTGAACCCGGGCATCGTCTGGACCTCGTTGATATAGACGTCGCCGCCGTCACTGAGCAGGAAGTCGATGCGGCACAGACCGGCTGCGGACAGTTCCATGAAGGCCGTCTGGGCGATCTTCTCCAACTGGGATGTGGTTTCTTCCGGCAGCTTGGCGGGAATAATCAGCTTGGTCTGGCCTTCCACGAACTTCGCGTTGAAGTCGTAGAACGACCGGGTCTTGCCGATTTCCCCAGGCACCGAGATATTCAAGTCGTCCCGGTTGCCCAGCAAGGCCATTTCGATTTCTCGAGCATTGGGCACGCCCTGTTCCACCAGGACCCGATCATCATAATGGAAGGCGAACTCGATGGCGTCGGCAAGCTTTTCTGCCTCCGTCACCCGGGTGATACCGATACTGGACCCGGCGTTGGCCGGCTTCACGTACAAGGGATACAGCAAGCCGCCTTGAACCCGGTTCAGAAAATCGGTGCGGGCCGCGGTCATGCCCCACGCCGTATCGTCGATCCATTCATACGGGACCTGGGGCAGGCCGGCGTCGGCGAAGATCTGCTTAGAAATGATCTTGTCCATGGCGCTGGCGCTGGCCCGGACGCCGTTACCGACGTAGGGCACACCAATCGTCTCCAGCCAGCCCTGAATCGTGCCGTCCTCGCCGTTCGTGCCGTGCAGCATGGGAAAGACGATCACATTGTCTTCTTGCAGCCGGCGCCAATCCAAAGGGACACCCACGGACGTCTTGGCTTGCCGCCACTGGGGCGCACTGCCCTCTTCTAAGTAAAGCGACGTGCTGTCCGGCAGCGGGGCTGTGAGTGATGCGCCACTGAGAAATTGGCCTTTCTTCGTGATGTAGACCGGAACTAAGTCGTGGTACTCATAATAAATATTCTCCACGACTGAGCGGGCGCTGAGTACCGAAATATCGTGTTCCGAACTGACGCCGCCATAAAGCAAGTAGACTGTGTTATGCATTGACATCTTCCCCGTTCCTTTCTGTCTTCGGCGCCTCGAAGCGCCACTTCTGCTGCTTGCGGGAGTACTTGAGCAACCCGACCAGGTCGTCCTCCCCGCGCAGCCACGTCTGATCCGTTAAGAGCAGCTTCCGGCGCAGCTGATAGAGGGGCACCTCGTAATCCCGCTGATGCACCCGAATGTCGTCGAAGCTGAAGAGCACCCCGTCGATAAGCAGCGGCCGCAGTGTCACCCAGAGATGGTCCGGCAGCGGCGCAATCGTCTCGTTGCGCAGCTTGCGCCAGAACTGCAGCTCCACTTCCCGCTCCCGGACGTGCCGGGCAATGGCGTGATCCAGACTGACGAAGAACTGGTCCAGATTACGGTAATAGATCTTCTGTGTCCGGTCCGGCCGGTCCAGATAGACGTACTGATTCCCCAGCTTGTAGTAGAAAGGCGGCGTGATGTGATTGTAGGCGTGGCCCAGATAAAGCATCTCGGCGACCTCTTGGGGGGTAATCTGATCAAGGTAAAGGGTGTGCTGATAATCGATCCATTTCTTCGGAAAAATCTTCGGGTCCTTCATGTAGGCGGCAACGTCTTCTTCGCCGGAGACCACGTTGAACCCAGTGTGGGGGTCGACCATCTCGTCATTATTGACCGGTGTGAGCAATAGGAGGTGGTGGGGAATATCAGGAATGCCGGCGAGAAAATCGTCCGCGTTCATACCATAGGACACTGTCAAATTGGACACGGTCTCTAAGTGGACGTACAGCACTGTATTCGCCATGGAACGTTAAAACTCCTTTACCTGAAATGTGGAGCGGGTCTGTCTTGGCCTGGAATTTACTGTACTTTAGTGGCGCGGGGAACGCAAGAGAAAGCGTCGCCGGGCACCCGGGTGTCTCCGGGCACCATTATCCGGCGCGCGCAGCTGCCAGTATCCTTCATTCGCACCAAAATCATGCCCCGTTGTCAGCAAACGTTGCGCAAGAAAAAAAGACCCTCCAACAAATAGAGAGTCCCCCTGGGCGTCAACATTACTTGGCGTCTTCGGTTTCTTCTTCCGGCTTCTTGTTCTTGTCGGTAAAACCGTACTTCTTGTTGAACCGGTCGATTTGGCCATCGGCTTGGGTGAACTTTTGCTTCCCAGTATAGAACGGGTGGGAATCAGAAGTGACTTCGACCCGGATCAGGGGATAAGTCTTGCCTTCATAGTCGATCGTTTCCTTGGAAGTGGCCGTCGAACCAGAAACGAACTTGTAGCCCGTGGAAGAGTCCATGAACACAACTTCGTGGTAATCAGGATGAATTCCTTGCTTCATTAGTGTTACACTCCTTTGCCCTAAATCATTTGCTGAAATAGAGATTACTTTGCTCATTACACAATAGTGTATGGTACCACGCGGTTGGGGGCGGCGTCAATGTTAAGAGGGCGCAGCCGAGCGGTTGGGCCACCCAGGCTAAGTGGGCCTAACACCGAAAGCCCTGCACTCGGGCTTTTGGTGTTAGGGTCCTTAGACTGTGGCGGCCTGCTCGGCGGAGCCCGTTTGGGGAGGCGGAATAACGTCTGGTCGCTGGCGCGAGTGGCTACGGGATCTGCGGATTGACAGGCAGAATAGTGTCTGGCGCTGGCCCGGGTGACTACGGGCTCCGCGGATTGGGGGCTGGAACGCTGTGGGCACGACTTTAAGCCAAAATGCAAAGTA
>NZ_KI271609.1:0-3296 GCF_000469325.1 Schleiferilactobacillus shenzhenensis LY-73 | reverse complement strand
GCCCATGGCGTTCCACGCCCAGCCAGCCGGAGGGCCCAAATCGCCGGGTCTCGCGGCTGTATCCCGTGATCCACGAGGCGGACGCGCGAAGCGCAACGCCGTATCGGCCCAAATCGCCGGGTCCCGCAAGTCTTCGTCTCTAGTGTTCCTTCGCCGGCTCGCAGTCAGCCATGGCGACATCGGCACCGATACCCCGGAGCTTGTCGACGACACGGTCGTAGCCCCGGAGAATGTTCTCCACGTTGGTAATGGTGGTGGTGCCGTCGGCCATGAGACCGGCCAGCATCAGGCAGGCGCCAGCGCGGATCTCGTCGGCCGAAACCACGGCCCCGTGGAGGTGGTCGACGTGGTGGATGATGATCACGTCGTTTTCTGTCTTAATGTCCGCCCCCATCTTCTGCAGCTCCGGGATATGACGGATGCGCTTGGGGTAGATGGTGTCCGTGATGAGGCTCTCGCCGTGGGCCTTCATCAGCAACGGCGTGATCGGCTGCTGCAGGTCGGTGGCGAAGCCGGGGTAAGTGCCGGTGCGGATCTGCACCGTGTTCAAGTCGCCCGAGGGGTACACAAAAATACTGTCCTCGTCGATCTTCATCTTGACGCCCATTTCTTCCAACTTAGCCAGGTAGGCATCCAAGTGCTCGCTGATGATATTCTTGATGATGATGCCCTCGCCCACCGCGGCAGCGATGGCCAAGTAGGTGCCGGCCTCAATGCGGTCGGGAATGATGGTGTGGGCATTCTTGGCGTAAAGGTGCGGCACACCGTCGATACGGATCACGTCGGTCCCAGCCCCGCGGATGACGCCGCCCATGTTGTTCAAGTAGGTGGCCAGGTCGATGATTTCTGGCTCCTTCGCGGCATTCTCGATGACGGTGCGGCCGTGGGCCCGGACGGCGGCCAGGATCACGTTGATGGTGGCGCCGACGGAGACCATGTCGAAGTGGATGCGGGCGCCGTGGAGGCCTTCTGTGGGGGACTCGATGATGACGACGCCGTTATCGTTCGTCACCACGGCACCCAAGGCTTCGAAGCCCTTCACGTGCTGGTCGATTGGCCGGGGGCCGATGTCGTCCCCGCCGGGCAGACCGACGACCGCTTTGCCGAAGCGGCCGAGGAGGGCGCCCATGAAGTAGTAACTCGCCCGCAGGCTCTTAATTTTTCCGTTCGGTAATGGTTTGAACTCGATATCAGTCGGATCAATGGTCAGCGTATCATCCGTCATGCTGCAGTCCACGTTCATTTCCCCAAGGATGGCCATTAAGTTGGTGACGTCCTGAATATGCGGGACGCCGTCCAAGACCACCGGTGTTTCAGAAAGAATCGCTGCGGGGATAAGGGCCACCGTGCTATTCTTCGCCCCGCCGATCGTTACCGAGCCGGCGAGGGCCTTACCACCATGGATTATCATTTTTTTCATTCGTTAAAATCCTTTATCGTTTAAAGTGCGTTCACTAGAAGGGCCTGCGTCTAGAATGCAGGCATACTACACTATAATAAAGAATCGGCAGACAAAAAGCCAGCCCGTGACGGCTGGCTTTCAGTAATGACCGGTGAATCCGGTTATTTGTTTTCTTGTTTAACGGCTTGGTTATCAACTTCCGGCAAGCCGGAAGCAGCACCAATAAAGGCTTTGTAGATCGGTTCCGGACGATTGGGCCGGGAGAGAAACTCGGGGTGATACTGGACGCCGACGAAGAACTTGAGCTTCGGCAGCTCGATAATTTCCACCAGACGGTTGTCCGGGGAAACACCAGCATAAATCATGCCTTTTTTCTCAAACAGGTCCCGGTACTTGTTGTTGAACTCGTAGCGGTGACGGTGGCGTTCCATGATGACGGACTGGTTGTCGTAGGCTGCGGCGACCACCGTGCCTGGCTTGAGCTTGGCCGGGTAGGAACCCAGACGAAGCGTGCCGCCCAGCTTGGTGACATCCTTCTGGTCGGGCATCAAGTCGATGACATTATCCGGCGTCTCGGGATCCACTTCGGTCGAGTTGGCCTCGGGCAGCTTCGCGACGTCCCGGGCAAACTCGACGGTGGCCATCTGCATGCCTAAGCAGACGCCGAGGAACGGCACATTATGTTCCCGCGCATATTGGATCGTCAGGATCATGCCTTCCACGCCGCGGTTACCAAAGCCGCCGGGGACGATGATCCCTTGGGCGCCGTCCAGAAGCTCGGCGACGTTATCCTTGGTGATGTTCTCGGACTGGATCTTGGTCAATTCAATCGTGGAATCGTAAGCGAAGCCGGCGTGCTTCAAGGCTTCGGTAACAGAAATATAGGCATCTTGCAGTTCCACGTACTTGCCGACCAAAACGATCTTAGTCTTGTTGTGCAGGTGCTTGACCCGCTGCTCCAACTGCTTCCACTGGGTCATGTCGGCCTTGGGGGCATCGATGTGCAGCTGGTCGCAGACGATTTGGTCCATCCCCTGCTCTTGGAGCATCAGCGGCAGGCTGTACAGCACGCTGACGTCCCGGGACTCGATAATGGCATCGGGATCCACGTCACAGAGGGTGGCAATCTTGTCCCGCATTTCCTGGGTAATGGGCTTTTCTGTCCGCAGCACCAGGATGTTCGGCTGGATCCCCAGTCCGCGCAGTTCCTTGACACTGTGCTGCGTCGGCTTGGTCTTCATCTCGCCAGCGGCCCGCAGGTACGGCACCAGGGTGACGTGGATATAGGTCACGTTCTCGGCCCCGACTTCGGACTTCATCTGGCGCAGGGCTTCTAAGAAAGGCAGGGACTCGATGTCCCCTACCGTGCCGCCGATCTCGGTGATGACCACGTCGGAATCGGTGGTGGTGGCGGCCCGCATGATCTTGTCCTTGATCATGTCCGTGATGTGGGGAATGACTTGGACGGTGGCCCCCAGATATTCACCCTGGCGTTCCTTAGAAAGAACCTCGGAATAAATCTTCCCGGTGGTGACATTGGAATATTGGTTCAAGTTGCTGTCGATGAAGCGTTCGTAGTGACCAAGATCCAGATCGGTTTCGGCGCCGTCCTCGGTCACGAAGACCTCACCGTGCTGGTAAGGGTTCATGGTCCCGGGATCCACGTTGATATAGGGATCAAACTTCTGGAGGGTCACCTTCAACCCGCGATTCTTCAATAAACGACCCAGAGATGCTGCAACGATACCCTTGCCCAGTGACGATACGACCCCACCGGTGATAAATACATACTTGGTCATAGATTAGCTGCTTTCTAAAATGTCCTCAAATGTATACGCACCCAGTCCATGGTGTTCCTTGAGATTTAGACCGGTTAAGAGTCCATCTTTATCGA
>NZ_KI271608.1:33726-35922 GCF_000469325.1 Schleiferilactobacillus shenzhenensis LY-73 | reverse complement strand
CCCTTGATATATAAGGGTTTAGGGGGCTTTTATCGTTTTTAACTGTCAAACTCGAGAATGTAGCACAGCGGCCGGCCCATCGCCATAGTGAATGCACCACCATCACTCCTGGACATACATCATTGCCTTGCGTGAATCAAAATCATCGTTCGCTTAGACCAGGCGAATTATAACTGTCTCTGCCACCATTCACCTTTCTCCAAATGCTCGTTACACCACCGAAATTAGTCTAAATATTAGTACAAAATCAGTCTAAATGACTAGTACGTTCGGGTGTGCTGACCGCCTCCGCGTTATATAATGTTCGTATTGCAAAGCGCATCTGACCCATTTTTTAAAAATTTAGTGGAGGTCCTGTTTATGGATGACCAACAACGCCTATTTCAATTGATTCGTGATCAAATTGCCCGTAAGAGTGAAAGCATCACCCCTGAAAATGTCTTAGAAGTAACGAAGGATATTAAACAGCTCCTTAAGTCCCTCAAGATATTAAGTCCCATTACCTTCCTGCCGGCTAAGACCAGTGAAACGGCAGCCCCTGCCGTAGAGAAAAAAGAATCCGCCGCCCCTGCAGCACCAGAGAAAAAAGAAACGACGGCGCCGACAGCTGCGGCGCCGACCACGATCACCAAGCCGGTGGCGACCACCCCAACCAGTCAGCCGACCCTCAAGCCGGAACAAGCGCCAACCCCTGTTGTCCCGGCGCTTCGGGAACATTGGAACCCGCAGCATAATGAATACACGGGCCGCTTCCGGCGGGCCTTAGCCGGCGGCTATGTCGGCGAGATCTACATGCCGGAAGTCGTGCTGCGCGCCCTCCACAGTCGGCCAAACAATGGCGACTGGGTCCGAGCCGTCCTCCAGCCCAGCAGCACTGGCCGGACCAATGAAGTCCCCCGTTACATTTTTTATATCGTCAAACGAGCGACGACGCCCACCGACGTCCGTCTGCAAGAATTCGTTCCTGTCATCTACCGTTCCGATGTGCGCCGCTTCTTCATTGAATTCAAGGCCCCGGGTGCCGAATTGACCCAATCTGTGTTGATCAGCGAATACGATGCGACGAAGTTCCACTTGAAGACCGGCGATTACATCGACTTTTCTTACCACGACGGCAAGATTGCTGAGGGCCGCGTCATCTGGAAGTACTCCCCAGCAGCCGTCCAGGTCATCCGCAAGGAGCGTCAATTCGCCAAGCCCACGGAGCGGGAAGAAAAGCCCGCCGAGCATGAGGAGAAACCTGCTGCTGCCCAACCCGCCGCAGCGGCCACTGCCAAACCGGCAGCACCAGCGGCAGAGACTGAACCGAAGCCGACAACAGCGCAACCGGCAGCAGCTGAAGAAACGAAGACACCCGCCGCTGAGGAACACACTGGCGCGACACCCACCATTGAAAAGCCGGCCAAGCCAGCGTCCAAGAAATCAGTCCACAAGTCTTCTGGGCGCAAAGCCCAACCCATTTTTGAAGGGGCCACGTTCCTTTTCGTGGCCATGGACAACGCCGGCCCTAGCAAGACCTTCCGCAAAACGATTGAGAGCCGCGGCGGCAAAATGGTCCTTTCTTCGATGAAAGACGGGACTGCCACCCTGCGGCGCAAGGTCACCCGCGCCGACTTCGTGGTCGTCTACCTGCCCAGCGTCCACCACTGGCAGATGTGGGAAGCCAAGGACCAGGCCAAGAAGATCGAGAAACCGATCTACTTCGCCCGTACCACCAATCCCCGCAACTTGATCCAAGCCTTCCACCGCAACGACATTAGTCGGGAAGCCACGGTGTCCGAAGCCTAACCTAACGATACAAGAAAGCACGCGGTCTGCCTCCCCCGAGGCGGCCGCGTGCTTTTTTGACGGATCATGGCGCGTTGCTGTCACCGCCGCGGGGCACTCATCCCAGCGGCGGCACCCAATCCTTGGCCAGTGTGCGCGACTGACCAAGGACCGGCGGCCTTGCCTGCCTCCCTCAAGTCAGGAAGGCCGATTGCACATTCACTTTCGTTTTAATCACTCCTTGCGTGTACAGCAGATCGGCAATGGCTTGCTGTTCTTGGACGATACTGCTGGTATTGGTCAATGCTTTCATGGAATACGTCCGCCGGTTGACCATCTTTTCCACGATGGTCTGGGACAGATCCAGTGTCTTGCTCAACATGGTCACCAAAGCGCTCTTATGGGTGTTGGCCCAGGTCATATCGGCGC
>NZ_KI271608.1:12058-33648 GCF_000469325.1 Schleiferilactobacillus shenzhenensis LY-73 | reverse complement strand
CGAAATCAGGAAGTCCCGGTTCTTCGTGAGGCCGGTCCCGTTCGTCAGAAGGACAGCGCCGTTCTGGACTTGGGCGGTGGCGGTGTAAGGATCCCACGTCACCCATGCGTCCACTTGGCCCTTGGCAAAGGCAACACTGGCGGCGCTCTGGCTCATGTCCACCAGCGTCACGTCCTTCGTGGTCAGGCCGGCTTTCTTCAAAGCTTTAATGATCAGTGCTTGGGCCGCCGTGCCGGAGGTATAAGCGATCTTCTTGCCCTTCAGCTGGCTCAGCTTGGTGATGCCGGAATTTTTGCCCACCAGGATGCCGCTGCCGTATTCTTTCGTGGCACCGGCCGCGATGTAGGCAATGCTGGTACCGTTGGCCTGGGCGGTCACCGGCGGGGTATCGCCGGCCCGGGCATAGTCGATACTGCCGGCCTTCAGTGCGGTCATCAGCGCGGCGCCGTTCTGGAATTCCTTGAAGACGACCTTGTAACCCTTCGCCTTCATTTCCTTGACGAGTTCGCCCCGTTGGCGAGAAATATCCACCGGGTCGCCCTTCTGGTAGCCGATCGTCACTGTGGTGAGGCCGCTGCTGGTGCTGTCGGCGTGGACCTGACGGTAGCCGTAGAAGGCCACGCTGAGCCAAACCAGCAGTCCCAGGACCATCAGGATGAGGGAAAATCGTTTACGTTTCATTAGCGAGGCCTTTCTCCCGCAGTTCCGCCGTCAGTTGGGGACGGATCACCTTCCCGGTGGCGTTGCGGGGCAGCGTGGTACGGAAGATGATCGTGGTCGGCCGTTCGTACTTCGCCAAATGGGCGTGGGCGTAATGGGCCAGGGTCTGTTTCTGCTCGGCCTCGTGGACGCCGGGGGTGGTGCTCACCACCACGGCCGTCACGTTCTCGCCGTATAGCGGATCGGGCACGCCGACTACCGCCACTTGGGCGACGAAGTCCAGACCGTTCAAGACATTCTCCACTTCCGCCGGGGCGACTTTCTCCCCGCCGTGGCTGATGATCTCCTTCGTCCGGCCCTTGATGTATAAATAGCCGTCGGCATCGAAGGAACCCAGGTCGCCGGTACGGAACCAGCCGTGCCAGAAAGCATTGGGGTTCAGGTCTAAGTAATCGGTAATGACGTGGTCGCCGCGGACGATGATCTCGCCCAGAACATTGGGGGCGGTCGTCGGCTGCTGGTCCACCGGCAGCAGCTGGACTTCGGTGGCGTAAGGCTTGCCGGCGGACCCGATCTTCGGTGCCGCGAAGGGATTCACGGTGCACTGACTGACGGTCTCGGTCATGCCGTAGCCTTCGATCACCTGGGTATGGTACACCCGCTGGAAGGCCCGCAGCTTATCTTCCGGCAAGGCGAAGGAGGAGCAGCGGACAAAGCGCAGCCGCAGGTCGGGACTATAGGCGGCCCGGGCCCCGGCATTCAGTAACAGGATACTGATAATCGTCGGGACGACTGACGTCCAGGTGACGTGGTTGTCGCGCACCTGCTGCCAGAACAAGTGGGCACTGAACTGCGGCGCAATCACCAACTTGCCACCAGAGAGACGGGTGGATAGGACAGAAATAACTTGGGCGTTCACGTGGAACATGGGCATGACGACCAGCGCGGTATCGGTCTCGCTCATGTGGTGGCTGGCGATGTCGTGGCGGGCGGCGTTCAGCAGCTGACGGTGGGTAATGCCCACCCGCTTGGGCTTGCCGGTGGTACCGGAGGTCTGGAGAATCATGGCCAGGTCGTCCTCGTCGCCAACGGCGGGTTTCATCGTCGCCTTGTCCGCCGGCCAAACCGCCGGGGTGTAAAGGAAGAGTGGCGCTTGGGTATGCAGGGCGACGGGGGCATCGGTCCACCCCGCCGGCAGTACAGCCAGCCGGTCCGGGTCAGCGATGAAGGCTGGGTAGCGGTATTCTGCCCGGATGGCCAGGATCTGGGCCCCCGGCGTCGTCGCCGAGATGGGGTGGACCACAGCCCCCAATTCCCACAGGGCCTGGTTGATCACCAGGTGAACGGCGCTATTGGGCAGGCAGACCAGGACTACGTCGCCGCGGCCGATGGCGTGGGCGGTGAAGACGTCTTTCAAGCGCGCGACGTCCTCTTCCAGTTCGCGCCCAGTGAACCACTCGGCGCTGCCCTCGTCCCGGACGATGGGGTATTGACGGTTATTGATCAGTTGCAGAGACAGTTGATCGGTGAGGATACTCATGATCAAGCACTCCTTTCTTCACACCGGGGCCGCGTTGGGGCCGGCCAATCAGCCAGCCGAACGGGGCGACGCGGTAACAGAACCAAGCAATGAGAAATGACAAGCCAAGAACGAACATGTAACCCGCCGGCAGCAGGAGCAGCAGGGCCCCGTCACTCAGGTTCAGGGCACCCAGCGCCCCGCCGAGCAGGCTGACGGCAATCGTCTGGCAGAGATAGATGCCGAAGGACACCTTGGCACCGTTCTGGATCAGCCGGTCCCAGCCGTGGCGGCTGGTCGTCTGACGCCAAGCGGCGTACCGCCGGCCCAGCCAGAAGACAGTCATGATCATCAAGACGTCGTACACCGCCATGTAAGGCTGGTGGGGGGACACGGCGGCGGTGTGGCTCATCCCCAGTACCAGCCGGTTGAAGGCGTATAGGCCGATCGTCCCCAGGGACAGGACGCCGGTGGCCGCGGCAATGGCCTTGATGTGCCGGTCAATGAAGGCCACTACCTGCTGGTAATGCAGGGTCGTGTAGGCCCCGGCAACAAAGTAGAACTGGTAGGTGAACACGTTCACGCCGTAGGCCCGGAACCACCATAGCCAGCTGCTGGTATCCACGTGGGGCAGGCCGTACTTGATACCGGCCACGATGACCAATTGGAGAAGGAAACTCGTTAACAGGATGCGCCCGTGATGGGCCGTTTTCTTGAAGAGTAAACGCAGCAAGGGAAAGGCGAGGTACAGCTGCATCGTAACCATGAGGTAGTACAGGTAGAACTGATTGCCGTGAAGCAGTGCCAATGCGTACGTACTGCCGAAGGACGCCCAGGTGAAGGCGCCGAGGCCCAGGGCCGTGGCCCCGACCAGCAGGATGGTGTTCCAGAGAATGTACGGCACGGTGACCGTCTTAAAACGTTTCAAGTAGAAAGTCGGCCAGTGAATATCCTTGGCGAAATACGCCAGCATCAGCACCAGGCCGGTCATGAACATGAAGCCCATCCGTGTGAAGTGGATCATCAGGTGGGTGGCCAGCAGCCCCAGGCGAATCTCGCCGCTGCTGGTCATCTGACTCTGGAAGATGGTGGTGGTATGGTTCAGCAGCACGCCGCCGATGAAGATGACACGCATGAGGTCGATCTCATGGAGATAGGGCCGGTGGGACTGAGCGGCCGGGCGGGCGGTTGCGGCGGTCATGGTGTCACCGCCGGCTGCAGAATGACCTGCAGCACGTCTTCGCCAACGCTGGCCACGACGGTCGGCCCTTGCCCCTTGGCTCCGGCAGTCTGGTAGACGTTGGTACCATCCTTGACGACGATGATCCAATCCGCCATCCGCGCGGCTTCCTGCACATCATGGGTAATGAGTAAGGAAGAAAGGTGCCGCTCCGCGCAGATGCGCATGATCAGGTCCTGCATGTTGCGCCGGGTCAAGGCGTCCAGCGCCCCCAGGGGTTCATCCAGGAGCAGCAGCTGGGGCTGGGCCAGCAGTGCGCGGGCTAATGCCAAGCGCTGCCGCTGACCGCCGGAGAGCTGCGCCGGATACAGGTCCGCCGCCTCGGCCAGGCCCACGGCGGCCAGCAGTTCGGTGACGGCCGGGTCGCGCAGGCCGAAACCCACATTGTCCTGAACGGAAAGCCAGGGCAGCAGCCGGTCGTTTTGAAACATCACCCGGGTGACGATGTGCGGGTCACGGTAGGCCAAGCGGCCGCTGGTGGGCTTTTCTAACCCGGCAATCAGCCGCATGATGGTACTCTTGCCGCCGCCGCTCATGCCCACCAGGGCGACGGTCTCGCCGGGGTAGAGCTGGAAGCTGACGTCGTGGATGGCGGTCCGTGCGCCGTACCGTTTTTCGATACTCTGTAAGGTCACGATCGGTTCAGCCATTGTGCGTCACCCCTTTCTCCCGCCAAGTCAGGAAGGTACTTTCTAACCCCTTGGCGATCAGGTCAGAGAGCTTGCCCAGCAGCGCGTAGAGGGCGATGCAAAGCAGAACGGTCTTCATATTCATGAACTCCTGGGCGTTGGTGGCCATGTAGCCGATACCCGAGGTCGAGGAGATCGTCTCGGCGACGATCAGTGTCGTCCACATCACCCCGAGGGCGTAGCGGACACCCATCAGAATGGTAGGCAAAGCGCCGGGGAAGATGACCTTGGTGAACAGCTGCCAGCGGGAGAGGCCGTAACTGCGGCCCATTTCCAGAAGTTCCGGGTCGCTGTTGGCAATCCCGTGATACGTATTAATGTAGATGGGGAACAGAACGCCGATGGCCACCAGGGAGATCTTCGCCGTCTCGCCGATGCCCAGCAGGATGATGACCACGGGAATCAGCGAGAGGTGGGGAATGTTGCGCAGCATCTGCAAGGGCGTGTCCAGCAAGGCCCGGCTGCGTTGAGAAAGGCCATTGGCCAACCCCAGGAGGAAGCCAGCGCTGCCGCCGATGGCGAAGCCCACCGTGGCCCGGTAGAGACTGATGCTGATGTTTTTCTGCAACGTGCCGCTCTGCCAGAGGTCTACCCCATCCTGAACGATCGCCCAGGGGCTGGGGACCAATGTGCTGGTGATGAGTCCGGTGCTGACGCTGAGCTGCCAGATGGCGAGGAACGCCACCGGCAGCAGCCAGGGCAGCAGCTTGTTGACCGGAAGCTGCCAGCGCCGCTGCTTTTTGGCACTGGTCGTGATCGTTGTGACGTTATCCATGACGGCCATCTCCTTCAATGCGAGTACTTGAATAGTTGATAGGTCTCACTTTAAGCAGCCAACCTTAATCCCAGCTTAAAACTGGTCTAGGTCATTGATGTTTCGCTTTTTGTTCACGTTTTGGCCACATTCTCCCCTGTGCTAGACTGGGAGCAAATATGCTTTACGAAAGGCGTGTCCCCCCAATGACAACAGAACGAGACAAGATGCACACCGGCGACTTGTACCTGCCCAACGACGACCAGATTATGCACGAGCAAATGCGGGCGCTGGATAAACTCTACGACTACAACCAGACCCGGCCGAGCGACACCGCGCAGCGGGCCGCTCTGCTGACTGAGATGTTTGCCGAAATTGGGGCGAACTGTTACATCGAACCGCCCCTCCACGCCAACTGGGCCGGTCATTTTGCCCATTTTGGCCACGATATTTACGCGAATTTCAACCTCACGCTGGTCGACGATACCCGTATTACCGTAGGCGATTACACGATGTTTGGCCCCAACGTCGTGCTGGCCACCGGCAGTCATCCGGTCCTGCCGGAATTACGCGCCAAAGCCTACCAGTACAATCTGCCTATTACCATTGGCCGTAACTGCTGGCTGGGCGCCGGCGTCATCGTCATGCCCGGCGTCACCATCGGCGACAATACCGTTATCGGGGCCGGCAGCATCGTCACCCGGGATGTTCCGGCCAACGTGGTCGCTTACGGCAACCCCTGCCGGGTCCAACGGGACATCGGCAAACTGGATAAGGAATTCTACTGGCGCGATAAGGCCATCGACTGGACCGCCATTGCGCCTGACAAGCCTTAATTACCAGCGGCATAGCCGCCATCGCTCAACCGTGCACATTATTTGCCTTGTTTTCGCGAGGCGCATATAATACTAATGTAAGCGCTTCACAATAACCGAAAGCAGGTGTATTTATGACCCTTCAAAAAGTAATGGTGGCCGGCGGCGGTACCCTAGGCAGTCAAATTGCCTTCCAGTCAGCCTTCCATGGTAAAGACGTTGTTTTGTACGATATCAGCGATGCGGCGCTGGCCCAAGCCCGGGAACGGCTGGAAAAACTGGCGCCGCAGTATCAGCTGGATCTGCGGGCGACGCCAGAATTGACCGACGCCGCCGAGGCCCGTATCCAGCTCACCACAGACATGGCCGCGGCCGCCAGTGACGCCGACCTCGTGATTGAATCCATTCCCGAAACGGTGGCTATCAAGGCCGCTTTCTATCAGCAGCTGGCGCCCTTGCTGCCGGCGAAAACCTTGATCGCCACCAACTCGTCCACTTTCTTACCCTCTCGCTTCGCCGCTGAAACCGGCCGGCCGGATAAGTACCTGGCCATGCACTTCGCCAACACCATCTGGCGGCGCAATACCGTCGAAATCATGGGCCACCCCGGCACCGATGTCGGCGTGGTGTCCGCCATCTTTGATTACAGCAAGGAGATCGGCATGATTCCCGTGATCCTGCACAAGGAACAGCCGGGGTATATTCTCAACTCGCTGCTGGTGCCGTTCATTAATGCCGCCTACAAGCTGTGGGGCACGGACGTGGCTGACGCTCATACCATCGACCGGGTGTGGATGCTCGCCACCGGGGCGCCCCGCGGTCCCTTCGGCGTCATCGACGTCGTCGGTCTGCGCACGTCATACGAGATCTTCTCCCAGCAGACGGACCCGGTCTCCATCGCCGTCGCAGCAAAGATCAAGGACCGCATCAACCGCGGCTATTTGGGCATGGAGAGCGGCCGCGGCTTCTATACGTATCCTGATCCGGAATATATGCAATCGGGCTTTTTGACCGGGGAGAGCCGGACCAAGACATTGCCATAAAGAGACGCCGAACCGCACCAGCGAGACTGGGACAATACGCCATGGGCGGGCCCGGCTCAAGCCGCTGCGAATTGGCCCCTGCCCCATCCTTTGTTTGAGGTGAAGTCATCATGGTCATAATCGACAGTCTGCGGGCCAGTGATATCGAAAAAATGGCGGCCGCCTTCGTTGCCCAGCATTGGGCGAGCCGCAAGGCTGTCCTGTGGCAATATTTGAAAGAACAGGACCACGGCCTGCGCCAGGTCTTCGTTGCCCGCGCCCCTGACGGTGACCCTTTGGGCTACGTGACGCTCTGCCCCCAGGCAGCGAACGGCCCCTTTCGCGAGACCGGTTATCCGGAAGTTGTCGACTTCAACGTCTTCATGCCGTACCAGCATCAAGGCATCGGCACCCAACTGCTTGCAGCGGCAGAAACAGCAGCGGCTGAGCTAGCCCCCGTCGTCACCCTGGGTGTCGGCCTCCATGCCGGCTACGGCCCTGCTCAGCGGTTGTATATCCGCCGGGGCTATGTACCAGACGGCTCTGGCGTCTGGTACCAAGACCAGCCCCTGCCAGAGGGTGCAGTTTGCCGGAACGATGATGATTTGGTGCTGTACATGGCCAAGAACTTGGGCTGACCGCTCGCCTGCCCAGCTCGACGATAAGTGACGGGCCGGCAGCCAATCCGCCAAGCACACTGACATTTCTCAGTGTGCTTTTTTTATACCGCGCTGTCGGCCCGCAACTGTTGCATATTTGCACTTTCTCTCAATGACAACATGGTATCTGTTACCCTAATACCGACATCATGACCCACATGATGGTCGATTCGGACAACATGGCGGCCAATGTCATGATTGATTTTTTGGGCGGTCTCGCACCCATCAATCGTGAAATTCGCAAATTGGGATGCACCGGCACTTTTCTGGAACGTAAACTGATGGATACCGATGCGCTGGCTGCAGGCAAAGACAATATGACCAGCGTTGATGATTTGGGCGGGGCACTGATTGCTATCTACAATGGTAAACTCATCAGCAGTGACGCCGATAAACAAATGCTCAAGATTATGGCACAGAACAAGAACCACGAAAAGCTCCCTGCCAAGGTCACCAACGCGACTGAAGTTTACAATAAGACCGGTGAATTTGCCCAATTTGGCGTCGAAAATGACGCGGCCATCTTCGTTGGCAAACGGCACACCTTCGTTGTCGCCGTCATGTCCCAGAACGGTCACAGCCAAGAACAGATTCAAGCCGAAAGTGACCTGGGAGAACAACTCGCGACGTTGATGCTCCCAACGGCCTAAGAGAAAGGATGCCACCCTGAATGAAATTCTGTCCTCATTGCGGTCAAGCGCTGAAGCCTGGCGCTAAGTTCTGTCCCCACTGCGGCTATCGTTTACGCCCGGCCAGCCAGCCGGCCGACAGTCACCCCGCACCAGCACAACCGGCACCCACTCCGACCCCAACCTCAGCGCCCACACCCACACCGCCTGACACCCCGCCCCAGCAGCCGACCTCAACAGGGGCCATCACCGCTACCATGAAGCTGGTTTTTTCAGAGGTCTTCAAGAAGCATACGCAAGCAGAAGCAGAAGAAATTTTTATTGCCGGTACCCAGACCACGACGCCGCGGCTTCGCGACATCAAGTCTGACTGGGGCCGGCCTTGGCTCTTTGCCCGCGTCTTTGCCCTTTTTGGCATCAGCTTCAGTGTGTTGTTATACGTGGCCCTGGATTACAACAACACGCTGATGATTCCTGGCGTGATCCTGACGGGGGCGTTTGCTGTCCCTTTGAGCGCGCTGGTCTTCTTCTTCGAAATGAATGTCTATAAAAACATCAGCTTCTACGAGACGCTCAAAGTCTTTTTCCTCGGCGGCGTGCTTTCTCTCATGGTCACCATGATTCTCTATCAATTCGTCTCGTTTTCCGCGCAGGAACAGTATTATGGCACCTATACTTGGGGCGACACGATCAGTATCGGCGTAGCGGAAGAATTAGGAAAAGTGATTATCGTGGCCTACTTTGTGCGCCAACGCAATTATTCGTACATTTTGAATGGTATGCTGCTGGGGGCGACGATTGGGGCAGGCTTTGCAGCTTTCGAAACAGCGGGATACATTTACAATGCTGGCAATCAACTACTAGACGTCGCCATCCTCAGGGCAATTACCGCCGTGGGCGGCCATATCGTCTGGACGGCCATCACCGGGGCAGCCCTCGTCGCCGTGAAGAAAGACGCGGAGTTTCGGGCCGGGATGCTGTTTCAGAGTAAATTCCTCATGTATTTTGCTGCTGCCGTCGCGCTCCACGCCCTCTGGGATAAACAAGCCAGCGACAGCGATTGGCTGTTCACTGTCGTCCTCGTGACGTTGATCGGCTGGGGCATTTTGTACCGGTTAATGGGTGAAGGCCTATTGGAAATTAAAACGCGCCAGGTGCAGATTTCACCAGCGCGTCATTGAGATTCGTACCGTCAAAGAACCATAAGGGGGAGAATCGTTTCGTGATCAAAATATGTGTCAAGTGCGGGTTCCATAACGTGGCCCAAGCCAATTATTGTATTCATTGCGGTGCCAAGTTGGGTGAAGCAACTTCCGTGGCTAACTTGGCTGTGAATCAAACCGGTTTAATGGGCAAGAACGAAAATGTTGGGAATCCTGAACCCAGGAAGATATCGGCAGCAACTGCACCGCCCCGCCCCGTGCCCCCGGCTGATCCGCCCGCCGCACAAACCATCCCGTCGGCAAGTCAGGCAGCCGCAGTGGTCACGGCTCAACATGACGACAACCGTAATAGCCGGCGCGTCTTTTGGTTCATCATCGCCATTTTCGCTGTCGGCTTCGTCATCGTTTTGGGCCTGGCCAGTGCCCAAAATACACTGCCGGCGGGTTACGATTCCACTGACGACGTCTTGACCTTGGCTGGGGAAACCAAGAAAGCCAATGAAGACATCCAAACATACAGCGGCTATGGCCAGCTTGCTGCGGGAATCGCCGGCCGACCAGACGAACGGCCTGATGCTGTAATCGTCATGAAAAACAGCGGCACGGGACGCTTCGTCTTTAAATACAATAATCACCCGGTCTATCTCATTCGCGTTTTGACCCGCCAATACGATAATGGTGATTACGACTATGTCACCGTCGGGTTAGGCGTGACCGAGGACGATAGCGGCACGAGATATGAAAAAGTGCTGCCCAAATCATTCAAGGACGACAACGCAGAAGAAGGCCACAGTTATGACTTTGACGATTATGATACCAACTACGCCGTAACCGACGACGATTAAAAAAGGCCTCATCACGAGGCCTGCTTCAGTCAGATCAATCATTATTGCGCGGCTAAACGCAGCTGCCGCATTCTTTCTGTCACCAAAACCGCCAAGACAGTCTTCAGCGTATCACCAGGGACAAAAACCAAACTCGCTAACACCGCACTCATCAGCGGCAAGTGTAGGCCAACGCAAAGCCACAGGGCGCCCAGGCCATCCACCAAGACAACGCCCACCAGCCACAGCAGCCCGCCGCGCTGCCAGCCGGCGGCTCGGGCCCCTAGCAAACGCCGGCCGCCGCCATACACCGCCGGCGTGACGAGCCAGCCCAGCAGGAAGCCGCCGCTGGCGCCATAGAACACGCCGATGCCTGCAGTCCGGCTGGATAAGACCGGCAGCCCGACTAAAACCAGCAGGAAGAACAAGCCCACTGCGATGCTGCCCCGTTTCGGCCCCAAGATGGCTGCCGCCAGCAGCACGCCGAGGTTCTGCAGCACGATTGGTACCGGCAGGAAACCCAGCGGAAGCGGCGGGATAAACCCGAGCGCAATCAATAATGCGGTAAACAAGCTGATGCGGGCAATATCGCGCGGTTTCATACGGCTGCACCGTCCTCATAGAGGCTCACCGGCAGGATCACCCGGGTGACTTCCCCCGCGGTCAGCACCCGCTGGGTCCCATCCGCTAAGGTCAGGACCAAGGCCCCCAGTGCATCGATGGCCGTGGCCGTCCCGCGAAGCGTCTGGTTGCCCACCGCCACGGTGACCGGCTGGCCGATCATGCTCGCCAAGGCCCGGTATTCCGGGAGAAAACCGCCCGTATGGTAGGCTGGCACAAATGCGGCTAACGCATCCAGCAGGCCGGCAACCACGATGTTGCGATCCACTGCCCGGTCTGTCACGGCCCCTGCCTTCAGTTGCAGTGCCGGCGGAAACTGGGCCGTAAACAAGTTCAGGCCAATCCCAATGACCACCCCGCCGGCGGTTTCCTCCACGAGGATGCCGCCGACTTTCTTGTGGTCCACCAAAATATCATTGACCCATTTCACGTGAAACACGGTCAGCGGAAAGAAGCGCTGCAGCACGTTGACCACCGTGACCGCTGCGCCAGTCGTTAACAGACCCGGGGTCAACGGGGCGACGGCTGTCGCGGGGACGAGCAGGCTCAAGTAAATCCCGCTGTCTGCCGGTGAGAAAAACGACCGGCCCCGTTTGCCGTACCCGGCAGTTTGCCTTTCTGCCAAAAAAGCGTGCGGTGCGGTGGTTTGATGATGGGCGGCATAATCCTTCGCGTACCCCGACGTAGACGGCAGTGTCGGGAACAGGCTGACCGGCACTGCCGGTCCGGCTTGCCACGCGGCAATGGCCGCGGCGTTCAATGGCATACTCAGATCAGATGCACCCCTTTATCCACGTAAACCACGTCGCCGGTCATCCCGGTGGCCAGGTCGGACATCAGGAAGGCCGCCACGTTGCCGATCTCAGCGGTAGTCACGCTAACATCGTCCACGGTTCGGTCCTGGGACATCTTCAACAGTTCGCTATGGTGCTTGATGCCGGTCACCGCCAGGGTCTTGACCGCCCCGGCGGAAATGGCGTTGACGCGGATGTGCTGGGGACCCAGCTCGGCTGCTAAGTAGCGCATGCTGCTCTCCAAGGACGCCTTGGCGACGCCCATCATATTGTAGTTGGGAATGGCCCGCTCGGAACCAAAGTAGGTCATGGTCACCAGCCCCGCCGGATCGTTCAGGATCGGCTGGGCGTAGCGGGCGACGGCGATGAAGGAATAGGCGCTGATGTTCTGGGCCAAGTCGAAGCCGTCTTTCGTCGTGTGGACCAGGCCGTTTTGCAGCGTGTCCCGGTCGGCGTAGGCGATGGCGTGGAGGACACCGTCGATCTTGCCGTACTGGTCGCCAATGCCTTTGAACGCCGCCTCAATGTTGCTGTCCGCCGCCACGTCGCATTCAACCAGGGGATAGTCCTCAGGGACGAAGCGGGCTAAGCTCTTCTTTATGCGGTCGTTTTGATACGTCAAGATCACGGTCGCGCCTTGGTCGTGCATCGCCTGGGTGCAGCCCCACGCGATACTGCGGGGATTCGCCACCCCCATCACAACGATTTGTTTCCCAGTCAATAATCCTGCCATAAGTTAATTTACCTGCTTTCTTGATTCACGATTAGAAATGCCGATACCGGGCGTGCCGGCGGGCGAGTAAGTCTTCTGGCGAAAGGGCCAGCAATCCGGTCAGGCGGGCGTGGATAGCCTTCGCCAGGTCCTGGGCCTGGTCGGCGTTGGCCACCTCCGTCACGACCCGGTCCACGATGTGCTCTGCCAACAGTTCCTTCGGCGTCAAGCCCAACTTAGCGGCGGCTTCCGGCGCCCGCGTGGCGTCCTTCCACATAATGCTGGCGTAGCCCTCCGGCGAAAGGATCGCATAGGTGCTGTGCTGGAACATCCACACCTCGTCCCCACATGCCAAAGCCAGGGCGCCGCCGCTGCCGCCTTCCCCCACGATGACGCTGAGGATCGGCGTGGGCAGCTGCATCCCTTCCAGCAAGCAGCGGGCAATCGCCTCGCCCTGGCCGAAGTCTTCGGAATGTTTATCGGGGAAGGCCCCAGGCGTATTGATCAAGGCCAGGACCGGGCGGCGGAACTTGGCCGCTTCTTTCATCAGCCGCAAGGCCTTGCGGTACCCCTCGGGTAAAGCACTGCCGAAATGGCGGGCAATGTTCTCTTGGGTCGTGGCCCCTTTCTGAATGCCGACGATGGTGATGGGCAAGTCGCCCAGCTGGCCGATGCCGCCAATCAATGCGGGGTCGTCGCCGCCGGTGCGGTCCCCATGCAAGGGAAAGAAATCCGTCACCAAGTCGTCGATCAGGGTTTGGATGGGTATCTTGGTCGTGGCCCGGGCGGCTTGGACAGCCGCGTAGGCCCGGTGCTCACGCTGCGTCTTCATGCGCTGGTCACCGCCTTCGCTGGGGCCGGCTGGTGCCAGCGCAGCAAGCGGGCCAACACCGTTTTCTGCTGGTCCCGGGGCACAATGGCGTCAATAAAGCCGTGCTCCAAGACCGTTTCCGCCCGTTGAAAGTCCGCCGGCAGCTGCGCGTGGATGGTCTGCTCGATCACCCGGCGGCCGGCAAAACCGACCAGGGCATGGGGTTCGGCGAGAATGATGTCCCCTTGCTGGGCAAAGGAGGCGGTCACACCGCCGGTGGTCGGGTCGCACAAGACCGTGATGTACAAAAGCCCGGCGGCACTATGGGCGGCCACGGCCTGGGAGACCTTCGCCATCTGCATCAGCGACACGATTCCCTCTTGCATGCGAGCGCCGCCGGAAGCCGTGAACAGGACGACGGGCGCGTGGGCCTTAGTGGCGTCCTCGAACAGCCGGGTGATTTTCTCCCCAGTGGCACTGCCCAACGATCCCATGATGAAGAACGGGTCCATGATGCCAGCGGCGAAACGCTGATCAGCGATGGTGGCCCAGCCCGTCAAGACACTTTCCTTGAGCTTCGTCTTCTTTTCCGCTTGGGCAATTTTGGCCCGGTAGGCCGGATCAGTAAACCGGTCGGGTACCGTAATGTCCGCGTGGGTCTCGGCGAAGGTGTCGAAAAGCAGCTTCACCCGTTTGCGCGCCGTGATCCGCAGGGCATAACCACACCCAGGGCAAGTCATGCAGCGGCCCGCTTGGAAGCGGAAGAACGTCTTGCCGCAGACCGGGCAGCGCTGGGCCAACCGGTCCGGGATCGCTTGCCGCCGTTTCTTCAACTCGGCCGCAGTGGGCGGGGTGAACTTAGGCTGTAACATCCGCATCCTCCTTCCAACGCGGCAGGAACGCCGTCGTAATAAAGTCAGTGGTACACGTTCCGGCGGCGAATTCCGGTGTCGCCAGGAGCGCCAGCAGGAAATCACGGTTGCTGGCGATGCCCAGCAGCTGACACTCGCGCAGCACCCGGGCCATCTTGGTCCGCACCGCAGCGGCATCCCGCCCGTGAACGATCAGCTTGGCAATCATCGCATCATAGTAGGGCGGCACCGCACTGCCGGTGGTCACGCCGGTGTCAATGCGCACGCCCAGCGTCCCGGTGGGCAGATACAGCTTATGCAGGGTCCCCGGCGACGGCCGGAAGCCATGCCGCGGGTCTTCGGCATTGATGCGGCATTCCAGCGCATACCCCTGCACGGCCGCATCCGCTTGAGTGAAGGGCAGCGCTTCGCCGGCGGCCACCCGGACCATCGCCTTGATCAGCTCCAAGCCGGTGACTTCTTCGGACACCGTATGTTCCACTTGGAGCCGGGTATTCATTTCGAGAAAATAGAAATGATGGCGGCTGTCCATCAAGAATTCAAACGTACCGGTGTTGGTGTAGCCGATTTGCTGGCAAGCCTTGACGACGATGGCCCCGAGTTTGGCCCGTTCTGCGGCGGTGATCGCCCGGCAGGGACTTTCTTCCATCACCTTCTGGTGGTGCCGCTGCAGCGAGCAGTCCCGCTCGGGCAGGTACACGACATGGCCTTGGCTGTCGGCCATCACCTGCACCTCGATGTGCTTGGCGCGGGTGATCAGCTTCTCGATATAGAGCCGGTCATCACCGTAATTCAGGCGGGCTTCGCGCTGGGTCTCGCGGAACGCCGCCGGCAGGTCCGCCGTCGTCTGGACGGTGCGGATACCCTTGCCGCCGCCGCCCTCGGCCGCCTTGAGCAGCACCGGGAAGCCGATGCGCTGGGCGACCGTCACCGCGGCGGCAACATCCCGCACGGTCCCGTCGGAGCCGGGGATCACCGGCACCCCGCTGGCCTGCATGGTCTGGCGGGCATTGGCCTTGTCCCCCATGCGGTCGATCACCTCCGGGCGGGGCCCGATGAAGGTCACGTGGCAGGCGGCACACAGGCGGGCGAACTCGGCGTTCTCAGAAAGAAAGCCATAGCCCGGGTGGATCGCTTCGCAGCCGGTGAGATTGGCGGCGCTCAAAATCTGGGACATGTTCAAATATGATTCTGCCGGCTGCGGGCCGCCGATACAAATGGCCTCATCAGCCAGCTGGACGAACAGCGCGTCTTTATCCGCACTGGAATACACCGCCACGGCGGTAATTCCCAGTTCGTGGAGCGCACGGATGATCTGCACGGCAATCTCACCGCGATTGGCCACCAGGACCTTCTTAAACATGGACCTCATTCCTTTCCGGAAATGGCTAATATCAATTGGGCCGCGACCACGACGCGGCCGCCCCGGGTAATTTGCCCATTGCCGATACCGAAGGGCCGCTTCAGCTTGGCCAGTGTCATCGTCAGGGTCAGCGCATCGCCCGGCCTGATGCTGTCATAAAACTGGGCATCGCGGATGCCGCCGAAGAGCACGTCGTCATGGGCAAACGCCGGCAGGGCCAGCACCGCCGCGACGCCGGTCTGGGCTAACGCCTCAATCAGCAGCGGCCGAGGCATCGTCAAATGATCCGCCGGCCGACCAGCAAAAAACCACTCGTTGATCGTCACCTGCTTACGCGCGGCGGCCATTTCTCCTGGCACGACCGCGGTGAACGTATCGATCAGTTGAAAGGGATACCGTTGGGGGATGACGTCTTGTACAGCGGGGATCATTGCCCATCACCGTCCGGCTCAATCACAACAACCGGTTCGTCATACTCCACCATCGTCCCGTCCTTGACCAGCTGTTTGCGCAGTGTACCGCTGAGGGGGCTGGGCACCTCATTGATCATCTTCATTGCTTCAATGACAAAGATCGTCTCGCCTTTGTCCACGTGGTCCCCAATTTGTTTGAACGGCGGCTTATCCGGTGCCGCGGCGAAGTAGGCCACGCCGACCAGGGGGGCGGTCACAGGGGTACCATCAGCCGCCGGGGCAGCTGGCTGGCCGTCTGCTGGCGCCGCTTTGTCCGCTGTGCTGGCCGGGTCCGCCGGGGCCGGTGCAGCCGCGGCAGCTGCCGGACTGGCGGGACTGTTGGCCACCACTGGGGCAGCTTGGGCCCGTTTAGAAAATGCCAGGTGCAGATCACCCTGGGTCATTTCGAACTCTTGCAAGCTCGATTGGTCGAACTTGGCCAATAAGCGTTCAATGTCCTTTTCTTCCATCTCAGTCACTCGCCTTCTTGAACGCCAGGACCGCATTGTGGCCGCCGAAGCCGAAGGAATTGCTCAGCGCGTAGCGGACGGGGGTGTGCTGGTTCTCGGCATTGACCAGGGTCACCGGACATTCGGGGTCTTGGTCAGAAACGCCCACGTTCATAGGCAGTTCCTGCCGCTGAAGCGCACCGACACAGGCCACGGCTTCAATCGCTCCGGCGGCGCCCAGCAAATGCCCGGTCATGCCCTTGGTACTGGAAACCAGAACGTGGCGGGCGGCGCCGAAGAGCCGGTGAATGGCCTGGGCCTCCGCACTGTCGTTGGCCTTGGTGGCGGTGCCGTGGGCGTTGACGTAATCCACGTCGGCCGGCGTGATCCCGGCCTCGGTCACCGCTTGAGCCATGGCCCGCTGCGCACCGGCCCCGGTGGGATCGGGGGCCGTGATGTGGTAGGCGTCAGAGGTCGATCCATAGCCCACCACTTCCGCGAGAATATGGGCGCCGCGCTTCACGGCGTGGGTCAGCGTCTCGAGGATCAGGGCCGCCCCGCCCTCGCCCAGCACGAAGCCGTTGCGGTGGACATCGAAGGGCAGCGACGCCTGGGCCGGGTCAGTGGCCCGGGACAGGGCAGTCAGGGCGGCGAAACCGGCGATGCCAATCTCGTTGACCGAGGCCTCCGAGCCGCCGGTGATGATCACGTCGGCTTTGCCCTGCTTCAGGTACTCGAAGGCATTGCCGATGGCGTTGGTGGCCGAGGCGCAGGCGGTGACGATGGCTTGACTGGTATTCTTGGCATTGAAGGCAATGCTCAGGTGGCCGGCCGCCATATTGATGATGCTGTTGGGGACGAACAGCGGGGAGACCCGCCCCGGCCCTTTCTCATGCATCTTGATGACCTGTTCCTGAATGGTGGTCAGACCGCCGATACCGGAACCCCAGATGACACCGAGATTCTCCGGATCCACCCCTTCCTGGTCCAGCCCAGCCATGGCCATCGCTTCGTAGGCGCTGTAGAGCGCATAGGTAGAAAAGAGGTCGCTGCGCTTGGCGGTCTTGCGGTCGACCCGCTTGGTCGCCTCGAAATCTTTCACTTCGCCGGCCATGGTCACGCCGGTCTGGCTGGCGTCAAACTTAGTAATAGGGGCGATGCCGAGCTTCCCGGCCATGAGGTGGTCGAGAAAGGTGGGGACATCGTTGCCGATGGGGGTAACGGCCCCCATGCCGGTTACTACGACGCGTTGTGCACTCAAAATTGTCACGTATCCTTTCTCACTGGGTATATCGATTTGCCGCTTACAGTCGCTCCGCCCGCCCGGGGCATTGGGCTGGAACGCCGTGGGCACGACTTTGAGCCAATGCAAAGGGCGCATTGTCTCAAAGCTCGGCCTTGTTGTAGGCGGCAAAGCCGCCAACAACAATTTCACGGCTGAGCCCATGCCCCGGGCGGGCTCCGCTTAGTTCTAACGGTAATTCATATCACCCGTTCATTTTGTTCACCGTCACAACAATCGATGATGGGTAGTCGAGCGGGGACGCGGGCCATGTTCCATTACTAAATCGTCAGTCCGCCGTCAATGCTAACGACCTGCCCCGTAATGTAAGTGTTGCGGGCTAGGAAAGCAACGACATCGGCGACTTCGGCGGGTTCGCCGAAGCGCTTGAGGGGAATGCCGGCGGCGGCTTCGGCTTGGCGTTTGTCGCTCATGCCGGCCGTCATGGCGGTGCGGATCATGCCCGGGGCGACGGCGTTGACCCGAATGCTGCGCAGGGCACCTTCCCGGGCGGCGGTCTTGGTCAGGCCGATGATGCCGGCTTTACTGGCGGCGTAATTGGCCTGGCCGATATTGCCGTGGAGGCCGACGACGGAAGAAATATTCACGATACTGCCGCTGCGCCGTTTCTGCATCAGCTTCAGCGCGTACTTCGTCATCAGGAAGGTGCCGGTCAAATTGGTGCGGGCCACCGCGTCAAAGTCGGCGGCGGTCATCCGCGTCAGCAGCGTGTCCTTGTTGATGCCGGCGTTGTTCACCAATAAATCGAGCTGGCCGAATTGCGTCTGGACCTGACTGATCATGGCTTGGGCCGCGGTGTCGTCCGCGACATCGCCGACGACGACCGTCAGCGGTTGAAACACGGCGGCTAGCTCAGTTTGTTCTGCATCGGTCAACGGCCGGTGAACGTTCAATACGACGCGGTAGCCGTCCTGTTGCAGCCGCTCAGCGATCGCCCGGCCGATACCGGTGCGGGCGCCGGTGACTAAGGCCACTGGGGTGGGTTGCTTTTCTTCACTCATCAAATGCGCTCCAATTCTTGCGTAAATCGTTCAGCGTGGCCACGCTGTCCACGTGCCAGGCAGGCATGTTGGGCAGAATCTGGCGGGCAAACTTGGTCAGCGCCGAGCCCGGGCCGAGTTCCACCAAGGCGGTGGGACCGGCAGTCTGACTGGCTTGCAGGCAGGCGGCAAAATGGGTCGGGGTGATCAGCTGGCGGGTCAGTACCGCCGCTGCCGTATCTGGCGCAAACGGCGTGACGGTCGTGTTGCTCCAGACCGGAAAGGCATCGGCGGTAAACGGCACACCCAGCAGGCGCTGCGCCAGCTGGTCGCTGGCCGGCTGCATCAGCGGCGTGTGAGAGGCCATGGTCATCTTCAGAGGGACGACCCGCTTCACACCCTGGGCCTTGAGCTGCGTAATGGCAGCCGCAACGCCAGCGGGTGACCCGCCGATGACCGTCTGGCTGGGGGTGTTGTAGTTTGCGGGATAAACGGGACCGGCAGACACCGTCGCTGCGGCACAGGCTTCATCTACCATGGTAGCGTTACAGCGTAACACGGCGGCCATCACACCGGGGTGTTGGGCCCCTGCGTCATCCATATAGTGCGCGCGATCCCGCACCAGCGGGAACACGTCCTTCGCCGTTACCATGCCGCTGGCCGCCAGGGCACTGTATTCGCCCAGGCTCAAGCCCGCGGCCCCCTGGGGCAGCGGCATGTCCTGCCGCAGCACCCGGAAGACGCCCAGGCTCAAGGTGACGATGGCCACCGGCGCGTTGACCGGATCATTCCACGCGGCCGTTGCCGTCAGGTCGATCCCGGTAGCGGCGGCTGCCTGCTGCACCGTCTCCCGGTACAGCGGTTCTTGGGCATAGAGATCCCGTCCCATATCCGCGAATTGCTGCCCCTGCCCGCTGAACAATGCTGTCCAGTGTCGGCTCATAGGCTACGCCGCCAGCTGTTTTGTGACGTAATCGACCAGGTCGCCGACCGTCGCGATGCTCTCGTCGCTGTCGATCTCGATGTCGAACTCGTCCTCGATCTTGTCGATCACTTCGAACACGTCCAAGCTGTCTGCGTCCAGGTCTTCCTTGAAGTTGGTGGCCGGCGCGATGTTGCTGACGTCCTTTTCCAGTTGGTCCGCGATGATACCCTTGATCTTTGTCATAACGTCGTCTTTACTCATTGTAATTAACCTCTTTCGTTTGCGAATGTTCAGTTCAGAAAGGTGCAAAGTCAGTACCGCAGCACCACAGTGCCCACGGTCAGTCCGCCGCCGAAGCCGCAGCAGGCGACCACGTCGCCGCGCTGGATCGTCCCGTTGGCGATGTTCTCCGCCAGGAGCAGCGGTTCGCTGGCCGCCGCTGTGTTGCCCACCTGGGCAATGTTCAGCGGAAACTTGCTGGCCGGCTGGTCTAAGTCCTTGGCCACCTGGGCAACGATGCGGGCGTTGGCCTGATGCAGGCAGAAATGATCCACCTGGGCCAAGGTCAGCCCGGCGTTGGCCACGGCTTGGGTCAATGACCGGGGCACTTCCCGGACGGCGAAGGAATAGACCCGTCGGCCGTTCATGTGCAGGTAAGCGGCTTGGGGGTCATCCCCAGCGGCCAGCTGCCGGGCCGTTAACGCATCGCCCTGGTCGCCCAGGGTACGCAGGTCGGCGCCAAGATAAGCACCGGGGCCCCGGTTGCTGACCAGCACGCCGCCGGCTCCGTCGCCAAAAAGCACGGCGGTACTGCGGTCGTGCCAGTCCACCAAGCGGCTGAGTACCTCGCCGCCCAGGACCAGCCCGTACCTTTTCTCCGATCCCGCCAACAGCCGCTGCATCACGTGCAGGCTATAGACGAAGCCGGAACAGGCCGCGGACAGGTCGAACGCAACGGCGTGCCTGGCGCCGATACGGCCCTGGACTTGGGCCGCCGTGGCCGGTGTCGCGTAGTCCGGGGACATGGTGGCCACCAGGATATAGCTGAGCTGGTCCGCGCTGATCCCCGCTTGGGCAAGGAGCTGCTGCGCCACTGTGGTACACAGGGTGCTCGTGGTCTCTGCCGGACCGGCGATGTGCCGAGTGCGGATACCCGTGCGCTGCCGGATCCACTCATCGGAAGTATCCATGCGGGCGGCCAGATCGTCGTTGGTCACTGTCCGCTCTGGCAGGCAGCCGGCACTGGCCAGGATCGTGTAGGGCGTTGTTGTCATTTCTTCTGGGCCTCGTCTAAGAACTGCTCCAAGTTCATCAAGGCCTGCTTGATCAACTGGCGGTCGTCATCATCCATTCCGTGGAGAAAGCTCTTGACCAGCCGCCGGTGGAAGGCATCGTGGGTGCGGTACAGGAGCCGTCCCTTACTGGTCAGCCCCAGATTGATCACCCGCCGGTCCGCCGGGTTGCGCTGGCGAATCACGTAGCCCTTGCGCTCTAGATTATTCAAGTGGGCAGTCAAGGTCCCCTTGCTCATCCGGAACTCGTCGGCTACTTGGGTGGTCGTTTTATGGTCATGCAGGCCGATGGCGTGGACGATGTGCAGTTCCCGGGCGTTGATGTCCCGGAACCGGCTGCCTCGAATCTGCTGCTCTTCAAACCGCATAATATTGTCATACACATCCACTAAGGCATTGTTGATGTAGTTTTCGTCTTGTTTACGGGCGGCTTCCGCCGCAGCTTTCTCATCGATCATGGATCATAACTCCTCATCTCTTAGATCTTGGCCGCCGCCTCCTCCACGATGAAAGTCAGCTCGGCCTCGCAGGCCTTGTGTTCGCCAACCATGGCAACACACTGCACCTTCCCCATATTATCCTTCTGCTTGACCATGGTCACGTGCAGCTTGAGCACGTCCCCGGGCCGGACCACCTGGCGGAACTTGGCTTGGTGGATGGCGCCGAGATAAGCGGTCTTGCCCTGGAACTGAGGCGTCTTCAGAATCAGGATCGACGCGGCCTGGGCCAGCGACTCGATCTGGAGCACGCCCGGCATGACGGGGTTGCCCGGGAAGTGGCCTTGGAAGAAATTCTCGTTGATGGTGACGTTCTTGGTGGCGACGATGGACTCACCGGGGGTCAATTCGTCGACGTAATCCATATAGAGGATCGGGTAACGGTTCGGGATCAGCTGCATGATTTGTGCAGCATCCAATACTGGCACGACACTCTTCCTTTCGCTCAGCGGCCCAATTAGTTTGAACATCAAACTATTGGGTGGAAATTGAGAACTGGGGACAACGCCGCTCCGCACGCTTGGTGAATTTGGGCTGAAACGCCA
>NZ_KI271608.1:961-11912 GCF_000469325.1 Schleiferilactobacillus shenzhenensis LY-73 | reverse complement strand
ATGATTTCACCACTGAGCCCGTTTTGCCTCCGCTTGCTACGCGTTGGCACTCAGTCAAGCCGAGACATGAGTTTTGTCACGTCCCCAATTTCATGGCTGAGCCCATTCACCAAGCGTGCTCCGCTCATGTCACCCACCGTCATTTACACTGGCCGGCGCCAAAAGAAGTTCGGCACCTGGGTGACCCGCAAAGCACGATTCAATTCATTCCCCAGTCCTGTTCGACTGATTGAAACTGAGTCTACAGCAATTTAGTTTGAAGTTCAAACCTTTTTTGCCAACTTTTTTTGAGATAACAGGCGTTACAAATCCGGAACGTGCGCCGGGACGGGATTTGCGGCGGGGGAAAAAAAGTGTCAGAAATGTCTGTGAAGAGGATAACGAAGATGGTATAATAAATCAACACGTGAAATTATTATCAAGATGGAGGACAAACCACATGCTCAACGCACTCACCGAAACGCTCACCAATATGAACGTCGTCAGCGCAGTGACCTCGACGATCTTCATCATCCTGCTCGGCTTCTTCCTGCGGCGCAAGGGGATCTTCTCGGACTCCTTGGGCAAAACGCTGTCGAAGGTCGTGCTGACCGTTGCCCTGCCCGCCCTGGCCTTCAATTCCTTCATGCAGCCAATCGACCCGGTCACGCTGCGGCAAGGGATCAACGTGCTCATCTGGGGCATCGCTATCTACATCATCCTCATCCTGGTGACGCCGCTGCTCTACTTCAAGGCGGACAAGGACAAACAGACGGTGCTTTCTGTCCTCACCACCTTCGGCTCCACGACCTTCTTCGGTATCCCCATCGTCGGCGCGGTATGGGGCGCGAAGGGCGTCATGTACAGTTCCATCTTCAACATCGGCTACCGGATTTTCCTGTATTCCTACGCCTACATCAAGCTCTCGGGGCTGAAGTTAGAAAAGAAAAACGTCAAGACGATGCTGCTCAACCCCATCGTCATTGCCACCTTCCTCGGCCTGTTCCTCTGGCTGCTGCAGACTGCCGCCCCGCAGGTGACGGTACCGGCGGCGGATGCTACAGGTAAAATGGTCACCGTGGCCTTCTACCGCATCGATCAGACCGCGGTCTGGCTATTCAAGCCGCTGTCTTACCTGGCGGCCTTGGCCTCGCCCCTGGCTTGGCTGGCCATCGGGGTCACCCTGGGCTCCGTGACCTTCAAGGATGCTGCGACGGACAAGACCAGCTGGTACTACTCCTTCAACAAGGTAGTGCTGGTTCCGCTGCTCACCTGGTCCTGCTGTTCCTGTTGACGGTAACCCATATTCTCCCCGTCGACAACATCGCCCTGGCCACGATCATCGTGATGATGGCCACCCCCACGGCGGCCGTAGCCGCGGCTTATTCGATTGGTTTCGACCACGGCGCGCTGATGACCAGCAACGCCAGCTTCATCTCCACGGTCTGCGCCGTCATCGCGATTCCGCTGTGGATCGTCGTGCTCTCGGTCATCAAGGCCGCCGGTATTTTCGGTTAAGGGCTTATTAGAAAGGATGCTGTTTCCCCATGGCTTTTAAAATTGCATGTTTCGGGGTCCACGATTACGAGGTCCCTTTCTTCAAGAAACTGAACCAATACGATTACGATTTGAAGTTGATCCCAGAGCTGCTGACGCATGATAACGTGGGCGAGATCGCCGGGTGTGACGGCGTCTTGCTGCGGGGCAACTGCGTGGCGGACGCTCAGAACCTGGCGAAGATGCACGATTACGGCATTACGTATGTCTTCACCCGGACCATCGGGTACGACCACATCGACTTGCCGACTGCGGCCAGTTACGGTATGAAGGTCGCCCGGGTGCCCGGCTACTCCGCCTATTCTGTGGCCGAGCTGGCCCTGAGTCTGGGCTTGATGCTCTTCCGCCACACCGCCGACGCCACCGCCCGCACGGCCACCGGCGATTACCGGGTGACCCCCACGTTCTTCAGCCGCGAAGCGCACAGTTCCACCATCGGCATCATCGGCACCGGCCACATCGGGGTGACCGAAGCCCAGTTGTGGCGGGGCATGGGGGCCACCGTCCTGGGCTATGATGTCTACCAGTCCGACGTTGCGAAGGCCGTGGTGGAGTTCGTGGACCTGCCGGAATTGGCCGCTCGCGCCGACATTATTTCTCTCCACGTGCCCTACTTCCCTGGCCAGAACGACAAGATGATCAACGCCGCGCTTATTGGCCAGATGAAGTCCTCCGCTGTCCTGGTGAACACCGCCCGGGGCGAATTGGTCGATTACGATGCGGTCCTCGCCGCCTTGCAAGCCGGCCAGCTGGACGGCTTCGCCAGCGATGTCTTGCTGGAAGAAAGCCAGATTTTCGGTAAGAAACTCCCCAGCAACGCAGACCTGCCCCTGCCTGTCCTGCAGCAGCTGGCCGCCCTGTACCCCAAGGTACTCTTCACACCGCACATGGGCTCCCTCACCGAACCGGCGCTGGAGGGCATGATCTCCGTCAGTTACGATAACTTCCACACGGCGCTGACCACCGGGACGGTCCCCAACGAAGTCGTGGCGAAGTGACGCCACCCGTTACGGACAACATTGAGACAGCGTCACCTGTTGTCCAACCCAGTCGCAAGCGCTGCCCTTGTTGAAAAAGTAAATACCGTGAGAAAGCCCCCCACCGCAACGGCTGCGATGAGGGGCTTTCCTTTCTCATTGACCATTATTCGACTGGATAATCAGCCAGCACGCTGCTCCGGGTCAGATAGAGCAGGACGCCGAGAGCCAGCAGGAACGTGCCCATGCCAGCAGCAAGGAAGAGCAGCCAGGCGGCGGTGTGGTCGAAAAGGAAGCCAAAGATCAGGGTGCCCAAGGGCATCAGGAGCGTGGCGACCGTGCCGTTGATCATGAAAACCCGGCCCTGCATGGCTGGCGGTACGATCTTTTGCATCATCGTATTCATTGGCGTATTGATGGCGACGATGAGCAGACCGATGCAGACGTTGACCAGCAGGTAGAACACGACGTTGGCGCTCATCAGCCAATTCAGCTTGGCGGGAATGCCGATACCCATCAGAATCACCGCCAGCACCATGATGGACCAGAACGAGATAATGGCCGGATGCTGCTTCAGGGTGATCAAGCTCAAGGCGATGCCGCCCAGAATCATGCCCACCGCGAAGCCGGCATCAGTCAGACCGTACAACGTGTTCGGCATCTTCAAGACGGTCACCTGGATATAAGGCAAGCCCAAGTTCACAGCGGCGAAGAGAAAGTTGACGCCGGCACCGAAGAGACAGGTAATGAGGACCAGCCGGTTCTGGCGCAGGTAGCGGAGGCCGGCCCGAAAGTTGGCCAGCATCGATTCTTTCTCCGCCGGTACACGATTGGCCGCAGGCACCGGGGCATCATTCTCAGCCGCCGCAGAAGCTTCCGGGGCGGCCGGTGCCGGCGCAAACCGCAGTTGCACGATGCAGGCTAACGTTAGGAGTTCAAACACGATTTCCACTAAGGCAAATGCTCCGATGGAGATGAACGTGTAGACGACGGCCCCAATCATCGGGCTGAGCAGCTGGGCGGTGGAGAGTACCGATTGGTTCAGCGAGTTCACCCGTTGCAGCTGGTCACCGGGAAACAATGTGACCAGACTGGCCGACAGGGCGGTACTGAGAAAACGGTCGGTCACCGTTAAGATGATTTGGAGCACGATCAGTTCGGCGTAGTACGCCTGCGGCCAGCGGGCAAAGGCGACTGCAAAGGCCAGCAGGCCAATGCTGGTGCCAATTTGAGCGCTGATCATGATTGCTTTGTGGGAACGCGTATCGACGATATAGCCCACGACCGGGGTCAGCACCACCGCCACCATCGGTCCCACCATCATGTTCACGCCCATCCCCAGGGCAGAACCCGTCCGGTGCAGAATATACAGTCCAATGGCAAAGCCCAGCATGCCGCTGCCGAACGCCCCAAAGAAATTTCCGGCCAACAAGGTGACCATTTGCCGTAACGATCGATGCTCTTTCATAACGATTACTCTCCCTCACACAGTAGTTAAGTACATCGTATACTGTGCCGGAGCATCAAGGCTCCGCCTAAAGTCCTAATTTTTATCATTATACCAAAAAAAGGCACTCATCATAGTGGATGAGTGCCCGTTGCTGAGGCGTTCGGATTGTTAGACTGCAAATACTGTTCTAATCTTTGAGGATCAATCAAACTCCTCGTACGTGTTAGGATCCTGGTCATCGATCCGGCCATCGGGCTTATTCAAGGCGTTGATCTGTTTCACCTCGTCGTCTGTGAGCGAGAAATCGAAAATATCAAGATTTGCCCGCTGGTGGGCCAGGTTGCGCGACTTCGGAATCGGGACGACGCCGCGCTGATGGTGCCAGCGCAGAATGATCTGGCCCACATTCTTGTGGTACTTCTCGGCCAACTGTTTAATAACCGGCTCCTGCAAGGCCTTGCTGCCGCGGCCCAGCGGGCTCCAGGCTTCGGTCACGATACCCCGTTCTGCATCAGCTTTGAGCATCCGGGATTGGACCCAGTACGGGTGCAGCTCGATTTGGTTCACCGCGGGGGTCACCCCCGTCTCCTTGATTACCCGATCGAGATGCGCTGGCTCGAAGTTAGACACCCCGATAGAACGAATCCAGCCCCGCTTCTGGGCGTCAATCATCGCCCGCCACGCCTCAACGTAATGGTCACGCTTGGGCAGCGGCCAATGAATCAGGTACAGATCTAAGTAGTCCAGACCCAGCCGATACAGCGTTTCTTGAATCTGCATCGTCGCGTCATCGTATCGGTGGTACATCCCCGGCAGTTTCGAGGTGACGAAGAAATCAGCTCGGGGCAGGCCGGATGCGCGAATGGCTTCCCCCACCGCCCCTTCGTTCATATAATTGGTGGCCGTGTCCAGACTGCGGTAACCATCATAAATGGCTGACAGCATCTGCTGGACGCCGGCGCCGCCGCGAATCTGGTAGGTCCCCAAACCAATGGCCGGCATTTGGTGGCCGTCGTTGAGGGTGACGAAAGGAACTTTGGTTTCTGTCATAAAACAACACCTCCACCATTTATTTTACTCGGTCGGTCCAGGGCTGCGCCTAGGGGTAGCGGCGGCGTACCGCTAAAGTTCAACAAGTCTTAATGTTTCGCCGGGATCTCTTTGTGGGCAACCACGGCTTCATCCAAAGAAAAACGGGGCACAATCTGCGTCGCTTGAATCCGGGCCTCGCCCCAGTCCGTCATCGCCTGGATGATGGGCAGCAATGACCGGCCCACCGGGGTGATGGCATAGAATACCTTGACTGGGGCGGCTTTCTCCTCGACCCGGGTAATCAAGCCGTCTTCAGCCAATTCACGCAGCTGATTCGTCAGTACCTTGTGGGTCACCCGGGGCATCAGGTGCATCAGCTCGTTGAACCGGTATGGTCCGTGGATCCCCAGTTCGTTCAGGATGACGATCTTCCACTTGCCGCTGATCATGGACAGCGTCAGCTCCTTGGCACAGCTGAAATCACCGTTTTCTAACCGCTTCTGCACATCCTTGCGGATTACGTCCGTCATCGAACCACGTCCTTCCGTTACGCACCTCAAAGTGCGTTCTTGTATCAAAAGTATACCGCTCTTACAATTGGATGTAGACACGTTCCACATTCTGTCATTAGGAGATGGCCTCATGGATTCAGTTAAAATTGCTGGCCGGCAAGTGCCGGCGATGGGGATCGGTACCTGGCACATGGGCAGCGACCCGCGGAAGCGGCCGCAAGAGATTGACGCCATTCGCGCCGGCATCGACGCCGGGGCCCGGTTAGTGGACACCGCCGAGATGTATGGCTCGGGCGACTCTGAAGCCTTGGTGGGCGAAGCGCTGCAGCCCTATCAGCGCGACGACATTTTTCTACTCTCCAAAGTCCTGCCCAGCAACGCCTCCCGGCAGCGGATGGAGAAAAGTTTGGACGCCAGCCTGGCGCGGCTGCACACCGACTACTTAGATCTGTATCTGTACCACTGGCGCGGCGGGGTGCCGTTGGCCGAAACTGTTGACGAGCTGCAGCGGCTCCAAGACAGCGGCAAGATTCGCGCTTGGGGCGTTTCCAACTTCGATTTGAGCGATATGGAAGAGCTGTGGCAGCTGCCGAACGGTAAAAATGCAGTTGCTAATGAGGATCTCTACAACTTGGCCACCCGGGGTATCGAATACGACCTGCTGCCTTGGCAGCGGCAGCATGGCATCCCGTTGATCGCCTATTCGCCGGTGGGTGCCGGCGAAGACATTCCGGCTTCTGCCATGCACGGCAACGCCGCTTTGGCTCAGGTCGCCCAGCGCCACGGTGTTTCGCCGTATGAGATCATTTTGGCTTGGGCAATCCGCGACGGTCACACCATTGCCATTCCCCAGACCAGTAACCCAGCGCATATGAAGACGAATATTGCCGCCGGCGATATTCAGTTAAGCGCTGACGATTTGGCACTGCTGGACAAGGAGTTCCCGGCACCGACGCGGAAGATGCCGCTGGCGATGCGGTAACCAAAGTCGCTGTTAGGAAGAAAGACCAGGCCAGCCCAGCATGGGTTAGCCTGTTTTTTTTACTGTTGCAAACGCCCATCCAGCTGTTTACGCAAAGCGGTCAGCTTCGTCTTTCTCACCATCAACGTCTGCAGTTCTTTCTCAATGGTGGCAAGTTCGTCTTCGACCAGCTCTCGGTTCGCCTGCCACTGTGTCGGGGTCCCGCACTGCGTATCGTGTCGTTCCTTAATCGATTGGATAGCCGCCAAAGAAAAGCCCATTTCTTTCAATTCGACGATTTCGGCGAAATCTGCGGTATCAGCGGCAGTAAAGGCATAATTCTTGCCTTGCTTCTGGGGCGTCAACAAACCCAAGTCAATGTAATGCCGGACGGTATCCCGGGTCGTTTGGTTCATGGCGACAAATTCAGCAAGTTGCATGGTCATTCTCCTTGACGCGGGGTCGACCCCGTGTTGTCTACTATTGGTCGAGGTGATTTAACATGACGATCGCATTTTGGCTTCTAACGATGCTGTACGCTGTCTTAATGGGCGGTGCGGCCATCGTCCAGGCGCACCAGGCGGGGATGCCGCTTTGGTTGCTCGTTCTAAACGTCGGGTTCAGTTTGATACTGCTGACCAGCCGGTGGTGGGTACCCTCGTTCTATATCGGACTCCTGGGCTTATTGGGCACCGCTCTGGCGAACGGTCTGGTGCTGAACGGCCGCATTCGATGGTCGCATTTCACAGTCCGCACCGTTCTGACTGCGGCTCTGATTTGGTGGCACCTGTTTCTCTGATGTTTACTTGGGGCGGTGTGGCAGATTTGTTTCCAGCGCCGCGTCCTGCAGGTTCTTCTCGTTGAGCTGCAGTATCTTGATGCGCTCGTCCAGTTCTTTATCAACATAGTCTGCCACCAGGCGGACAAAGGGCCCGTGCTCCCCTATTTGCTGGGATGTGTAGAGCGCCTTCATGTAAGTATCCCGGGAGGCTTTATCTGGTTGAATATTAATCAGCGGCAAGCCGTTTTCCACCAGTGCAAAGTTCATCAGGAGCCGAACCGTACGGCCGTTACCATCTATAAACGGGTGAATCGAGACAAAGCGTTGATGTAACTCAGCGGCGTACACCACAGGGTGCAACCGGGCCTGATTCGTGCGACTCCACGTGACCAAATCTGCCATCGCGGGTCGAATCTCGAAGGGCGGCGGATAGGCGTTCTCTGGAAAGCCGGCCGGCCACGCCTTTTCCACGCGATACGCCCCCGCGTTTTGAACATCTCGCGTCGTCTTCGCGGTCACAAAACGATTCAAGTCCCGAATCATGGTCTCTGTCACAGGCTGTTTGTGTTGGACCAGATCCATCATGTAATCATAGGCATCCGCCAAATCAATAGCTTCCAAAACGTCTTTGATGGGTTTCTCGTGAACTGTCATACCCGTTTCCAGGATGGATGTTGTCTCGTACAACGTCAGCGTATTTCCTTCGATTGCATTGGATGACCAAACATGGGCAATCTTTTTCTCATGTTCGATTGCTCGCATGTCGGCCTGGGATAGCGGCCGATAGGTGCCCATTTGTTCCTTTTTGGCATCAATTTGCTTCAGCAGCGCTGTTAAATCCATTTGTGTTCAAATCCTCTCACTAATTCAACTCGACGATGTCACAAGATCACCCTAACTGCATCCGTACTAAGGTCGGTGTACCATCAGTACCGCTTGCTCCTACCTGGTCTTGAGGACGACCAGCATCCCCTCCAAATGCCGCGCACAGGCCCGGCAGTCAGAATGCTTTGCCGCCATTCCGAATCCATGGTACAGTGAGAGCTAGTATGTTAGAAATTCTACAATGACGGGTGGCAATACGCAATGGTCCATCGTGGCTTTGCCCTGTCTTTGGCCCCGCCCTTTCTGACCATTCACTAAACACGCCAACGAACATCATAAAGGAGAACGAGCAAATGACAGACGCAATCAATCTTAAAGCCGGCAATGTGTTCCAAAAAGACGGCAAACTGATCAAGGTACTCGAAACGAACCACCATAAACCGGGCAAGGGCAATACGGTGATGCAGATGCGGCTCAACGACGTGCGCACCGGCGCCATCGTCCAGACCACCATGCGGCCGACGGAAAAAGTCGAGCTGGCGGAGATGGACCACAAGAACGCGCAGTATCTGTACAGTCAGGACGATACCGCGTACTTCATGGATACCGATACTTATGACCAGTACGAACTACCGGTATCCCACATCGCGGAAGAAGTGAAGTACCTGGTTCCCAACATGCAGGTCCAGCTGGAGTTCTTCGAGGGCGAGCTGATCAGCCTCGATCTGCCCACCACTGTGGACCTCAAGGTAACCGAGACGACACCGGGCATCAAGGGCGCCACGGCCGCCAGCGGCGGCAAGCCGGCGACCATGGAGACCGGCCTGGTCGTCCAAGTGCCGGACTTCATTCAGACTGGCGAAGTGCTGACCATCAACACGACCAACGGTGAGTACAAGTCCCGCGCCCAGAATTAAGATTGTCCTTTTGCCAGCAGCCGAATGCTTTCCGCAGTCGGCTGTTTTTTTGTGCGGTAGCGGTTAAGAAAGGGGCAGATGCGCCACCATATCTGCAATGACCTGGTGGCTCTGGATACTCGTCTCTGGCGCCACCGGATTGGGGCCATGCGCGGCCACTGCCCGGACAAAGGCAGCCACCATCGGTTGAAAGCCGCGGGTCAGCAAAGTGGGCTGCCAATCGGGCGCCAATTGCCGGTTTTCTCCCTGGGCGGTCAGTACGGTCAGCCGGCTCAAGTCTTGGACCCGAAGAATGCCGTGGTCGGTGGTGAGGACCGCTTCCTCCAAGTTGACGCCGGCCTGCTCGTCGATACCCGCGGTGATCACCGAATGGGCCAACGCAAAGGTCACTTCTGCCCGCAGCAGCCTGCCGTCTGTATCAGACTGCACCACATAATGCGGCGCGGGTAATACCGGGAAATTCGCCACCATCAGGGCGGTGTCGACGGGATGGATCAGCAAGTCCCACAGCGCATGCACAGGGTCGTCCGGATTGGCAATGCGGGTCTTCATCACCCGCACCGCCCGGGCCGCGACCGCCTGCTGGGCGAGCACTTGGTGGAACGGTGCGAAACGGCGGTTGAAGCCGACGGTGAGCAAGAGACCCTGTTTCTCCGCCAAGGCGTAGAGACGCTTGACCTCTGCCATATCGGTAGCCAGCGGCTTGTCCACAAAGACGTTGACCCCGCGTTCCAGGAAATGGCGCACGAGTTCCGCATGCGTCTCGGTCGGCGTGTGGATCATGACCGCATCTAGCGGCTGGTCATCCAGTGTTGCCAGCGTGTTACCCGCGATAGGCAGGCCGAACTGGCGGCCTAACCGTTTGAGCTTGTCCTCATTTCTCGTCATCAGCTGCCACGTCACCTGATCCTGCATCTCCGCATATACCGGCAGATACGCCCGCGTGGCGATCCCGCCCAAGCCCATGACCCCAATCGTTACCATCACAATTCCTTCTTTCTGCCGGATCACCGCATCCAGGTGAGAAAACAAACTGACCGTCTCGGCATCCCGCTGGCAATAATCCGTCACTGAGTCGTCTTTTCAGCCTGCATGTCTTGGCTGAGCCGCTGGGCCATTTGGTCAATCAGCGCCTGGTCGGCCGGCAGCGGCTCCCGCGGTAATTGGTGGCCAGCAGTCAAGGCCGTCTGGGCGGCCGCCGCATCGTGGTCGGTATACCACGCATGGGCCGCTCGGACTAAGAAAATCTGCTGCCGTTTCGCCAGCGGCTGCTGCTGGAATGACTCCCACAGCTCCGGTATTAACGGATCAGTCGGGGCGCTGAACAACAAGGCCAAGAGCAGCAGCTGGACTAACTCTTGGAAGTACAGCGTCATCATTTCTGTCCCGTCATCGTAGGGCTTCCGCAGGATCGTCGCCGCCCCGGCATAGTCCTGGGCGGCCAGCGCCCGGGTAGCGATCAGCAGCAGCTGAAAGTCGTTGAAATAAGTTCGTTCAGCCGTCTTCACCGGCGTATAGACCGCCGCCGGCAGGTCCGCATAGCTGGCCCCCGCCGTCAGCCGGGCGTTCACTGTCAGCTGAATCCACAGCAGCTGTTGGTTACCTGGATCCTGGCGGACAATGCGCAATGACTGGGCATCGTTGAAGCCCAAGGGAATCCCATTCATTAAGAGCAGGACCACACTGACCAGTCCCCAGCCTACAGCCACCGGCCGCCAGAGGAGAAAGGCAGCCACGCCGATAACCATAAACAAGAGATTGCTGAGGAGACCGCCCATTAAGTAGAGCCGATAGGGCAGCGGGATCATGTTTGGCGGCGCCATCAAGGCCTGGCCGCCGGTCCCCGGCACGTGCTGCCGAGTCCGCCGCCAGCCAGTCGGCGACTTGTAGAAAAGAACATTGCCGATGCGAAAACTCACCAGCCGAGATTAATAATTCCTAGGTACAGGATGTCAGAGCG
>NZ_KI271608.1:0-389 GCF_000469325.1 Schleiferilactobacillus shenzhenensis LY-73 | reverse complement strand
TTGGACCCAATAACGATCGTGTTCAGTTCATGGCTGAGCGCATAAGCAACGATGCGCCGACTTGCTTCATGAGCAAACTTGTCGATTTTGCGGTCCCGCTTGTATTCCACATTGTCCAGCCGCCGGCTAGTGTAATTCTGACCGCTCAGTTTATGGACAGAGACCAGCCGGCTCCGGGTCTTGTTATAGAGCTGGTTCACCGCCTTTAATGGCTTCCCATTGATCAGCCACGGGGTCAAACCAGGGACATTCGTTGCCATGGCAAAGGCATTATCCACGCCTGGGTCAATCGTCAGGTAGCGGCCATTGTCCGGCTGATAAACGATCTCTGCGATGCCGGAAGGATAGACGACCTCCACCAGGAACCGGCCGTGCTGGGGAATAATGCG
>NZ_KI271607.1:4650-37005 GCF_000469325.1 Schleiferilactobacillus shenzhenensis LY-73 | reverse complement strand
TAGGTTTTACCCTTGCCCCGCCTTATGCCCTAGCTTCTGGGCCGCGGAGCCCGTTTACGCAGCTCGGGGAAAGTCCCGCACTTGGGTTTTTACGTTACGGTCCTTAGACTGTGGTGGCCTGCTCGGCGGAGCCCGTTTAGAGGGCGGAGCCGAGCGGGAGAAGCGTAGGGCTAAGGGCGAAGGCGGGGAAAACCCGGTCTTAGGTTTTACCCGACTTTGCCCTTAGCCCCTAGCTTCTGCTCGGCGGAGCTCGTTTAGGAGCGGCAACAGGTCCTCAGACCATGGCGGCCTGCCCGCCAGAACTCCTCTGGGCGGTCGAGCGCCCCTCTAACACCGCAGACTACTGGTTATTTCCCCGCCGTCACAGCATCCTTCACCGCCGCCAACGCAGCCGGGATTTTCTCCGGCTGCTTACCGCCAGCCTGGGCCATATCGGGCCGGCCGCCGCCACCGCCACCAACGATGGGTGCGATGGCTTTGATCAGGTTGCCGGCTTTGATGCCTTGGCCTTGGGCTTTCTTATTCGCGGCTGCGATGAGGTTGGCCTTGCCGTTGGCTTCAGTGGCCAGAACCAGCACGTCAGACGCATCCTTACTCTTCCACTGGTCGACCATCTGGCGCAGGGCATTCATGCCGTCAACGTTGACCTGGGCGGTAATCACTTGTAGGCCATTGATGTCTGTGGCGTGGTCGAAGACGGAATTGGCTTGGGCCGCTGCCATCTTTGCTTGCAGACCGGCGAGCTCTTTCTCACTGCTCTTGAGGTCTTGCTGCATCTGGCTGACCCGTTCCGGTGTGTCTTGGATCTGGTTGGCCTTGACGATGCCGGCCGTCTCGTGAAGCAGGTGCAGCTGCTTGTCCAGATACGCCACAGCAGCTTGGGAGGTAACGGCTTCAATGCGCCGCACACCGGCACCAATGGCGGACTCCGAGGTGATCTTGAACAGGCCTAGTTCGGCCGTATTCTTCACGTGGGTGCCACCGCACAGTTCGATGGACCAGTCGCCGATGTTCACGACCCGCACCCGGTCACCGTACTTGTCGGTGAACAATGCGATCGCCCCCATCTTCTGGGCAGTCTCGAGGTCGGTCTCCGTGGTCTTCACGGGAATCTCAGCAAAAATCTTGCTATTAACGATATCTTCCAGCTTCTGTAATTCTTTCGGTGTCACTTGTCCTTGGTGGTTGAAGTCGAAGCGCAGATAATCGGGTTCGACTAAGGAACCCGCCTGGTGTGTGTGCCCGCCGAGGACTTCGCGCAGGGCTTGGTCCAGCAAATGGGTGGCCGTGTGGTTCTTGCGCACGGCCAGGCGGAAGCTGCGGTCGACCTTCAAGGTGTAGGTCTGATGAGCCTGCAGATTGCCGACCACATCCACAAAGTGCAGATTCTGGCCATTCGGTGCGTGCTGGACATCAGTGACTTTGGCGACGACATTTCCAGCACGATCCTCAATCGTCCCTTTATCCGCGACTTGGCCGCCCATTTCAGCATAGAACGGCGTCTTGTCGAACAATAATTCGGCCTGGCCGCTGGTGACCGCATCGACTTCCTTGTCGACTTGCTGGTCGCCCTGGGTCGTCTTCACGATCAAGTGCGTCAGTTTCGCCCCAGTGGTGGTCAACTCATCGTAACCAGTGAATTGGCTTTCTTCCTTAATGTCCATTAAGAGCTTATTTTGTGACCCCATCGAGTTAACATCCTTGCGGGCAGCGCGAGCACGGTCTTTCTGCTCCTGCATCGCGGCCTTGAAACCGGCGACGTCGACTTGGAGACCTTCATCGGCCGCGGACTCCACGGTCAGCTCTAGCGGGAAGCCGTAAGTATCGAACAACTTGAAGGCATCGCTGCCCGGGAATGTCTTCTCCCCAGCTTTCTTCAAGTCGGCAATACGACCGTCCAGAATGTCCAAGCCATCGTTCAAGGTGGCCTGGAATCTTTCTTCCTCGCCCTTGATGATGTGAGAAATGAAGTCCTTCTGGGCCAGCGGTTCCGGGTAATAGCTCTTCATGATCTCGCCGACGACCGGCACTAGATCAAACAGGAAGGGCTTGTCGATGCCCAGCTTCTTGCCATTCAGCACGGCTCGACGAATCAGCCGGCGAAGCACGTAGCCCCGGCCTTCATTGGACGGCAGTGCCCCATCACCGATGGCGAAGGTGACGGCCCGGGCGTGGTCGGCAATGATCTTGAAGCTGACGTCGTCCTTCTTGTTCACCCCGTACTTCTTGCCGCTCAGCTTCTCGGCTTCGCGGATCATCGGCAGGAACAAGTCGGTCTCGAAGTTCGTTGGGGCGTCTTGGAAAATCGACAGCACCCGCTCCAGGCCCATCCCGGTATCAATGTTCTTGTGGGGCTGCTCCACGTAACGGCCGTCGGGCAGGTGATTGAATTCAGAAAAGACAATGTTCCAAATCTCTAAGTAGCGTTCGTTCTCGCCGCCAGGATAATTCTCAGGGTCGTCTTCCGCCACGTTGTTGTACTTTTGACCGCGGTCATAGAAGATCTCGGAGTCCGGGCCGCTAGGGCCGCCGCCGATATCCCAGAAGTTGTCTTCGGCCAGAACGATATGGTCTTTCTTCACCCCGACGTCTTGCCACAGTTGATACGTCTCCGTGTCCTTGGGGTAGACGGTCATGTACAGACGCTCGGGATCGAAGCCGAACCACTTGGGGTCCGTCAGCAGTTCCCAGGCCCAGGGGATGACTTCTTTCTTGAAGTAATCACCGACAGAAAAGTTCCCGAGCATCTCGAAGAAGGTCTGGTGCCGGGCGGTCTTGCCCACGTTCTCAATATCGTTGGTGCGGATACTCTTCTGGGCGTTGGTGATGCGCGGATTCTTGGGAATAACGGTGCCGTCGAAGTACTTCTTCAACGTGGCGACCCCAGAGTTGATCCAGAGCAACGTGGGATCATCCTTGGGGATCAGGGATGCGGAAGGTTCCACATCGTGGCCCTTTGATTTCCAGAAATCCAGGAACGTTTGGCGCAGTTGGGCACTGCTCATTTCTTTCATATCGTCTGCCTCTTTCTTCCATCACGGTAAAAAAACATCATCGCATTCAAGGGCGCTTACACGCGGTACCACCTTGATTGCAATGATGTTCGTCATTACCACTTTATATTGATTAAATTGTAATCGTTAGTCCATTGGGTAGCACAGCCTGGGGTACCGCACTCCTTGCACTGACCGGAGCTTCTCTGAAGCGGTACGGGGCGGGCTGCATGTCCCGAACAAAAACGAGTATAGCACGGGGGGTGTTCAGGCGCAAACGGTGGGCGCCCGCCGGCAATCTGGGGCCTCCGGCCCCAGCTTGCCTACACAGATAGTCGTGTTATACACTCAACTGTCACTTATGCCGTGGCCTTGGCGCCTTGCAGTGCCCGGACGTCTTGGGCTTCTTCGAACTTGTCTGTAATGATGGCGACGACTTTGGGGGCGTTGAACAGTGCCCGCATTTGCCAGGGATCATTCACGGTCCAAATGCGCTCGGGGAGTGCGCTGGGGGTGTCGGTCTTTTCCAGGTGAAGCGCCGAGACGATATTCTTCACGGGAGCCACCTTTTCGGGAGTGCCTTCTGTTGCCAGCAGGGCCACGGGCTGTTGCGGGGCAATGGCGTGGAGGGCGACCAGACTGTCGGGATTAAAGGATGAATACACGACTTCATCTGTCCGGCCGGCATTGGCGACGATGCGCTGGGTCTCAGCTTCAATTCCGGGGTAACGGACCTTCCCGGTCTTGAATTCGATGTTGATCTGGCCGTGCCAGCCGTCCAGGGCATCCAGGAACTGGGCCAGGGTCGGGATCGGCTCACCGTTGGCTTGGTGGAATGACTGCAGCTCCGCTAAGGTCATATCTTTGACATAGCCGGTGCCATCTGTTGTCCGGTCGATCGTCTCATCGTGGATGATCACCAGGTGGCCATCCCGTGTCCGCTGGACATCGGTCTCGATACCATCGATGTGGTGCGCACAAACATACCGAAATCCTTCCAGACTGTTCTCTGCGAAACGCGCGGGATACCCGCGGTGACCGAAGATCAAAGTTTGCATAAGTAAGTTAACTCCTTGGTTTGGCCGGTGAGAAACCCCAGCTGAATTCAAAGAGAACGATACTCCTTTTTCGTCACGATGACGACCAGATTTTGTCAAAAGTTCGTAAATATTCTGGACAAGCGGCCAATTGACACATTATTTGCCGCCAATCTGGGAATCCGAAGTCACCGAGGGCCCGGCTTAAATGTTGTCGTCCTCAAACGACACCCGAATCACCTGGTGGTACACCTGCTGGGGCAGCGGCATGTCGCCTAACCCTGGCAGCCGCCCGCTGTCGTAAAAGGCAGAAAACGGCAGCTGGACCTCAACATTCTTGCGCCCGCCGGACACCGGCCAGCCGCCTCGCCAAGTCAACGGATCAGTCGTCATTTCGGCGGTGTATTGGCGGGCACTGAAGCGGATACCGAACCGGTTCGGCAGTACCGGGGGCAGCTGGTCCAAGGTCTTGTTGCCCCAGGGAAACAGCGTCGGCTCGCCACCGCTGACCACGTACTCGTATTCGTCCGGCGACAGCACGGAGAATCCCTGCTTCGCCAGCTCGCGAGTCAAAGCCATTGGCGGTAAAGGTTGGGCAATGCGCAGCTGATACTCATCGAGCACGACGGTGGGCACGAAATACACGCTCATCTCGGGTGTATTGATTGCCCGCGGTGCATGGCGCAGTTCGTTGCCCACCGCTTGGCGGACTTTCTTGAAGGCGACCACGTCGCCGGAAAAGTCGTCCGTGCCCGGTGAATACAGACCAATGCTGCGCTGGCCCACCGGCAGGGGCTGCTGGGCGACCAGCAACGGATGGATGGGCACGGTCCGCGGCGGCGTGGTGAAGTCCATTAAGTAGCGTTCCCGCTGCTGGTTGGTGGTCAGCGGCCGCTCCGGCAAGTCCGGGTGTTCCAAGACGACAGCCTGGTCATCCCATAGCTGCGGCAGCCGGACCTCCTGGCCGGTGACCTGGTAGCCCAGCTGGGCCTCGCTCTGCCCGGGGACAAAGATGTACCGCTGACCGGCAATCATCACCGTTTGCGACGCGATGCTCTGACCGTGCACGGTGAAGCGCACGGGCGTGATCTCCGTCGTCGGCAAAAGCGGATTCACAAAGTACCGCAAAATCTGGGTGAACAGCAAATGCTGCTCTTCACCCGTTAATTTTTCCCAATCCGGCCGGTTCAACTGCTGAGGATTCATTTCCGCCGCTGCTCCCTTCTGGCAATCTTCCGCTTGCGCCGGGCATCGACCTTGATCGCTTTACGGATCTTGTTCTTGTATCCCGGCTTGCGTTTCTTCTTCTCTTTGGCCACCATCCCTTTGATGCTCGGGTCGATGTCCTGACCGCCGCCCTGTCGCTGTTCCCGCCGGTTGCGGTCGTAGGAATCCACTAACTCACCATGTTTCAAATCCATGGGAATGAACTTGATGCCCATGCCCTCGATTTGGGCAACGACATGTTCCTGTTCCGGGTCATACAAGGAGACAGCCAGGCCGGCCACTCCATTTCTGCCCGTCCGCCCCACTCGGTGAATGAAGAACTCCGGGTCCTTGGGGAAGTCGTCGTTGATTACTAAGGAAACCCCGGGCACATCGATGCCCCGGGCGGCCAAGTCGGTGGCGACCACGTATTGGTACTGCAAGTCGCGGACTTCCTTCATCGTCCGCCGCCGTTCCCGGGCGGGAATGTCCCCGTGAATCTTGGCGACCTTGAGCCCCTGCTTCTGCAGGTAATCATACAGCTCGTCCACCCGTTCCTTGGTGTTGGCGAAGACCAGCGCTAAGAAAGGCTGACCGATATGCAGCAGGGTATCAATGATCTTATTGTGGTCCCGCCCCTTGGTGGCCAGCAGAACGTTCTTGATGGTCGGCGCAATCACCGACTTGGGGGCCACCCGGACCAGCTCAGGGCTGTGCATGTATTTGCGCAGGAAGGGCTGCAGCTTGTCTGGAATCGTCGCTGAGAAAACCATCATCTGCAACTTGCTGGGCATCGCCGAGGCGATGTTGTCCACGTCTTTGAGAAAGCCCATGTCCAGAGACATGTCCGCTTCGTCCACCACAAAGTAGCGGGTCGTCTGCACCTGGAGTACGTGGCTGGTGACCATATCCGCCAACCGGCCGGGCGTGCCGATGATCAGCTGGGGCTGCTGGTGCTCGATCTTATCCACCAGCCGTTCCTTGTCGGTACCGCCCACGGCCAGCAGAATCCGGGTCTGAGGGTCTTGGCGGCTGACCAGCTGCTCGGCAGCGTCCCGTAACTGCTCCGCCAGCTCCCGACTGGGCGCCGTGATCACCGCCTGGACGGTATGGTCGCTGGTATCGATCCCTGCCAGAATGGGTAGTAGGAAGGCATGGGTCTTGCCGCTGCCGGTCTCGGCCTGGCCGATCACGTCTTGACCCGCCATGATCGGCGGCAGCAAGGCTTCCTGGGCGTCGGTGGGCGTCGTGAAGTGGATCGCCGCTAAGGCTTGGTTCAGAAAATCAGGAAAATTGTACTGAGCGAATGTGCTCATGAAATGAAAACTCCTCTCGGCCCGCAGGCCGTCTGTCTACTTGTGCCAGTTCGCAACGACCTGCTGCAACTGGGCGACCATGGCGTCGATCTCGGCCTGGTCTTTCGCTTTGGCACCGCTGGCCAGCGGATGGCCGCCGCCATTGTGCGCTTTGGCCAACTCGTTAATGACCGGCCCCTTGGAGCGCAAGTGGACCCGGTACGGTGCACCGGGATTCTCGACGAATTCCAGCCAGGCTTGAACGTCCCGCAAGCGGCCCGGGGTCGAGACGGCGGCTGAGGCGTCGTCGGCACTAATGCCCAGTTCCTTCAACGCTGCCGCCGGAATGACTACCCAGGCCGCCCCGTTGGCGTCCACCTGCAAGTGGTTGAAGACGTAACTTTGCAGTTTGGCTTGGCCCAGCGAAATCTCGTTCATGTGCTGGGACACATCAGACGCGGAGAAATCATAGGTGACCAGTTCGCTGGCGGCCTGGAAGGTCTTGCTGGTGGTCGCCGGGTACAAGAAGCGGCCGGTATCACCGACAATACCGGCGTACAGCAGCCGAGCGGCGCGACCGTTCAACTTCAATCGGCCGTGGCCCGCGTGGAAGAGGTCGACGATGATCTCGGCGCAGCTGGAGGCGGCCGTATCCACGTAAACTTGGTCGCCGTACGGGTCGTCATTGGGGTGATGGTCGATCTTGATCAAGGCCTTGCCGGTATTAAACCGGGCATCGCAGATTCGGGGAGTATCCGCCGTATCGGTCACGATGACTAACGCGTTGGTGTACACATCGTCCGCTACCGTATCCATGGCGTTGAGCCATTCGAGGTTGCCGATGTCGGCCCCCACGGCATAGACCTTTTTCCCCGGAAAGGATGCCTTGAGCATTTCTGCCAGGCCGCCCTGGGAACCGATCGCATCCGGATCCGGATGCTGGTGCCGATGGATGATGATGGTATCGTATTGTTCAATGGTCTTAATGATCTCACTCAATGATGCATTGTTCTCAGCCACTTATTCTTCCTCCAATATCTGACAAACGACGAAGGCCTTGGCGCTCAACACGTGCTCCGCCGTCACGGTAATCTCCAGCTTGGCGGACCGCCGGCCCAGGTCCAAGAGTTCTGGGACGATCTGGACCCGGTGTTCCAGCTGGATCAATTTCAAGTAATTCACGGTAATCTGCTCAATGAGAGAGCGTTTCTGGTAATTATGTTTCAAGAAATCCTGGGCGACATCGGTGATCATCTCCGATAACACACCCACGGCAATGGTCCCCAGGGCGTTGGTCATCTGGGGCGTCACCAGCGTCTGCCAGCGTTTCTCACCCTCGTTGGCCCGCAGGCTCCCATGAATGACGTCGAAGAAGGTGTTGGCCCCCTCGCTCTGGTGCCCCGGCGCCGGCAAATTACGCATCACGTCGGTTCGAGTGACGATGCCCAGCAGCCGGAACTCCGCGTCCACCACGGGAATCAGCTCAATACTGTTCCAGGCCATCAGGTGAGAGACGGAAGCGACACTCATTTCCTTTCTCACCGTCACCGGGTTCTTGGTCATCACCCGGTCCAGGGTGGCCTCGGCGGACGCACTGAGGACGTCCTTGGCGGTGATCACCCCGACCACCCGCATGTCCCGGGCAACGACCGGGAAGCGAGAATGCTTGACGGCTCGGGCGAGCTGACGGTAGCGGGCAACGGTCTCGTCCTGGCGCAGGTAAGCGGTCTCGCCGATGGGCACATAAGCGTCAGCCACCGTGACGATCTCCTTCTTGATCTGCTGGTCAGAAATGGCCCGGTTGATCATCGTCGCCACGGTGAAACTGTCGTAGTTGGACCCCAGCAGGGGCAAGGCGGCATCGTTGGCTGCCTTGACGACGGCCGCGCTGGCGGTGAAGCCGCCGGTGATCAGGACGCCAGCACCGTTGCGCAGCGCCATCAGCTGGGCGTCTTCCCGGTTGCCGACGATGAGCATGGCGCCCGCCGTGATGTATTCCTGCATGGCGTCGGTGGTCATCGCCCCAATGACGAAACGGTCCAGGCGATGATCCAAGCCGTCTTCCCCGCCGAACAGTGTGCCGTCGATGATGTGCAGAATATCGCCGAACGTCAGGTTCTTGATGTCCCCGCGCATGGTCTTCTCCACGCGAATAGTGCCGACCCGGGGCACCGTCGCCACCAGCCCGTCGGTCTCCGCCGACTTGATCGCCCGGTAAGCCGTCCCTTCCGAGACACCCATCTGGCGGGCGACACTGCGGACAGAAATCTTCTGGCCGATGTCCGTGTCGGCGATATATTGAATGATTTTTTCGTGTTTCGTTGCCACGGTGTGCACCCCATTTACTTCTGTCGATAGTATATCACAGCGGTTCCCCGAACAAGGGCAGCGTCAGGTTCTCCATCGTCACCGGGACCAGGCCGGAGACGGTCACCCCCAGCAGGCGGATACCTTGAGCCAGCATCCCGGTCCCGTAAGCTTCCCACAAACGCAGCGCTTCGGTGGTAATCCGCTGGGCGTCCTGCGTCGGCTCGGCCAAGGTCACCCGTTTGGTCTCCGTGACGAAGTCGCCGTCCCGCATCTTCAAGGTGATGGTGCTGCCCTTGCGCTGCTTGCTTTGCAACAGCTCCGCCACTTCCGCGGCCAGCGCACTGATTCGGCGGGTGCAGGCTTCATCGGATTGCAGAAAGGGCGCGAAGGTCCGCTCCTTGCCGATGGACTTGCGTTCCCGGGCGTACGCCACCGGGCGGTCATCCACGCCCCGCACTCGGCGGTAAAGCATGTAGCCGAACTTGCCGAAGGCGTCGGTCAGCTGGGTAAGAGACAGCGCCCGCAGCTGCTCGCCCGTGGTGATGCCCATGGCCAGCAGCTTGGGGGCGGTTTTCTCCCCCACACCTTGGAACTTGCGGATCGGCAGCCGGTCCAGGAAGAGCGGCGCGGCTTCCGGGGTGATGATCGTCCGACCGAAGGGCTTATTGTAGTCTGAAGCCAGCTTGGCCAGATACTTATTGTAAGAAATACCCACGGAGGAGGTCAGCCGGGTCTCCTGGCGGATACTGCGCTGAAGGTAGGCGGCGGCTCTGACTGCCTGGGGCCAATCCGGAAAACGGCGGGTGACATCCATATACGCTTCGTCCAGCGCCACGGGCTCAATGAACTCCGTGACCCGGTGCATGATACCGTGGATCTGGTCCGAGACCGCCCGGTACAGCGTGAAGTTCGGCGGCTGCCAAATCACCGGTTCACCGGCCAAGAGTTGAGCGGCTTGGTTGGCCGGCATCGCCGAATGCACCCCGAATTGGCGGGCCACATAGTTGGCCGTGGTCACCACCCCTTTACCCCGCGTTTCCCGCGGGTCCCGGGCAATGACCAGCGGCCGGCCAACGAACTCCGGATGTTCCCGCTCTTCGACGGACGCATAGAAGGCGTCCATGTCCAGGTGAATGATCCGGCGTTCGTCATGGCGAATGATTGGTAACCGACCGAGCATGGCCGCTGCCCCCTTTCTGCCTATCGTGCATGAAGAAAAACGCGGGGCGGCTCACTATTGAGTCGGCTCCGCGCCACACTGTTAATCCGCTGCCGGTCCTTGCCAGACCCACTGGCGGTTATCCCGAGCCAGCAATTCGTCGGCTTCCCGCGGACCCATGGTGCCGCTGTTGTAAAACGCCAATCCGTCCGCGCCGTCGTTATCCCAGACGGTGCGAATGGCATCGATGAAGTGCCAACTCGCCGCCAGCTCCTGCCAGTGGGTGAAGGTCAGTTTGTTGCCTTCCAAAATGTTGAGCATCAGCCGCTGGTATGCTTCGGGCGCCTTGGCCAGTTCGTCTTGGTCGAGGGCGTGGTCCAAAGTGAAGGGACTGACCGCGTCGCTGACACCGATGGCCTTGCCGTTCAAGGTCAGGTGCATCCCTGTCTCCGGTTCGATAATCAAGGTCAGCACATCGCTGCCGACGCTGGTGTCCCCGGCTGTCGGCAGAATGTTGTTCTCTGTCGGCTTGAAGACGATATCGATGCGCGACTGCTTCTCAGCCAGCTTCTTACCGGTACGCAGGTAAATCGGCACCCCCTGCCAGCGGTCGTTGGCAATGTCCACCCGGCCGGCGACGTACGTCTCCACGGTGGAATCGGAGGCAATGTTATCCTCTTCCCGGTACGACAGGCCAACGTTGTCGCCGCCGACATATTGGCCGCGGACAAAATTAGCATGGACCTGGGCCGGCGTGTACGGCTTGATGTCCGCCAGCACCGCCCGCTTCGCGGCATGGATCGACGGGGCATCGTACTTGACCGGCTTCTCCATCGTCAACATGGCAATGATCTGGAAGATATGGTTCTGGACCATGTCCCGCAGTGCCCCGGCCGTCTCGTAATACCCAGCGCGTTCTTCCACGCCGATGTCCTCGGCCAGGGTGATCTGGATATTATCGATGAAGTCCTTGGACCAAACGTGTTCGAACAACGGGTTGGCAAACCGCAGAGGCATGATGTCCTGGACCATTTCCTTGCCTAAGTAATGATCGATGCGGTAGATCTGGTTCTCGGTGAACGCCTGGGAAATATCGTCGTTGAGCTGTTTCGCCGACGCAAAGTCTCGACCGAAGGGTTTCTCCACGATCAAGCGATTGAAGCCCTTGTCCGACAACAGCTTCTCGGACTTCACGTGCTCGGCAATGGTGGCGAAGAAACGCGGCGCCATCGCCATGTAGAAGACCCGGTTGCCGTCCAGGGCATATTGCTGGTCCAGCTTGGCTGCCAAGTCGCGCAGCGTCACATAGTGGGCGGCATCCGTCACATCGTGGGACTGATAATAGAAATGATCTGCGAACTCCGCCTTCTGGTGGGCCGACCCGGGGGCGCCCACCAGCGACTGCTTGATCACGTCGTGGTAATGATCATCCGTCCACGGCCGCCGGGCGGTGCCGATCACCGCAAAGTGCTTGGCGAGCCGGCCCTGGTAATACAGGCCGTACAAAGCCGGGTACAGCTTGCGCTGGGCCAAGTCTCCGGAACCGCCGAAAATGATGAATAATGCCCTTTTCTCTGTCATGGTCAACCTCATTTCTTACTTAAACGTACAAATTAATATCGGCCTCGCGGTACCGTTGCTGAGCGCCCTCACTCTGATTATAATACATCCCGGTCACGTGGTCGGAGAGCCGCACGCTGAATTCCGGATCACTGGGCCGGTGGGCGACGGTGGTCAGAAAGCGGGGCACGTCGAAGTGCTGGCCGAAGACGATGGTGAAGGCCTCGGCCTGATTCACAGGGAGGTACAGATACACGCTGAGACTGCGCTGGGAATGGTGGACTGTGTTAATCGTGAAGCCCGCCTGCTTGATCCGCCGCTGCCACTGCAGGATCGGCCCGATGGCGGCCTGCATGTCCCGCAACTGGGCCTCGATGGCCCACAGCGTATGGATGGCATCGAAGATCTCGTCCGTGGGATAATCCCGCAGATAATCATGGAAGAAATTCGGTGCGGTGGCATGCTTCTTGTAATACCCCCGGCCTTGATTCTTGTCGATCAGCCGAGCCAGGGTGGTGAGCTGATCCTCCCGCTGCTGGGCGAGCCGAGCGAAGGCCGGGAACTCGTTGGCCCCCTCCTCGGCTAGGATCTCCTCCGTGCGGCCGTCGATCAGCTCTTGAAGGAAGTGCAGGTCCGCCAGCTGAGCGTGGGCGACATATTGCCGCATCCGGTCCGCTGGAATGATCTGCCCGATATGTTGGATCCGCCGGCGATGTCTAGCCATAGCGCATCACCTCTTTCACTCTATTCACTTACTATTGTATAGAGAACACGGGTTTGGCGCAAGTTACCGCTCTCCGGGTGCCTCCCGCAATGGCTTGATCTGCGGTGCGTGCTTCTTGAGAAACGTGCGCACTTCGTCTGCGCTGGCCAGGAGATGCAGCGTGGTGACGCGCACACTGCCGCCATAAAAAGTAATCGCCAGCGGTTTATCCGGCGTCTCCGTCAGCATGTAACCGGTGAGACCGCTGAAGGCGCGGGTAGCCAGCATCCCGTTGATCACCGCAAACTCCGTCAGCCCTTGACGCCACAGCGTCAGCAGGACAATCACCGCTGCGATAAAGAGGCCGCTAATGAGGTATTGCTGCCCGCCTTTCTGCCATACCGGCAAGATCAGCATGGCGGCGGCCACGACCCACAAGAGGATCGTGAACCACCAGCGCCTCTGCGCCTTGATCCGCAGTGCGCGCCGTTCAATGATCACGACCACAGCCAGCGCTAGGACGATGACAGCATACAGAATGGTCATGGTGGCTGCTCCTTTCTAAAAGAACCCCGAGACGCGGCGCAGGGCCGCTCGCAGGGTTCTGAACGATGGGACCGTTCGCCTACGCCAGATGAGCAACGCGGACGGTGTCCCGAGCAATCATCAATTCTTCGTTGGTCGGCACAAGCATCACCTTAACGCTGGAATCATCGGTGGAGATCAAGCGCTCCTTGGCCATCACATCGTTGCGCTCCGGGTCGATCTTGGCCCCCATGTAATTGAGCTTCTTGACGATGCGGTCACGCATCTTGATGTCGCCTTCGCCGATGCCGGCAGTGAAGACCAAGACATCCAGACCGCCCATGATGGCGGTGTAGGAACCGATGTACTTGATGATCCGGTTGACGAAGATGTCGATGGCCAGCTTGGATTGCGGCCGCGTATCGATGGTCTGCTCCAACTGACGCATGTCTGGGGAGAGTTCAGAAATGCCGTAGATCCCCGACTTCGTGTTGAGGATGTCGATCATCTGGTTCGGGTCCGTAATCTTCAGCTTGCCCATTAAGTAAGCGACCAGGGACGCATCAATGTCCCCGGAGCGGGTGGACATGGTGACACCGGCCAGCGGCGTGAAGCCCATGGACGTATCCAGAGACTTGCCGTCCTTGATGGCCGTGACAGAAACGCCGCTGCCCATGTGCAGGGTGATCATCTTCAAAGATTTCAAGTCAGCGTGCAGCAGTTCCGCTGCCCGGGCCGACACGTACCGGTGGCTCGTCCCGTGGGCACCGTACTTACGGGCACCATACTTGCGGTAATATTCCATGGGAATGCTGTACAGGTAGTTTTCTTTCGGCATTGTGGTGTGAAACGCCGTGTCAAAAACGCCGACCTGAGGCACGTTCGGCAAAATTTTGGCAAAGGCTTCAATACCGCCAGCTTCCGCCGGGTTGTGCAGCGGCGCAAAATCGGCCAGACCGCGAACCTTCTTAATGTTCTCGGGCGTCATCAGGGCAGATTCTGTGAACGTCTCCCCGCCAGCCACGATTCGGTGACCGATTCCCGCAATCTCGTCGAAGCTGCCGATGATCTTCCGGTCGATCAGCGTCGCCATTAATTTCTTGACCGCTTCTTCAGCGTTCTTGATGTCGCCGACCTCTTTGGTCTTCGACCCATTGAACTTGACTGTAAAGACGGAATCGCCCAGACCCATGCGGTCCAGCATTCCTTCTGCCAGTACGTGCTCCGCCGGCATGTCGTACAGCTTCCACTTGAGTGTGGAACTCCCTGTGTTTACCGCCAAAATTTTCATCGATGGATAACCTGCTTTCGTTAAAGACTGACTTTAGCATACGCCATTATCAGTCGTTGGGTTTTTATTTTGAATTCGTCTTGATATTTTCCTTGCGCCAATCCTGGACATGATGGAAGAATTCTGCGATGCCCCGGCGATCGGTCGGGTCCGGAATTCCCGCCAGCAGGATCTGCTTCGCCTGCTGGGCAGCGCCGCCGTGTTTTTGCAGAACGAGGATCGATTTCTCGACTTTCTCGTCCTGGAAAAGCTGTTTGGGCAGTTCCAGCAGTGCTTGGATATACGTCTGTTGCGCCATCCAGGCGGTTAAGCTGTGGGCTTCCTTGGTGTTGAAAATGGCCGTGGGCACGATGAAGAATCCGAAGCCCCCGTCCTTGACGTAGTGCATGCCCTGCTCAATGAAGAGGTGGTGGGCAAAGGAGTGGCCCGTGCTGGCGTGGGTGGCAAAGTCCTTCGCCACGTCATCCAGCGGATAGTAGCCCACCGGCGGCTCATTGACGACCAGATCGACGGCCGGCACCACCAGCGGCGCGATGCCGTCTTGGTGGAACCAGTCGACCGTCTCCCCCAGCTGGCGGGCGAAGGCATCGGCGATGGCGAGCAAGTCTTCGTTGTTGTCCACTCCGTACCCGTGCCGCTGTTCGTCTGTTGGCTTAGGCAGCTGCCGCATCACCGTCAGCAGCAGATTGCCCGTACCCACACTAGGGTCCAGGATGGTCGCGCTGGGGGCGCCGTGCAAAATGACATCCGCCGTAGTGGCCACTAGCGTACCAATGGCTTCTGGGGTAATCATCTGATTGGCGTCGGTCTTCGCGGCCCGCATGCCCTTGACGATGGCCAATTGAATGGCCGTTTGGGCGGCTGTCAGTCCGGCGGTTGCCTTCGCCTGACTGAACTGGGCGGCCAACGGTGTCAGCTTAGCCACCGTCCCCGGTGCCGGCGCCCCATTCTCCACGTGCACTTCATTGGCGTTCAGGTTCGCCAATTCTTCCGGCAGCGCTTCGAGATAGGATACCTTCAAATCATCACTCAGGGTCGTGATGGCCTCGTCCAACGGGGCAAAGACGTGTTGTACTGCATCTGTTTCAGCCACGGCGCTCTCCTTCCAAAAAACAAAAATACATGGATAATTGTATCATCATCCATGTATTTGACCAACCGGTATTTGTTTGTGAAACCCGCTACGGGCGGGAATGGAAACGGTATACGGACTAGTAGATGGTCGTTGGCGATTTAGATTGCTGGTGGTTGCTGGGGTGGAGCGTGATGTAGATACGATCTTGCTTGAGCTCCCATTCAGCGGATTGCCAATCATTGAAGCGCACAGTTCCGGTGGGTCGGCCCGCTTCAACTTCTTGCTTGGCGATAAGAAAGGCGCCTTGGAACTGTTGGTTCAGGATCAGCTCGTGCCAGGCTTGGACCCGGTTGGTGCCTTGGGCGACGGTCAGTGCCAACAGGCTAAGGAGCAGGGCTGCCAGAACGAGTGATGTCGGCAGGATGACCCCGCGCCGGCGCCGTGCCAGCAATTGGGAGATACGTTTCATAGGTGACTCCTTCCGGATTTCCGGGCGTTTTAGGATCGGGCAACTCGACTGTCAATTTGAGAGTCCGATCATTAATCAACGAAAACTTTCCAATGTATTTTAGTCCGGTGATGATTGGCACATGCCCTTCACCAAGGACCTGCGCTCTGACCATATATCGTTTTTCGGTCTTCGACCTGTAAAAATTAACCTCTCTGCTTGTGCCATCACCATCAGTAGCAAGCAACCTGACCAGCTCACCGTTCTGTTCAATTCCCACGAGCGTTTTACCATGTAAGTAATCTGCCAAATCCTGGCACCCGAGGAACCAGCCAAATCGATCGTCACCTAATCCTTGATTGTTCTTGTTACTGATGGCGTACTGAACACCAACGGAAACCAAACCCAAAAATGCCAGTACGATAAATAGACTCGCGACTGTTTCCAGAAAGGTAAAGCCGTCACGCTTCTTTTTTACCAGGACCATTGGTTGGTGCCCACCTTACTGTCTACATGTATCGCCTGTTCATTCCAGACCGCTTTAAAATTCAAGCCGTCAACAGTCAATCGAACATTATGTTTTGTCTCTGAACGCAGAACGGCCAGCATAATCGCATTGGCTGAACAATTTCGCTTTGCGTGGCCTAGTTGACGATTGAATTGTGTACTCGACACCATGTAGATTGTGAGACTCACGGTTAAAATCGTTAACGAAATCAGGCTTTCCACCAAAAGAAATCCCTTCCTTTTCTTCAATTAAGCGCCCCCATCGTATTTGTACTGTAACGGTATATTCTAGGTCACTCCCGACATCCTTGAAGCGCCAAGTACAGGCCTGTACACTTGATACACCAATATTCATGTTTCCAGGGTGTTCCGTAATCGCTAGTGTCTCAGGAAGGACCATCTTTTCACCCGGCGTAAAGACAATAGCCGGCGGGCCATTGGCTGTTGCTTCTACGCTCACTCGAATATTGACAGACCGTAGACGCACCGTATTCTCGTACTTCTGGTAGGCCATTTTAAACCGGTCAACAAACGCACGATTGCTCGAAGCACGAGAAATATGTTGTAAATACGGAACAGAACACAGTAGGAGAAGGCATACACAAGACAAAACAATCAACGTTTCCACAACAGTGAATGCTTTTTTAACTGTCACTGTTTGTTCCAGAACCTTTGACTGTGACATTGCCCGTTTTAGGATCATACATGACGACTTGGTTTGCCTGTTTGAGTTGTTTCTCTGACAGGTAACCTGTTTCTTCCAACTTCTCAAGGTTCTCTGGAAGTTTACTCTGATCGGCTTGATAAAGTGATACTTGGGTTTGCACTGTAGTTACTAGTGCCTCATCCGTTTGAGCAGTCACCCGTCCCTGCTGGCTAATCAAATTCGGCAGCACCAGCAACAACAGCGCGGCGATAATGAATACCACCAGCAGCATTTCCAACAACGTGAAACCCTTCCGCTTCTTCCGCTTCATCCCTTGCCACTGGCGCTTGATCAATTGCATCATCTTGATTCCTCCATTTTCTTTCTTCTCAATTGTCTTAATTCAGGACCTGCATCTGGCCATAGATCGGCAGCAGCAGCTCCCCGTAAATACAGAGCACCGACAGCCCCACCAGCAGGAAACACGCCGGCTGCACGCGGGTGATCAGCTTGTCGATGCGGGTAAGCATGAGCTCGTAATACTGGTCCGCGAGAATCTCCAACTCACCAGCCAGTTCCGCGGCGGTGCTGCCCTGGGCGAGGAGACTGGCCACCTCGTCCGGGAAATACACCAGCGCGTCCATGATGGCAATGAAGCTGGTCCCCTCCTGGAACTTGGCCTCCATGTCGTGGAGCAAAGCGGCCACCAGCGAGCCTGGTTCAAAGGCCCCTTGCAGGGCGATGATCTCCTTCATGGTCCAGCCGTTGCCCAGCAGCATGCTCAAGTCATAGAGCAGCGTGTGGTAAATGTAGCAGCGCAGCACGCCGCCCACAATGGGCCAGCGCTGAATAGCGGCCACCCGCTTGGCGTTCATCGGCGCGTGCCAGCTGCGGTAGCCGGCCCAGCCGAGGCTGCAGCCGATAACCACCAGCAGACCGAAGCCCATCGTCAGCCATTGACTGAAGCCAGCCTCCCCCGTCATCCCCAACGCTGCGAATTGCGGCCGGATCACCAACCGCACCAGCAGCAGGATCATGCCCACGAAGGCCAACAGGAACATGGGATACAGGCAGGCACGCTGCAGTTTCTGCAGGCGCTGGCGCTGGCCCTGCTGGAAGCGGCCGACCCGCATGAGGAAGCTGCTCAGCCGGCCATTGGCCTGAGCCATGGCGACTTGGTCGCAGAGCGGGTCAGAAAAGCCGACCGACCGCATCCCCTCGGCTAAACTGCGGCCGCTTTGGAGCAGCCGGCTGAGCTGGCGGGTGGCCGTGCGCAATGCTGGCCGCGTCCGAGTGATGTAATCAATGGCCACCGGTAAAGCCAAGCCATGCTGCAGCATCTTGCCCACCTGCATGATGAAAAACGTTTCTTCAACATACTTAATGCGCGGCCGTTTTTTCCTACTGGGAACCTGCCCTCGCGTTTTTCTTCGGCTAGCCATACTGGAATGCCACCGCCGTTTCTCTGCTGATGAGACCGTCGCTGTATAGACTGCGCAGCGCCTGCTGCCAATTGATGAAACACTGCTGGGGCGTGTCGATGAGGGCCGTCAGCGCTGTGTGGGCGGCAATGTCGCACAGAAGCTGAGGCGGCCCGTTTTGCCCCGGCAGGAGCCGCTGATAGACGACGCCGGTGAGACTGTTATGCAGCACCTCGGCGGGCAGGCCCATCTGCAGCAGACGGCCGGCGATGCCCCCGGTGGTGCGGGCGTGGATCGTCGTGAACACCGAGTGGCCGCTCAGCGCGGCTTCGAAAGCCAGCTTTGCCGTGGCCGCGTCCCGCACCTCGCCGATGATCAGCACATCCGGCCGTTCCCGCAGCGCCGCCTTGAGCAGCACGGGATAGGTCATCCCGGCCGTGTCGTTGACTTGGACCTGCTTGATGCCCGGGTGGGCAATCTCGACCGGATCTTCGATGGCCATCACCACGTGGGTCTGGGCCAGCCGCGCAGCGACCTGGTACATCAGGGTCGTCTTGCCCGACCCCATCGGCCCGGCGAAGGCAATCAGCCCCCGCTGCCGCGCCAGATCGCAGAGCATGGCGAATTGATTGGGGAAGAAAAGGTGTGGGTCCTTCGTCAGCGGATACAAGATCCGCAGCACACTGCTCTCCCGTTCCAAATAATCCCCCACCGTCGCCACCCGAATATTCAGCTGCGGGCCGTACCGCCACATCCCCGACTGAGGCCGGCGGGTCTCGCTCACGTCCAGCTGGGCCAGGTACTTGAGGGCGTTGATCACCTGCTGGCCTTCGTCATTGGTGATCATCTTGATGGTGCGCAGACCGGTGACTTGCCGCCAAACGATGGCGTAGCCCGTCCGCTCCGGCCGTAAGTATATGTCCAACACTTGCACGGCCACGGCCGGCGCAATTAATTCTTTCGCCACGTCCAATGGCATCACCCCCTGCATATACAAATACGCAAAAGGAGCCGAAAGTTAAAAAAACACCCCGAAAAAATTTTCGGGGTGCTGCCTAATCAATGATGATGCTGTTCCAGAGCCGGTTCCAGGGGCTCGCTGTGCTGTGCTTTCTTTTCTGCCAGCGGCTGGTTCACCGCCATATTCTTCAAGTGCCGCATCGTTCTGACGTAAGAACTGATCAACACGGTCAATGAACCCAGCCACGCCAGCGGGTTGGCCGCCGACGCCCCGGCGAAGCCGAAATAGTGCACCAGGATCAAGCCGGCAAACGTCCGCATCAGCAGCTCCATGACCCCGGCGATCGTCGGTACCATGCTCTGGCCCAGCCCCTGCAGGGTATACCGGACGATGAAAAGAATCGCCAGCAGGAAGTACATGCTGGAATTGAAGTGGAAGTAAATCTGGGCCATGTTGGTGACCAGGGGCTGATGGCTGCCGACGAACATGTTGACCAGCGGCTTGCCCAAAAGAATGATGCCCGCGCCCAGTATGATGGAGACGGAACAGGAGGCGACCAGGGCTTTCTTCACGCCCGTCCGAATGCGGTCATAGTTGCGAGCGCCCAAGTTCTGGGCTGCGAAGGTGGCCATGGTAATACCGAAGGACATGGCGGGCATCGTCGCCAGTCCGTCGATGCGGCCGGCGGCAGTGTACGCCGCGACCGCGTCAGAACCGAGGGTATTGAGCATGATCTGCAGGATCAGCGCACCGATGGAGATGATCGACGCCTGGAAGCCCATGGGAATGCCGATGCGGATGTGGGGAATGATCTCCTTGCCCAGCCCGCGGAAGTCCTTCGGCCGCAGAACCAGTTCCGGCACCCGGTGCCAGATGTACCAGCCGCTGAGCACGGCGGACAAGCCCTGGGCTGTCAGAGACGCATAGCCGGCACCGGCCACGCCCATGTGGAAGCCGAGGATGAACCAGAAGTCCAAGCCGATGTTCACGATACAGGCCAGGATCAGGAAGATCAGCGGTGTACGCGAATCCCCCAGGGCCCGCAGCATGTTGGCAAACAAGTTGTAGAAGACCGCGATGACGATGCCGCCGAAGAGGACAGAAATGAAACTGGCAGCGTCATGAATAATGTTCTCCGGTGTTTGCATCAGGCGCAGCAAAGGCATCGTAAAAGTCATGCTCAACGCGGTCAACACGGCTGAAATGACCAAAGAGACCAGAATGCTGGTGGCAAACGAGCGCTTGACGCCCTTGTAATCCCGCGAGCCGTGGCGCTGAGCGGTGACGATGGCCAGTCCAGCCGTGGTGGACTGAGCGAAGCCGATGATCAGCATGAACAGCGACCCGGTCGACCCCACCGCGGCTAGTGCCTGAACGCTAATGGTCCGGCCCACGATGAGGGTGTCGATCACCGTATACATTTGCTGGAAAATATTCCCAATCAGCAAGGGAATCGTAAACCAGATAATTTGTTTGAGGATCGGTCCCCGGGTCAAATCGCGCATGCGTCTGCCACTCCTTTTTACACAATGATTACATTACCCTACAACATTCAACAGGCAAAAGGAAGGCCTGGGCCGAAAAAAACGCAGGCGGCTGGAGGCCGTCTGCGCTGATAGTGTCTTTTTCGGCGGAACTACTTCCGCTTTTCGGCAAAGGCCGCTTCGATCTTGGCCAGATCCAAGTGGGCCGTGTCCGGGAACAGGATGTCGGCTTTGCCCAACACTTCGGGTTTGCCCACCCCGACGGCAAACATGCCGGCCCGCTGGATGCCCTCGATGCCGGCCACCGCGTCTTCCAAACCGACCGTATCGGCATACGGTGAATGGATCAGGTCGGCGGCTTTCTCAAAGATCTCCGGATCCGGCTTGCCCTTGCTCAGAGTGGCCGGGTCAACGATGGCCGCGAAGTATTCACCCAATTCCAGCCGTTCGATGATGAACGGGGCGTTGCGCGAAGCCGAGGCCAACGACATCGGATAGCCCGCTTTAGTGATGGCCTGGAGAAAGTTGCTGATGCCGGGCAGAATGTCCGCCGGCGTCATCTGCTTGATGAGCGACTTGTACAGGTCGTTCTTCTCCGTCGCAAACTCCCGCTTCTCGGTGTCGGTGTACGCATTCTCCTTGCCGCCGAACTTCAAGATGACGTTAAGTGAATCCATCCGGGAAACACCCTTCAGCTTTTCGTTTACGGCCGGGTTAATGTCGATGCCCAACTCGTCGTGGGCCACTTTCTTCCAAGCCTGATAGTGGAACCGCGCGGTATCGGTGATCACGCCGTCCAAATCAAATACAAACCCCTTGATCAATGTCGTCACAATCCTTTCTTACAACCATCTCTATTGTACCGCACGGCCGTTACGCGCGGACAGACGCAGTCAGTTCCTCCGGCTTGTCGTAGACCCAGACGGTCAGCGGGTCGCCCTTGAGCAGCTGGAGGGTAGCGCCGGACGAATCCACCGTCACCTGAATGATGCGGTCGCGGTAATTGATGGCGAACGTGTACTTGTGCCAATGCTTGGGTAATAAAGGCTTGAACGACAGCTTGTCCGCGTGCTGACGCATACCGGCAAACCCTTGGACAATGGCCAGCCAGCTGCCGCTCATGGAGGTGATGTGCAGTCCGTCGTCGGTGTCGTTGTTGTAGTTGTCCAGGTCCAGCCGGGCCGTCCGCTGGTACAATTCCACCGCCTTGTCTTCCTTGCCCAGCTCCGCCGCCAAGATGGCGTGGATACTCGGCGAGAGTGACGACTCGTGCACGGTCAGCGGCTCATAGAAGTCGTAATTGCGCTCCTTCTGCTGCATAGTGAACTCGTCGTTAAGGAAGTAGATACCCTGCAAGACATCGGCCTGCTTGATGAACGGGCTGCGCAGGATGCGATCCCAGGACCAGTGCTGGTTGATTGGCCGCTGATCGGCGGGAATACTGCTGGCCGGCCGAATATCCTTATCCAGGAAGGTATCGTTCTGGACGAAGATGCCCAGCTTCTTGTCCTCCGGATAGTACATGCGATCGATAATGTCCTGCCAGTGAGCCTTTTCTTCGGCACTGACCGCGAGCTTCTCTCGCTGACTAGCCTTCGCCTCCGGCAGCATCTTCAGCGTGTAGCGCAGCGTCCAGGTCGCCATGGTGTTGGTGTACCAATTATTGTTCACGTTGTTCTCGTACTCGTTGGGTCCGGTCACCCCGTGGATCATGTATTGGCCTTTGCGCTTTGAGAAATGCACCCGGTCGGCCCAGAAACGGCTGATGGCAACGAGCACTTCGATGCCGTGGTCGTCCACGTAACTGTGGTCTCCCGTGTAGTCTGTGTATTGGGCAATGGCATGGGCGATCGCCCCGTTACGGTGGATCTCCTCGAACGTAATCTCCCACTCATTGTGGGACTCGATACCGTTGAAGGTGACCATCGGGAACAGCGCGCCCTTCAGGCCCTGCTGCTGGGCGTTGTGGAACGCCCCAGCGAGCTGGTTGTACCGGTATTCCAGCAGCTGGCGAACGACCTTGGGGGGCGTAACAGAAAGGTACATCGGAATGATGTAGGCTTCGGTATCCCAGTAAGTGGCGCCGCCGTATTTCTCCCCGGTGAACCCCTTGGGGCCAATGTTCAAACGGGCGTCATCACCGTAATAGGTCATGAAAAGCTGGGCCAGGTTGAAACGGATCCCTTGCTGGGCTTCATCGTCGCCGTCGATCACCACGTCGGCCATGTCCCAGCGCTCCCGCCAAATCTTGTTCTGAGCGGCCAGCAGTGCATCGTAACCCTTATGCGCGACCTTGCTCATCAAGTCCTGGCCAGCCTCGACTTGCTTATCCGTGGGAATATCCCGGGAGGTGACCACGGTGACGAACTTCGTCAGGGTGCTGCTCTCTCCTTCGCCCAGGTGCCAAGAAAGGTCCTCCTGCACCAGCAGGCTGCCGTCCTCCGCTGTGCGAGTGGCGGGCGCCGGGCTGGTCAGGTGATTGGTCATGCTCAGCGTAATGCTGAAGCGCGGCACGTCGTAAGGGTTGGGCTTGGTGATCACCGTCAGATAACTGGTACCGTTGCTGTCAGCGTGGCGGCCGAGCTCCTGCCAGAGCATTTCTTCATAATTACTGTCTTCGTTGTGGACGTTGCTGTCCAAGCGGGATTCCACCCGAATGTCGGCACTCCCCTGGAGGGTCGTGGCGGTCATGCGGATCACCGCGGCTTGGCGGATATCGTTACTCATGAAGCGGTCGAAGCTCAGTTGCACCTGGGTGTCTGGCAGATCCACGATGAATTCACGGTGCAGGACAGCATTGTGCATGTCCAGGCTGAGATAGAAATCGTGGAACGGCGTCTTCGCCAGGTCGATGGGCACATTGTTGATCGTCAGCGGCATACTGATGAAGTCCGGCCCATTGATGGCCTTACCAAAATATTCAGGGTAGCCGATCTTCCACCAGCCCACCCGGGTCTTATCGGGGAACCACACGCCCCCGTAATAGGTCCCTTGGAGGCTGTCACCGGAGTAGCCTTCCTCGAAGTTGCCCCGCAGACCCATGTAGCCATTGCCGATGGCGGTCAGGCTTTCCTGGAGGCGTTTGTCGTCCTTAGCTAACGTGTGGGTGCGAATCAGCCAGGGATCGATGTCGAACAATCGTTTAGTCATACGTTTGCATCCTTCCCGTGGCAACGTATCCGTCATTCAGACGGGTTTGCCAAAACATCAAACTAATCATGATGACCGTCCACAGGGACAAAATCACCAGTTGCAGCCCAAACGCGAAGTGCACCAGGCCCACCAGGCAGGCGAGGACCGCCCCGCCGCCCATGGCATTGAGCACCAAGTTCAGACTTTCCTTATATTTATGAATACTCGTATACCGATTAAAGCGTGTCAGCCACATGAAGAAAGCAATCCCCAGCCACAGCAAGAGGGCCGTGACAAAGGTGATCCCGCCGAACAGGGTAACGAAGTACATCGTCACTAAGCTCTTGTTCTCCGCGTACCACTGCTCATTCAGGTACTGCTTCGCGGATTGATAGCGGATACTGGCCCGCAACGGGACCTTGAACGCCGCCTGGTCTTCCTGCAGAGCAAACGATTTCGGAGCGACGCTAACACTGACGGCGCGGCTCTTAATTTCTTTCTTTGTCAGGTTGCGGCCCACAATGGTCTGCTTATCTTGGTAAAGGACGGCATGAGCGGTCGAACGGTTTTGGAACGCCGTCGCCAACGCTTGGTCGACAGCGTCTTTCTTCACCGCCTGCGTCACTTTGGGCAGCAGAATATCCGTATCCACCGTGGTTTGGCGACCGTAATAGACCGGCACGGGAATAATCACCAGTGCCAATAGAATGATCCAAGAAAAGATCATCTTCCACCACCCTAAATCATGCCGGTGGGCAAACATCTTCTTGGGCTGCAGCGTCGTTGACCAGTAATTGAACGGAAACCGTGTACTTAACTTCATATGGGGGATCCTCCTCAGTGTGCGTATCGTTTACCCCTTTGGTGTACCAGAAAGCGGACCCAAGAGGCAAGCCTCTGCACCACTTTTGGCGATTACCCTTTATCTGCACCAGCGGTAATCCCGTTGACGTAGAATTTCTGCATGACGACGAACAGAATCGTAATGGGGATCGCGATGACCACACACCCGGCGATGAACTGGGTGAAGTACGTCGTGGACGAGCCCTTCGTACTGTGCAGCATGTTGTACAGCCCATAGGCAATCGTGTACGTCTTGGGATTACCCGAGGAAGAAAGGATGATGCCAGAGAAGATGAAGTCGATCCACGGACCGATGAAGGCCATCAAGGCCGTGTACACGATCATTGGCCGAGACATCGGCAAGCCGATGTGAATGAAGACTTGCCACCGGGTCGCGCCGTCGATGATCGCCGCTTCGTCCATGGAGCGCGGAATCGTATCGAAGAAGCCCTTAGCAATGTAGAAACCGAGGCCGGCACCGCCGACGTAAACCAAGATCAAGCCGCCCAAGTTCAGCATGTTGAAACTCTTCAAGATGTAGTACAAGGCGATCATGGACATGAACCCAGGGAACATCCCCAGGACCAAGGCAATTTGCAGAAATGGTTTACGAAAGCGGAACCGCAGCCGGGACAGGGCATAAGCCACGGAAATCGTCACGAACGTGGACAGGACCATGGAGATGACCGCGACCACGAAGGTGTTGCGCAGCCAATACAGGAACGGGAACTGGCTGCTGGTAAAGATCCCAATATAATTTTGAATCGTGAATTGCTCAGGCCAGAAAGTGGAGACGAAGCCGGTGTCATTGTATGAGAAGCTTGCCAAAACGATCCAGACGATGGGCACCAGCCAAACCACGGCTAAGAGTGTCAATAAGAGATAGCGGAACACCAAGGACAGGCGCCGTTGTGCTTTGTATGATTTCATTGTGATCAGCCCTCCTTAAAGGCGTTCGTCCGCCGGTATGCAAACAGCGAGAAGACAGCACTGAGAATGAAGATCAAGATACCCAGGACCGCGGACGCGTTATACCGTTGGGTCTGCCCGAAGACCAAGTTGTACAACCAGGTCACCAGCAGGTCGGTATCGCCCGCCCCCACGTAGTTGTTGTTCATTGGCTGGCCACCGGTCAATAGGAAGATCACGTTGAAGTTGTTGATATTGCCGATAAATTGTTGAATCAACGAGGGTGCCATGACAAACAATATCTGAGGGAACGTAATGGAGCGGAAGACTTGCAAGGCATTGGCCCCGTCGATCTTAGCCGCTTCGATTTGATCTTGCGGTAAGTTTTGAATAATGGCCGTGGAAATCAGCATCGATACTGGGATACCAATCCACATGTTGACCACGATAACGGTAATTCGGGCCACCAGCGGGCTCGCGGACGCCCCGATGAAGTTGATCGGGTGAGCGATCCAGCCCCAGTTCAGCAAAATGTTGTTTAGCGGGCCTTGCAGGTCCAGGAACTGAGCCATCATCAGCAGAGAAACGAATTGGGGAACGGCGTAAACAATGACGAAGATGGTCCGCCAAACGCCCTTAAACTTAATCCCCTTGGACTCGATCAGCATGGCTAACAAAACGCCGAAGAAAAACGTCGTCGCCGTAGCACAGACGGCCCAAACCAGCGTCCAGCCCAATACCGGGAAGAATGTCCCGGCCAAGTCCCCGGTCAAGACGTTGCCGAAGGCTTGGAAACCAGTCCAAGAGAAACCAATCGAATGTTTCGCATCGTAGTTGGTGAACGCCATAGAAATCATGTACAACGTGGGTAAGACAGTGAACGCCAAGATCCCGATAATGGGGATGGTCATCAACGTTGTGTGCAGCCGCGTGTCAAACAATGATTTCAGCTGTTCCATGTTGCTCTCCACGTGCTCGCCGTCACGATTAGCGATATACAGTGACTTAGTGGCCCGCAAATTCGTGACATAAAGAAACACCATGGCCACGATCAACAGTACGGCAAGTACCCCGAACAGCAAGATAGTGACCGAGTTGTCTGGCAGCTTGGTAATGTACACCCCTTCTGCCTTATCGAATACGACCTGTTTTTTCTTGATAGCCCCCAATGTAGTGAGCAGACTCAGCGCTGACACACCGGTGAATGCTAACCAAACGATAAACCCGATTTCAACAGCCAGGTACGCAATCCCACGCACCCACTGGCGATTCTTTAAACTGCTGACACCCATCAAGAAGAACGAGAGCTTGGACGCCAGGCCGCCTTTCGCCCAGACCTCGCGATACGTTGCTTTGGGTGGCTTTTTATCTTTCCTCTTAAACATAAACTGCCCCTTCTTTCGCCACCGGAGAACCCCCCGGCGGTGCATTGTTTTCACCAATATAAGTAAAAGGAGCGAGGCGCTGGCCTCACCCCTTCAAAAAGAACTGTTAGTTGGCTTTGGAGATCCGCTGTACGAAGGTTTCCAGCTTAGCACTGTACTGGCTTTCCTTGATGGAGCCCGTGTAAGCGCCATTGATCAGCGGTGTTGCGGCATCCCAGAAGGTGGCCATTTGCAGCATCTTCGGCATCAAGGTAGAGAATCCAGGCTTAGCCATGGCCATCACGGCTTGGGCAACCGGATCATTAGCGACCTTGCTGCTGGCTTGGGTGGCTTTATCCGTCGGGATCTGACCAGACTGCTCGTAAACAATCAGTTGAGACTGCTTGTTGGTAATGAACTCAGCCAACGCAGCCGCTGCTTTTTGATTCTTAGTATCAGTGTGGGAGTTAACGGCGAATGCTTCGATGCCCAAGAAGGCTTGCATCTGCTTCTCTTCGCCGCCCAGTTTAATCGTCGGATACGGGGCAACAGCGAAGTTGTCACCGAGGATCTTCTTCAGGTTGGCAGCGTCCCAAGGTCCATCAATGATGGCCTGGGCATGACCGGACTTCAACTGGTTCAAAGCGTTCGATGTCTGCATGACACCCTTGTTGGCCTTTTGCTCAGCAAACCACTTCAGGGCATTGACCCCTTCTTGGCTGTTGGCATTGGTGCCTTTCAAGGTTTCGCCGTCTTTACCATAAAGATAAGTACCGGCAGATAAGAAAATCGGGTAGAAGTTATACGGGACGGTAAAGTCCGTTGCGACAACGCCCTTGGACGTTAACGTATCCCAAGACTTCACGTCATCAGCGGTCAACTTGGACTTGTTGTAATAAAGTGTCTGGGCCTGTTCTGCGAACGGGAACGCATACATCTTATCCTTCCAAGTGACACCCTTAACCGACGTGGCCGTGTTGTTGGCCTTGACGGTTTTTTCAGCGGTCGGGGACAGCGGGTTGATGTAGCCTGCCTCGGCCATTTGACCGAGTTGGTCATTAGGCACTTCGAAGACGTCAGCCGCTTTGGCCGGGTCTTTGCCCACATCGGTCTTGGCATTGGAAGACCCGTTCGGGCTCTGGGTCAGCTTCACCTTGACGTCCGGATACTTCTTGTTGAAGTTCTTGACGATCGTCTTATAGAACGGTACCTGCGTCGTGTCGACCCACAGGCTGACACTCCCCTTGACGGCACCGGATTTGCTCGATGACGTGCTGCTCGATGAATTGGAACTGCTTCCGCAAGCCGTTAAGGCAACGGCGGCAAGCAATGTCGTACTGGCGACAGCAACTTTTTTCCACAACTTCATGTTGTTTCCTCCTATTAGGTCCTGGTGAGCCAGAAAAAATGGCTGTTAAATAGAATGACGTCTGAAACGCGGTTTTGCTGATCCTGCTCCCGTTGAGGAAGCGGTGACAAAATGTTGGACAGGCGAGTGCGGCTCGTGCCGGTGACCTGATTTGTTTTACATATTCTAGTATGTGACCTTGAAACGTAATTTACAATCGCTAGACCGATGTTACCGTTATCAAGATGGCTGAGGTGTGGCAACGCTATCGCTGACGAACCACATTCTGGTCATCAATCCCGGTGGAACCAGGTTTGCAAACGGTTGCCAGGTTGGACCGGTCCATTCATTATCAATGGTTCGATGCTTTTATCTTCTTGTGGACTGATATACAAGTCTTCCGTTTGGATCGTTTTCAATGACCTGCTTACGGAAAACAGCCCATCAAAAAAGCCGAGAAGCGATTTCGCCTTTCTCGGCTTTGCTAAGCACTTACTTCTTCACGTACAGAATGAACCCATTCGGCGCCAGTTGCTTACCATCAACACCTTGACTCAAGACCGTCTCGTCTTGGTGGCTGTGCTTCAAAGTAATGGCCTGTTCGCCCAGGTTGAAGACACCATGCACGCGGACGCCATGGAACTTCCGCACCACGTGGACGGTCCCCGTGAGGTCGTCCACCGTCCGCCATTCCACCGTGCCTTGACTGACGACGTCCGCGTATTTCTTGCGGAGCGCAATGAGCTTGCGGAAGAAATGCAGCATGTCCTGGTCTTGGGCTTCCGGATCCCACACCATGCACTTGCGGCAGTCGGGATCATCGGCCCCGTCCATACCCACTTCATCGCCGTAATAAACACACGGCGACCCTTTTTGCAGATAGGTGAAGGCCAGCGTTTGGCGCATTAAGTCGGCGTCGTCGTGGCACACCGTCAGCAGCCGCGGTGTATCGTGGGAATCCAGAACATTGAACATCACTTCGCTGGTCTGGTCCGCGTACCGCATTTCCTGCTGGTTCATGGCCGAGACCATTTGTGTCGGCGTGATTTTCTTCTTGACCACGCCGTCTTCGATCAGGCCGGTGAAGGCATAGTTCATCACGGCGCTGAACTGGTCCCCTTGCAGCCATGGCTGAGAAGAGTGCCAGACTTCCCCGAGAATGTAGAAATCGGGCTTGGCCGCATGGCAGACTTCGGCGAACTTGCGCCAGAAGTGGTGATCCACCTCGTTAGCCACGTCCAAACGCCAGGCATCAATGTCGAAATTTTCAATCCAATACTTGGCCACCGTCAGCAGATAGTCCTGCACCTCGGGGTTGGCCGTGTTCAGTTTCGGCATGTGCGGCGTATTGGCGAACGTGTCGTAGGTAATGTTCTTCGCTTCTTCAAAGTCGCTGGTCTGATCATAGCGGGCCGGGAAGGAATGGACGTGGAACCAATCGGCGAAGCGGGATTTCTTCCCCTTCGTCAAGACGTCCTGCCACTGGTAGGATTCATCGCCGATGTGGTTGAAGACTGCGTCGATCATGACCTTGATGCCCCGCTCGTGAGCCGCATCGACCAGCTTGCGGAAGGTGTTCTTGTCCCCAAAGTCCGGATCGATCTCTAAGTAATCGATGGTGTCGTACTTGTGGTTGGAGTGGGCCTTGAAGATGGGGCAGAAATAAATCCCCGTAATGCCCAGGTGCTGCAGATAATCCAGGTGGTCGATCACCCCTTGCAAGTCGCCGCCATAGAAGTCCGTGCGGTCCGGATGCTCCTTGCTGGCCCACGGCAGTGTGCCCTCTGGGTCATTGCTGCGGTCGCCGTTCGCGAAGCGTTCCGGGAAGATCTGGTACCAGACAGTCTCGCTCACCCACTGCGGCACTTTGATCCGATCAATATCGTGGAAGTACGGCATATGGAACATAGCGGCATCACTGACATCGGCTGGTGCCGCAGGAAAGAAACCACGGTCGCCGTAACCCACCGATTCCGGTTCCTCTGCGGTGTCGGTGAGCTCGAACCCGTACTGGAGCCGCTTGGACGGCGTGCTGACGCTGACGCCCCAATAATCGTAATCCTCGGTCTGGGCGATGATGTGCATCGGCGTGCGCCGATAATCCCACTGATTGACGCCGTCCTTGATCACCCGGCTGTACGGGTCGCCCCAGATACAGTCCACTTGGGCGATGTCGTCCCGCTTGGTGCGCAGGCGCAGGCGGAGGTCATTGTCCGTATACAGACTAGCGTATTCGCTCTCAGGGCGATGGTAAATTGCTGCACGTTCCATTAATTGGTCGTCTCCTTCTTCATATAAACTACACTGCTCCACGGGCCCAGCGTGACGCTGTCGGTGTGGCGAGCGACACTGCCCACTGGGAGCTTGCTGGCCGCCGGGTGCTGCCACGCGGCGGGCAAAGTCAGTGTTTGTTTTCTGTCAGAAATGTTCACTAAAATCAGGGCTTGTTCGTGCTCGGTGGTGCGGGTGTAGGCATACAGCCACGGCGCCCAATCTTGGAGCTGCCAGGCCCCGGTGGTGAACAGGGGCTGCTGCTTCAGCTGGAAGAGGGCCTGATAGTGGTGCCAAACACTGTCCGCGTCCGCCATCTGGTCGGCCACCGGCGTCCCCTCTTGGGTCACTGCCAGCCACGGCGCGACGGTGGAGAACCCATGGCCCACCCCATCAGACCAGGGCAGCGGTGCCCGAGCCGTGAGTTTGTGGGTGGCATTGACATTCTCCAGAATGCGCTCAGGCGACCAGCCCGCAGCCCGAGCCGCGTTGGCAAAAGCCGTCACGGTGGGATCTCCGAAGGCCGCCAAACTGGCCAAAGTGCCGTTACTCAACCCCAGTTCGTCGCCGTAGTACAGCACCGGAATCCCCCGCTGCAAGTACATCAGCGTTGCTAAGGACTTAGCGGAGCGCTGAGGATAGCGGCGGCTGCCGACCCGGGTGGCGACCCGGGCCATGTCGTGGTTGCCCCAATAGAGCGTCAATCGGCGCGGGGCCAAAAGTGTCTGCTGCCAATCGGTCATCACTTGCTTGAAGCCCAGCCAATCCAACCGCTGCGGCTGATAATTCTGCGGTACCGCTGTGCGGGCCGCGTGCGGTTCCGTGGGGAAATAACGGAACGAAATAACCGCATCCGCCATGTCGGCGTGAGGCCGGGTATAGTCCGCCGCCAAATTGACCGTGGCACTGGCCGCTTCTCCGAGAATAAACAGATCCGGGTGATCCGCTTTGATCCCGGCCACGAATTCAGCTAAGTAGGATTGAACCGCCGGCAGATTAGCAAACATGCCCTCCGCCACCACCGGCCCGGCGCCGGTCGTCGGATAATTCTGGTGCAGATCCGCCTTGGCCAGGTGAATGAATGCATCCAGTCGCAACCCGTCAATACCGCGGTCGGCCCAGAAATTGGCCACTTTGATCATTTCTCCCCGCACCAGCGGGTTGCGCCAGTTCAAATCCGGCATCCGGCGTTCAAAGAGGTGGAAATAATACCGGTCCTTGACCTGGGGGTGCTGGGTCCAGACACTGCCGCCGAAAAACGACCCCCAGTTATTTGGCCGCTGACCTGCATGACCGTTGGCCCAAATATAGTAGTCATAGTAAGGATTCTGAGGGCCTTGCAGCGCCTGCTGGAACCAGGGATGCTGGTCCGACGTGTGGTTCAAGACCATGTCCAGCACGATCCGCAACCCCCGCGCGTGGGCTTCGCTGACCAGTGTGTCAAAGTCATGCATCGTCCCCAGCTGGGGATCGATCCCATAGAAATCAGAAACATCATAGCCGTTGTCGACTTGGGGGGACTTAAAAATCGGGTTCAGCCAGAGGGTGTTCACGCCCAGCGGGGTGAAATAATCGAGCTTCTCCGTAATCCCGGCCAAATCGCCGATACCGTCACCGTTGCTATCCTTGAAGCTCTTGGGATAGACCTGATACACGATGGCGTTGTCATACCATTCTCCCATGCACAAACCCCTTTTCGTTTCGTCTGCATTCACCTTAAGCGAAAGCGTGTGCAATGGCAACGGGGTGCAGGGGTGTTAGCGGTAACAGTAGTCGGCTAAGTGAGAAATGCGTCAATTGGGTCGAGGGAGTCACTGTCACGTCTCTGGCCCGGGTGACTACGGGCTACGCAGATTGGGGCTGGAAC
>NZ_KI271607.1:4392-4629 GCF_000469325.1 Schleiferilactobacillus shenzhenensis LY-73 | reverse complement strand
GCGCGGTCTTAAAGCTCGGCCTTGATGTAAGCGGCAAAGCCGCTAACATCAATTTCAGGGCTGAGCCCCAATCTGCTCCGCCCTTCGTCACCCTACATTCTCGGAGGCTGGAAAGTGCCTCGCTCGACACGAGAACCTGGCAGCCCCCCTCCATGGACAATACAGTGGTCGCCTGGAAGGACAACGTTCAGGTTGCGCGCCTGGCGAGCGTGTCGTGGCACCGAAGACCTTACGATT
>NZ_KI271607.1:0-4216 GCF_000469325.1 Schleiferilactobacillus shenzhenensis LY-73 | reverse complement strand
GCACTTGCTTCGCTTCGCCCGCCCAGCCAGCCGGAGGGCCCAAATCGCCGGGCCTCGCGAGACTTACCCTTGCGCCTGCGGCGGTCGGGTCGTGCCGCGGGGGACGAGTGTGGGGACGAAGACTTCGTGGCCTTGAGGGAGGCCGTTTTCTTCGATCTTGTTCAGCACCATCCGCCCCGTCTCGTAGCCCATCTTCTGGACCGGCTGGCGAATCGTCGTCAGCTGCGGCGACCCGATGCGGTCCAGGAAGACACCGTCGAAACCGATGACACCGTAGTCGTCAGGAATCCGCCCGCCCTGCCGCTGGATCGCCCGCTCCACGCCGATGGCTAACCGATCCGAAGCACAGACGAAGCAGGTGTTCTTTGGAAATTCGGAAAAATGGGCGTCGATCAATGCCTCGCTGAGGTGGGAACGGTTGTCCAGCCGGTAAATCTGCGGCTGGGCATGGTGCACGGTCATCGCCAGTGTATAGCCCTGCTCACGCGACTGGGCGAAGGCTTCGGGCAGATTGATACCGATGTAGACAATGTTGGTGTAGCCGCAGGTCAGGGCGTAATTGGTGCTGGTCTTGATGCCCAGGACGTTGTCGGTGTCGACGTAATCGAAACCCATTTGATTCTCGCCGTACAGGACGATGGGTTTCTCCACCGTCTCCAGCCAGCCGTAATCCTTGTTGCGCATGCCCGTGACCACGTAGCCGTCACAGTTGCCGACTTCCAGACTGTTCTTCGTCACCAGCTGCAGCGCGTAGTTTTTCTCATCGAGGGCATCGGCTAAGCCGGCCAGTAAATTCATATAATAAGGTTCCACGGTGTCCATCTTCTCCAAAATGAACAATTTCACAATTTGCGTGCGGTTATTGGCCAGTGCCTTGGCTGCGATGTTAGGCTGGTAGTTCAGGTCGTTCATCGCGGCATAGACGAGCTCCCGCAGCTCCCGTGTCACTTTTTCCGGGTGGTTGATCACCCGGGACACAGTCATTTTAGAAACGTGGGCTTTCGCCGCCACATCGCCTAAAGTCGCCATGCTGATCCCTCTTTCTGTTATCCTGCTGAGCACGTCCCGCCAATGTTTTCTTGCACCGGCTGTTGGTTTGTACTAAGCTAATTCTATTGATGTGAGGAGTTGATTAAATGTCCCAAGAAATTACGGCGGATCAAATCGCCGCATATGCGCAGGAAACCCAAGCCCAACCGGCGGCATCTGTTCTGGCCGGCGCCACCCAGAAAAACGGAATCAATGCCGCCAGCTATAACAATGCTGTTGCGGACAAGTTAGACCCGACGTTCTCTGTTGAGGTCGATACCGGCGCTGTCAGCAACCAGAAACGCTCCGGCCGCTGCTGGCTGTTTGCCGCGCTCAACATGCTGCGCCACGAATTCGCCGCGACCCACAAGGTCAAGGACTTTGAGCTGTCTCAGAACTACAACTCATTCTATGACCGGCTGGAAAAGGCCAACTGGTTCTATGAGCAGATCATCGCCACGGCGGATCGTCCCCGGACGGACCGCAATGTGGCCGCCCTCTTCGCCGACCCGGATTCCGATGGCGGCCAGTGGACCTACGCCATTGCGCTGACCCAGAAATACGGCGTCGTGCCCAAGAGCGTGATGCCGGAAACAGCCAGCTCGGAAGCGACGACTCAATATTCCAGCGTCTTGAACACCAAACTGCGTAAAGATGCCATCGCGCTGCGCCAAATGATCCAAGACGGCGCTGGGGAGACGGCAGTCGAAGCCAAGAAGAACGACTTCATGGCCGAAGTCTACCGCATCACGACTTACGCGTTCGGTACACCGCCCACGGAATTTACCTATCAGTACCGCGACGATGACAAGAACTTCCACACCATCACAGCGACCCCGCTCGAATTTCTGAACAAGGAATTCAAACAGCACCTGAATGATTACGTGTGCTTCGCCAGTTCCCCGCAAGCGGATAAGCAGTACAACGTGCGTTACACCATTGACCGCCAGGGGAACGTCGTCGGTGCCCCCGGGACCGAATTTCTGAACGTCGCCCCGGACCGCTTGAAGGCCCTGTGCGTCCAAGCCCTCCAGGACAACACACCGATCTGGTTCGGCTGCGATGTCACGGAAGAAATGGACCGGACCGCCGGCTACTTGGCCGCTGACCTGTACGCGACAGACGACCTGTTCAACATTCACGTGAACCGGGACAAAGCAGTCCGCTTGGATACCAAGCAGGGTCAAGTCTCCCACGCCATGACGCTGACCGGGGTGGACCTGGTCAACGGGGCCCCCACCAAGTGGAAGGTGGAGAATTCTTGGGGCGATAAGAACGGCCACAAAGGTTATTTTACCATGGATGATGCGTGGTTTAACGCGTACGTCTACGAGGCCGTCATTCCCACCAAGTACATGACGGCTGAGGAAACGACGGCCTGGGCCAAAGCGCCCACCGTCCTGCCGGCTTGGGACGCCCTCAGTTAAGGTTGTCCACGGCTCATTTTCCATGTAGTATGGAGACATGCCGTCGCCTTTCTTCATTAGAAAAGCAGACAAACGGCATGGCGAATCGTTCACACATTAGGAGGTCACACATTGGCAAAAGAAATTACTGCCCAGGATATCGCTGGGTATAAAGAAGCAACTGCCAAGACACCGAAGTCCAGTGCCTTGCAAAACACCGTGATGAAAAACGGCATCCTGGCATCCAGTGAAAACATGGCCAGCCAGGTCGCCATGGACCCGGTCTTCTCTGTTGAGATCGACACCGGTTCCGTCGCTAACCAAAAGCAATCCGGCCGCTGCTGGATGTTCGCGGCGCTGAACACCATGCGCCACCCGATCCAAGCCCAGTACAAGCTGAAGGGCTTCGAGCTGTCGCAGAACTACACCAACTTCTGGGACAAGTTCGAGAAGTCTAACTGGTTCTACGAGAATGTCTTAGCCACCGCAGATCTGCCCCTGGGCGACCGCAAAGTCGACTTCCTCATGGCCACTCCGCAGCAAGACGGCGGCCAGTGGGACATGCTGATGGCCTTGATCGAGAAGTACGGTGTCGTGCCCCAGAGCGTGATGCCGGAAACGTACAACTCCTCCAAGTCCAGCGAGCTGAACAACACATTGAACCTGAAGCTGCGCGGCGATGCCGTGAAACTGCGGGAGATGGTGGCGAATAAGGCCAGCGAGGCCGACATCGCTGCCGCCAAGTCCAAGATGCTGTCTGAAGTTTACCGCATCCTGGTTTACAGCCTGGGCAACCCGCCGACGAAGTTCGACTGGGAATACAAGAATGATGACAAGGAATATACCTATGACCGGGACCTCACCCCGCAGACTTTCTTCCGCAAGTATGTCGGCTGGAATACCCCGGATTATATCTCCATCATCAACTCTCCCACGGATGACAAGCCGTATAAGCACGTCTACACCGTGGAGTTCCTGGGCAACGTGGTGGGCGGCCGCCAAGTCCGCCACCTGAACCTGGACATCGACACCTTCAAGGCATTGGCCGTGAAGCAGCTGCAAGCCGGCGAGACTGTCTGGTTCGGTTCCGATGTGGGCAAGAGTTCTGAACGCCAGAAGGGCATCATGGACACTGACTTCTACAATGTTGACGGCCTCTTCGACGTTGACCTAACGATGACCAAGGCCCAGCGCCTGGACTACGGCGAGTCCCTGATGACCCACGCCATGGTCTTGACCGGTGTTGACCTGGTGGACGGCAAGCCCACCAAGTGGAAGGTCGAGAACTCCTGGGGTGACAAGGTCGGCGACAAGGGCTACTTCGTCATGAGCGACAAGTGGTTCGACCAGTTCGTCTACCAAGTCGTCATCAACAAGAAGTTCCTGCCGGCTGACCTGAAGCAAGCCTTCGAGTCCGAATTCGACAAGCCCAAGGTCCTGGCACCGTGGGATCCGATGGGTGCGTTGGCACTGTAATTGAATGATTCACTGAGAAAAGCCCCGGTTTGCGCCGGGGCTTTTTTGTTATGGCGGAACGATTGGTGAAACGGTTGCTTTTGGGTATTGGCGCCCGGTGATTACGATCTGGTCATCTCTCCCTGTTCCGGAAAGTGGTGTCGGTATAATTGTTCTAATTCTGTATTATCCGCAAAAGTGATTGGTTGGATCTGCTGGTTGACGAGAATAAACCCTTGGTGCGTGACTCGTGCCAGCTCGTCTAAATTATGTGAGGCCACCAGAACGGTGTGCTGCGATTGACCTTCCTGCAGAATTGTCCGGCG
>NZ_KI271606.1:36108-38360 GCF_000469325.1 Schleiferilactobacillus shenzhenensis LY-73 | reverse complement strand
CCAAGCCGGTCAAGAACCAGAAGTGGTTCATCCTAATGTTCTTCCACATAGTGTCTCACCACGCTTCCTTTGCAGAGCCTGTCAGCTGACCTGCTTCCACAAGGTGGTCGCGTCAGCAGTCGGCTCCCAGTTGTTGCTGTCCACCAAACTCTCCCAGATGTGGCCGTTGTGCTTGACCTGCTTGCCTTTGGCGTAGGCATTGTATGCCCCACCCGGCTGGGTCCACTCCTCAATGCCGTCGTTGTCGATCGTGATCGGTGCAAACAGTGACGGGGCGTTGCCCGGCAGCCAATCAGCTTGACTGGTGTGATCCTGGACGACCCGGTAGAGATGACCGTCATAACTGACGATTTGACCCTTGGTGTACTTGACCGCGGATGCAGACCAGGTCGGCCACATGTCGGCTAGCGCCATGGCGGTCTTGTCGTCGACGGTGCTGGCGGCCGCTGGTGCTGCAATGACCTCGGCCGCCTTGACTAGCACTCCGTTGACCTGAGTGAGCTGGTCCTTGGTCAAGGTGACCTGCTTGGCGGCCTCATCCGCCGCTTGTTTAGCCTCGGCAGCCGCCTTGTTGGCATAATCTGCGTCCAGCGATACCCACTTTTGCTGCAAGCGATCAAACGTGGGTGACGGCATATCCGCCGGTGGTGCAGTCAGGACAAACGGCGGTGACTGGTAGAGCTTGGCCACCACGTCGTCATCTCCCGCCAATGGCACAAATGGGAACTCGCTAGTGCTCACATAGACTGCTTTTGTCATTAATCTATACCTCCTGAGTTATTGACCCTTAATGATCAGATTGACGTTGCCATTAGCATCCGGCTTGAGCATTGACGCACCATTGATTGTGATGGACTTAATGGTCGTGGCCATATCGTCATCGTTGGGGATGCGGACCCAGGGATCGTAGACATCGTTGGCGCCCTGCCATTTATGCCGGATGTACATATGTGGGCGGAATCCGGTCATGGGATTTTCCCAAGCAATCTGCATTTTTTGTCCGAACATCGGGTCAGTCATGGTCCAAACCCAGACCCCGTCGACGTTGCCCGGGCGGTTTTTGCTGATTGCAGAAAAGACCAGGCCGTCGACGGCGTTGTTGAGGTCGCCGCCGCTCATCGGCTGTGGCCGGATGCCCATCACTTTGGTCTGATCGGCTGACAGGGTCACGTTGCCGGCCGCGTCAGTTGCGGCGACGATCCCGCTGGTCCCGATGACGCTGTTGACCTTAACCGCGGCTTTGATCGCCGCGACCATATCGTCGTTGTTGGGGATCTTGGTCCAGGGCTGCCACACCTTGTCGCCCTGCCACTTCATTCGCATATACATGTGGACCGAGGAGTTGATCCAGGACACCTGCATCGTCTGGCCCCAGTTAGGCTCGACCATGGTCCAGGTATACGTGCCGGGCGAGTTTTCCGGGCTGTTGGCGGAGTTGGCCGAAAAGATCAGGCCCATCGGGGCGTCATTGAGGTCGCCGCCCGTGAATTTGAGCGGCTGGACGCCCATTAGGTTGTTCTTCTGCAAGGCGGTCAGGATCGCCTGGGCGGCTGTTGCCGTGTTTTTGGCCGAATCCAGAGCAATCTGTCCAGCTGCCGCTTTGGTTTTGATGTCGTCGATGATCTTGCCGGCATCCGCAATGTAGTTGTCACTGGCCTCGCCGGACCCGATCGCTGGGAGCACGCGGATCTGGAAGTTGCTGCTGCTCTCCACTGTGCTGCCCACGGTGTGGCGGACATAGGCCACCGCGATGTCGCCTGAGGCTTGATATACCTCGGGAGGTAGAGTGATCTCAGCATAGCCCTTGTTAGTCAATCCCCGGAAGCGGTCGGCTGCGTTGCTTTGGTCGAAGTCGACGATCTTACCGTCCGGCTTCTCGATGTGGATGCCCAGTGAACCGGTGGTCAGGTCGGTCGTCTGCCAGCCTCGGTCCAGCTGGATAGGCAGTACCTCGTTGGCATCGCCCACACGCAAGATAGGCGTCTGATTGGTGAGCGCTGCCACCTTGTTGAGGTCGAGTTTAATCTGTTGCAGCATCTGGCTTCACCTCCTCGTCAGGGTCGATCCCGCTCTCCTTGATCAGTTTTTGTAATGCCTCGATTTTGGTCTGTAGCTGACTGATCTGGGCGGTCTGCTGAGCGATAATGATGGCCTTGTTGGCCACATCCCGCCCCAGGTTACCCGCTAACTCTGAGATGATCTGTTGATTTGCGTCCATTTTGTCCTCCTTCTAAACATCGCCAATATAGAAA
>NZ_KI271606.1:31366-36098 GCF_000469325.1 Schleiferilactobacillus shenzhenensis LY-73 | reverse complement strand
CTCTTACCACCGCCAAGCCAATAAAGCGCGTACCCCTTATAGCCGTTGAACACCTTGAAACTGCCACCGCCGATGTACAACACCCCGTTGTCTGCTGAGATGCTAGGCGCGTTGATCGAGCCGTCAACCTTGAGCCATTTGTGTAAGTGGGTCTCTTGGTTGACCTCTAGACCGCCCCCAGTTGAGATGCCCCACTTGCCGGAGATGACAGTGCCGACCTGTGCCCCGTATGGATTGACGCTACCGTCGTCGAATGGGTTGTAATCGTAACCCGGTTGTAGCGTGATAGTCCGTGCGGCCGAGATGTCGATGCCGTTGAGCGTGCCAGTCACGATCTTGCCTGCATCCAGGTTGGCGATGGCGCCGCTCTGGATGCTGGCATTGTCAATCCAAGTGTCGCCAGTGATATGCACTACGCTCCCCGAGATAGCAACCTCGCTGTACGTACCCGTGCCGCTGAGATAGACATATCCTTGCCCAGCTTGCAGCGTCACATTGGCCAAGCCATTGCGCACGCTCGCACTGATCCGTGCTGTCAGGTTGTTGTTAATATCATTGACCCCTGCCTGGGCGTTGTTGGCCGTGGTCTGGGCCCCAGCTGCGGCATCCTTGGCCGCATTGGCCGCGGTCTGCACGCCAGTGATCTTGACATCAAAAGCCCCACTCAGCTGGGTGATCTGGCTCTTGATCTGGCCCGGAATGTCCTCGACCGTACTCTGTAGCCCATTGAGGTTGCCGACAACAGAGACGAGCTGCTTTTGATCAGCGCTGACCTGTTTAAACAGGCTGGTGGCACTGTCAAAACCAGCGGCTGCGATCGCTGCATCCATTGCGGCGTTGCTGGCGTCGACCTTGGCCCGCAGCTCCTTGTCGATTGCCTCGGTGTCAAACTCAACCCACTTGCCGTTGGTGTAGCGGTACATCTTGGCTGGGCCCTTACCCATGGCGCCCGGGAACCATAAATCCCCCTCCTGGGCGCTGGTCGGCTGAGTGTCGGTGTAGTAGTTTTTGTTGCGTCCATTGGCCGCGGTCAGTGCCAGCTCGCCGGCTGTCTTGGCTGCGTCCGTTTTGACCGCATCGTCTGCCTCCTTGCGGTCGTCGGTCTCGTTGTCGATCTTGTCGTCGATCACGTCGGTCTTATCGTCGACCGCTTTGATTCGGCTCTCAAGGCTGTGCCACAAATTAGTTGCTTGAGTGCCAGCCTTGACCAGGGTGTTGATGCCCAACACTGGGGAGTAGTCTGTCTCATATACTGGTAGCGTCGTGGCAATGCCAAAGTCCTTATCGTAATAGACGATGGCGTCATCCTGGATAGTGGCCTGCTCCAGCCGCTGGCTGCCGTACTCGACTGGGCTTATCTGCAAGTCGTATGCTGGCTTGTCGCTATCGGGATTTTCGGCCCAATACTTACGGGCCAAGTCCATCACATCGGCCATGTTGTCGGCGCGGCTGGAGTAATCTACGTTGATGCTGTAGATCTCCGGGTAGTTGCCTGCCAGCGGCGACTTGACGGGGTCACCGTAGACCGGCTCCGGGTTTTTGTTGTTGTCGTCAGATTTTGGCGTGTAGTACGGGACGACCTGGGTAACCAGGCCCTCCAGCGACCGGGTGACCTGCACGCCAGCGATATTCTTGCCGCGCCGCATATGGATCTGACGGTGTGTAGTGATATTGTCTAATCGCAGATTGTAGTGGTCGCGGATCACCTGGCCCCCGGTCATCTTTTGCAAGCTGTTGCTTTCGCCCAGGATCAGCTCATTGGGGTTGAGGTTGCGGTAGATGACGCCGGTCCCGGTCAGCGGCGTGGTGATATTGCTGTCGTACACAAATGGGCTGCGCCGATCCAGCTTGGCATCGAGCGACCGCAGGATCGACTGCGGCGTGTTGCCATCGACCGTCGACTTGGTGATCATGTGATAATTGTTGGCCAGGGCAGTGATGTGTTGCAGGTTGATGGTCATGGTGCCATCCGCTGTGCTGGCCTCGGTGCTCTGGATGTAGTACAGGTCGTCACTGTGCCCAGCATCCGGTGGCAGCTGGACGATCATCCCCTCGGTGATCTCGCCAAACAGCGGGTCGGTTGCCGCTACTTGCAGCTGACCGTTGTCCTCACCGTTACGCACTCGCTTGATGCTGTCGCTATCCGCAATGATCTGGGTCAACGCCCGGCCACCGCTGCTAAAATCCTTGGTGCCTGCGGGGTATAGCTTAATATTTGTCATATCGTGCGCCACCCCGGTTTGATAATGATTTTGGACACTGTCCCCGTCCAGTCGATGCTGGTCGCCTCATTAGGCGCCAGTGTGGGATACGTCGTGGGGTTGGCCACATCGTACCGCAGAGTCTGGGCCCCACTGGCATCGGTGGTGTAGACATCCTGGGCGCTCTCGTCGCTGTCGATGCTGACGTTGCCGGGGATACCCCGCAAGGCATACAGTTGCCCGCCCACCTTGAGGGTCACATTGCCGGTGCCGTAGACCGTGATCAGCGGTCGAGCCGGGTACCAAAAGTTGTTGTCGATGGTCCCCGGACCGGTCAGCGTGATCTCAGTATCCTCGCGATAATACTTGTAAGCGTCGGCTTCCAGGGTCAGTGCCAACACGCGATAATCTGACATCCGCGCGGGGCGAGTGTTGGTGACCTTGTCGACGCTGAGCACGTGATAGCTGTAGTCGGGCTCGCCGTAGTGGGCAAATGAGACGTAACCTGGACTGTCAAATGCCGCGAACAGGTTGCTCTCATTGATGGCCCGCTGCTCTGGGCCTTTGGCCGCCAGCACGATCTCAATATCAAACTGGCGGGGCTCATAACCGCCCAGGTCGACGACTGCTTGCCGACTGGCGCCAGCAATGTCGTAGAGCTTGCGCTTGCGTTGCGGCATCGGGATCGCTGGGTAGCCGGTCAGCCGGGCCCCGAAGGCGTCGATGCTGCTTTTGCCGTTGATAAAAAACTCGCCAGGTCGCATTAATACGCCGCCTCCTTACCGTTGATGATGTTTTGGTTATTGGTCATCCGCTTGATCTCCGCCATCGCTTGCTGGCCTATGGTTTTTCCAGTGTTGCTGGTGACCGGGCCCGCAATGGTGATGTTGACGTTGTAGGTCGGATTGATAGTGCTGCCACTGTTGATGACGGTGCTGTTAGCAGTGGTCACATTGGGCTGACTGCTGATTGCTTGCAGCTTTGGAATGACCGACTGATAACCGGGCGTTCCTTGTGCATATTGGCGGATGTCAAATAGTTTGGCTGTTTTACTTGCCGGAATAATCTCAGCGTGCCGCGGAAGGTTGGTGATGACGTTGCGGCCAGTTGGGATCACCGTCTGACCATTGGCAAAATGGATTGCTTCGCGGAATACCGGCCCCCGCTGGTCATTGACCATAACTGGGCCACCGGCGAAGTCAGAATCCCCAGTTTGCTTGCCAGTGACTTTGTTCCAGGCTTCTTGCACGGTGCGGATCGTCTTGGTGATGATGCTAGGGCCACTACTCCACTTGGTCAGCCAATTCATCGCATGCTCGATTGGGCTGCTGGCCTCATCATTGGCTTTGATGTGCTTGGTCGGGTTGGGCGCGTTATTAAACGCAATGGAATGAGACTTAGCAGTGTCGGCTGCCTTGACAGCACTCGAGCTGTCGCCCGTGAACTTCTTCCCCGGAATACCAGTATTGTTGTACTGGGTAATGGCGCTCTTGCCGCGGGAGGATTTATTCTCCACATCGCTGCTGTCGGCCTTCATCGCTTTGACTGGTAGACCCAGCGAATTGAAGCTGCCCAAGGCTTTGTTAGCTGCGACCTGCTTGGCCAGCACGTCAGAATTATCGGCCGTCATCACTTTCGGAAATGGTTTGAAGTTGTTGTTGTAATCGTTGATCTTGACGCCGGCCTCTTCGAGCTTGGCCTTAGCGTCGGCGTTTGATACTAACAAGTCCTTGGTCGTTTGCGGCAGATTGTTCCAGATGCCATACTTAACAACCACTTCGGCCAATCCCGGAAGCCCCTGCGTCTGGACAATGGCTAGTTGCTCCTTGGGCGTGAGTGTATTCCAGCGGTCGAGTTTGTTGAGAGTGTCGACCACATCGGCAGTCCCGGCAGTGGTGACCGTGGCCATGATTTGCTGGAGACTCAGTGACTGCCAAACGCCAGCATCGTACAGGATCTGGGACAACTCGGTCTGACCTTTAGCCTGGACAATCGCCAGCTGGGTCTTGGGATCGAGCTTATTCCACAAGCCGAGCTGATCCAGACTGTCAATCAACTTGTCAGTGCCTTTGACGTTGACCAGGGCTTCAATGTCTTTGATGCCGAGGCTATTCCAGACCCCGGCGTTATAGATGGCGTCGGTCAGCTCCTTGTTCCCTTTGGCCGTCACAATGGCGGTCTTTTGTGCAAACGTCAGGTGCGCCCACTGCCCATTGAGGTTGAGCATCTGCTCGACGACCGCGTCGGCGTTGGTATGTGCCAACGCCCATTTCTCTTCCAAGGTGAGTTTGTCCCATTTGCCCGCTTGGATAGCCGCCTCGGCGATCATGTCCTTGGCGTTACTGTTGATTTTTGCATTCTTGGCGGCAAACAGCAGCTGTTTCCAGCCCCTGTCTGTTTTAGCGGTATCGTTGAGCACCTGCTGAGCATTGGTCTTAATTTCGCCAGTTTTGGGGTTGAGAATCAGCTTATTCCAATCCTCACCAGCTTTTTTGGCGGCGGAAGACATCTGCCCAGTGGTCCGCGCCACC
>NZ_KI271606.1:29381-31288 GCF_000469325.1 Schleiferilactobacillus shenzhenensis LY-73 | reverse complement strand
CGTAACTGCTGCCCATTTGCCGTAGCGTCTTGTCCATGTCGTCCGCAGTTTCACCCTGGGACTTCATGATCTTATAGGCATTGGCGATGATCTGCTCAGTCATCCGGCCATGATTGCGGGACAATTCGTCCATCGCCTTGTCGTATGTGGCCGTGTTGATGGTGCCCTTACTTAACGCCTCTTTGAGCTTATTCTGCTGAGCAATGTAGATCTGATTTTGCTTATCCGCTGCTTCTTGCAAGTCCAGCATGGCCATGTCTTGCTGGTCTTTAGACATCTTCCGCACGTCGCCATTAAGCGTAGCAAGGATGGTCTTCTTCTTGGCGCTTGATAGGTTGAGTGTCTGTACTTCCAATTCGTTCATACGCGTCTGGCTGTTGAGGATATACATCTGCTCATCGGCAGTCAGGTCGCGATGCTCCTTGGATGCGTTTCGATAAATCGCGTTGATATTTTTGCTAGTTTGAGCGGCCTCGGCGGCAGCAGCCTTGTTAGCAGCTTTCTGTTTATTAACGCCATCAGTAACTGTCTTGGCTACTTCGGTTGGTAGACTAGACACCATATCGTTGAGCGCTTTATTAGTATCTTTGGCCGACTGACTGATACTGCTGGCCATTCCACCAAAAGCATCTGTAGCTGCTTTAGCACTGGATTGAGCGGTTTTTGTAAAATCTTGCAGTGCCGTATTAGCGTCGCGAGAGAATCCTTGATACTTAGACAATGCGCGATCTGCGTCACCACCAACGGATGTACCCCAGCGCGAAGTCTCTTGCGCTGATTCCCACGCTTTCTTACCCCAAAGTGTCCAAACGGCGGCACCGGCACCAATTGCTAAGCCAGCAGCAACTGCCGCCGGACCAAGGCCGCCTAGTGCAGCAACCAAGCCAGTAGATGCTCCGGCAGCCTCACCGATGCCACCCACTGTGCCGGTGGCTGCAGAACCCACGGCTGTAATACTCGGTGCCACTTTAAGTGCCTCGAAAGCCGTTTTGGAAAATGCCGATTTAAGCACATCCATAGCAGAGCCACCCAGTTTTGCTGCACTGGTTGCCCGCGCCAGACCACCGGTCACTGTCCCAATGACGCTGCCCGCGCCACCGAGGAGCTTAAATACTGATCCCAATCCGCTGCTGACAGGACCGATAACGGCCGCGAAGGCAACCCACTTGATAATGGACTGCTGCGTGGCGCTGTCCATCTTGCCAAAGGCGTTGACCATATCGGTCGCTTTGCCGATCAGTGGTGTGATCGCTGGTAGCAGCTTCTCACCCACGGTGATTGCCAGAACTTGAGCTGACTGCTTGAGTCGGTCGAAGTTTGCCTTCGCGGTCTGGCCCATGATGTCGGAAACTTTTTTCGTCGCGCCGGCGCTATCCGCGGTTGCTTTGGTCAATTCTTCGATGGCTGGCTTACCGGCCTTCATCAATGCCAACACTGCGCGGCCGCCCCGTTCGCCAAAGGCAGCATTGATTGCCGCAACCTTGGTGGCATCGGACATCTTACTGGTACCTTTGGCCACCTGCTCGATAACGTCAGGCAGACCGATTTGGCCTTTTTTGAACGCGGCAACGTTGACACCAAGTTGACCCATGGGCTTCTTGGCATCAGTAGAGGCCGCTGCGAGCTTTTGCAGCATCGCGTTGAACGCAGTACCAGCCATTGACCCCTGTAGGCCAGCATTGGACATCAGGCCCAGCATGGCGATAGTGTCATTGAGAGGGATACCTGCGGCATTGGCCGACGCACCGGTGTACTGCATGGCCTCGCCCAGGTCCGCGAACCCAGACTTGGTGGCGTTAGCCGCATACGTCATGGCGTCAGTTACCTTGGTGGTGTCTCCGGCTTTGATCCCGAATTGGGTCATCGTGCTGGTGACAACGTCCATGACTGTATTGAAGTCCTCACCC
>NZ_KI271606.1:27734-29346 GCF_000469325.1 Schleiferilactobacillus shenzhenensis LY-73 | reverse complement strand
TCCAGGATCGCGGGCATCATCTTGAGCGACTGGCTCGCTGAGTACCCGGCACGCACCAGGTCAGCCATCCCTGCATTAATGCTACTGGTAGAGATACCGTACTGCACAGACCAGTTTTTGCTTGCGGTCGCCAACTGATCCAGCTGCTGCTTGTATTTGCCAGTGACAGCCGCCCCGTTGGTCAACAGAGGTCCAATGGCATCAATCTCACTGTGGAAGTCGATGGCGGCCTTGCTGGCGGCAGTCATCCCGGCGACCACGGGTAGAGTGACCGATGTGGTCATCTTTGAGCCAAAGTTGCTCAGACCGTTACCGATGCTGGTGCTAACCTTGCCGAAGGCCGTTGCAGCGTTAGACACCTTAGTCCAGTTGCTGGATTGCAGCGTGATCTCTTTGGTCAGCGCACTCATCCGGCTATCCAGCTGAGCCGCTTGGGCCGCGGTCTTGTTGTATGCTGCACCCGCGCGAGCGGTCAGCTCTTCTTGCTTCTTGAGCTGTTCAGCGGTCGCCGTGCCGCTCTTGCGCATCTCGTCGAGCTTGGTTGCATAGCCGTCAGCATCAGCCTTCTGCTTTTGCATCTTGGCCTGATACGCCTGCATCTGCCGGCTCATCGCTGCATAGGCTTGCGACATTCCAGAGACTGTGCGCTCGCTACCCTTAAATGCCGCGTCCATAGCCTTTAACTCAGCGGTGCTGGACTTGATCATGGAGTTGAGCGTCTTGGCGCTAGTGTTAAATGGATCAATGTTTAGTGAGACTGTTGCGGCCAGTTGACCGAGTGATCCTGCCATTTGCTATACCTCCTTATCAAGCCCCGCCAAATAGCCAGGGGAATGCCTTATCGATCGTCGTTTCGGGTACGGCATAGACCTCAGCCAACCGGTTGAGGTCACGGATGGTCATTTGGTCGACGTCTTTGAGCGTGTAGCCCTCTTGTAAGCGCGCTTTGTAATAGTTGTTGAGGGCACGGATGCTTTCGTTGACGTCGGACTCGGTGATTTTTTTGGGCGCACGTCCTCCGGCTTAGTGCTGTCGGGATCGTTGAGCGCGTCACCCACGGCCACATTGATACTGGTCAGGGTGTCGAGCTTGGCCGTTGCCCCGTCGATGACCTCCTGGGCACTAAATTGGTTGTGCCAAAAGCGCACGGCAAACGCCGCCAGGTTGGCCTCGTTGATGTCAAAGTCCTCATTGGTGGGGCCCTCTGGGCGGCCATACATGCGGATCTGCTGCTGCTCAACCTTGAGAGCATTGGTCATGTCGCGCAGATCCGGGTCCTCATTGCGGATGTACTCATTGACCTTGCCGTTTTTGTTGATTTTGATTTTGTAAGCCATATTGACCTCCACATCGGCCGCCCACTCGTCTGGGAGTGTACTGTGTTTTTGTGTGGCGACTTCTTATTGGGCATACCTCACGAGGTATGCAGAGCGATTGCTACGCCTTGGGTACGATGTTGGCGTCGTCTGCGGTAGTCGGGAATACCCACTTGCGGAATGTGGGCAAGTCAAAGCCAGTGTTGGCTTCGCGCCCAATGAGCAAGATGTTGCCAGCGTCGCCGCGGGCCACGAAACTACCCTCAGTCTTATCCGGCGTGGGATCAGGAGCGCCA
>NZ_KI271606.1:17603-27670 GCF_000469325.1 Schleiferilactobacillus shenzhenensis LY-73 | reverse complement strand
CCGTTTTCGTCCTTGGTTTTGAACAACACAGCGATGTCGTTGGGGGTGAGGTCCTTGTTGTAGACCTCAGTCCCGCCAATCAACTTGATCCCAAACCAGTCGACCTTGGCCTGACTGGGCAGGTCCATCAGCTCGGCGGTCAGCTTGGTCTCAGTGATTCCGGAGCTCAGTGTTACGTATGGTGCGTCATCTGCCGGGATAGTCTTAAGATCGTTGGTCAATTCCAGCTGCACGCTGGTCAAGCCGGGGACCTTAGTCGTCGGTGCGGCGACCAAGTCGTTGGCCACCAAGCCATATTCGAACGCAGATGTACCAATTTTTACTTTGCCCATTTGAATACCTCCATTAAAATAGGGACCAGCTAAAAGCCGATCCCTTGCGATTGATATTGTCCGGTAAGCATCCGCAGTGCGGGTGTGTCGCCGTCAATGTAACTGTTGTGGTAGTAGCGCTCCCAGCCTGCGTCGTGCAGGGTTTGGTAGAGCAGCTGGTCGATCGTGCTGATGTCGTTGACCCGCACCCGGTCGACCCAGCAGTCGACTTGCACCGCCGGGTACTCGATAATGCGGTTGTCGTCGGCATAGAGTGCGTCGTCGCCAGGTACCAGACCAATCCGCACCCATGGAGACAACTTGACCAGGTCTTTGTCCGATTGGTTGCTAAAATCCGGCGTCTGGGTATAGATGGCCCGGCCCTTGGCAGGACGGCCCCGAACACGGTCGAGCAGATTGATCAGGTCGCTGCTGTTGTACAGGACCTGATAGACGATTTGGTCAGCGAGCATCTAATCACCAACCTTCAAATGCTTGATGAAGGCTTCCAGCACTGGGTCTTTGGCTACCTCACGCGATTTCTGAATGAAATGCTGGGCAGGCTGCCGACTGGTGCCGGAATCCGGGAAGTGTACCCGTGGGCCGGTCCGCATGGAGTAACCAACATCAACGACCGCTTCATCGTTGACCCAGCGTACTCGGTCGAGCTCGATGTCATCTCGCATGTGGCCTGATGGTGCAAGTACGACTCCCACGGGAGTGTTGGCTGTCAGCTTATCGGCAAACACTGCACCGCCATCCTTGACGGCCGCCTTGGCTTTGGCTTGCATCCCATAGCGCAGCTGGTCGACCTTAGCCAGCATCTCGTCAGCACCAGTCACCTCAACTCCCATTTGTCCCACCTCGCTTTCGGGCCGTGATCGTAGTCAAATCACGACGCTCGTAATCCGGGTCCATCCCAGTGATCTCGTACTCGACGCCCCGCCAGATAATGCGCCACTCAGGCTGCACGTTGACCGCCGCCAGATAGCGCACCAAAAATGTCGGTGTGTCCTTGCGTGTGCCCAGCTTGGTCTGCGGATCAGTCGCCTCGCGGATCGTGATCTTGGGCACCTCAGCCCAGACCGTGCCGTGGTCAACCTTGACACCGTCAATCGGCACGCCGTTGATCACATCGGACTCATAGGAGACAAACTGGATGCGCTCAGTCATGCGATTAGTCCGCATGGGCGTCACCGTCCTCGGCAGTCTCGACCTCGGCCCGCAGCTGGTGAATCACATTGGTTACCGGGGTACTCAGCGGGTATCGCATGATCTCCGCACCCAGACCCCGGTAGTCGTAATCCTCTTTGACCGTCTTGGCGAGCGCCGCGAAAAAGCGGTCACGGTACTCAGGCTTACTGAGATAATCCTCAGGGTTGCTGCCCATCTTGATCGCCGCGGCCAGCTCAGCGCCCGCATCAGTGACCAAAAACTGCAGCATGTCGTCCTCGATGTCTTGGTCGATTTTGGCGTACATCTTGAGTACCTCCCACTGCGCGTCAGTCAGGGGCTTGTGCGCGCCAGTATCCTCATCCATCAGCACCACCTCCGATCAACTTGAGCAGGTCGGCCTTGAGGGTCACCCCGCTGTGGTCGATTGCATGAGCGTCGAGCCAAGCGATGATCTCCGCAACCGTGTTGCTGGCGGTGGGTTTATCGCCCGCTTGACTATCGGGCACGACTATTTTGACAGTGTGGGTGTCGAAGCAGTATAGGTCAGGAAGAAACCGGCTGCACTATCGGCCTTGGCGACCCCAAAGCGGATGCCAGCGCGCAGATACTGGCCGTACAGGTCGTTGTCGACCCAACGCACGGTCAGCTCGGCCCGGTCAGCAAACAGCACGGCCCGCTTGATGTCGCCGATAAATGCGTGCGCCTCGCCAGCCGCGCCGAAGGTCGTGTCAGAGACAACCACGACCGGGATGCCCAAGACAGTCTTGCCGGAGGGGCTGGTGATACTGTCTTGCAGCAAGTACCGGCCGTTGCCATCCTTGAGCGTGTCCAGTGCGTTATAAAAGCTGGCGCTGGCCACAATGGCGCGAGTGTATGCCGGGTCCAGGTCGACGTTGTTGATGGTCTTGAGGTCGTCAACGCTACCGATCGTCTTGGCCGGGAAGGTCTTAAGCACGGTAGCAATCGCCGCGTTGTTGGTGTTGCGTACCAGTTGCTGGGCGTTGGCGTTGACGATGCCGATCAGGTCAGCAGCGGAATCGTCGATGGACTCCTGAGACAACGGAATTGCGCCACGGTAGGTCGCAACCGCCCATTCGACATCGCTAAATTGAGGCTTGCCCAGGGCGGGGTTCTTCTCCAGCTCGCCCACAGTGTGGAGGGTGTCGGTGACATTCTTGAGCACCGGATACTTGCCAGACGCCGACTTGGCCGCGAACACGTTAACGAACGGCTTGAGGTCAACGACCGTCTGCACCTCGCGTTGCGGCACATAGCTGATGTCGACCGGGATGGTCGGGGCCGCATCGGGACTGGTGATGCCAGTGGTGGTGGGCGTGTCAGACGCCGCACCTGCGCGCAATAATTCTCGCGGGATCACGATGTCCTGACCGCCGGACTTGCTGCGGATTGCCGCATTGATCTCGGCGCGGCGCTCATCGGCGACAGGCGCGGTCTTGACTGCGGTGGGATTGGGCTGTTCTTGGCCCTTGATTGCTTGTTTGTACAAATTTGCACGCTCCTCATCTTGTTTGATGGCGTCGTTGAGTTGATCCAGGGCGGCTCGCTTTTCCTTTGCCGCCGCAAATTCTTCGTCAGATTCAGCCTTTTCGGCCAAGTCGCGCACTTCCTGGGTCAGCGGAGCAACCTGGGCGCGCTTTTCGTCAATCTCTTTGGTCAATGCTGCTAACTTTTCGTCAATGGTCATGTTTGTATACCTCCATAGGTAGAGTTGTGGGTACAAAAATAGCCCCAAAAGACTGTCGTGTCGGTCTTTTAGAGCTTGTTGAGCAGCTGCTGGCGGCGCAGTTCGCGGATCATCTTATCCCGGTCACTCTGCCACGCGGGTGGCGCAGCGGGTTGTTGGGCCGCCTTGAGCAGCACCAGACCGCGACTGCCCACGGTGACCTCGGTATCCGGGTACGCGGGCCGCGTCACTGGGCTCACATCGTAGATATGGGCGATCGCCTTGATCGTCCGGGTGTAGTCGGCCTCATCGCTGTCTGACGGGGCCCACTCTTGCGCTGCATCATCGTCTGGCAGGTCAAATGCAAAGCTGGATTGCTTGATGATCCCGGCTTTGATGTTTGCTGTCAGGTCGCGCCACAGGTTAGTGTCTTCCGGCGTGATCCGGTACTTGAGCCCGATGTTGTCGACACTTAAGCCGAGATTGACACCAGTGCGGCCCAGAATCTGTGATTGGTCATGGTTAAACAGCGCCACTACATCGTTCAAATCTGTGCTATCCAATGCGTGCGGGTCGATGGTCTCGATAAACCGCACGCCAAAACCCATGACCTCTGATGGCTTGTTAAACTTGAGTGCATAGCCCTCAATCACCTGCGGTGCGTCGGGCGTCTCCGCATCCCGCAACACCAGCGGCGTCGCAGTCATGCGGATTTCTTTTTCTTCAGCCAAACTCATCACCTCCTTTAATGGGGTATGCAAACATTAGTTCTTGGCGTCGTCGCTGGTCGCTTTGGCTGACCCATTGCTGTTGTGGGTCTGTTGATATTCGTCCTTGATGTCCAAAGATACGGTGTTGAGGGTCGACATGATCTGATCCATGTGCGGATCGTTGAGCGGCTTCTTGCCCAAGCTGGCGCGGCCCTCGTTAGCAGTGATGATGCCACCCCCGACCGCGGTGTTGACCTCGGCAATCGGCGTCGGGTTGACGGACCGAGTGTCAAAGTCAAAGCGGTATTGGTGCCGGTCAGTGTCGTCGAGCAGCTTCATTTCAAATTCGCTGGTGATGGGTAAAAAATAGAATGGCAGCTGCTGCCGAATGTAGTCGTCAGACAGCTGGCTGACCGACTGGTTGGGACTGTTTTGCGCCAACCGATAAGCCGGCACGCGCAGGGCCTTGGCAATCTGCGCCGTGCTGTAGTTGTTGGAGTTGATCAGCTGCAGGACGCTGGTGTCGACTTCCAGAGGCTTATAATCAGTTGTCTCGTCGATAACGATTGGCGAGCCGGCTGTCGCACCCTCTTGTGCGCGCTCGAACTCCTCACGAGTCTTCTTACGCGCCTCAGGGGACAGCTTGGCGCCCTTTGCTTTGAGGATCGACCCTTTGAGACCTGAGCCAAAAAACTTGGTCAGTGTCTGGATACCCGCCTCCTGCAGACCAATCTCTTGGCCCAGAGATAGCAGCGGCGAGCGCCCGGTAATGGTATCGTATGAAAAAAACTTAAAATGGATCACATCGTCGATGCTGACAACTTTTTGGTTGAGCGAGTTATATGGGGTAAACGTGTACTTGATGTGGTCGAGGTCGGTCGTATCGATGCTGGTCTGGCTGGGTGCGTAGAATTCAAACATCGCCGGCGCCCCGGTGAGCGGATCACGCACGATGCGGCTGTATGCGTTGCCGGTCAGGATTGCGTTGACCATCATCGAGAATCGCCACTGATAGGCGCTTAAACGCTTGTTAGCCTTGACGTTGACAAGATAATCGATGTCATCCATGTCAATGACAGCATCCGTCCGGCGATCCTTGATGATCAGTGGGAAGCGAGACACATCGCCAGCAATGATGCTGACAGCAGTCAGCACGTCAGAGTTGCGCAATGCACCGATACCCACGTAGCCGCCGCGGAATGCTGGTAACGTGCCGTCCGCGAAGTAATCATCTGCCCAATGGGGGTCGGCGTCAGTTGCGTTTTGGCTTAAACTGCGGAAAAATGCCACTTAAAATCACCCCCTCTCTGGCGTAATCTTGTCCTCATGCCGAATCACGACTGCTAATAACACCAGCAGCACCCCAGCACCGATCCGGCCCAGAATGGCGTTGATGCTGTACAGACCTGCGCCAATCAAGAAAAGACCGGCAATCAGGGTCAGTTGCCAAGTGTTGGCAATCGCCAGCTGCAGGAGTGTCAGCAATAGCTTGCTCAACCAACGGCTAGCCGACTTGATGTGTCGCAGCATTTTGTTGTTGTTTTTCACGTGGTTATCCTCCTCAGAAGCCAAAGCCGCCATTGAGCACGTCGTCATCGGTCAGCACGTCATCCGTCGCGCGATACGCAATGCTGTAGGCATCTAGCGCTGCATCAAGCATGTCGATTTTGTTGGCATACTTGTTTTTGTTGATCCGGACACCGTTATTGTCGGACATCAGCACTGCATTGACCGCGGCGGCCCGCAGGATGCGGTTGTCGCTGTGCTGGATCTTGCCCGCGATCAGGTCGTCGCGGAATTGCTTAGTCGGCATTGACAACGTGATCGTGCCCTGCCGAATCTGCACCAGCGGCCACTCCGGGTGGCGCTTCTCGATCGCCGTGAGCAGAGGGCCGAATTGATAGGGATCAAACATGATCCCCTGTACATCCAGGCCATTGTCGTGGATGAAGGCTTCCAGCCACTGATACACGCGGTCATTGTCAATGACGCCGCTCTCCAGCTCAGTGATCTCACCCTCGCCCGCTTGCTCAGCCGCAAGATAATCGACTTTGTCGGTCTTGATTTTGGCCTCGATGCCACCCTTGCTGGCGACAAACGCGTATCCGTCCAGCCACCAGCCATCGTCGTGCGGAATCAGCCAGCTAATGGCAAACAGGTCGCTGGTGCGGCCCACATCGACTCCAATCCAGGCTTTTTGGCCCGCGATACTTGGTTTTTCGGCTAATTCTGACTTTTGCCACGCCTCAATGTCGAGATAACTGTCCTCGGTAGACTGGCGCCACATGTTAAAATTCTTTACCAAGACTTGGTTATACTGGCCTTTTGCGAGACCCTCCTTGCGGCGTTTACGCAAAAATCCCAGCATCACGTCGTGCTGTGCCGGGACTGTCAGAATTGGGTTGCTCTTGACCCAGGTTGATTCGTCTTCAATTTCTTCCACACTGTCCTGCTCAGCGACATAAGCAAAATATTGGTCGTCAGTCAGCTCCCCGCGCAGGACCTTGTCGGCATATGGGTACTCAATCGTGCGCATGGGCAGGTTGAGGTCAAAGCCGGCGGTGCTGATAATCACCATCAGCGGGTTGAGCAGCTGTCCTTGACCGGATTCCAGTAATTCCATCATTTCGGTGGTCTTACTGGCTGCGTACTCGTCGAGGATGGCGACCGCGGGCTCAAAACCGTCGATGGCGCCGGTCTCGCGGGATAAAGGCCGGATGTAACTGTAGTCGTCGAGGTTCTTGATCTCGTCCCTGACTTTTTTGGTCGAGCGGCGGATCTCAGGATCAATGGATTGCAGCGCTGTGAGTTGCTTAGCCACCATCTTAAATACGATACTGGCCTGGTTTTTGTCATTGGCGGTCGTATAGATTTGCCGCGAGTACGCTGGCTCTTTGGCCAGCAGCAACTTTTCGAGGGCGATACCGGATACCAAAATCGACTTGCCCGACTTCCGAGCCATCGAGATAAATGCTTTGTGATACCTCGCGAGGTTCGGGTTGTCTCGTCGCACCCAGCCATAGAGGCTGCCGATAATAAATTGTTGGTAGTCAGCGAGCCCAAACGGCCGCATGGTCTTGGGATCAGGCAAAATATCCATAAAACCGATGGCTTTTTCGGCTTTTTCGACGTCAAAAACGTAAGAAAAGTCCGAGTTTTTTGCCTTTTCCAGGTCATTCAAATGCCGTTTTGCGGCCAAAATCACCTTTTTGGAGGCGAGAATCTCGCCGCTGACAACCTTTTGTGCGTATTCTGTTGTGCTGTCGGTCAAGATTTATCACCTCCTGAGGTAGATTTAGCCGAAGCGGGCCTTGATGCCAGTCGGCTTGTTGCTATCCTGTTTGGGCATATTCATGGCCATCCGGGAATTGACCGTCAGACCGAGGTCGGAAGCCAGGGCCTTGATATTCTTGGTCGATTTATCCAGCTGCATCATCAATGCTGCCCGTTCGTCCATGTCGGTTGTGTCCTGCAGTCGCTCGGCTACGTCAGTGTAAATGGCGTACCACGTGCAATACATCTCCAGCTCAGCTCGATCCAAATCTCGAATAGGCAGTGTTCCCAGATTAGCAACTACTCGACGATATTCGGCGGCAGCGGCGGGACTGAGATGTGGAGACGGCTTAGCCTGGATCGGTGCCAGTCCGTCTGCGGCCAATGCCTGGGCAGCCGCTTTAGTCTGCTGCTGCAAAACTGTCAGATTACCGGTACTTGCCTCCAAAACCTTGTATTTACGTCCCATGTCGTCACCTCCTTAGCTTACTGTCCCAAGCAATTGAGCAATTTTAATTCACAAGCCATGCTGGCCAAAAAATAATTTTTAGAATTTGCGGCACACAAAGGGGGGCTGCGTCCGAACGCTTACTCTCCCAAGGCCCCCGAAAAAATTAATAGGGGGTGGGTCGGGAGTCTCCAGACGCCGAGTGTGTGCCGTTTGTGAAGTAATTTTGGTTTGAAAAAACTGTTTTGGAAAATTGCTCAAAAGCATTATTTAATCTTGATAAACTTGTCGAATTGGTTTGTCGCTTTGGCAACATCAACTTGTCTCATCAACTCTGTGACAACATCACTATCGATATCGAGCTTGCTCAGTCTATCCATACATGTTGACTTATCAGTATCGATCAGGATGTGCTCAACGTTGTGACTGACCAACAGACTGTCGAGCCTTGTGTCTGGTCCAGCCAAGATGATCCACACTCGGTTGTATCTAGTGTCGACCTTGACCTTGCGCAGCAGCAGCTCATAGGCCAACTCAGCGTAGTCGTCGATGTCCGCATCCACATCGTACTTGCCGCGACCAGAGAGAGACTGCATCAACGCATACTTGTCGATGATGATGTCATGCTCTGCCTCGTGCTGCTGCACATAGCTTGCTCGACCAGATCCTGGATACCCGCAGACCACCGTTACTGTCATCGCCCGTTGCACCTCCCGTTGCTTGGCCCGCTCCTCGCGGTCTGTCTTGATGTGATGGCAGCTGTCACAGAGAGCCTGCAGGTTGTCTGGATCAAGACGATCAGTCCAGTCGTCAGCGCTCGGCACAATGTGATCGACCATCGTCGCTGGCATCCCACAGTGTTGACACTCACCGTTGTCGCGCAGCAGCACCTGTGCACGGGTCTTACGCCAGATGCTCGAGCTGTAGAAGCGCGTGTACTCTGGTCGATTCTGACGCCGGTCGCTGCTGTAATTGCGGTCTCGCTCTTGACGTGACGGCTCACTGTAATCGACCAAGGTCGGTCGACCGTTGACGACCACTAATTTTTGGATAGCCATCACAAATACCTCCCGGGATATATCGGCCAGCCTCCACCGGTCAATTAATCGCTGACCTACAAAAACAGCCACCCTCTCGGATGGCTGCCCCACATGAACAGGCTTGGCAGGACTTGAACCTGCATGAACGGTTTTGGAGACCGTCATCTTGCCATTGGATCACAAGCCTATGTGCTTCGGGCCATTGCCCGAAGACTATACACTTGATGGCGTGCATTACGCCATGTGGACAGCATATGTCGAGGGGATTATCTCAATCGTCCACAATATCATCTTATCGCTTAAAAACCGCTATCTGGACCCAAAAAGGGGAAACATGTCACCATCCAAGCTCAGCCCGCATCATCTCGAAGAACTTGGCCCGCCGCTTCTTGACTGCGCTGGGAGTGAGGTTGACCTTATCAGCCACACCCTGGAGTGTCAGCGTTGGATGCTGCTTGATGTACAGCTCGTAAATGATAGTGATTGTCTGGTTGTCTGAATTGTCCAGGCACTCCTGCACGACCCGCTTGTTGCGCTCGAGATTGCTCAGTCGCCGGTCATCGGCAATCGTGATGGCCATTACTTCAGCCGGCTTGCCAGGAACATTAGACCGGCCACCTCCAATATTCCCATCTGATTCCTTCCACGGATGCATAAGGGCCTCTTCACGCTCCTGGACATATTTGTCGATGTTTGGGTAGTCCTTCAACACCCGGACGATATGGTTAAATACTTCGCGTTCTATAGTAGTCCACCTCCTAGAAGTCCTGCCAGTCAGACGACGGATCTGTTGGGTCTGCCTTCGGCTTAAGTTCGGTCTCTGTATACTGAATCAGGACAGCGTGACCGCCGGTCTGTTTGAGCACCTCCGGCAGGTCGTCGTGATGCTCCGAGAAATCGTAGGCATCGTGGATACTGCCAATTGTAATAGCCTTCTCCCAGTCAGACATAGAGTAGCCAACACTGTATATCCCTGTGCCATAGCCCACGTATCCCTCACCAACCTTAACCAACAGCCGATATGGAAACGGGCCTGCCTTGCCAAGCGGTAGCATGAGCACCTGTTTAGCTGGCTCTGGTTTCACTACTGATTCGGACCGTTGCTCGCGTCTGAAATGGTTGATTATTCTGTCACCCCAGATAAACCAGCTGATCCAAAGTAGCGTCCCCAAAATCCAGAAAATACCAAGCCAGTTCACTTTTGTTTCCCCTCCTCTTCAATCAACCTATCCAGGTACGTACGGGCCTTAATCAAGTCTTCCATGCCGTTCTTGTCCCGATAGCGGACAATGTACTTAATGATGTTGCCAACCAGAAAGACACGCGCAGTGTCGCCGAACAGCAGATATAGCACGGCAATCACATCCACAGTGCCATGCCGGTAGTAATCGGGCCGGATATTCTTGTCAGTCATGGTGCGCCTCC
>NZ_KI271606.1:5323-17446 GCF_000469325.1 Schleiferilactobacillus shenzhenensis LY-73 | reverse complement strand
ACGGGCATTCCCGCTGGGCTTCTGTCTCGCCGCGCAGTGCTGGCAGTAGCTTTCGCCGATAGTCAGCTACCTGGTCATGGATGTCCTGGACAGTCACGCTACCCGTGAAATCACTGTGTTCGGAGCCATGCAGCAGCATCTCGTCCGCCTCGTAATCGTTGAGCAGCTGGATCAGTGCTTGCATGGCTGATTCATTTTTCATCGTCTTCGTCCTCCGTCTCATACCCATCCAGCCAGGCGCGGGCAATAATTTCGTCATGTCGTGTAATCCAATTGCTAATATTTTCTGGAAAACGTAAATCAAAGGCATCCGACAACAGAATAGTCAAAGAATAGTGTTGCTTGTACCACTTAATTATCCCTGCAACAGCTGGTGGAATCACCGGTAACGGTTTATACGTCCGCCGAAAAATATAGTTCGCAATGGGCCAATGCTCGCCATCACTGCCCGTGGCGATCCAATCCCCTTTGTAGACGTAGAGATAGCCTTCCAAGGTGGAAATACCATAGACAGTGTGACCAGAAGCCACTTTATCTTTGGCTGAAACAGTTGGAATATCCAGCAAATATTTTTTGGCCATTGCTTCCGACCCGTCGAACTGTTCGGCCTCGATTGAGGCGGTCTTGATGTACTTAGTCATTTCCATCCCCCCTTATGCATACCAACGAGCAAACGGTAAATCCAACGTCTCTAGTGCGGTACGGGCCATCTCAGTGACCATCAAGGGGTCTGTGCCGTCAACAAACATTCGCGACACAATCTCAAGAACTGCCACGTGGAGATTATCCTCTGCCGCATGAGCTTCTTCGTCATCAGTCATTTTGCTAATACGGTCCACCTCTCGGGCCACGTCTTTCAATGTTTTAATCATTTTCCTCCTGCCTCCATCAGTTCTGGGTTCTCATAAATGTTACCGACGACCTCAATCTTTGACAACCCATTTCCAAACTCCTCACTGAGCGCATTAGATTCGTAGGGATACCATGGCTCAGGGATATATTTCTGGTCAAGATCAAACGCCGGGTAGTCCTCATCGCCAAAATACTTGACCGGCGACACATACGATTGACCGTCAATTGCAGTGACCTTAATGATGTCGCCCTCATAGATCTCTTTGCCCTGACTGTCATGCATGCCGGTGTACTGCATGATGTGCCACTCTGGGTCGGCGAGCAGGTCTCCTAGATACTGTGCTCCAATCTGGACGTTGTTAAACATGACGCCACGGTAGTCGCCACGAAACTTAATCTCCCGCATCATTTGGCACCTCCGCGTGCATCTCGACGATGATGTAGTTGTCAATTCCCGATACTTCCAACTCTACGATAAGTCGATTCCGATCCCAGGACGCCAGGTCGAACCAAGTGTGATCGTCGCGGTCATAGGCCGCGTAGAACTTAATCTTATTCATCATCTTCGCCCTCCTGAAATGACCACGGATCGTTTTCAGTGACATCTTCCCCGGTATCGAGATTGATGATCTGATAGTCGAATCCCATCCGGCCGTCATCCACTGCTGATTCAGCAGCCAACTTGGCGTCTTGGAACGTCTCAAACGTATCGATTTCCTCGTCACATGGATCTTTTAGCACGTATTTCTTATTCATCTTCCTGCACCTCTTCCAAGTTGATTTCTTCTCGGTCGAATTGCTCTAATTGAAAATGTTTTATTTCTGCCATCGTGAATGCCGTGTATTTGAAATCGTGGAATGGATATTCGCTGTCCCAGTGGATCTTATCCTCATCACTGTCTTTATTCCAGTAATACTGTCGGCCACCGCCTGTCCAGACAATGGGCACCTTGACCCGGTACCGTTTCACCGGCTCTGGCTCCCATCCGTACAGAAACGCACGCATTACCAACATCTGCCGGTTTACAGACACTTCCAGCCAATCCCAAATTTTTTCAGGAACCGCGCGGCTGTTCAACAGACTGATCGGATCACCATAGGCTTGGCAGTGGTTCACCCAATCTCCCACGGTTTTGGGTAGCCGTACTTTCTCCGGTGCGTTGATCTCGTCGATGATTTGCTCCACACGGTCAGAAAACTCCTCTGCTGTCATGTGCCGCCCAAAATCATGCTCGTTCGAGTTGTACACCACAAGAACCTTCTCAAAATTCTTCTTTGCTTCTTCCCTGTTCATTTCGATTCCTCCTCATGGAGCGCGTGCTCCATCTGCTTGACCAATGCACCCACACCATTGAGCAGTGCCACTGTCTCCCGGTCTTTGGTGCCGTCTAAGCGGTTGGCAGCTAGTACCAGCAACTCTTCAGAACTGTACACCATCATCAGTAATCGTTCTTTATCTGTGCCTTCTGTGTCCATCTGGGCTCCCCCCCTAAATTAGATGTCTGAATATCTCCTCAAATATTGGTACCGGAATCGAATTGCCTGCCTGTTTGTACAGCGCCGTCTTACCATTGACACTTGCCGCCGCAGTGTAGTCCCAGTCTGAATATCCTTGCAGCAGCCAACACTCTTTCGGCGTCAGCAGACGGTACCGGCCATCACTCAGCGGCACCACCCCACTGTTTGGACACCGCGTCTGCCGTGTTGTGATGGTCCACGCCCAGTCCTCGATAGGCTTTAGTCGGCCGGCAAACGGTCCTGCGGATCCACCCGGCAAACGGGACAGCATCGATGGCACTGTAATTGTGTACTCAGGTGATGCCCGTTCCAGATATTCTCCGATTGGCCGCATGTCCGTGTGTCGCAGCCTGTCGAAATCAAATGACTGACCGCCAAGAATCGAAATCGTGAAGACCCGTTCCCGGTATTGTGGCAGACCGAAGTCTCTGGCATCCAGAACCGCGTGGCTGGTGGTATATCCTAGGCCTTCTAGCACATCACAGTACCGCTGATAATTCTTGGCCATGTGTTTCTGCAACACGCCTTTGACGTTTTCCCAGATAACAATCCTTGGCCGCCATAGTCCCATCTGCTCAATGATCTTAAGGGTCTGCCACATCAACGAAGACCTTGTCCCGCTGCCCTCGTCTGCCCCCAGTCGCCGACCGGCCACCGAGATGTCCTGACATGGTGACCCGTGGATCAGGATGTCCGGCTTGAGATCATAACCGATGACGTTTTGAGCTTGGTACTTCTCATCACTCGCAAACATTGCGTTGTAGCTGCGGACCGCGTTCTCATCGATTTCCACGTAATCAATTGACTTTACTGGGATGCCGAGATTGCGGAGAGCGATTCTGGGTGAACCAATACCACCGAATAGTTCAAGAATTTTAAGCATCACTCCACCTCGTGCCACTGGCCGTTGTACTGCACCCAATGGCCACTTGTGATAAACCAATCGCCAGTCAACAGCGATCGCCGCTCATGCAGTCGGACAAACAGCGATGGAATTTTTGTGAAGCTGTAAAGTGTGTCGACATTGTTGAAATAGAAGGCTTTGTTCAGCTTGACCTCATATGCTTTGTAATGTGCCTGCGGATACGGCTGCATTCCAAGGCGATCAAGATGATACCGAACAGTCGAAAACCGAGAGTGGATCTTTTGACTGATTTGCGTTACGCCGTAGCCTTTTTTAAAAAACACGTGAAGTTTCTCCCGTTGTTCCTTTTCTGGAAGTTTCCAGAACTCACTCGGGCCGTTATAGTTGCCCTTACGCTTACGCTCAGTCTTATTGATTTTTTCTCGGATAGGCTCCCAGCGAGGGTCATCGAAAGACGGATTGTCCCGCTCGAGAGTTTGAATTGCTGCCATCAATTCCGGGTGCTTTGCTAATCGCATTACCGCACCCCCATTCGGTTGGTGACCACAGTGAATGTCATCCGCCCCGACGCTGTATCGTGTCCCAGAAAAACATCGGTGCCATTGAACACGTCGCGGCTAATATGGATCATGATGAGGTACGCCGCAAGCAAACGAACTGCGACATCCTTCTTGCTCGCTGCAGAGGTTACCAACGACGTCAGTTCCTGATTTATTTTTTCTTCATCTGCTTCGTTCTGTTTCATGCGCCGATTCATCGTTTACACCCCCGTACTTCCAAACCCACCGACCCGCACGCCGTTTGCCACATCATTGTCGGCAATCATGTAGCTGTGGAAGATTCCTTGCATGATCCGCTCGCCAGCATTGACGACTTCCGGGACATCCGATATGTTCCACAGTTGCGCCATGATCTCGCCGTCATTCTGCGGATTGCCGTAGTAATCAGAATCAATGATGCCCACACCGTTGGGCAGGACCAAATGTTTGTTCCGCGCCAGCGATGACCGACTGATAAGCTCCAGGTATTCGTACTGTCCGAGCTTGACCTTAATGCCAGTGCGCACCAGCTTGATGTCGCCCGGTTCGATAATCGTACTGAGGCTGGCAGCGATGTCGTAGCCTGCTGCGTACTGGGTGGACCGCTGCGGCAACGGTCCGGTGTAACCTTGAATCCTTTCAAAATGCCGTTCAATCATTCGTTATTCCCCCTTCATTGACAGCCGGACCGTCACTCTTTTGGCGGCCCGTTCGACTTCTTTGCGCAACCGCTCAGCGATCACTTCTGGGTCAATCTCGATACCATGCTGGTCAACGTAATCCTTCACCTGTCCCTGGATAACGCTAAAGACCTGTTTTCGTGCCCAGCCGTTGTACCCGAACGCATCTGCAATGGCCGAGTTGATAGCTGCCCGGATCTTATTGTCAATTTTCTCTTCCAGTTCTTTCTTATGCTCTGCGACGTACAATTCCACCTGCTTCTGGATTTCTTCTTTGGTTAAAATGTCCATTATTAATCCCCCTTGGGTTGCTCTTCGGTGCGCATTGCTTTGACGATTTTGTCTACATCCGCATCACTGACGTGAATCGTATCCTGGTCACTGGCATTCAGCCCCAAAATCCACTGATTATCACCGGTTTTGAAAATAAACTCTACATATGCAGTGTTGACGTAGTTACCATTTTTCAACCGAACTAACATGGTCAATCCCCCTCGTAGGATGTTTCCGCGTTGCCGACGATCCGTAGTTCTCCGTCTGGGTATACGTCCAGCCAATCACCAATGCCTGCAATGTTATTTTTTACTGCCAGTCCATGGACACCATATGAATTGCTGCTTTCAACAATTAGCATAACCTCGTGGGTGAAATCGTTGACTACCACATCGTGTTTCTTGATAACCTTGCCCGTAACGTCCTTAACTGGCGCCACTTCTTTACTCCGTCCTGCCATACTCATTAATCTCCTTCAATGATTTTCAGTGCATCTTCTACTGATCGTGCTACACCGTAAAGCACCGGCTTCGATTCGATAAATGCTTTGAACTGTTCTTGGTCATGGCGCAGCCGGCCAGTCGGCGTCTTGACTTCAATTAGGATCAGCTTTCCGTCGCGATGGCGGAAGCCAGTTAGGTCAGGCCACCCTGGAGGCGGGCCAGCAATGAATATCCGGCCGTCTGTGGTTTTTACTCGGCCACTGTTCGTCCGAATGATAGTACAGCCATGCTGAGACACAGCCACCCGAATGTCGTTCTGAATCTTGGCTTCTGCTGTCATAGAGTCGCCTCTTTAATTGGTATAGTTTTTCGTGGTGGTCACTAGCAATTGACGTGACCGGGGTGCCTTTGTGAATAAATTATCCTTTCCAAGCCAGTTTTGCCTTCTCCAGGTTTACATAACTCTAAAGGTGGTCACTAGGAAAAGTTAGTGACCACCGGTCTCTCCCTTAGAGCCTCATGGGTTTGACCCCTGGTGGTCAGGTGGTCACTAACTTTCAAACTTTTCCCGTTTGGCGCGCCGTTTCCCCTTAATAGTATTAATTAATATTATTGTTTAAGAAAAAGGGGGTAGTAGTGACCACCATAGGGCTTCAGCCTTACGGCCATGCGGGTCTAGCGGTGGTCACTAACTTGGAATTTAGTGACCACTTAGTGACCACTAGTGACCACCCGCCGTTCATAGCCTCGAGTGGATAGGCCGTCCACCTTCTTCTTCTTGGCCTTCCATCCTGGCTGGTTGTCCATGATGTACTTGATTTTCTTGGCCAGGGTCCGGTTGGTGACCAGGTTGTTCTCGCCCATCAAGGACGCCAGCTGATTGCTGGTAATGAAATCGTCGTGCCAGGTCTGGAGCAGACGTTCGATCTCGTCCTCCACTGCGTCCACATACATGAAATTCCGCCGGTGTTCTTCCAGCATCTGCACCTGGTCCTTTGTCAGCGCAAAGCTGAACCCGGCTTTGTAATAGCTGACGAACTCACCCCACAGCTGCTCCACCAGAGGTGGCTTGAGGTCCGTCACTGGGTGATACACCTGTGCGTCCAAGTCGGCCATGATCGGCAGGAACCGGCGTTCACCGGTCTTATCCTTGAGGTACGTGTCTTCGTTGGTCGTCCGGGCCATCACGAAGGACTTTGCCCGCCGTTCTGGCCGCCGATTGTATGGTGATCGGAATTCCAGCTGTTCAGCGGATACGAATTTCTTCAGGTCCTCGAAGCTGCTGTTGTTGGTGGCCGTCATCTCGTCGTCATTGAGAATCAACGCCCGCAGCATGATGGCGTAGCTGTCTTTGTCTTTGAAGTCGGTGAACTGATCAGTGTAATACTGCCCGCCCATCCGCTTCAGTAGCGTCGTCTTCCCAGCGCCTTGGCCACCGACCAGGTCCAGCACGTAATCGAACTTCATACCCGGTTGGTAGACTTTGGCCACCGCCCCGATGAAGAACAGCTTCGTAATGAGGGTGGTCACCGCAGACATCGGTGCCCCGAGAAATATCGGCAGGAATGAATCCGCCCGTTCCTTCTTGTCCCAGTGCTGGTAAGCCTTCTCCATGTACTCCTTCACCGGGTTGTACGCGTTGTCCCGGGAGACCTGGATCATGGCGGCGTTGAACGCCTTATCGTTGAACAGCACGTAGTATTTCTTCTCCAAATAGTTCAGGCAGAGGGAGACGATCTCATCGACCATCTGACCCTTAGCGATGTGCAGCTGCTGGATCGGCTTCACGACGTCCACCTCATGGGTGAACTCGTTGTACCGGAAAGTATTCATCAGAAGCGGATCGTGTTCGAGGGCCAGGACGACGTTGTTGATACTGTTGGGGACCGGCATCCCGGTCTTCGTGTTGACTCGAAAATTAATGCTCATCGGGACGACGTTATTCTGCTCCGCCGCCAGTTTCTGCATCGCCTCCTTGTCGGCCAAGCTTCATCACCTCCCGTCGGCGCAGTTCTGTCTTGATGATGCTGTCGAACGTTTTCTCAAACTCCTTCTCGTCAAGTGCTTTAGGTGTGTTGGCGTTGGCCTGCTTGGCCAGTTCGTAGGCCGCTTGCGGATCCACATTGCGAATCAGCAGGCCGCCGACGAAGGTGGCTAAGGCATTGTTCCGGCCACCGGTTTCACCGAGCCCCTTGACGATCTGTTCAAAGAGTTCCGCCGTGTTGGACTTATGGCCCTTGAAGGCGGCGGGCCCTTGATAGGCAGCCTCTGCCGGCACATCACGGTTGATGTCCTCGATGAGAGCGGCTGGCGGTTCAGCCAGCGGCAGCTTGTTGGCCCACTTGTACTGCCCGCTGCCGACGGTGCTGGGGGCAATCATCACGTAATTATTGATGTGGGCTTTGATGTCCACTCCCGGCAGCCAACCGATATGCTGACTGACTTCGGTACCTTGAGGCTTGCGGTAGAACAGCTGCTTGCCGCCGTGGGCGGTCAACTGCATGAGCGTCTTCGGGAACCAGTCGAAATGGTTCAGTTCCCGAATTGATTTGAAGCCGTCGGCTCCCCCTTCATGCCGGTCGATGTCGATGACGAAGAAGTCAACGGTCCGCACCGCGATCTGGGCATAGGGCTTCAGCAGCCAGATTTTTTGAATGTCCGTTTCGGTCAGCGGGGGTTTGTCCGCGAATGTGATGAGCGGCTTCTTGTCCACCATCGGCAGCACGTAGAAACCATTTCGTGCATAATATTTGGCGTAATTCACGAGATTTTCCATGACTCCTCCCTTCTAACGGGCGTTTCACCCGTTCGGCGGTCTAATGTCACTGCATCAGCTGATAGTTAGAAGGGAAGATCATCGTCATCGATGTCGATTGGGTCACCGCCAGCAGCTGGCTTCTTATCGGGCATATCACTGAGATTCGACGGCATGTCTTCATCGGAGACATTTGGCTGCACTGGCTGCTCAGCTGGCTCGAAGTCGTAATTCTTGTACGGGTACTGGGGATTCTTCTTGTTCTCCCGCACCGTGAGATCCATTGTAACAATCTTGCCGATTGCCCCACCGAAGTTGAAAGCCGTCACCAGGTGGTCAATGTCCTCCCAGTCCTCGGGCTTTAAGGTGATACCGCAAGCGTTGGCCAGTTTGGCGATGAGCTTGATGTGACTGGAGATGACGCTGTCAGGAACTTTCTTGCCGGTGGACGTGGTCTCATCAAGGTTGAACATGTTGAAGTCCTTGGTACCGACGTGTTCGCCGGCATTGACCTCGGTGATGATCCGCAGACCGTCCCAGCCGCTGGGTGTAACGTGGTGGTCAATCGTGTTGACGATGACAGTGTATGTGCCGGATGGCAATCCTTCGAACGAATTGGCGCTGTCCTTTGTCGCATCGAAACCGGATAATACTTCTTGTGCCTTATCGAATAAACTCATTATTTATCTTCTCCTTTAGGTTGCTGATGTGTAGAAAACACGCCGGGGATATTATTCAGGACACGCAGGATGCCCTTGTCGGTGATGTCTTCGCGATAATACTTGCGCCGCTGGTCCGTGATACGACGGATGTAATTGGTTCCCACTCGTTTAGTCTGGATGACCAGGTCCGAGTTGCCGTTGACGACGTTGTAATACTTTGTTTTCAGGCTCGGAATCTCACGTGTTTCCGTACCGACACCGTCGTTGACTTCGGCGATACGGCTGATGTAGACGACGTTCATATCAAGTGCTTTCAATTCCAAGATAAATTCCTGAAAAATGGTGTTGAACATGGCGAACCCACGGCCATACGGCACATCAGCCAGAGTCTCCACGTGATTGCGAATAGCGATGGCCTGTTCTAGCATGACGACTAGGTCATCCACGACATCAACCACGATGGTCTGATAACCGTGCTTCTCGTTCATCAGTGCTAGAATGATTTCATCCAGCTGTTTGATGACATCTTGACGCAGGGTGCTGTTTGGCCCTTTGATGTTGCGAATCTGGATCGATGGCGCCTTATTCTCGAGGGCATTTCCGTCCGTGTTCAGAAAAAGCGGGTTGGGAAAATGCTCTGCAAGATAAGATTTGCCACTCATCGTTGCACCCCAGATGAAGAAATTGTGGGGTACGTCGATGGTCTTCTGCGGTTCATTTGGAGGCAGAATACTCAACGGATAAAACCTCTTTTCTTAGCCTGGTACCACGCCCAGCCGGGTTTGTAACCGTGGAGCTTGGCGTAATATTGTAATTGAAGATAATTTTCCAGCTGCTCCGGCCGCTTATCGGCCAGCCACTTGTACATCTCATTTGATTGGATCATGCGGGCAATCTTGAGGCGTTTTTGGGCTGCCGCCGTTGGTTGAGTGACTTCCACCAGGTCCACGTCGACGTGCTGCGGACCATCGGCACCGTTCTCTTTAGTCAAGAGATGACCGCAGAACGGACAAGTCGTTCGCCCCTTGCGGTAGAAGCTGGCAAAGCAATACGGGCAGGTGGTTGGCGATTGAATATCACTACGGGCTTTCTTCTTCTTGCCCTCGCCTGACAGCTTCCACTCCCGCTCGTCGGTGGGCAGACCGAAGCGGCTCAAGTTATCGACGTGATCAATGATGACCGCTGTCTTGCCTTTTCGCGGGTTCATTGCTCGCATCGAGAATTGAAGAAACAATGACAGTGATTGCGTCGGTCGCATCATGATGACACAATCGACATTCGGCAGGTCCAGCCCCTCAGTGAACAGTTCGGCATTGGTGAGGATGGTGATCTTGCCGTCCCGATACTCCCGAATGAGCTGGTCCCGCTCCTCCTTCGGGGTGGCCCCGTCGACTTCTGCCGCCGTGATACCGGCTGCGTTGAAGCTGTCGGCTAGGCGTTTGGCAGAGGCCACGTTGTAGGCGTAAGCGATGGCCTGCATGCCGCTGGCGTGTTCCTGGTACATCTTGACGGCATTGGAGAATACCTTTGGCTTCATCGCATCGGCGACGGACGCTTCGTCGAACTCTCCGTTAGCCTTGAGCTTGAGTTCCGCCGTCTCGATGTCCGGCGGGCAGAAGTACCGAATCGGCGCCAAGAATCCGTTCTTGATGAGCCACCCCATCTGTTGCCCGGGAATCAGGCAGTCAGCCACATCACCGAACCCGGCCCCGCTCATTCGCCAAGGGGTGGCTGTCACCATGATGCGCACAGCGTTGGGGAAAGCATCAATGATGCGGCGGTAGGACTTCGCCAGCACGTGGTGGGCTTCATCAATTAAGATGACCGCCGGCTCTGGGATCGTGTCGGTGTGCCGGGTGAGCGTCTGAACCATGCCCATGGTGACCAGCGACATGTCAACGTCATTGCTCTTAAAGGTTTGCCACGCCTGGTCCACCAACTCCTTGCGATGGACCACGAACAGCACGCGGTTTCCCTTGACCGTCGCCCGCCGGGCAATCTCGGCCATGATGACTGTCTTCCCGGTACGGGGCGGCTGCTGGACCATGATGGCTCGCTTACCCTCACGCATGGCGCCGACGATACGGCTGATGGTAAGTTGCTGGTAGTTGCGCAGCTTATACATGGTGCCCGTCAGAATCCTTGATAATGAGATTATCCATCGCCCACAGCAGCATGGTCTCCACTGTGTCTCTCAGCGATAAGTTGGCGTCCGCAGCGACTGCCTTTACTTTCTGATGCATTTCGACCGAGATAAAGATTGGCATGGTGCCCTGTGACTTTTTGCCACCCCGGACGATGACCAGTTTATTCTGTGGTGTGACGTCTGTCTTTGGTTTCATGATGTTTCCCTCCTTTACCGAATCCGTGGTGACCAGTTTGTCTTGAGTTCTGCCCCGACGATTGTGGTACCAGCTTCTAACGCCGCCTTGATTTCCCGCTTGTCTGGAAGATAGGTGATCTTCTTCGTCACATACTGAGGCGGAATCAGGCGGTAGTCGTCAGGCACGCTAACCGATGTTGACGGCTGGATCCATACCGTCATCAGCGGTGACTTGACCTTCTTCAAGCCAGCCGTCTGCAGAGCCTCGGTCAAAGCCTCCTTCATGCGTGCCTGGTTGTTCTTCAGCGACTGCTTGCGGGCGGCCAAGCGCTTTTCTTCTTCCTCAATGGCCTTGACGTCGTTATCCAGTGACTTGATGACCTGAGCGTAACCGATGGCCTTGTCCTCGATACCATCTTTTAAGCTAGCGAGCGTATCGGTAACGGCTTCCGGGTCCATGTCACCGTCTTCAGCCATTGCCAGCAATGTTGCGTACTGGGCCTTTAATTCATATAATGTAGACATAGTTAGATTCCTTCCTTAGCTCTCTGACGTGGCAGCGCCGGGGGCTTTTTCTTTGGCTTCAATTTGGTCGATGATGTCGGTCAGCAGGTTGATACGGGCAGCAATAATCAGTGCTCGGTTGTCACTATATGGCGTCCGGCTTAACTGCATGTCTACCAGCTCATTGACATCGTTCTGCCGGTACTTGAGCATCTGCCGATACAGCTCACCCGCTGTAGTGTTATAAATGTAGTCCATTGTTTTCACCTCCTTTCAGTTCCAGATATCCAGTGCAGAGTTTACTTGGTGCTGCGCAACCAGCTCACTAATTTTGCGATCGGCAATCCGCAGTACGTCATCCAGGTCAGCCGATGGACCGGCTAAGATGCGGAGAATCGTCAGGCGGTTGCGCCATGACAGAAGTGTGGCGAGGTGTTGTTCGTCGTTTTTCATTGGTGTTTCTTCCTTTCTGCTGTGGGATAATTATTTTTGAGGAGGTGAATTAATTGCTGAACGAAAAGCCGGTACACGAGTCATTTTCTACTTGGCTCAAGCGGTGCGAGGGATTGCACTCCCCCGTTGGCGACTTGGCTGAAGACGCAAAACACGACTCGTCATTCCCACGGCGCGCAACTAAGCACGCCGTCTTGTTGCATTACTTGAATTCCCAACACGCCAGCGAACCCGCTCTAGAAGCTTTTGAACGAGC
>NZ_KI271606.1:3611-5238 GCF_000469325.1 Schleiferilactobacillus shenzhenensis LY-73 | reverse complement strand
GCTGAGCCATATTTTGGTTTCACTTCAAAGTCTTGGTATTGACCTCCTCGCAGCAACGTGAAGGGCTTTTCGATTTTCTTCATTTCATTTGCTTCCTTTCATCGCTTGTCTGGCAATTTCGGGAAAATATTTTTCCATGAAATCGCCAAAAGCCACTGGTTCACACGTGTACCCTTTGACCCCCTCCCGTGGGTACATGACACATTGGCCGCGGAGGAGCTTTCGAAACCGTTCCGTCTTGAAGATCGTGTTCGCGAACCACTGGGCATCCATGTGATAGCGGGCCACCAGATCCGGCATCGTCCACCACTGACGCGTATCGGCCAGCTTGACCAACCGGTCGTACTCCTCACGGCTGATGATTACTTGGTCCGCTGGCACCTCAATGGTGATTGTGGGCTTAACTGTGATCGTCTGCGTCATTATGGTCACCCCGCTTTTCCGCCTGGTGGTGTAGTACAGCGTCTTGTAGCTCGTCATCGGTCATTGACGCCAGCAGCAGTAATGTGAGGATTGTCTGCGCCTTGCCGGCTGCCAGCCCCAGGGCATATGCTGGGTTGTCTCCAGGTTTAAGGTCGGTAATCTGGCGGGCCAGTTCGTGAATTTCATCGAGCTCGCGCTGACTGATTAATGCTTTGTCCATTGTGATGACCTCCTTAACTTTCAGTATCCTGGCTGTTGGAGCCGGAGTCGATTTTTGACGGTTCCGAAAACCCCTGTTTGGCTGGTGCTTCGTCCGGAATCTCCTCAACAGCCTTGTACTGAGCGTTGAGATAGTCGTAAATGACTGCCAGACGCTGAATTTCTGCGACGCGGTCGTCCAGCAGATTCATCTTGTTCTCGGCTAACGGCGCGCTACCATCGTCCGTGGGATAGTCCGCGTCAAGCATGTCGTCCACAGCTAGTGGAATCTCCTTGGCCACCTGACGCATCCGTTCGATCGTGACGGTGAGCATGACGTCCAGCATGGAGAATTTGTTCTCCTTGAAAGGCTTGAGGTTTACTGTCTCACACATTGATGTAGCCTTCTTTCTTCGCTTCGGCTTTAATTTCGGCCAGGCCTTTGTCCGTGTACAGCCAGGTCGGGACCTCCTTGTCACTATGCTGTGACTTGCTGGCAGCCCACCGGCCATACTCATTCTGTCCAGGTTGTTCAGCTTTGAGGCCGATTACTGTGGCCAGTCTGCCGACCCGCTGAGCAGTGATACCAAGCCGTTTCCCGACATCGCCGGCGCTGTATTCCTTGGTCTGCATTACTGGAATGGTCATTTCACCGGTCAATTCTTTGGCAGCCAGAGCCAGGAGCTGCTATTGGGCGCTGTCAGACACCGTGTGGATGGCGATGCGGTAGAGAGCGTTGGCCCGCTTGGTCTTCTCGCGGGTGATTGCCAGCTCGGCCTGCTGCGTTGGATCCAGCTTCTTCGTGGGCATCGCCTTCAGCGTTGCTTCCATTGAATTGAATGCCTGGATGTATTCGAGTTTGAACTTATCGGCGGCCTGCCCGGTGAAGCCAAAGGCGATGAAGGTAAAGCCGTCACGGTTCATGTAGTACATCTTGTTGCGTTTGCCGCTACGATCCTTGTATTCGCCCAGGGAAAACATCGAATCGTACTGAGCGGAATTTTCC
>NZ_KI271606.1:0-3533 GCF_000469325.1 Schleiferilactobacillus shenzhenensis LY-73 | reverse complement strand
CCTCGGCCACCCGTAAGCTGGTAGTAACGGCTTGTTTCTGGTGCATGATTACTAAATCGTTCATTCTAGAGCCCCTCTTTCTTTTCGTGCTTCAGGTACAGGTCGCTCATACCCAGCAGGTCAGCAATGCTGTACACATCCGGCTGAATCAGCTGCAAGACCTCTTCAACCGTTGCTGGTCGGTTGCCAATCCGAAAATCATGTGACTCGACAAGCTCGACAAGATTGGCCAGGGCGTTACGCACATTGTCTGGTTCGTTCATTCTTCTTCCTCCATTCCGAGTACCTTGTAAATCTTTTGGCGAATCCGGCGTGACTTCGGATCCACACCGCCATGGACTGCCCGGCTGACCTGTACTGTTCCTTCGCCGATGAAGTCGGCAAGCTCTCGTTGAGACATATCTTGCTCGATCAAGCTGATTTTGATCTTTTTGAAGATCTGGTCTGCTTGGCCAGCGAGCTTTTCTTCTGGCATGTTCATCACCTCATTTCGGTAATTTGTTGATAAACGTGTTGCGTTTTTGTACTGAGTTCAGTACAATCAGAGTATAGGAAATAAGGAATGCTCAGCAGTCCCCTTGAGTGGTCGTTCGCCAAAACTGTTCACTTACGGGCTGGTTACTTATTGCCTAACTAACTGACAAAAATAATAATAACTGAGTTCAGTACGAAATGCAACCTTTTTGTACCCACTTCGGTGATTTATTTTTGCCAGGCTTTGGAGATGCTGAAATGACGCTGGTTGAACGCATAAAAAAGTCCGCCGAAGCACGTGGCTGGAATTTAAAAACAACAGCGGAGAAAGCTGGAATCGGAATCAATAGTATATATCGGTGGAAGGACCAGACCCCGACAGCCGATAGCCTTTCAAAAGTGGCCGGTGCGTTGCATGTCTCCGTGGACTATCTGCTGGGAAATACCGATGATCCCTCCCCAAAATCAGATAAAACAGTTGACTTGGCGGGAACAAACGTTTTTACTTATCAGGGGATGCCAATTCCAGAAGATGACTGGGAAATTATCCAGGACATCTTGAAGCGTCGCCGGGAACAAATGAATAAGAAGAGTTAGGGGACATCGGTATGGATAATTTGCTCAGCCAGGTCTTGAATGTTGCGTTCGACAATAATATTGAGGTTTTTATGAAACCCCTTCACCCACACACTCCGCCTTGCGCAGATTGCGACACGCGTACCATCGTGTTAAACAGTAACTGGTATCAGCGCAACGCCTTGCCCATGCACGCTGCACACGAGATCAGCCACATTCTCAACGGTGATGAGGGCGTGTTGTACTATCGCAACTACTATTCAAAGGCTGGTGCCGAGGGGGCGGCCAACCGGTCAGCCATCAAGATTCTTGTTCCCCTGTACTTTGCCGATGTAGAACCGGAGGATGCCAGTTCCGTGCAATTTGTGGACGCTCTCTGCATTCCTGGTAATTTGCAAGACTGGATAGAAGAGGAAATCCGCCGTTTCTACGCATAAAAACGGCCCCCACCCCGTTGCACCGGAGTGAAGGCCTACGAACTAGCGCAACATCATTGTACCATGGAGGAGACGACGGGGAGAATGGCAGAAGACGAATATCGGTTGGTTGGCGTTACCGACGAAGCAATCAATCAGTTGATTGCTGACGAAGCACCCAATATCGATAAGGAAGATAATTATGGAGGGTTATCCAATAACGACATCATTGATTTACATCCCGGGCAAAAGATTTGGCAATTCCAGCCCTATCAGCTACGGATAAATGCGAAGACTGAACTCAAGCTCAATGGCAGCGCCTATGGGATTTTTATGAATGGAATCCACATTGGCGACATTTCTGATGCTGATGCGTCTCGCTTCTCCGCCGAATATCAGTCCAAGAAGAGTCCTCGACTGGTAGTTGATGTATTCGGGGGACGGTATAAGCAGTCTGTTGAAGCGGCTGATGGTAGTGAAACTGTCAAGCGTTTTAAGACGCCATACCAGGTGCGCGTCGGTATCGGAGAGTGGGAAGCTGTACGACAGCCGCAACTTCAACAGGAGGCAGCCAATGGGTGGGATCAAGTTGCAAACAGTGCTGAAAAGTTTTCGCAAGCAACTGGTAAAGCAGGCGATTCCCTGAACAAAACTGGCAATCAATTTATTGGATGCGGGTGTTCGTTAGTTGTTTTGCTCATCATTATTTTTCTGTGGAGCTCCTGGTTCCACTAAAAAATAGCCCGCCTCAACATCCACGGCAGGACGGGGCGGGCATATAAGAACACTCTGGAGAGCGTCTCTCACGTCCTCCAGTATACCAGAAACGGAGGAAGCTCAATGGCTAATTTTATGAAACGTGGCAAGACCTGGCAGTACCGGGTCTCCTACATGGATGGCCAGAATCAGCGGCAGTACGTGAACAAGTCCGGCTTCGCTACCAAACGAGCGGCCCAAGAAGCCGCGGCTGAAGTGGAACGCCAGTATCGGCGTGGGGCTGACCTTGGTGAACGCTCCGTCACTCTGCTGGAATACTGGGACCGCTGGATCAAGTTGTACAAATCCGGTAAGCACGCCACTGTCACGGAGAAACGTTATGGGATTATCCGCCGCCAACTTGCTCGCCATTTCGGTGAAGACCAGCAGCTTAAGACCATTACAAAGAGTGACTGGCAAGAGTTCCTCAATGCTTATGCTGCTGGTGAAGGGCGCCGGAACGGTCTGCCACGGTCAAAAGATTCCGCCAGCAAGCTGAACGGCTATGTCCGGGCCATGGCGAACGCTGCTGTTGATGACCAGATCATCTTCGCCAATTTCACCAGCGGCGCCATTCTTTCCGGCGAGAAAGGCAAAGCCAGCGAACTCAAGTATTTGCAGACGGCGGACTTCAAGAAGCTGCTGTCCCACGCGGTGGCCCATGCCTCCCTGGACAAGGTCTATAACTACATCATCGCTACTGCCGTTCTGACTGGTGCTCGCTTCAGTGAGGTGATCGGCTTGGATTGGCCCAACGTGGATCTGGACAAGGCGGTGCTGCATATCCGGCACACGTGGGACTACAACTACCATACGGGGTTTGCCCCAACGAAGAATGAATCCAGCGTCCGCGATGTGGACATTCCGCAGGAGCTGGTCACTCTCTTACGTCAGCTCAAAAAAGAACAACAGGAATATCGGCTGCGGGCCGGCTACCGCGATCCCTATGACCTGGTGTTTCGCAACAGCCAGAAAGAAATCCCAAGCAACTCCGCCATCAACAAGGATCTGCGCATGATTGAAAAAAAGCTCGCTATCAGCCCCCTCATCACTTTCCACGGTCTGCGGCATACCCATGTATCGTACTTGCTCTCCCAGGGTGTGGACATCAGCTATATCTCACACCGGATTGGGCATGCCAATATCGGGATCACAATGACAGTCTACTCGCACCTGCTCAAGGACGCAGAGCGGTCTCAAATAAAGCACACCCTGGAGGCTCTCTCAATCCTATAATTCATGTGTACAAGATGTGTACAATAACAGCCGTAAACCGTGCCACGACTGACCAGCAGAGTCCGTTAGGCTCCA
>NZ_KI271605.1:32078-44032 GCF_000469325.1 Schleiferilactobacillus shenzhenensis LY-73 | reverse complement strand
GTCCAAGTGGATTGGTCTAGCTCAACGGCCGTTGCACTTCAATTTTAAATCCGGCAATTTCTGCTTTTGCCAAAGTGATCCATCCAGGGGAGCTGGCTAAGACGATCAACTTTCGGTTGCACAATGAAAAGCCGCCGGTCATATCGACGACTTTTTACGTCATTTATTTTTGTCGTGCCGATGCTTTTCAGCAGTGGCCACGGCGGCGTTACCCCCAACAAAGAGAATAATCAGCATGACCAAGAATATCCCGAAACCAATAAAAACAGACCGCAATGATGGCGGCCTACCCAAATGAAAGACAGCGCGAATACCATCAGCGGCTAAGGACGCTAGAATCGCAAGAATGATCAGCTGTACCCAGCAGCCCCAGCGGCTGGTGGGCTTTTTCTTTTCCGGCAAGGGTCATCGCCCCTTTCTTACTTCAACCGGGTCTTGATCTCGGTCGCCGCATCGTCCGGAATGAAATGGTCGATGAGCACCATCGTGGCCGTGAAGACGACGGCCAGCCAGAGCAGCTGGATACCGCTGAGGGGGATGTGGAACAGCCAGGCGTTCAGGCCCCAGAAGAGGAGCAGCGCGCATAACAGGTGGCTGACCACGTCGGCCACGCTGTTGATGGCGTTGGCGTGGGGCACCTGGGGCGCCACCAGCTTGGGCAGGAGGAACGTGATCAGGGTGGTGGCCACTTCTGCCAAAATCAAATACAGCCACAGCTGCCAGTGACCGATGCCGAAGCCGTAGAAATGGAGGACCATCATGAGGACGGCGGTGGGGCCGAGGAGCATGATCAAGACGACGATGAGGACAAACAGTGCTAAGACAACATAACCGATGGCGCATCACTTCCTTGTTGATATTGTGGCACAACGCGGCGCGGCAGAAAAGGTCCTCAAGACCGATGGCGGGCCGCCGCCTGGGCTGTCACCGCCATGAAGTGCTGGCCGTACGTACTGGCCAGCAGTACCTGCCAGTTGACCCGGCGCGGATCGGCCGCCAGAATCGGCTTGACCCACTGGATCGTCGGCAGCAGCTTGAGCAGATGGTGAGCAGAAAACTGGGCAAACAGCAAGTTGGCGCCGAAAAAGTCGATGATCCGGTCCTGGAACCCAGGTGCAGAAACGGGTGTGAGAAAGTTGTTGACGTTGTTCCGGTCGCCCAGCAGCAAGGGGAGCCGGCGAAGGTCGTTCTGCAAATCGAAGGAGCGGCCTTTATGGCTGGCGGCGATGGCCGGTGTCAGCTGCAGCAGCCAGACCAAATCCCGGTCCGCCAGCACCAGCATCTGTTTAAGGATCGCCAATTCCAGCGGGGTGAATTGATAGCGGACCGCGGCGGCGGTGGGTTCTGTCAGTGCGGCCGTCACGACAGCTGAGAGCCCAGTCAGCTTCGGCAGCTGGGGCCAGACGATTTCAACTTGCTGAACATGTGTCAGCCAGTGCTGGTGAGTGGCGATGCGCAGGGTCAGCCACGTGGGCTCGGGGGCGGCATTGGGCCAGCGCAGCAGCCAGTAAGAGCTGGCACTGGTACGGGCATAGTTGGCGGCTACCAGCTGGACTCCGGCCGGCAGGCCCGCAAGCACGGCCGCCCGCAGCGCCTGACGGAATGCCGGTGTCCTGGTGGCCGCGGCCAGGTCGGCGGTGCCTTTCTCCCCATCAGCCATGGCGCCGGCCCAGCCTGCGCCAAATCATCGTCTGGAACGTGCGCCACAGCATCCCCAGCAAGATGACCACCAGAATCCAGGCGGGCCACAGCGCGGCCACGATAATATAGCTGATACTGATATAGAACATCGCCGACACGCCGCGGAATTCTTCCCGATCATGCGCATCGGGGGCCACTTCACCATTCAGATTCTGAATCACGTACCGGAACAGGATGAATTGCACCAGGTCCACGGCAAACACAATGGCCGCGAACAGCAGCGCGGCCACCCGGTTGCCCTGATGGTTGCTGAGGAAGCTGGTGGCGAACGGGATCAGGCAGATGAATACCAAATAGTAGAAATTCATGATCAGCAGCCGCGTCGGCGGCGTCTTCACAGAGTAAAACAGCTCCTGATGATAGGTCCAATACTGGGCCACGACCGCGAAGCTGATGAGGTAGATCAATACCTTCCAGCCAGTCGTCAGCATCGTCGCCGTGGTGATATGGTCCGGCACATCAATACCCAAGACCATCAAGGTTAAGACCACTGCGAAGACCCCGTCTGAAATGGCGTCTAAGCGCGCACGTGAGTTATGAAACATTCACTTCTGCCCCCTTTCTTCTCATTATAGTGCCTTGCGGCCTGCCAGAGAGCATGGGAAAATAAGAGTCATCAGTTGATTACAGAAAAGGCGGCCATAGTCGTGACTCTCTTCCATTTTATTTATTTGCTCGGTGCCGGTATTGTCGCTGGTCTGCTCAGTTCCATCGCTGGCCTGGCTTCCCTGGCGTCCTACCCGGCACTGCTGGCCATCGGCGTGCCGCCGGTCATCGCGAACGTCACCAACACTGCGGCTTTGGTGTTTACCGGCATTGGTTCCGCCATGTCTTCCCGCAAGGAGCTCAAAGGGCAAGGCCCCACGCTCATCCGGCTGATCATCCTCGTGTGCATCGGCAGTGTCTTCGGGAGTGCCGTCCTGCTTTTGGCGCCCGCGTCATCGTTCCAGAAGGTGGTCCCTTTCTTCATCGCCTCGTCTGGGATTCTGCTGCTCGTTAGCGGCAAGAAAAAGCCGCCCAGTGACCTGGCCCAAGCCGCTGGTCCCCGGGCCGCGTCCCGCAGTCAGCGGGCACTAGCGATTGCCGGCATTGTCTTTGTCGGCGCCTACTCCGGTTATTTCGGTGCGGCCGCCGGCGTCATCATGCTGGCTATCCTGGCCGTGGTGACCACGGAGCGTTTCGCCGTGTACAACGCCATGCGCAACGTCACCGGCTTTGCCTCCAACGCCATCGCCGCGGTTATTTATGCTTTTACGTCCCACATTCAATGGCTGATGGTCATTCCGCTGGGCATTGGCTTGTACGTGGGCGGCTATATTGGGCCGATCATCGTCCGCCACGTGCCCGTGGAACTGTTACGCTGGCTGATTGCCTTAGCGGCGTTTGGATTGGCGGGGTATTTGTTCTGGCAGGCGTTCATGCAATGATCGATTCCAGGTGCGGGAATCGATCATTTCGGGAGCAGTACGGGATAGGCGTGTTTGGTGAGTTGCGGTCGTGAGGACCGGAAGTATGTAGGGTGTTGGCGGGTTGGAAACGGTGGCTTCGGTGGGCAATTTGCTATGGTCTGAGGACCCTAAGCCAAGGATTCCAAATATGGAACTAAAAGCCTTCCATAAATGAGCTTATCTGAGTAGGCTGCCTTAGTCTAAGGGCCTTAATACTAAAAAACCAAGTGCGGGCTGTGCCTCTGGACGAGCTGCGACAGGCAGTCCACCGTGGTCTGAGGACCATAAGCCAAGAAAACCAAGTGGGGGCTGGCCTCCCCTCCTAAACGGGCTCCGCCGAGCAGACCACCGCAGTCTAAGGACCCCAACACCAAAAGCTTGCCTACCATAAACGGGCTCCGGCGGGCAGAAGCTAGGGCGTAAGGGCGAAGGAGAGAAAAACCCGGGCTTAGGTTTTGCTCTCCTTCGCCCTTACGCCTACGCTTCTAAACGCCCGCCTCCGCCCTCTGAACTAAAAGACCGCCCTGTTTCCGTCAGGACGGTCTAGTGGTATCAAGATTCCTATGGGATCATGATAAAATTTGGTATCAAGATTCCTTATGGCATCAAGATGATACTAATTTTACCGCACTGGCGTGAATAACGCCACAATTACGGGCTCTGAAAATGTGGGAGAAAACGAAAATTAGGTGTTTTCCGGAAAACGTGGTACACTGTTCTTTGTGATCAAGAAGCGGGAACAGTTTTATCTGTACGTTCGTACAATAGATTGGATTTCCTTTTCGATTACCTGGTGCAACGTTACTTTTGTTTTTGAATAAGGAGATACGCGATTTATGGAAGGTACAGTTAAATGGTTCAACGCAGATAAGGGTTATGGCTTCATTACTGGCGACGACGGCAAGGATGTATTCGTACATTTCTCTGCTATCCAGGGCGACGGTTACAAGTCTCTCGACGAAGGCCAACACGTCACTTACGACGTTGAGGAATCCGATCGTGGGCCCCAAGCTGCCAACGTTGTTAAGCAGTAATTTTGCTGATTAACAGAGAATCCCCCGAGTGCAATGCTCGGGGGATTTTTTTGTGCATTCAGGAGCGCCGATTGGCCGTTTTTCATCATTTCGGCCGATGCGGTGCTTTTTTTAGAAAAAAAGGGCAAGGCCGAAACATTTTCTCCCCTTTCTCTCTCTAATGGGCGTACAACAAAGTGCAAAAGGGGGAAACGCGAACATGCCCAGTGAATCGCGTCAAGTACGGTCAGCCCAACAAGGGGATGAGGCAGCCTTCGCCGCCCTGATCACCGGGGCAACACCGCTGCTGTACAACACGGCCTGGCGGCTGCTGCACAACGAGGCCGACGTCGCAGATGTGCTCCAGGAGGCGGCCATCAACGCCTGGCAGCACCTGCCTACGGGCGAGCGCATGACCAGCGTCTTTACCTTCGCCCTCACCAGCCAGGACGCCCACGGCCCGCTCCAAGTCGTCAGCGGCCAGCAGACCATCACGTTGAAGTAACGCTTAAGCCGAACCGTTCCCCACGCTTTTTGTCTTGTACTTCCGTATAATGAGGGTAATGGAAACGGATGCAGCGAGGGGAGCGATTGATGATGGGGAAGAAAAGAATCGGCGTACTGTTGACTGTCCTGGCCGCAGTTGGCCTGCTGGCCGCCTGCAGCCCCAGCAAACAGGACGCCGCAGCCAGTACCAGCAGTGCCAAAGTCAGCCAGACGAGCAAGAAAAAAGCGGCCAAAAAGAGCCGCAGGACCAGCAGCAAAACAAGCAGCGCGGCCAGTACGAGCAGTTCCGCCGAAGCCAGCAGCACCAGCACCAGCGGTGCCGCCAGTTCTTCCGCAAAGCCGCAATCTGGGCTCGGACAGGACACTGGCCGCTTGTTGCGCATCGCCCAGGAAGCCTGGGACGTGCGTGAGCTGACCACCGCCGAGGCCAATAGCGGCGCGGCCGACATCCCGCCGTTGTATACACTGTCCGATGGTCCCCGCTTCGAAAGCAAAGGACCGACAGAGTGGCTGCACATCAACGTCAAAGACCCGGTTGGCGCCGATCTCGCAAACAAAATCGCCAGTATGCCAGCGATTACGATCGACGAGCTGACCTTGAAGCCGCTGAAGCAATACGCGCTGACGCCGGCCCAGGTCCAGGGTAACCACGACATCATGGACGAGTACCTGCAGTGGAATTCCCACTGGTTCTTCCAAACACCGACCCATTTGTACATTTACCAGCAGTGACTATGTAAGACGTCCAGCCAAACGGCCGGACGTCTTTTGGGTTAGGCGATTGTGCTAGAAAGGCAGGTCGTCATCCGTGATATCGATTTTTTCACCGTTGGCACCGGCCGCGGCGAAGACATTATCACTGCCGCCGCCAGAACCGGACTTGAGGGTGCCGGCACGGCGAGCCTCGGTGACGGCTTTGGGTTCCAGCAGGGCAAAGGTATCGGCCTCAATGTCAGTCCGGTACACTTTTTGACCATCTTTCTCGTAGGTATGTGTCCTTACCTCTCCAAGGATTCCCACTAGCGACCCCTTACAGGTGAAATTTGCAAAATTTTCTGCAGACTTACGCCACATCTTGCAAGTTACGAAGTCTGCTTGCTTCTCCCCCTCAGCATTCTTAAAGTGTCGTTCAACGGCCACCGTGAAGTTTGCCACCGCAATACCGGATTCGGTGTGCTTGACCTCGACATCTTGGGTCAACCGGCCCACCAGCGTTACGCGATTGATCATAAATACCCTCTCCTTGTCGTACCATATTTTGCAGCCTTCTCGGCCTACATCAATACATTACGCAAGGCGCGGCGGAATATTAAAAAATCGCCGGATTATTTTTGCGGCAGTTTCTTCAGCCAGCCCACCAGCAGGTCGGTGATCTCCTGCTGCTGCTGAGCATTGCTGATGGCGGCCTTTTTATCCCCCGCCTGACCCGTGTAACTGCCGAAGCCGGCGTGGTTGCCGCCGGTGATGACCCGATAGTCGGCGGTGGCCGGCAGGTACTGCTTGGCTTTCTTGTATGCCGTCATGTTCAGGACCACATCCCAGGTGGCACTGACGGAGAGGACGGGCAAATCAGCATGACGCAAGTCGCCTTTCTTGTCGGGATACCCGGCCAAGAAGAACGCGCCGCGCAGACGGCTGCTGGCGAGGTGCTTCTGGGCATAGCGGGCAGCAATCACCCCGCCCAGCGAGTGGCCGCCCACCACGTAGGCTCGCTGATTCCGGCCGACGACACTGTCCCCCTTATTCTGCGCCAGGAGCGCCATGTCCAGCGGCACCTTCAGTACGTAGACCGGATAACCGGCGGCAGCCACTTTCTTCGCCCACAGACTGTAACTCGCTGGTTCGACCAATGCACCGGGGTAGAAAACGACCATCGGCGTGTCGGTCTGCCGGCTGGGGTAATAATAATAATCGTCGGTCACCCGGGCACTCTGGCTGGCCCGCTCCGCTGCTGCCGTGGGCGGATGGATACTCGCCCGCACGGCGATGTACACCCCGATGATGCCCAGAACAAAGGCAATGCCGATGCCAATCAATACTTTGTAACGTCTCTTCACACTGTTTGCCACCCTTCTGTTCCATTGTACCAGGCACCGCTTATTTCCTAGGCACTTTCCTTTGTTTCCCACCCGATAGCGCTATCATGGAGGTGAGCAAAGAAAGGGGTTTGAGTACTATGTCTGGTCGTCTAGAAAGTAAGCACGCCATCGTCACCGGCGGTGCCCAAGGAATCGGGTTAGCCATCACCAAGCGTTTCGCCGCCGAGGGCGCCCAGGTGATCATCGCCGACGTGAATGCGGACGAAGGTGCAAAGGTCGCCGCCGATATTCCCGGGGCCGCCTTCCACGTGTTGGACGTCACCTCGGAAGAATCGTGGCAGGCCTTGTTCGCTGATGCGGAAAAGCAGCTGGGCCGCATCGATATCCTCGTGAACAATGCCGGTATCGCCCGTATGGCCGACATCGAACACACCACGCTGGCCGATTGGCAGGCGGTCATTGCCGTTAACCTCACCGGTAATTTCCTGGGAAATAAATATGGTGTGATCCACATGAAAGACCACGGCGGGGCCATCGTCAACATGTCCTCCATCGCTGGCCTGGTCGGCGACCCGAATTCAGCCGCGTACACCGCCAGCAAAGGCGGCGTCCGCCTGCTGACAAAGTCGGTTGCTTCCTATTGCGCCGAACAGCACTACAACATCCGGGTAAACTCGGTCCATCCCGGTGTCGTCGCTACCCCCATGGTCGCCGGGATTCCCAAGGCAATCGTCGCCAAAGTGGCGGCCCAAAATCCCATGGGCCGTATTGCCCAGCCGGAAGAAATCGCCAACATGGTCCTCTTCGTTGCCTCCGATGAAGCGTCCTACTCCACTGGCAGTGAATTCATCGTCGATGGCGGGACCACCGCTCAGTAACGTCGGGCCCCCACTGCCCAAAAGCTCGAGAAACACAAAAAACGACCAGCACGCTGTGTGCTGGTCGTTTTTCTTACTGTGTTTAGCCCTCTTCAGAAACGAACGGCAGCAAGCCCATGATCCGAGCCCGCTTGATCGCGATCGTTAACTTCCGCTGGTTCTTGGCACTGGTACCGGATACCCGGCGCGGTAAAATCTTACCCCGCTCGGAGATGAACCGCTTGAGCAGTTCTGTGTCCTTGTAGTCAATGTATTCAATGTGGTTAGCGGCGATGAAGTCGACCTTACGGCGACGACGGCCACCACGACGTTGTCCTGCCATGGAAATCCTTCCTTTCTCAATAAAGTTGTTGTACCAAAGCCGTGTTAGAACGGTAAATCGTCATCTGAGATGTCGATGGGCTGGCCGTTATCCGCAAATGGATCAGATAAGGTGTCGTCCTTCTTCGGAGCCCCATTGTTGTTGCCCTGGGGAGCCGCAGAATTACCATGATTATTGTTGTTGAAAGGAGGTTGGTTCTGATTGCTGCTCTGACCGTTGTTGTACTGGTTGTTATTGCCGCCGCCATAGGAATTCCCCTGGTTCGGGTTCCCTTGGCCTTGGTTATTGTCACCAGTATCGTGCGGCCGGGCTTCAGTCACCGACTTAGGCTCCAGCAGAGCGAAGTCATCGGCCTGCACTTCTGTGACCCAGACCCGCTGGCCCTGCTGGTTCTCATAACTGTGGGTCTGGATACGGCCGTCAATGCCGACCAGCGACCCCTTGCGAGTGAAGTTGGCGAAATTCTCCGCCGACTTGCGCCACATCACACAGTTAATAAAATCGGAATCTCGCTCGCCTTGGGAATTCTTGAAGTTCCGCGTCACTGCGACGGTGAAGCGGCCAACAGCCGTTCCGCTTTGCGTATACTTCAGATCCACGTCCCGGGTCAGACGACCCACGAGTACCACGCGATTGATCATGTGCAGTCTCCTTCCTACTCAGTTCTAACGATTAGTCTTCCCGAGTGACGATCATATGCCGCAAAATGGACGGCTCAATCTTGCTCAACCGGTCGAATTCGTTAACGGCCTTATCGTCATCCGCGTGAACGTTGACGACATGGTACGTCCCTTCACGATAGTGGTTGATTTCGTAAGCAAAACGACGCTTTGCCCAGTCTTTGGAATCATCTACCGTAGCACCGTTGTCGGTCAGGATCTTGTCGAAGCGGTCGATCAGTGCTGCCTTGGCATCATCGTCGATATCCGGCTTGATGATGTAGGTAATTTCGTAGTGTGTTGCCATGACTGTTGCACCTCCTTATGGACTGAATGGCCCGCGTTCCCCACGGGCAAGGAGAGTAATAAAACAATTCTGAATTTCACAAAAAAGTTCGATACTCACAAGCTAATAGGATAGCATAACCGGCGGCCGACTACAAGTCGCCGGCGCACCCTCACTGAATGATCTGCCGGTAGAATGAATAATCAAAGTCCGGGCCATGCGTCGCAATCCGGGTGAGCAGCGTTTGGATATACTGAGCGGCCTCTTTCATCCGCATCGTCGTCGCCAACTGGACGGCTGTGGCCCCCATTTTTTCGCCAGCTTGCGGCTTGTCCGTCCGGTACAGCCACCAGGCATAGATGAACCGGTACCAGATCTCGTGATAGGCATCCGGGTCATCATCCAGCAATTGGGCATACAGAGGCAGCGTCTCCCCCGCCGCGGCGTACTCCCGCCGGTTCATTTCTAAGAAAAGCTGATTATGGACAATGTCGAAGCGTAATAGCGGCGCCCCGGTGAAACTGGCATATTTTTTGCTGCGCGTAAGCGCCACCCGAAACAGCCGCCGTTCGTCGCCTTGGCGCATGTCGAAGCTGAAGAGCGTAAACAGATAGAGCTCGAATTCGCCCCAATCGTTCACATTATACAGATATTGCAAGGCTTCTGCGGAATACTCTCCTGTCCCGGTCACCCCGGCAATCGGCTTTTCCTGGACTAAGTTCGTGACCAGCACGCGTAAAATCTGCTGGACCCGCCAATGCAGCATCGATACCAGCCCCGGGGCGGTCCGGTAGGCGGCTTCCGCGGCCTGGCAGCGCTGGTCCAAATCCTTCAAGGCGGTGCGGCGCTTGCCCGGCGAATCCAAGTTAATCGAGTCCCCGAATACTTGGGCCAGCATCTCATCCCGGTGGTGATAGCCTGCGTTAGCCAAGCCTGCTGCCGACTCCGTGCCCGCCTGAATATAGAAGAACTCCTCTGGTGTCGTGAAGATTCGGGTGAGCACATGCAGAAATTTGGCCACGCTCATCTCCGCCGCGCCCCGTTCGAATTTCGATAGAAAGGACGCCGTCACCTCGTCATCGGCCACTTCCGCCAGTGTTAACCCCTTGTTTTGCCGAATCATGCGCACTGTTGCGCCCAGCCCTGCCATGGCTTTTCCCCCTTTTGCCAGAAAATCATCAGTCATATATGACATTTCTCACTTGCTCTCATTTTAAGCCAGATAAACTGGAGGCACAACATCGAAAAAGAGGAGTGAGCAGCATGTTAATTTGGCGATACGGTAAAAAATGGCAATTAGCGCTCTACCTGGTAATCAGTTTGGCGGCCAGCAGTCTGAACGTGGGCATCGCCTGGATCCTCTCGCGCTTCATTGCGGCGGCCACCGCCAGAAACTTCGCCATGTTTCTGGCCAGTGCCTGGCTGGCCCTGGCCATCTTTGTCGGCTTAGGGGTGGTGGAGTGGCTGGCGATGACGACGAACGCAGCCATCGTAAAGACGGTCAACTTGCGCATCAAAGCCATCATGATCCGCTACATGGTGGACGACGAACCTTTGACCACCGACAGCGGCAAGGATATTTCGTTCATGACCAACGACTTGAAGATGCTGGAAACGAACGGCACCACCAACGAGCTGCTGATTCTGTCCGATGCCTTGACCTTCATCGGGGCCATGGTCGGCGCCTTCGCCTTCGATTGGGTGACGGCCCTCGCCTTCTTCGCCGGCAACATGCTGCCTGTAGGAATTTCTGCCCTGACGCAGAAGACGATCGGCCATGCGTCAGAGCAATGGTCCGCGGCCAACGCCTCCTGGACCGGTCAGCTCAAGGACTTCCTCGCTGGGCTGGACACCGCCCGGGCGTATCAGGCCAACGGTGCGGTGAAGAGCCGCACCGGCAAGCTGGCGGCCAACCTGGAAGGCCGACTGTTCCACATGAACTTCATCATCGGCACTACCCAGGCGGCAGCCACGATCGTCTCGCTGGTGCTGGGCGTGCTGCTCCCCTTCGGCGCTGGGGTCTGGCGCATCATCCTGGGTGCCTCCACCGTGGCCAGCTTCATCGGGGTCGTGCAGCTGTCGAACGATATGCGCAATCCCCTGCTGGAGGCCTTGAACGCCTTCAATAAGTGGGGCGCCACGAAACCCATTACGGCGAAGGTACGAACCGCTGAAGAGGCGCTGTCCGCGAAGACCGATACGGGTAAGGCATTACCTGGCGATGCGGCCACCCAAGCATTGGCGATGAGAAATGCCACCGTGACAATCAATGGTAAACCCATCCTGGAGAACCTGAGTTTGGCGATTCAGCCGGGCGAGAAGGTCCTGTTGATGGCCCCGTCCGGGTATGGCAAATCAACCTTGCTGCGGGTGCTGCAGGGAGAAATTCCGTTGGCCGGCGGCACGTATACGATCGGCGGCGTCCCGGCCAATCAGGTCAACCGTGTGGCCCTGCGTAAACACTTCGGCTTGGTCAAACAATCCCCGTTCCTGTTCAATGATACGCTGCGGTATAACCTCACTTTGGGGGCGGAGTTCACCGACGAAGCGATCATGACCGCCATCGCCCAGGCGGGGTTGAGCGACCTGGTGGCTGATAAGGGGCTGGACTATCAGATCGTCGAGAACGGGCAGAACCTTTCCGGCGGTCAGATCCAGCGAATCGAGATTGCCCGGGCTCTGCTGCGGCAGCGGCCGGTGCTGCTGGCGGATGAAGCCACGTCGGCACTGGATGACAAGCTGGCCGACCAAGTCCGGCGGCAGTTCCTGGCTGGTCCGGAGACGCTGATTGAAGTCGGCCACCAGGTGCCGGCGGCAGTGCAAGCCCAGTATGATCGGGTCATTCATTTGGACCAGATTGCCGGCGGTCCCGAACCGGCGGCGACACCGGCAGAAACCGACAAAGCTGAGCCAAGCGCGGTCGCACAACCGGCCTGATTGGTCCAATGACGTTTCCGGCGAGTTGTGTCTGGCGAGTGAGTGTCTGGCGAGTGAGTGTCTGGCGCTGGACCCGGGTGACTCCGGGCTCACAGATTGGGGCTGGAACGCTGTGGGCACGACTTTAAGCCCGCGCAAAGTGCGCGCGGTCTTAAAGCTCGACC
>NZ_KI271605.1:337-31495 GCF_000469325.1 Schleiferilactobacillus shenzhenensis LY-73 | reverse complement strand
CAAGCCGTGCCCACCACGTTCCACGCCCCCTGGCGGAGGGCCCAAATCGCCGGGCCAACGCCAATACTTCCTCAATACGTAAACAAGGCTGGGCGTCATGCGGTTCAGTATCTGGTAAGCAGTCGTGCGTTAGGGCTCAATCGTCCGCCACTTCATCCAGCCTAAGCGCCACGGTCAGTTCATGGTCATTGATGTACACGAACTGTACCCCATAGTTGGGGAACGTGAGCAGGTCGCCGTTGTCTTCAAAGCGGATGAAGGCATTTACGTCGTCCCGCAGCCGGGTGGCGAAGAGGAGCTCGTTGCCGTCGCCGCGGATGAACGGCGTGGTGCGCACGTCATAGTGAACGAGCACATCCTTGAAGACGATGTCGGCGTAGCGCGGTGGTTGCGTCGATGGATGATCGAGAATGGAATCGAAATTGACATCCACCGTGAAGTGGTGCATATCGCGAAACTTGATATTGCCGCCGTAGCGGGGGGCAGCCGTGATTTTGCCGTCTGGGGCGACCCGGAAAAAGACCACCACGTCGGTGCGGTCGGCGGTAACAAAGAGCAGCTCGTCCCCCGTGGGTGTGATCAACGGTGTGATCCGAGTGTCATAAGTGACGGTAATATCTTTAAAGACTACGGTGTCGTATTGTTTCACGTGGAACCTCCTTACTTGTCCCACTTTCTCACCGTCATCGTCTGGTCGGCGATGTGTAGTTCCTGGTCGCACAGCTTGTGCAGCATGTAGCGGTCGTGGGAGACGATGAGCAGTGTCTCGGTGTAGTCCAGGAGCAGGGCCTCGATCTCTTCCCGGGCGGCGATGTCCAGGTGGTTGGTGGGTTCGTCAAGAATCAGCAGATTGATTTTCTTCTGGAACAGCTGCAGCAGCGTCAGCCGGATCCGTTCCCCGCCGGACAGGTCTTGCAGCCGACGGGCGACGTCATCGGCGTAGAAACCAAACCGGGCCAGGGCCTGGCGCGCGGCTTGTTCGTTGGGCATGAACGTCAGCACATAGGCCAGCAACCGCTGCTGCGGGTCCGCGAATTGCGGGTTCTGGGGCAGATAGCCGACGTGGACGCTGGCGCCCAGCCGAATGGTGCCGCTGGCAGGGGCCAGTTCCCCGAGCATCGTCTTGACCAGCGTGGTCTTGCCGGTACCGTTCGCCCCGGTGATGGCCACCCGGGCGCCGCGCCGGAGGCAGAAGCTGGCATCGTGGAAGAGAACCCGCTCGCCGACGGCTTGGCTTAAGTTTCGGGCAATGACCACCTCGTTGCCTGACCGGCCAGCCGTCTGAACGTCGTGCAGACGCTGCCGGGGCGGCTGGGGCACCGTCACGACTTGAATCTTGGCCAGGCGCTTCTCCAATTCCTTGGCTTTCCGGAAGAACTTCTCGTTTTGGCTCTCATTACCCCACTGCCGGTACTGGCGAATCTGCAGCTTCAGCTTTCGGATGGCCTTGGCCTGCAGGTCGTGGTCCTTCTGTATCTGAGCGATCCGCTCCGCCTTCAGCGTCACGTAGTGGGAATAACTGCCGGGATACGTGACCAGTTCGCCGTCCTCAATTTCCCACGTCTGGGTCGTCACCCGGTCCAGGAATAAGCGGTCATGGGAGATCACCAGATACCCCGCCTGGCCCTTCAACAGGAACTGCTCAAGCCACTCGATGCCGTCTGTATCCAGGTGATTCGTCGGTTCATCCAGCAGGAAGAAAGCCGCGTCGGACAGCAGCAGCTGGGCAAGGGCGACCCGCATCCGCTCGCCGCCGGACAGCTGGTCAACGACACTGTCCCGCAGCGGCCATAGGGCCAGCCCTTTCATCACGGTATTGATGCGGTCGGCAAAGGCGTAACCGCCTTGTTCTTCGAACTGCTGCTGCAAATCCGCGTACCGGGCCAAGACCTTGTCCAGGTCGGTCGGGGTTGCACTCATCTGGTCTTCGCAGTGGTGCAGTGCGGCTTGCAGCTGAGTGAGGGCGGGTTGGCTGGCGCCGAGAAAGGTCGTGACCGTCTCGGGACTCGTAATCAACTGCTGGTTCAGGTGGGCAATGGTCGCGTCCTTGGCCCGGCTCACGACACCGCTATCCGGCGTCTCGCTGCCCAGCAGGATATTCATCAAGGTGGACTTGCCCGTCCCGTTGGCACCGACCAGGGCGACCCGGTCCGTGGCGGCCAACCGGAGCGAGATATCCGTGAAGAGGGCTTCGTGATCGAACGATTTGGTGATTTGACTGGCTTGTAAAAACATATTTTTCTCCTTATTCAGTGCCGGAGAACGCAAAAGGACCGTGGTGTTAACGCACCACGGTCCTCAGTGAAACTGGTGAGGCGCCTCGGCGGTCATTGGCAGTGTACATTTCGGTTATTTTTGGACAGACGGATCCCGTCAACGGCCGAAATGAAGCCAAAGGTATGACGAAAAGCAACGTCCCGTCGGAGATCATTCACTTGGTGATACTGCTTTTCGCTACCGCGCATGAGGCTAACCTTCTTTCGATTTGATGTTAATATTAGAATAACGGATTTCAGATGAGAATTCAAGACGCCGGACCAGCAGGGCTGCTATTCGATCACGACCCGGGTGCCGAAGCGGATATGGTCATACAGCCACTTGGCATCGGCCACAGTCAGCCGAATACAGCCATGGGAAGAGGGGCGGACGCCCAGATTCGCCGCCTCGGCCGTGTTGAACTTGCCGTTAGCATCTGTCGGCGTGGAGTGAAACAGATAGACCCCATGATCCTTCCAGGAGACGTAGTAATACGCGCCCTCCTGACTTTCCCCGTTGAAGAAGAAGTGGCCCCGCTCCGCTTCAATCGTATAGGTCCCCGTGGGTGTCCGGCTATTCGGTGTGTCCACCCCGGTGGACGCATACATCGTATACAATTTTGTCTGACCATCGAGGAAGTAGACCCGCTGCTTGGCCAGCGATACCTTGATCCACAGGTGGGGATGGGCGGCCACGTCCGGATAAGGTTTCGTTTCCGACGGCTGCTGCCAATCCATCGGCGTCCGCATCGTCCCCTGGGGCTGGGCAGCGGCTTTCTTCACCGGCCGCCGCACCGGTTCCGCCAGGACCGTCATCCGGGCTGGTGTCTCAGAGGCCGTCTGCCGCGGCGCGGGCGCTACTAACAAGACCGCCGACCCGGTCACAATGACCAGCAGCGCAATGATGAAGGGCAAGAATGGGTGCTGCCAGTAATTCCGCATAACGGCTGCCTCCTTGGTCGGACGTCCGGTATTGAACAGAAATCGCTCTCAGTGAAGCCAGTTTATCAGGTCCTGGTATTCGCTTCAAGACAAGGCACCGGCTGTTTTTTTATTTCTCGCTGAGAAATGCGTATCTAATACTGTGACCGCCGCATTGTACATTCACGGGAGCGGCCGATACAATAGGGAGAAAAGAACAGGAGGATTCCGATGCAGGCGCAGGCACAAGCAGAACAGGTACTCAAAGAAAAATTCGGCTACGACCACTTCCGGGCGGGCCAGGATACGGCCATCGACCGGGTGCTGGCCGGGGAGAATACACTGGTGGTGATGCCCACCGGCGGCGGGAAGTCGCTGTGCTACCAGATCCCGGCGCTGATGCTGCCGGGGCTGACGGTGGTGGTCTCACCGCTGATCGCCTTGATGAAGGACCAGGTGGATGCCCTGAACGATAACGGTATCGCCGCCACCTTCATCAACAGCAGCATTGACTTCCGGGAGATGGACGAACGCTTGCGCCAAGCCGCCATGGGCGAGGTCAAACTGCTCTACGTCGCGCCGGAACGGTTCGAGTCCGACCAGTTTGTCACCGAGCTGAACGATATTAACGTCAGTCTGTTAGCCATCGACGAGGCCCACTGTATCTCCCAATGGGGCCACGACTTCCGGCCCAGCTACCTAAGTTTATCGACGGTGCCCCAGCGGCTGACCAGCAAGCCGGCGGTGATCGCCCTGACGGCCACCGCCACCCCCCGGGTCGCTGCCGACATCCGCCAGCGCTTAGGAATTCCCGACGACGGTATGGTGAACACCGGTTTTGAGCGGACCAATTTGAGTTTCCAAGTCATTCGTGACCAGGACGAAGACCGTTACTTGAGTCAGTACTTGAAACTGAATCAAGACCAATCCGGCATCATTTACGCCAGTACCCGCAAGGAAGTGGACCGGCTGTACACCATGCTGGCCAAAAAGAAACTGCCCGTCGCCCGCTACCACGCCGGCATGAGTGACGCGGACCGGGCCGCCAGCCAGGAAGACTTTCTATTCGAGCGTAAGCCGATCATGATTGCCACTAATGCGTTTGGCATGGGCATCGACAAGAGCAACGTGCGCTTCGTTATCCACGCCCAGCTGCCCAAGGATCTGGAATCATACTATCAAGAGGCGGGCCGCGCGGGCCGGGACGGCCTGCCCAGTGAAGCCATCCTGCTGTATAAGCCCAAGGACGTCATGCTCCAGCGTTTCTTCATCGACAATTCGGAAGCCGACGAAGCCCACCGCCGCTTGCAGTACCAAAAACTGCAGACCATGATCCAGTATGCGAATACCGGCGAATGCCTGCAGCAGTTTATCCTGAATTACTTCGGCCAGACCGGCACCAAACCCTGCGGCCGCTGCTCCAATTGCCTCGACGAGCGGGAGGCGGTGGATGTCACCACCGACGCCCAAAAAGTGCTGTCTTGCGTCGTGCGGATGCATTCCCGCTACGGCAAAGCATTGATTGCTCAGGTCCTCACCGGCTCGCACAACCAGCGCATTCAGGAGTGGCACTTAGATGAGCTGTCCACGTATGGCCTGATGCAGAACCAGAGCCAGCGGGACGTCACCACGTTCATCGACTTTCTCACCGCCAGCGGCTTCCTCCAAACCAACGGCGGCCAGTTCCCGACGCTGGGGCTGACCGAAACCGGCGCCGAGGTATTGCGGGGCAACCAGTCGGTCTACCGCAAGACCGCGATGAAGGCCCGCCAGAGTCTAGCCGTGGACGACGACACGTTCCAAGCACTGCGGGCCGTGCGCCGGCAACTGGCCGAGCAGAGCAAGCTGCCGCCGTACATGATCTTCTCCGACGCCACCCTAAAGGCCATCAGCGCCGCCAAGCCGACCACGCTGAACGAGATGCTGGCGGTCAAGGGCGTGGGCGAGGTGAAGTTAGAAAAGTACGGGCAGTTCTTCTTGGACGCGCTGACTGAACACGCCGAAGAAACCAACGCGTCATAGACAAAAAAGCCCAGCCGTCAAAAATCGCCGGCTGGGCTTTTCTCATGTCTCAATTACTGGTCGGATACAGCGCCTTAACTTGCTCCTGCGCTACCGGGTGGTCCAAAAATTCGTCGTAGGTCGTGTCCGCTCGGTCCACCACGCCCAGCGGTCCTACTTCAATCAAGTGGTTCGCAATCGTCTGGATAAACTGGTGGTCATGGCTGGTGAAGATGACGGCGCCGCTGAAATCGATCAGCGCGTCGTTCAGCGACGTAATGCTCTCCAGATCCAGGTGATTCGTCGGGTCGTCCAGCAGCAGGACGTTGGCCTTGCTCAGCATCAGTTTGGCCAGGTAACTGCGGACTTTCTCACCGCCGGAAAGAACGGGGACTTTCTTCAATACTTCGTCGCCGGAGAACAGCATCCGGCCGAGGAAGCCGCGGAGGAAGGTGTTGTCGTCCTCTTCTTTGCTCTTCACGAACTGGCGCAGCCAAGAAAGGATATCGAGGGTGTCGTCGCTGAATTCGGGCGTCAGGTCCTTGGGCATGTAGGCCCGGTTGGTGGTCACACCCCAGGTAATCGTGCCGCTGTCGGGCGTATCCACGCCGGCCAGCAGGCGGATCAGCTGAGTGGCAGTGACGTCGTTGCGGCTGATGATGGCGGTCTTGTCCTCCGGCCGCAGGATGAAGCTGACGTTATCCAGCACCTTTACGCCGTCGATGGTCTTCGACACGTTCTCCACCCGCAGCAGATCATTGCCCAGCGCCCGTTCCGGTTCGAATTTAATGAAGGGATACTTGCGGCTGCTGGGCTTGATGTCGTCCAGCGTGATCTTGTCCAGCTGCTTCTTGCGGGCCGTGGCCTGCTTGGACTTCGACGCATTGGCCGAGAAGCGGGCGACGAATTCCTGGAGCTGCTTGATCTGCTCCTCCTTCTTCGCGTTGGCGTTGGCCTTCAACTGCTGGGCCAGCTTACTGGATTCCAGCCAGAAATCGTAGTTGCCCACGAACATCTCGATCTTGCCGAAGTCCACGTCGCACATCATCGTGCAGACCTGGTTCAGGAAGTAGCGGTCATGGCTGACGACCAGGACGGTCTTGTCGTAATCGGCGAGCCAGTTCTCCAACCAGCGGATAGTCTCCGGGTCCAAGCCGTTGGTCGGCTCGTCCAGCAGCAGAACGTCCGGCGAACCGAACAGTGCCTGGGCCAGCAGCACCTTGACCTTCTGGCCTTCCGGCAGGTCGCCCATGAGCTTGTCGTGGTCGGCGTCAGGAATGCCTAACTGGGTCAACAGCTGGGCCGCGTCAGACTCGGCGTTCCAGCCGTCCATCTCGGCGAATTCAGCTTCCAAGTTAGCGGCTTTAAGCCCATCTTCCTCGGAGAAATCCACCTTGGCGTACAGGGCATCCTTCTCCTGCATCACGGCGTACAAGCGCTCGTACCCCTGGATGACCGTATTCAACACGGTAGTATCGTCGAAGGCGAAGTGGTCCTGGCGCAGATTGCTCATCCGTTCGTGGGGGTCCAGCTGGACCGTGCCGGTGGTCGGCGTCAGTTCGCCGGAGAGGATCTTCAGGAACGTGGATTTACCGGCGCCATTGGCCCCAATAATGCCGTAGCAGTTGCCCGGCGTGAACTTCAAGTTGACGTCATCGTAGAGTTTGCGGTCAGAAAACGTCATGGAGACATTCGTTACAGTTAACAAGGCGTACCTCACTTTTCTTAAATCGTAGTTGAGAGAACGATACGCCGCATGGCAACCCTGCCCGGCGCCGGAAGCGGCGGGACGAGATTGCCATGCGGAGGGTTCTCTTCAGATAGGCTTAGAATATCAGATGTGGGGAGATTGTACAACATGCGCCAAATTCAATCATTGGTATACATTACCATAAACGCCTAAAAGTGGGAATTTGTGGCATAAAAAATACCATCTAGGCATCATTCATCCGAGATGGTATACTTCTTACGCAGAGTTTTGATAGACGGTGGCTACTCTAGGTTAGTTGCGGGAGGTGGTGCAATTCAACCACTGTTTGACCACGGTTACCCGAGAAAGGGAAGCCAATTTAATGTCCGTAAAGGATACGTTGCTCGTGATGATTGCATTCGGCGCTTTCGTCGTTTCACTCATCACACTTGTAGTGACGCTTATCGTGAACGTGAACAAAAAATAGCCGTCTCTAGGTTCCAGCCCTAACGGCTATTTCTTGTCGTCGCATCAGGGCCACCGCCTAGCAGCTCTGAGGTAAGCGGACGCCGCCTTGGAAAGCGGCGTTCTTTTTCTGCTTTTAGTATAACAACTTCTTGCTATCTTGTCACCACCAATTAAGCAGATGACAGCCGTCATGCCGCCTCTTCCCGCCGCTTCTTGTTATGCGCCATCAAGAAGTAGAACGGCACAGCGACGACCAGTGCACCGAGGCCCCAGGCAATCTGCTGGAACGTTACTTGGAACAGCAGCCAGATGCTGACGATGATGGCCACCAGCGGAATGACCGGTCCCAGCGGCAGGTGGAAGTTGGACGGCACACCCTTCTTCGTTTTAATGAAGACAATGACCGCCAAGCAGGTGGGAATGTACTGGGCGAAGCGAGAAATGGCACTGATCTGGGCTAAGTAATTGAAGGTACCGGAGACCGCGATGAGCAGGCCGATCGTCGAGGAAACGATGATCGAGACCCAGGGGCCGTCCTTCTTGTTCACTTTCGCCAATGCCGGCGGCATCATGCCGTGGTCGGCTAAGGCCACGCCGGACCGGGGGGTGATGTAACTGGAAGCGACCAGCAGCCCGCCAGTGGACAGCAGCGTGCCGGCTTCAACTAAGGCACTGCCGAAGCCGCCAGCCACCCGCCCGAAGGCGGCCTGGATCGGCGTCGCGGACTTGGCCAGCGTCGTCGTGCCCAGCACGCCAATGCAGACGACTTGGATCAAGATGTAGAACGCCAAGACGGTGAGCATGACGATGATCAGGGCCTTGGGCAGATTTCTCTCTGGATCCCGCATATCACCGGCGGCAACAACGACGCCTTCAAACCCGGTGAAGGCATAAAACATCGTCACCGCAGCGGGACCAAACGTGCCGCTGGTGTAGTGCCCGCCCGGGAAGAGGGGCGTGAAGTTGCCGCCCTTGATGAACCAGATGCAGACGGCGATGAAGAGGACCAGGGGAATCAGCTTAGACACCGTGATGATGTTGTTGACGACCTTGGAGACGCGGACGCCGGCGATGTTCATGATAGCCAGCAAAATGATCAGCGTCGCGGCCACCACGTCCTTGCCGACGACTGTCGCGGCGAAGGGCCAGATGGACCCCAGGGCGGTGGTAAAGGCGACGGCCATCGTCGCTTCGGCAATGATCCGGATGGCCCAGGTGACGAAGCCGACCTCAAAGCCGACAAACCCGCCAAAGGCGTCCTGGGCATATAGGTAGGGACCGCCGTTCTCGTCAAAGTACGTGGCGGCCTTGGCGAAACACACCGCAATGGCGAAGACCAGCAAGGCATCAAAAATCAAGACGAAGATACTGGCCGTGCCCACCATCTTGGCCGCCTGGTTAGGCAGCAGGAAAATACCGGAGCCAATAATACCGTTGATGCCTAAAAGAATAATGCTCCAAAAGCCCAGTTCGTTTTTCTTGTTCGTTTCTGTCGCCATAAGCTCACGCTTTCTTCCGTTGGTCAGCCCGAGCGACCAGGTCTTGGAATAACGCCAAGGCCGCCGGGTCGCGCTGCCACATGTTTTCAGGATGCCATTGAACGGCCAAAATATCGTCGCCCTGCTGCAGTTCGATGGCCTCGATCACGCCGTCTGGAGCGGTAGCCGTCGCCTTGAAAGCAGCAGCGACGGTCCGCACAGCCTGGTGGTGGCGAGAGTTGACCTTCTGCTTGGCACCGACGATGGCGTTGATCTGGGAACCGGGCGTCGTGGTGATGTGGTGGGTCGGGAATTGACCCGGTGCCTTCTGGCTGTGTTGAATATGGCAGTCAGGGTCCTGCGTACCCAAGTCTTGGTAAAGTGTCCCGCCGAAAGCCACGTTGATGATCTGAATGCCCCGGCAGATACCCAACTGCGGCTTGTGCTGCAGCGCCGCGGCTTTGATCAACGCCAGCTCATAGGCGTCCCGTTCATAATTCGTCCGGCCAATCTGGGGGATCGGCTCCTCACCGAACAACGTCGGGTCGATGTCCGGCCCGCCAGGGATGACCACCCCGTCGAAGAGGGCGACCGCCGCCTGGGCGGCTTCTTCCGCTTCGCTGGGATCTTGGGGGAACGGCAAGATAATGGGCATCCCGCCGGCGGCCAAGATGCCTTCGACCAGTTCCCGCGGGGCAAAGGGCGCCACGTTTTCGTTGATCACCGGAGACGGTTTCGGTAAGGAATCGGCCGTAATTGCAATAATCGGTTTCACGAATTTCACTCCATTCGGTACTGAATTTAATAATGTTCTCACTCTAGCCCTGTTTCCACCCACCGTCAAGCCCTTATTCAATCATATCTCACGTTATTTATGAGAGAATAGTTGGCGGCTGCCAAACAGGTTCGGTATACTGAGGATAGTCATTACCGAATCGGAGGAATTTAATCATGATGTGGATCGACTTTCTGCTTATTACCCTGCGCTTCTGCGCCTTGGGCGTCGCTGCCACCCTGGTCGGCCTGGTCTGGCTGCTGGTGGAGAAACGCGGCAAACGGGCCCGCTACGACTTGATCAGTAGTCTCACGCTGCTGATCGTGGCCTACGCCTGGTTCTACTTTGCCCTGCCGGAACCTAGCCTGGCCACGACGATCATGGCCAACCTGGTCAGCTTCGTCATTGCCTGCCTGCTCCAGGCCATTTTCTTGGGGGTCATGAACACCACCGAGTTCACCAAGCTGGTCAGCGGCGGCAAGCCCAATGGTGCGCAACGGGTGGTCGTCGGGGAATCCCGGCCGAGCAAGTTGTTCGCCCGCGGCATCGGCTGGGGCATCGGCCTGGGCGTCATCGCCATGCTGGTCTTTTCTGTCATGAACGTGGTGGACGCCAAGCGCGTTGCCCTCAACGCGCCGGTCCAGAGTTACAGCTCCACCGCCCAGGCGCCGCTGCCGGAGATCACCAGCAGCACGAAGCAGGTGCCGGTGGTGAATACCCCGGCGACGGTGCTCACCCAGGTGAACAACTCCCTGAGCAACATTCCCAACGCCAACGTCTACTCCGTCGACCACGTCCGCGCCCAGATCTACCGCAACAAGCTGGTCTACGCCGCCCCGCTGGATTTCGACGGCAGTTTCTGGCGCTACCTGCGCTATAAGCAGGTCGACGGCTACTTTCTCACCGATGCCACCAGCAAGTCGGCCGACCCCGAGTTTGTGAAGAAAGCCATGCGCTACACGCCGGCGGCTTACTTCAGCCGGGACGCCGAGCGCTTAATGTACGCGGCCACCGCCAATTCGGGCTACGTCTTGATGAACAACGCGCCGCAACTGGAGATCGACGACAGCGGCAATCCGTATTACGTCAGCACCCTGGTCAAGCGCTACGGCGTGACCAACCGTCAAGACTTCCGGCACAAGGGGGTCGTGTCGCTGAACGCTGTAACGGGCGCCCTGCATTTCTACAAGGACCTGAAGGACAAGCCCAAGTGGCTGGACGTGGCCGTGGATCCCACCACTGCCAGCGGCCAGATTGGCGCTTGGGGCCGGGAACGCAACGGCTGGTGGAATGCCAACGGCTTCGGCGGCGCCCGCCAAGGGGTGATGGTAGCCGTGACCAAGGCCGGCACCGAGGGCGACGACGAAGACGTTACGCCCATGCTGTACAAGGGCCAGATCTACTACCAGCAGTCGCTGACCAGCGCCAAGTCCGCCCAGACCTCTGTGATGGGTTACGCCTTCACCGACGCCGGTACCGGCAAGAGTTACTACTATAAGGAAAACGCCGACGCGATGACCCCCGACCGGGCCCAGCAGCTGGCTAAGGACATGATGAAGCAGACTGGCTGGAAGCCGAAGATGCCGATGCTCTACCGCATCGCCGGCAAACCCACCTGGGTCGTCTCCATGCTGGACACCAGCAACGCCTTCCGCAGCTACGTCTACCTGCTGGCGTCGGGCAACGGCACTCAGAACACCGTGGCCACCGGCAGCGACGCGGAGACGACGCTGGCCAAGTACCTGGCCCTCTTCGGTGACAGTTCTGCGACGACGGCCAGCGGCGGGAAGAAAGAGAAGGTCCAGGGCACCGTCTTCCGGACCAGCATCGCCGACGACACACTGTACCTGATGCTCAATGATAAGAAAGTCGTCTACACGGTCAATATCAAGACCTACCCCTTCGCCCGCTTCATTCAGCCCGGTGACACCGTCAGCTTCACGGCCCGCGTAAGCGGGACTGAGGGGCTGGTCACGACGAAAGTGGCGGATGACAAACTGCCGAAGTGATTAACGCCATGAATTGAATTACACCGCCAAATTGGATGATTTGGCGGTGTAATTCATGGTTACGACGCCAAAAGTAGTAAAGTGGCGTTGAAAAATGGTCGAGAAACACAAAAACACCGTCTCCGCCAAAATGGACAGAAACGGTGTTTTCTTATGCATGGCAACTAAAGTAGATTACTTTGCTGGTGTAAATGTACCATAAGCAACGGGCACATACTGATTGCCTAAGTCAAAGTAGTATTGACCGCCAATCTTCATCGTGCCGTAAGCCAGCCAGCGAGACCCCGCAGGCAGTGCACCGGCATACTTCAGGGAGCCGTTTTTCAAAGTATACTTAGCAATTGCCCAGGACGGGTGGGCCGGGTACTTCACGGTGAACACGCCGCGGCGCAGCTGACTGGGGTCGACAGGCGTCGTGCCCGGTTTCGTGAAGGTGACATCCTCCGTGTTCAGGACCTGGTCGCCGCTCACAAAGTAGCCAGTGACTTTTGTTGAGCCATTGATGGCTACGGTACCGTACTTCCAAGCTGTGCCATAAGCCAAGTGACCGTTCACCTTACCGGTCTTCCAAGAGTGGGTATCTGCCCCGCCCTTAGCGTTGACGTAAACTACGCCGCTTTCCTTGGCTGTCGTCGCCACGGCACTCGGATCCATCGTGGCATCCGCCGCCGCGACATACTGGTTCGTGCCGACTTTATAAGAAAGGTCGCCGCTGGCCGTCGTGGTCTTGGTAAAGGCCCGCCACGCCGTGCCGAATGCCAATGTGCGGCCGGTCTTCTTCGTCAACTGGGCATCCGCGTAGAGCGGGGCCGCGTTCTTCTTAACGTAGACCGTCGACAGCGCCGGCAAATCTTCCGTCTTGGTCGTCTGGGTGGCAATCAAACTGCCCGAAGCGGCCTGGCTGGTCGCCAACGGGGCGGCAGCGAGGGCGCCCGCGCTCAATAACGTAGCGGCCAGTAAAACACTTTTACTTAATTTCATCAGGCAAACTCCCTTTCTGGTACACCTCTATTCTAGACCAATCGTGATGACGGCCAGCTTACGAAAATGTAAGACCAGGCGGTCAGAGCCGAATGATCTGGCGGTTAATCTGACCATCCGCGGCCCGCCTGATGACGCTGAGGTTGCCGAAGACTGGGATGTCGTCCACAAAGTACAGCTGGTAGCCGTCTGCCGTGTTTTCTTTCTGCCAAACGGCATAGACTTGTTCACCATCGAACGCATCAAGGCGAATGGCGAAGCAGTAGCGCTGAGCAACGGAGAAATCTGCTGGCCGTTCGGCTTGGCGGACGGCCGGGACGCTGACATCGCGCCAGGTGCCGCGGGGGGCGATAGTCACATCGCTGAAGCCCACGTCGCGGATACTGGCCTGCAGCGTGAGCCGGGTCAGCCGGCTGAGCGTGTTGTACTTTGGCGAATAGGGACCGTCCTGCAGCGTGCTCTGCTCGGCGTGACTGAAAACGTCGTTAGCCCCAGCGTGCCACAGTCCTTGCTGATTGGCCCGGGTCACGGTGACTTGGGGAGCGAAGTTCAGCTGGACCTGCATCGTCTGCTCCCCGGTGGCCGCCACGCTGTCCAGGGCGATCCACGTATGCTCCGCCGGCAGCCAGAGGAACTGGCGGGTCACCGTGCCTGGTGTACCGGCCACGGGGTCGACGTGATAGACGCTCGTCACGCTGGTCAGCCCGGGACCGTGGTACACCATGTTGGCCATGGGCTCTGCCAGCCGTTCGTAGCTCCAGCTGCCGGTGGGCACATCGTAATTCTCGCCGTTGAGCATCACCGTGTTGTGCGCGGCGGCGTCTTTCAACGCCCGCCGCTCCGGCCCGTCAACATAGGTGTAACGGCCGGGATCGACCAGTACCGGCTGACCATGCAGAACCAGATCGAAGTGGCCCAAGTTGGCGTGGCCGTGACCGCTGCCGATATTCCCGTTGATCACGTGCCAGTAATCGGCGTCCGTGTTCCAGGACGAACGGCCGAAGAAGTTGCCGCTGGCCGGGCTGTCCACCACCTTGTGCAGGGGGGCGTAATCGAACTCCGTCAACGGGAAGCGGCTCATCTGGCCGATACTCACCAGCAGGTAGTCCAGGGCCGGTGCCAAGTGCGGTGTCTGCGGGGTCGTCCGGTGCAGGAAGAAATTCGCCGTCTGCAGCATACTGTCGATATGCACAGCGTCGCTGTCCCCCACCTGCAGCAGTGTGCCGTCAGGCAGAACGTACTGCGCCGCCATATCGCACATGGCCAGCAGCTTCTGGGTGATGACCGCGGGCAGGGCAGTCCCCGTCCGGTGATACGCCAACGCCACGGCCAGCAGGTCCCGCCAGACTTCCAGGAAGTACAGCGCGGACTGCTCCCAGTGAATCCCATCATCCGTGATCTGCAGGGCACACATCGTCTGCAGCTGCTGCATGGCCCAAGCGGCGTCGTCAGCGGTCAGTGCCCCGGGATGGAGTGCACCGTAAACCAGTGGCCCGGTGACGATCAGGACGCCCCAGTTCGACAACAGGTAGCGATCGGCAAAATGGCTGCGCAGATACGCCATTTGGCGCGTCACCGCATCGGCGATCTGTGCCTGGTCGGCGGCGCTGAGCTTTTTTTCTGCCTGGAGCTCAGCGACCACCGGGGCCCAGTTCATCAGCCGAATACCGGTATCGATGGTGCGCCAGGTCTGCGGCTGGGCCAAGTTCTGGCTGATCCATTCCAGCAGCAGCGTCTTGGCGTCCGCCAAATAGCGGTCGTCGTCCGTGGCTTGAGCGGCCAGCGTCAAATCCAGCAGATACTCCTGCCGCTTCAGCATATACAGCCACTCCGGATCGCCGTTGGGGGTGTGCTGCCAGGTGATGGGGTCCATCGTATACGCGACGTTCGTGGGCTCCATATCAAAGGGATGGTCAAAGATAAATTCCCGCCGCATGACGCGCTGCGCGTTCTTGATTGCCGGCGCCGGGTCCAACCGGTGCTGGGTGATCAAGGCTTGAACGGTCTGCCGCCAACGATTACTGCTATCCATTGTTATGTCCCCTTCTGCTTTCTCGTGATTCAATTCATGTGATGATCAACACAATATCAGCTTAAGAGCCGCCCGCATCGTCAAGCATTCGGCTTACTGATTCCTGCCGCTGGACGGTGCCGTGAGCTGCACGGTCCATTCGCCGGCCGCCCCGGCGGCATACTGAATGCTCAGCCGATACGCCGTGTAAGGCTGGCCGTCATGATCGTGCAGGTTTAACGGCGTGACCGTGGCCTGGCCGCCGGCCGGGAAGGTCATTGACCAGCCGCCGGCCAGCTGCAGCGTATCCGGGGCCGCCGCATTGGCGGTGGGCGCCGCCGGCAGGATCAGAACGGTCGTGAACGTATTCCCCGGGCTGGCAAAGTTGGCCTGGTCCGTTATCCGCACCGTCTGCGGCGTGACGCGGACCGTCCGCAGCAATCGCCGCAAACGGGCGGCAGGCGGGTAGGCCTTCGTCAAATTCAGAATGGCAGTCCCGTCCTCTTGCACAGTCAACGTCGTCAGCGTATCTGCCTGATAGACCTGTTCTGTGCCATTCACGTAGGGCACGCTGTGGCCCAGACTGCGGGTATACGGCAACGTATAGCGCACCCGGTCATCGAAGTAGTCCCGGGTGTACGGCCCCGAACCCAGCTCCCGCACCACACTCTGGGTCGGCGTCACCAGCTCCCAACTGCCGGCATCGTTGTGGTTGTGAGAAACGTGGTTGCTGCCGGCTTTGATAGCGAACGCCCAGGCCGGTTGGCGGACAATGTGCCAAGCGACGCTGGGAAGGTCGGTCGTCGCCGGCAGCGGGGTCACCGGCAGCGATTCATCCGTCCAGGCAATGTTGTGCAGCAAGTCGTTGAAGCTGCCGCTTTCTGCCACAGTGCTGTAACGAATTGGTTCCGTCAGCGGCGCGTGCAGGACCTTCGCGCAGAAACTCATGAGGCCGCTGGGCTGCGCTGCCGTGCGCTTGGTCATGTCCCCGAACATCACGTATTGCCCGGGAAATAAACTGGCGTTGAACGGGAAGCGGGCCATGCGGGGCACCTTAGCCGCCCGTAAAAAGTGGTCGTCGCCCGTCTCCGCGGCCAGGGCCTGGGCAAAGTAAATATAGTGGCCTAAACCGTAAGCCCAATAGTCCACGCCCTCTTCCGTTGCGCCGTCGGCACCGAAGCCGCGGATATAACTGCGCATCCCGGTAGCGACGCGGGTGATGATCCGTGCCCGCTGCTTGTCCTCGGCGCTCAAACCATAGAGGGCCGCCATCCCGACGCCGCCGGCACAGACGGCCGCCCAGTTATTCTCCAGGTGCAGCCAGTTCCAGTCCCGGGTGAGGAAGGGCGTGAAGATGCGCCGCTGCAGCTCGAAGTGAATGAAATCGACCAAGGCCGAGGGCAGCTCGCCGGCCGCAGCGTGGGTCAAGTACGCCACCATGGCCCCGGTATCCGTAGATACGAGGTCGAGAAAAAGGCCAATGGCGCCCGGCTTGGCCAACGGGTCGCTGCCAGACTTGTACAGGTGGGCCGGCAAGGACCAGGAGGGTTCCTGACAGATCTGCCAGAGCATGTCTGCGAGTTCGGCGCCGGTCTCCGCCCCCGGATCCAGAAGCCAGGCCGTCCCCGCTAAGGCTAACCGCCCATGGCGGGCAAAAATTGCGTCCTCGTAAGCCGCCCGTTCCCCCGTTTGGGTAAAGGCCAGAAAATCGGCCAGCGGCAGCACCGGCAACGGTTTCCCGCGCACTGCCCGGGCCTGCTCGCGGACAGCTTCCGCTAATGGATTAGAAATGCCTCGAATATCGATTATCTGCGCACGCATCATGCCGATCCTTTCTTCCTGCCAACATTGAAAAATGGCGGCAGCCCCCTCGGGAGAAAGCGCCACCACCATTAGTCTACCAGATTAAGAAGGGCTCGTTCCGCAACTTCGTCAAAGCTTCCAAATAAAAGAAGTCAGCGTAGATCATGTTCACTTCCCGCTCGTGGGCACTGTGGTACATGGCTGTCGCGCCTTGGAGGATGCCGTCGGTGGCGGGGTCAAAGTCGGTGTGCCGGTCGGTGAGCCGCTGGAGCAGGCGGAGCGCCCCGTCCCGGTACAATGGCTGCTCCCCCGTCGGCGTCAGGCGGCCCAGCAGGAGGAGCCCGTTGACCGCGATGGCCGCCGCGCTCGTGTCGGTGTAGACCGGCTCTTGGGGCGCCCGGAAGTCCACGACTACGTCATAATCGTTCTCTGCAGCGTTCGCCAGGAAATAATGGGCAACCCGCTTGGCCGCTTCCAAATAGCGATCCTCACCCGTGTGCAGATAACTCAGCGCGAACCCGTAAATGGCCCACGCCTGGCCCCGGGTCCAAGCAGATTCCGGCGCATAGCCTTGACCCTGGGGATGATCCGCCACCGCCCCCGTCGTCGGATCAAACGCGACAATGTGGTACACGGAACCATCCGGACGCAGATGATTCGCCAAAACCGTATCGGCATGGTTCATTGCCATCTGCTTGAAACGCGGATCCTCTGTTTCCTCGCTGGCCCAGTACAGAATATTGATGTTCATCAAACTGTCGATAATCACCCAGCCGGGCCGGTTCTCATTCCAAGAGACCAGGTAGCGGCCGGTGGGATTGTACCGCCCGGCCAGAATATTGGCCGCAATCAACCCCCGGGTCTTCCCGGCTTCGCTGCCGGTCAAGCGGTAGTCCGCCACCCCGGCGTGCAGCCACTCGAAACCGACGTCGTGGTGCAGGCCGACGAACCCATGGAGCGGTTCATCAAGCCGGACCGCTTGCTGCTGGGCGGCGTTGCTGAACAGTTTGTCCTGCGTGGCCGCGTAGAGCTCCCAGAGGACGCCGGCGTAAAAGCCGTTGGTCCACCAATATTCATCTTCCCCTTTATCGGTGTACCGGCCGTTCTCCGGAATATACGGAATCTTGGTACCGATCCGGGGGACCATCACCCGATATTTGGCCAGTGCTTGGTCCCAGGCCGAGACGGCCCAGGCGGGGGTCGCATCAATGTAGTGCCCATTTTCTTTCTTCACGATCATGTCCTCACATTCTTGCTGGGGACGGCCGTCGTTCCCCATCAACCAACGGCTTGGTCCTCTGCTGTATTGGTTTGACTGGCAGCGTAGCGAATCGACTGGCGAACGTATAACGCCGGCGGAATCCGTGTGACAGTCTGCTCCTCGGCTGGGTGCTCAACGAGCGTGTCGAACTGACGCACGACCGTCTTCGCCCATTGCTGCATGTCGAAGCCGACTGTCGTCAGCCCTGGCAGCGCGCTCTGTCCGAGGATGCTGTTATCGAATCCCATAATCGACACGTCCCGGCCCACCGTCAGGCCTTGTTCGTAAGCACTCTTATAGATACCCAACGCCATGTTGTCGTTGAAGCACAGGAAGGCATCGAAACGGTCAAACAGCGGCAGGCTCAGACGATAGGCGGTCTCGTACTCGAAGGCCCCGTTGAACGTGATGGCGGCCGCCTCCTGCCCATGATCCTGTTCATAGAGCTGCTGCACCGCTTGCCAGCGCTCGTTGTTGTTGGCCGATATACGCCGGCCGGTGAAGATACACAATCGCTGGTGGACACTTTTCATCAGCTCTTGGTACCCCAAGGTGATGGCACCAGCGTTGTCCATCACGACCCGCAGCGTATTGGGCAGCGGGGTGTTCGCCAGAAAGATGGTCGGCACATTCAGTGCGGCAATCGTCTCTTGCTGCTGGTCATCAATATCGAAGTTGAGAACCACCAGCCCGCGAAATAGATCCGAACCGATCAGCTCCGGCACCAGGCGATTGACGACGAGTAAAAGGTAACCGGCACTCTGAAAATTGTCCTGAAGAGCTTCCAGCAGCTCGTTGTTGAACACCCCTTCAAAGGAGTCTACCAAGCCGCATACGATCGGTGTCGTTTGATTTACTAGTATCTTCGCCGCCATATGCGGCACATACTGCATCTCCCGGGCAATCGCCATAATCTTCGCCCGCATCTGGGGGCTGACGCCGCTCTGCCCATTCAAGGCATACGAGACGGTGGCCACCGAGACGCCGGCTCGGCGCGCAATATCTTTGATCGTTACGTGGTGCATCATCCTCCCCATCCTTCCATGGCCCTGGATTATCAGCCAACAAGGGCCGCATACCCCAATAATATGCGGATACGCGGCCCTTGTCAGTGGTGCACTGTGCTTCACTACGCCGGCAGCGTCACTTGTTGAAACAGCTTCTGCCAGCAGACGGCCACCGTTGCAGGAATCACAAGAATCGCGATGGGGGCCAAATACAGAATGAACACCGCCGCTGCCGCGACGAGACTGGCCAGCAGCGACTTGCCCAGGTGGCGCGCCGCCAGGTACAAGGCGGCCAGGAAGCCGTTCTTGAAGCCCAAATCAGCCAGCGCTGGTTTGCTCAGCAGCAGGATGAACACAGCACTGAACAGGATCCAAATCGTCCAATAGAACGTGATCAGTCCCACCGCCAGCAGCGGCGCGGTAATTGCGCGCTGGGAGAACCAGATGTTCACCGCCAGCAGCACGCTGACCCCGAAGTAGCTGAGCCAGAACTGCATGTGCCGCCAGAAGTCGGTGATGAAGGCCCGGAAGAACACCTGGGGCGTCTTTTTGTCCGCGTGCATGAAGACGATCAGTGCATTCGTCGCGTTACCAATGGTGACCAGGGGAATCGCGCAGACGAGCCAGAACAGGCTGCCCACCATCACGTCGAAGACAGGTCCCATGATTTTGTTGAAGATACCGTCATAGGCGAAGAACCCCATCTGGGCCGCCCCCTTTCTCACCGTCAGTTACTTACCGATAATCGACTTGGCTTGGTTATTCACGTTAGTCATGGTCTGACTCGCGCTCTGGTTACCCAGCATGAACTTCTGGGTCTCGGTGTCGAAGATGGAGTCGATCTCGACGAACTTGTCAGCGTCACGCGTCACCATGTTCGGTACCATGTTCTTGTTGTCCCAGATAGAAAGGGCCGAAGTGGCATCCAGCAGCTTAGTGTTCTTGCCGATCTTGGCCTTCAATACGGACGCAATGTCGCCGCCCTTCGTCGACGGGAAGATGTTCTGGGCTACAGAGCCCTTGCCGGACATGTAGCGAATGAAGTCATAGGCTTCCTTCGGGTGCTTAGACTTCTTGGCGACGGACAGGTAGCTGACGGCCCCTTGGGTCACGCCGGCCTTGCCGTTCTCGAAGACCGGGAACGGTGCCAGAACGGTCTGGAAGTCGTGAGGGAACTTCTGCGTATTCAGAATATCATCGAAGAACCAGGTCCCCATGACGATCATGCCGGCCTTGCCTTGCAGGAAGACGTCCCGGTAGTTCATGTTCGTGGCCTTGGCGTCACTGTAGGGCAGCTGCGAACCGGACGTCTCCAGGCCCTTCATGAAGGTCAGCCAGTCGGTGAATTGGCTGCTCTTCAGGTTCGACGTCCCGTCTTTCTTAATATACGGGTTATCCATCACACTGTTGAAGAGTCCTTCGCGCCGGAATTCGGGCCAGATGTGCATGTAGGAACCATACACCTTGTTCGAGCCGGAGCCCTTGGTCAGCTTCTTCGCCAGCTTGGCGTAGTCGTCCCAGGTCCAGCCGGTGGTCGGCAGCTTCTCGCCCGCTGCGTCCAGCATGGTCTTATTAATGAAGGTCATGTAGATCCCAGGTTGGAACGGAACGGCGTACTGCTTGCCAGAAACGGTGGCATCGTAGTCATAGAGCTTCTTGTAGCCGCCCTCTTTATCGAAGTTCGACGTAATGTCGGCGAAGAAGCCCTTTGCGGCGCGGGCCGAATACTCCCGGTAACTGGGGGTATGGATGATGTCCCCGGTGGTGCCGGACATTTGCAGCAGGTCGAGTTTCTTCAAGAAATCAACGGAGTTGTTCTCGGCTTGCAGGTCGACCTTGACGGTGATGTTCGGGTGCAGCTTGTGGTACGCCTTTGCCATGTTCTCGGACACCAAGTTATTGTTGGCGTCGCGAGTGCCGTCATAGTCCAAATAGGTCAACGTAATCTTGTCGTTTTTCTTACTGCTGCTGGCGGTGTTGCTGCTATTGCCGCTGCCGCAGGCCCCCAATAAAACGATTAAGGCGGTGGAGGCGATCATCGCCATGACTTTGGTCAGTTTCACTTTAATTTCCTCCTCAAAATGAGTGCGTGGTTAACAACCAACCGATTACCCCTTCACGGCACCGGCGGTCATGCCGTCCATGATGTAACGCTGGCCGATGATGAAGATGATCAGCAGCGGTACAATGGCCAGCACAGACGCCGCCATGAGCAGGGCATAGTACGTTCCGGCTTGGGAAGCGAATTGACTCATCCCCAGCTGAAGCGTGAAGAGCTTTTGGTCCCGGAAGAAAATCAACGGGTTCTGGTAGTCGTTCCAGGTCCAAACGAACCGCAGGATCGCCAATGTCGCCAGTGACGACTTCAGCATCGGGATAATGATTTGAATGAAAATCTGCAAGTGGGTGGCGCCGTCCATCCGGGCCGCTTCAATCAGCGAGTCGGGGATGGTAATGACGCTTTGGCGGAGCAGGAACACCCCGTAGACACTGAACGCCAGCATGAGGATGTACCCGGCGTGGCTGTTCAGCAGGCCCATGGTCTGTAACAGAATGAATCGGGGCACGATGGTCACTTGGTCCGGAATCATCATCGTGGCCAGGAACATGGAGAAAATGAAGCCTTTGAACTTAAAGTCCATCTTGGCTAAGGCGTACGCCGCCATCGAAGAAATGACCAGCTGAATGACCACGACGGCCACCGTCACCTTGATGGTGTTCCAGTAATAGAGCGGGAAGTTGTAGTTACCCTGCCAGACTTCGACGTAGTTGTGCCAGTTGAAGACGGGCGGGATCCACTGAATGGGGAAGTTGAACACGTCGATTTCCCGTTTGAAGGACGTGGAGATCATCCACAGCAGCGGGAAGAGCATGACCAGCATGAAGAGGCCAAAAATCAACGTGCGAATGACTTTGCCAAGGCGAATCGGCTCACGGGCCGTTTTCCTTTTGTTTTTCATGATTCGTACGTCACCCACCTATTCTGGCCGCGCAACTGGATCATGGTGACCACGAAGATGACGGCGAACATGATCCAGGCGGCGGCGTTCGCCGTACCGAGCCGGTACATCTGGAAGGCTTCCCGGTAGATGTAGAACGCCACGACCGAAGTCGCTGTGCCCGGACCGCCGCCAGTGGCCACACTGATCGAGTCGAAGACTTTGAACGAGCCGATGATACCCATGGTAGAAAGGAAGAACATCGTCGGACTGATCATCGGCAGTGTAATACTGAAGAACTTGCGTACCTCACCGGCCCCGTCGATCTCCGCGGCTTCGTACAAATCGGCGGAGATGCCTTTCAGACCGGCCATAAAGACAATCACGTTATAGCCCAGGGTCTGCCAGATCTGGAAGATGATGATCGTTGGCAGCGCCCAGTTGGGATCGACGAACCATTTCGGCGGATTCGCCATCCCGATAGAGTGCAGCAGCGAGTTGACCGGCCCGTAAGTCGGCTGTAGCATGACCTGCCACACAATGACGGAAGCAACAACACTGGCAATGTATGGAATGAAGACGAATACCCGGAACAATTTGGACCAGTAAACGTACTTATCCATAAAGGCTGCAATGATCAAGCCCAGGGCCAGGCCGATCGGCACCGTCGTCACCGTGAAGATGATCGTATTGATGAACGACGGGGTAAACCAAGCATCGTTCCCTGAAAGCAGCTTCGCGTAATTCGCGAAGCCGACGAACTTGATGCCGCTGAAGCCGGCAAGAAAGTTCCAGTCAGTGAAACTGATGAGCAGGGACGCAATCACCGGAAACGCGATGAATGCGAAGAAGCCCAACAACACCGGCGCCATAAACAAATAGCCGATCAAGTTGTCCTTGTGCTTTTTGTGCTTCCCTGCGCGGATCTCCATGTCACCATCCCCTTTATCGAAGTCCTGCGCGGTGGGCCATGAACCACCGTCTTCTTTTGACATGCGTCAAGCAGGAATATTCAGCCAGCACCAGCTGACCAGCCAACCAATAATAAGTTCAGTGCACTACTTAATCGTTTAAGCATCTGTAGTGTATCGCTGTAAGCGCTTTAGGTCAAGAAAAAAGATTGTTCTTTATTGTTCTGCGAAAATGCCATTAAACTGCTTTAGAAAAGCGGTTTAATGGCCTAAATAATTTGTCCTAATAACTATTTCACTGTTATTTATCTTGTTAGGATAAATTTGCATTCTTTTTCACAACTTGGTCTATGCCAATTAAATATATCAGTTCTCTGGGGTGCGCGAAAGCACACAAAAAGCCGCACAGCATGCGGCTTTTGCAAAACTCTCAGGCTTTCGCGCGAGTCCGTGAAGCCGGCGCCAACCCTTGGACTAAAAAAGGAACAACTTCTGCGACTACATCGGGCACCGCCAGCGGGGTGTTCATCAGCAGTGCAGGCAAGGCATAGCCCACCAAGGCACTGACGATGAACCGGATGATCCGCAGCAGCGGCCAGTCGACTACTTCGCCCGTCTCCTGGAAATGACGCAACGTCTGGCCAATCGGCCCGGCTAGGAGCCGGTCCATCGACTGTCGCAAGGTAGTCAATAAGGCGGGATTCTGCATCACTTCTTGAAGCAGGACCCGCAACTGGGGGGCGTTGTCTTGGACAAAGGTCAGCCGGTCAGTCGCGGCGAAGCGCAGGAAGTCGGTGAAGTGGGGAAAGCGCTGGGCGGCGATATTCTCTGAGAATTCACCCGCTGCCCGAGGAATCACCTGCTGGATCACTGGTGCCAGGATCGCCGTGAGAATCGCCTCTTTGGTCTTGAACTGTTTGTAGACCGTCCCCTCGGACACCCCGGCGCGCGCGGCAATGTCGCCGGTGGTGGTCCCGGCGAAGCCTTTCTCGGAGAAAAGGGCCAGGCTGGCGTCGAGCACCGCCCGCTGCTTCTGCGACAAGTCGGCAGTATTCAGGGTGTCCGCAAAGAGCGTATTGATATTGTGAATGGCCAAGAATGTCAGCTCCTTTCTCCCATTATACTTGGCGATAGCGGCGCATGGCGAGGAGGTTCAGGCCGAGGAAGACGGCGAAGAACAGGAGCAGAATGCCCACATCCCCGGCGATGGCGGAGAACGCAGCCCCTTTCTCAATCACCGCGCTCATCGCGTCCGCCCCGTAATACAGCGGCATCACGTGGGCGATGGCCTGCAGCCAGCCGGCCATCTGGTTCACTGGAATGAGGCCGGAGAAGAAGATCTGGGGAATGACCACGATGGGGATGAACTGCACCATCTGGAATTCCGACGAAGTGAAGGTGGAGATGAGCAGGCCCAGGGTCAGCGCGATGATGGCCAGCAGGATGTTGATCAGCAGCACCAGGGCGAGATTACCGAGGATCTGAATGTTGAACACGTACAGGGTAAACAGCACCACCAGGATCGTCTGGACCAGCGCCAGCAGGCCGTAACCGCAGAGATAGCCGGCAATAATTTCGCCCCGGCGCACCGGTGTGGCCAGCAGCCGATTCAGCGTGCCCGTGGTCCGTTCCCGCAGCAGCGCGATCCCCGAGATGAGGAAGACGAAGAAGAACACGACGAAGCCGATCATGATCGGCAGGAGCGTCTGGAAGAACGTGGCGTCGCCGCTGCCGTACAGGTAGTGGGTGGTGAGACTGTAAGCTGCGGTATGGCTGCCGGCCGGGGCCGCCGACGCGGTCGGCACTCGGCGGGTGGCAGCGGCGAGGGCCCGGGCAAGCTTTTGCAGCGCCGCCGCCTGGGTCTTGATCGTCGTCCCGGCTGCTTTCATCTTCAACTGGATCTGGGCGGCCTGCAGGCTTTGCTTGATCAGCGCGCTTTGCGTCTGGTCGCTGTTTTGCAGCGTGAGGGTCAGCTTGCTGCCAGATTGGGTGAGGACACCGGCATAATCGTGCTGGCGGATCAGCCTCCGGGCGCTAACGGTCGTATCGGTCACCTTTCTTATCTGAATATGCTTATTATCGATGGCCTGGACCAGCGTGCTGTCCACCCCGCGGACGGCGAGGGTGGCCTGCTGGGTCGTGTTCGACTGGAACAGGAAGTACATCAGCGTGAGGATGAACAGCGGCGCGATGAACAGCAGCCCCAGCGTGCGCTTGTCCCGGGACAATTCCAGCATGATTCGTTTAATCATTGCGCCGATGCGCATCTTGATCCCTCCCCGCTTGTAAGAAAGCCGCTTCGACGGTAGCAACGTGATACTGGGCGGTAAGCTGGGCCGGCGTCCCCTGGGCGATGGCCTCGCCGTTGCGGATCATCATGATGGTGTCCGCCTGCTCGGCGTCCTCCATGACGTGGGTGGTGAGCAGAATCGTCTTCCCGCTCGCCGCCAGCGCGTGCAGCTCGTGCCAGATCTGCTGGCGCAGCTCCGGGTCGATGCCCACGGTGGGCTCGTCGAGAATGAGCACGGCCGGGTCGGCGAGCAGCGCGATGGCCAGCGACAGGCGGCGCTTCATCCCGCCGGAATAATCCTGAACGGGCTTCTTCAGATCAGGCTGCAGGTTGACAACGCCCGCCGCGTACTTAATCCGTTCCGGCATCGCCGCCCGGCGCAAGCCTTGCATCGTACCGAAAAACTGCAGGTTCTCCGCGCCGGTCAGGCTGTCGTACAGAGCGTCCGTCTGGGCCATGTAGCCGATGCGGGCGAGCAGCGGCCGGTTCGGCACCGCCGTATTGAGAACCGTCACCGTGCCTTGACGCGGCTTCAGCATGCCCATGATCGTCGCCACCAGCGTGGTCTTGCCGGCACCGCTGGGACCGATCAGGGCGAGGATCGTACCCGGCGTCAAGGTCAGGTTGATGTCCCGCAGGACCGTGGTGCGGCCATAGCCTTGGGTCAGGTCAGAAACTTGAATTGTGTTATCCATGATGTCATCTTCTTATGGTTAGTGAGTGCTCACTCACTATAATGATCAATTTCGTGCCGCTGTCAATCCGTGAAGTTGACTTCACATTTAGTGCATGTCATACTGATGTTGTGAAGTGAACTTCACTTTTGGAGGAATGCCTCATGCACATCATCAACCACGTCGCGGACCGGCGCAAAGCGCTGGGCCTGACGCAAGAAGAATTGGCCGCCCGGGTTGGTGTCACTCGCCGCACCATCATTTCGCTCGAGAAGGGCCACTATACCCCGTCACTGATGCTCGCCTTTTTGCTGGCCGATGCCTTGAAGGTGGACATTACGGTTTTGTTCCAACTTTGGAGGTGAAACCATCATGCGTCGCGTCATTTTTAACACCGTGGCCATTACTGTCGGCTTGGTCCTTTTTGCCATCAATGCAGACGACCTGCTGGTCCAGGGCTACTTCCAGTACAATGCTTATTCTCCCAATATCCGCGTCTTCATTTTATCTGGCTGGATCATCCTCTGCGGGCTCGCCGCTTCCCTATTAGCCCGCCGCTACCCGGAATTCCAGCCTGGTCGCTGGCGGCAGAAAACGGCGGCCGCCGATGAAGGGGAACTGGGTATCAGCCGGCGGGCGGCCGCTGTCACGCTGAAGGTCCTCAGCTGGCTCGTCTTCTTCAGCATGGCGGCCATCGACCTCACCCTCAGCGACCTCACCGGGCAACCGCTTTGGCTGCTCCGCACCCCGTCGATCATCCTCACCGGGATTCTGATCATCGCTCAGCTCACCGACCTGGGCAGCTGGCTCTATTACGACCACATTTCTGAATGAAGAAAGGCAGGCAGACCATCATGCGAAAAATTATCACGGAACAGATGGGCAATACCGTCTCGATCCTTCTCCTCTGCGCCAGTATGGCCCACATGGTCACCGCGTCCCGGCAGTTTGAACTGGGCGTGTGGTTTGCCCTGCTTGTCGGCTGGCAGCTGCTCTTCGTCGGCTACCGGCGCTGGCTGAGCAAACACGATGCAGGGTATCACGCTGACCAGGGCGAGTTCAGCAGTGCCGACGAACGGGAAGCCCATGTCAGTACCCGAGCCGCCGTCCTGAGTTACCGCGTCGTCATGATTGCGACAATCAGTCTGATTGTCATCGGGGCATTCGTGGTGATGCGCTGGCGGCTCCCGGCCGCGCTTCTGGCCGTTCTTCTGATTTGGCTGCTGGGCGGCCTGGTCATTCTCGGATTGCAGACGTACCTGGCGGCCTGGATCCACTATGACCGGCTGGATGCCGATTAAGAAAGGCGGTTAACGCGATGCCAAAATCCCCAGACCCAGTCAAGACGAGCCTTCAAAGCGTTTTAGTCCACGCCGGCATTAGCAAGCGCCGACTGCGTTTTGTCCACGACGCAGGCCATGTCTTCATCCTCATCGCCATCCACCACGACGATGCGTGGGCCAAAGACAATGTCACGATTATGCAAGCTGTCCTAAACCAAATTGGCACATTGGGGCTCAAGTTTTCATTCAGCCCGGTGCTGACACCACGAGGGAAGGTCGTTTCGTTACAAATTGCCCTCGCGGATGACGAATACCAGAAATGGACTGACTTTTAGACCCAAACGCCTTCCGATAAATAATAATCCACCGAGAAATGGCGTATCGCCGAACCGGCGATACGCTTTTTTGCTACAGTGCTTTACAAGGTACCGAAGACGTTCTATACTTTGCATTGCAAGGTAGCAGAAAGGCGGTGCCGACATGGACAGAATTCCTTCCCAAATGCTCAAAGGCATCCTCGAAGGCGCCATCCTAATGATTATGGCCCAAGGGGAAACCTACGGCTACGGCCTCCATGAAACGCTGGCCGACTTGGGTTTCGGGGACATTCCCGAAGGTACGATCTACCCGCTCCTATTGAAACTGCAAAAGAACGGCCAAATCGTCGGTGTCCGCCACCCTTCGGCCACCGGCCCCGACCGTAAATACTATCATTTGACGCCGCTCGGCGAAGACGCGGTCACTGCCTTTCAAGGCCAGTGGCAGCAGCTCGCCGGCGCGATGACGGCCCTGATCACTCACGGAGGCGACCACGATGAAGACTAAATTACAGCAAGACAACGACGCCCGCTTGGCACAGCTGCACGGGATCGACCATCTTTACGCAGAAGAACTGGTGAGTTACTTGCGGTCTCATACCGGCCGGGACTATGTCGCTCTAGAGAACAGCATCGGCGATATTCTGGATGATTTGGCAGACGCCACAGCCCACGGTCATTCCGCCAAGGAATATTTCGGGCAAGACGCCCAGGGCGCAGCTAACACGATTCTGCAGACGATTCCCCGGGCCGGTATCGGCCAACTGCTCACGCTGTGGCTGCCGATTATGGTTTATTTGCTGGCTATCTATGTTTTCCCGCCGTTCCTCCAACGTGCACCCCGCGTCGGTCTGGGCACCTTAGCCGTTATCGCCGTCATTACGCTGCTCCTGGTCGTTGCCATACCGCGGATGACCGCCTTGGATGAGAAGAAGCAGAACCGCGCGGCCTTGTTCTTCATCCTCTCCCCGGTCATCGTCGGTTTGCTGGCCGGGTTCGCCCAACACTGGGCCGATACCCAGTTGACCGTCCCGCTCACCTGGCCCGCCACGGACATCGTCCTCCTCGCCGTCGCCCTGCTCACCGGCGCGACGGCCGTCTGGCTCCGCCCGCTGTGGGTCCTGCCGCTGCCGCCAGCAGGCCTCGGGGTGTGTGCGGCCCTCTACAGTTGGGGCCTGAATGCTGGTCCCTGGCAGCGTACTCTCGCCCAGCTCGGCCTCTATTGGACCGTCATGGCCCTTCTGGGTCTTGGCATCCTCTTCTGGTTCATCTGGGTGATGATGCACCGCGACCAGTACCGAATCGATTTGTCAGAAAGCGGCCGTTAGTTTCACGTGGAACAACGGCCTCCTCACTCCAAAAACGGCGCGACTCTGTGTTTACAGAATCACGCCGTTGTTCTTTACCCATCAACGCTTCAATTGATGGCCTCACCAATCGGTGTTGGCCCGCTGGCCAGCTTGATCGTCGTCCGGTGGGCGGACCCGTGCAGCACGGCGGCAATCGTCTCCGCCACATCGGCCCGGGGAATCGACCCCTGCCTCCCTGGATCCAAGGTCACGGTTCCCTGCCCCGCCTCATTGGTCAGTGCGGCGGGCTGAATGATGACGTAGTCCAAGTCCGTATTCCGCTTCAGCCACTCGTCCGCGTAGTATTTGGCGATGTAGTAGTCGTACAACGCCGCCGGCCAGGTGGTCGGCTGTTCAGCATTCAGCGCACTGACCATGACAAAACGCTTGATGCCCGCTTGTTCCGTCGCCCGTTCCGCTTTGATGGCCCCATCCAGGTCCACCCGCAGCAGATCTTTTCCACGCGAGCCGGCAGCGAAGACGACGGCGTCCTGGCCGGCCAAAAGCGCCGCCAACTGGTCGATCGATTCACTCAAATCCAGCGTCACAGCCTGGAAACCGGGCGCGGCAGCGGGGGCTTGCTGGTCCGGGCGGCGATAGCCGCCGGTCACTGTGTCCCCTCGATCCAATAACTTCTGCACTAAGATCTGCCCAATTTGCCCATGGGCACCAATCACAAAGGCTTTCACTGTAATCATCCTTTCACACGCGTGCGAAAACTGTACCGTCTCAATTATACCGGCCCGTCCCCCGGGCAGAAAAGCGATAGCCACCACGCCAGTCTTCTGGCAGCGCCACAGCGGACACATCGTTCTGGGCAATGGTGTGATTGCCAGATGGGAACTCATTCTGGTGCATAACGATTGACACCGTTATCATCTTCCACCACAATGAATCTGTGACCTGGTCTGTCAGCCATTCTTTGGAGGTGCTCCCATGTCAGAAATCTTCAGCCTCATTGGTTCCTTGTTCGCCGCCTGCGCCAGCAGTCTGCTCGCCAAAATCCACCACCAAGAGAAACCGGCACCAACCGCTGGCCAAAAATGACCAACAGCGCCAAGCGCTATTGCATGTCCCACGATGAGATGGTATAACAGTTTTATGGATATCAAACAATCACCAGTTTCTGCGACCGATGAATTCAAGCGCCGTATCTTCTTCGCCCTGTCCGAACCCGGGCGGTACAAGATTGTCAGGATGCTGTACCGCGTCGGCCACGAGATGGGCTGCAGCGAATTGAACCGCCACGTGGAGATCGACAAATCGACCATGTCTTACCATCTGCGCACCCTGCGCGAGATTGGTCTGGTCACGACCCGCACCCAGGGTCGGGAGAAATTTGTCCAGCTCAACGTCGACCGGATCAACGCGGTCTTGCCCGGCTTACTGGCGAGCCTCTAACCGAAAACGTGCCGCTTGCCGCGCACGTTTTTCTTTGACTCAATTGTTTGAAACATTCCCAACTATAAAACAGTTAAGGCGGCCTTTCTTCCTATGCGACTCAAACGACTCTCATTGCTCTTCTTCCTCATCATGTTCATCATCGGCACGGATACGTTCCTAGTGTCGCCCTTATTGCCGACGCTGACGCACTATTACGGCATCGCCACCAGTGCGTCCGGCTTCATCGTTAGTGCTTATGCCCTGGGCTATACCCTCTCGGCCGTCGTGGTGGGACCCATTTCTGACCGCCACGACCGGCGGCGCATCCTGCTCATTGGCCTGGCGATCTTCGCCGGGGCCACGGCGCTGGGCGGCTTGGCCAACACCTTCCCCATGATGCTGGCGGCTCGCTTCCTGGCCGGTCTCGCTGCGGCCTTCGCTGGCCCCCAGATCTGGGCTGCCGTGCCGCTGCTGTTTCCTAAGGATCAGGTCGTCAAAGTGATGGGCTACGTCACCGCCGGCCTGGCGGTCGCCCAGATCATCGGCGTTCCCCTGGGCAGCTTCCTGGCCGCCGTCTCCTGGCGCTTCCCGTTCTTCTTCGTCGGCACCATTGCCCTCGTTTTGACGCTGGTCAGTGCCCGCTACCTGCCCAGCCTCAACACTGCCGAGGGCCACGCCCCCACCGCCGTCTACCGACAAGTCTGGCAGAACCGGCCGGTGGTCAAGCTCTTGCTGGCCTACTTCCTTTTCCAGATGGCCAACTTCTGCGGCTTTGCCTTCATCGGCACCTGGTTTGCCAAGAGTTATGGCCTGTCGGTGTCCTTGATTGGCAGCTTGATGCTGGTCATCGGTCTGGGCCAGTTCGCCGGCAGTCTGCTGAGCAGCCGGCTGGTCCACTGGCTGACGCTGCCTCGGGCGTTCGCGTTGGAATTCCTGCTCTTCATCATTGGCTACATCATCCTGCCCATCGCCCCGGCCGCGTGGGTGGCGACCTTGATTCTGGCGTTCATCTACCTCATCGGTGGTGCCATCTTCCCGCTGTTCATGACCACCTTGCAGGATCAAGCGGGAGAAACGCGGGGGACGATCGCCTCCCTGGCCAACGCCGCCATGTACCTCGGTGAAGCTGTCAGCGGCGGTATCGGCGGCTTTCTCATCGCCACTTTCACCGGCTTCTACGGCATCGCCTGGTTCACCGCCGCCGGCGTGTTCGTCGCGGCCCTGCTGTATGCGGCGCAAGGGTATTTCCGACCCGTACAGGAATAGCTCGCGCCAGGCAGAAAAGTAGACCCACCCCGCCCGGACCGCGCATAATAGCTTCCGGAGGAGCAACGAATGGTTACCAAAAAGGC
>NZ_KI271605.1:0-327 GCF_000469325.1 Schleiferilactobacillus shenzhenensis LY-73 | reverse complement strand
CAGGGACAAATGATGTCAAATATTGGGCAGATTGCTCCAGAGGAGCGGTAATGCTCTTCGGGCTGGTGGGATGTATAGGGCTTTTGTACAGAACCCTTTTGATTGCTGGATGCGTTTCCTTTTGTTAAGCTAGAAGTGTAATAAAACAAACGTTCCCACTTCTTGCTCAGCTTAGCGGAGGCGTTCCCCATGCCGATCAACACCCACAAGATCCGTCTCTATCCCAATATCGAGATGCAGTCTGTTCTGGTGGAACTGACGGACTACGGCCGCTATTGCTGGAACCATGCCTTAGAAACGTGGAACGACATGTACATCGCTTCTGTA
>NZ_KI271604.1:34928-46490 GCF_000469325.1 Schleiferilactobacillus shenzhenensis LY-73 | reverse complement strand
GTAGAGCGCTTGACTGTTAATCAAGATGTCGTCAGTTCGAGTCTGACAACCGGAGTTGATGAGACGAGTAGATCGTGCATCAAGATTTCGACCTGGAGAGTTGTCCGAGAGGCCGAAGGAGCATGATTGGAAATCATGTATACGGGCATTAACCTGTATCGAGGGTTCGAATCCCTCACTCTCCGCTAATGGAACCGCCATAATCCTTTAATAAGAGGATTATGGCGGTTATTTTTTGCCTTTTGGGGTACGATAACGCTCAAAAAAACCCGCGGATTTTTTGTATTATCGGGCGATATAAGCATATTTGAATGTATTCAATTGTTTACATCATGTCCCATTCTACGTAATATTACGCAACGTAACATCTCTGTAATTTACGTCACGTAATCATAATAGTCATCCTCAGCCCTTATGTATCAACGATTTGCACAGACACTACGCATGTATGGAGCAAACTTCCCTTGCCAAATAGTTTCACCGTGTTATTATTAATCTCGACCTGAACGAGAGGTTAGCAATGAGCACAGTTTACGTGAAGTTCAATCGATGATCGACACTCGGAATTCAGAGAGGATGCATCTATTTTATGTCTTACAAGAACACACTTTTCTCCATTGGTTTAAGCGCCGCTGCACTGATCAGTACCTTAGCGTTGAGTCACGGCCAAGCCCAAGCGGCGACCACTGGGACAACGACGTACAAAGACGGGGCGACAACAGTCTGGAATGCCCCTTCCTTCGGTACCGCGGCTCGGTACTTGGGGCAAGGCCAGCAGGTGACCATCACCGGCAGCAAGACCGTTGACGGCACCACGTGGTACCAGATTGGCCAGAATGAGTGGGTCCCGAGCATCTACATGCAGTCCAGTGACGATACTGCAGCAGCAACGACCAACACGGCGGCCGCTGTGGGTTCGGTCAAGGTCAACTACACCGCTGGGTCGACCACCGTGTGGACTGGCGTGGACAGCGGCCAGGCCGCTGGTTATCTGGCACCGGGCGCAACGGCCAGCTACACAGAGACACAGCAGGCTAACGGTTTGACTTGGTACCACATCAGCAATGGCTGGGTCCCCAGCAAATTCGTGAGCGTTGTCGGCACTGACGCCGCGACCACTGCAACGAATACTCAGACGCAGCAGCAGTCTGCTGCTCAGCAAGCGCAGCAGGCACAACAACAGGCCCAAGCCGCTGCCCAGCAGAAGCAGCAAGCCGCTCAGGCCGCTGCCGCCCAACAAGCGCAGGCCCAAGCCGCCCAGACGGCTTCCGCGCAGCAGAGTCAGCAGGCTGCCCAAAGCCAGGCCCAACAGTCCGCGACCCAGCAGCAGGCAGTGACCGCCACCGCTAATACGGCCGCGACCACGCAGCAAAGCAGCACCGCAGCGTCAGCTGCCAGTGCCACGGTCAAGGTCAGCTTCTACGATCCGGCCGCTCTCGGGTCCGGTATGGGCTATAACGGCGTGGCCGCGAACTTGGCTAAGTATCCTAAGGGGACCCACCTGAAGATCACCCTGGCCGACGGGACTGTGCTGCACCGGGTCGTCAACGATACCGGTTCGTTCGTCGCCAGCAATCCCAACCAGATCGATCTGGCGTGGCCTAACGCTTCCATTCCTTCTTATGGTGTCACGACCGCTTCGGTCAGTGTTGAATAATTCATCCCTGCAGACGCACAGCAGCCAGGTTCCGGGCATTTGGCCCAGGACCTGGCTGCTTTTTTGATCCATGAAGAAAGCCGGCTCCCCGCGCGGATGAACCGGCTTTCTTTTCTATCTTGATCTTAGATGGCTTGGGTGGCGAAGCTGCGGGCTTCCAACACCTGCAGGATGGCGTCGGCGGTGTCCAGGCTGGTCATCAGGGGGACACCGTGCATGATGGCGGTCTCGCGGATGCGGAAGCCGTCGCTGGTGCTGGTGCGGTCCATCGTCATCGTGTTGATGACGAGTTGGAGGCGGTGTTCGGCGATGGCATCGAGGATGTCGTTGGGGGCCTTGCCGGCAGTCTCCCTGGCGGCATTCTCAGCCTTGGGTTCGGAGACCTTGGCCATGGTTTCGGTACGGATACCGGCAGCGGTGAGGGCCTTGGCGGTCCCGGCGGTGGCGGCGATCTGGTAGCCGACTTCGTGGAAGCGGCGGGCTAGGGCGACCGCCTCCGCCTTGTCGCTGTCCTTCACCGTCAACAGCACGGTGCCGAAGGCGGGCAGGTGGGTGTGGCTGGCTTCGAAGGCCTTATAGAGCGCCTTGGGCAGGGTGGTGTCGCTGCCCATCACCTCGCCGGTGGACTTCATCTCCGGTCCCAGCAGGCTGTCCACCCGGTTCAGCTTATTGAAGCTGAAGACCGGCGCCTTGACGTGGATCTCGCCGTGGTGCGGCTGGAGACCCGGAGTCAGACCCTGGTCGATCAGCGACTGGCCGAGGATCGCCCGGGTAGCTACTTGGGCCATGGAGATCCCCGTGACCTTGCTTAAGAAAGGCACGGTCCGGCTCGCCCGCGGGTTGACTTCAATACAGTAGACCTGGTGCTCGTGGACAATGAATTGCACGTTCATGATGCCCACACACTTCAGGGCGCGCGCCAGCTGGGTGGTGTACGTGGTGATCTGGTCGATGATGTGCTGGTCGAAGTGCTGGCTAGGGTAAACGGCCATGGAATCGCCAGAGTGGACACCGGCCCGTTCGATGTGCTCCATAATGCCGGGGATGACGACGTGGGCGCCGTCGCTCAAGGCATCGACTTCACATTCCCGGCCGACCAGGTACTGATCCACCAGGACGGGGTGGTCGTGGGAGACGGCGACGGCTTCGTCAATGTAGTGGGCCAGTTCGTCCGGGTCGTGGACGATTTCCATTGCCCGGCCGCCCAGGACGTATGAAGGCCGCACCAGGACGGGGTAGCCGACTTTTTCCGCGACGGCTAAGGCTTCCGCTTTCGTGGTGGCGGTGCCGCCCACCGGCTGGGGAATGGCCAGCTGCTTGATGACGGCGTCGAACAAGTCCCGGTCTTCCGCCCGGTTCAAGTCTTCGACCTGGGTACCGAGAATCTTTACACCCCGGGCCGCCAGCGGTTCTGCCAGGTTGATGGCCGTCTGGCCGCCGAACTGGACGATGACGCCCAGTGGTTTCTCCACGTCGATGACGTTCAGCACGTCTTCCAGCGTGAGCGGTTCGAAGTACAGCTTATCTGAGATGGAGAAATCCGTGGACACCGTCTCCGGGTTGCTGTTCATGATGATGGCTTCATAACCGGCCCGCTGAATGGCCTTCACGGAATGGACGGTGGCGTAGTCGAATTCCACGCCTTGGCCGATCCGGATGGGACCGGACCCGATCACCAGGATACTGGGCTGGTCGCTGCGGCTGCTTTCTGTCTCCTGCTCATACGTACTGTAGAAATAGGGTGTCGTGGAGGCAAATTCGCCGGCACAGGTGTCCACCATCTTGTAGACGGGAACCAGCTGCTGGGCCTTTCTCGCAGAGCGCACGTGGTCGGCATCGGTCTGCCAGAGGCGGGCGATGGTGGCGTCGGCGAAGCCGTTGCGCTTCGCGGTGCGCAGGATCGCCGGGTCGTTGACGTGGGCGGCCAGTTCCCGCTCCAGCTGAATGATGTGCTGGATCTTGGCCAGGAAGAAGGGGTTGATGTGGGACAATTCGGCGACTTCATGCACACTGTAGTCCCGGCGGAAGGCTTCCGCCAGGTAGAACAGCCGCTCGTCGGTGGGGGTAATGAGGTGGTCGGACAGGTCCTGCTCGCTGATGTGGGTGTACTTTTCCCGGTACAGGTGAATAGCGCCGACTTCTAGGGAGCGGGTGGCCTTGAGCAGGCTCTCTTCGATGTTCCGGCCGATCGCCATGACTTCGCCGGTGGCCTTCATCTGGGTGCCTAGGGTGCGGTCGCCGTGTTCGAACTTATCGAAGGGGAAGCGGGGGATCTTGCACACGACGTAGTCCAGCATCGGCTCGAACTCGGCGTAAGTGGCCTTGGTAATGGGGTTCTTGATCTCATCCAAGTGCAGGCCGACGGCGATCTTCGCCGCCATCTTGGCGATCGGGTAGCCGGTAGCCTTGGAGGCCAGTGCACTAGAGCGGGAGACCCGGGGATTGACTTCGATGATGTAATACTGGAAGGAATTGGGGTCTAGGGCCAGCTGCACGTTGCAGCCGCCCTCGATCTTCAGCGCCCGGATGATGCGCAGGCTGGCATCTCGCAGCATCTGTACTTCCTTATCGGTGAGCGTTTGCACCGGGGCGAAGACGACGGAGTCACCGGTATGCACGCCGACCGGGTCGAAGTTCTCCATGTTGCAGACGACCATCGCGTTATCGGCGGCGTCCCGCATCACTTCGAATTCGATCTCCTTGAAGCCGGCGATGGACTGCTCGATGAGGATCTGGGTCACCGGGCTCAGGCTCAGCCCGTTCTCTGCGATCGTCGCCAGTTCCTCGTCGTTGTGGGCGATACCACCGCCGGTACCGCCCATGGTGAAGGCCGGGCGAATGATTACCGGGTAGCCGATCTGGTGCGCCACCGTATAGGATTCTTCCATGGTCGTGGCGATATGGGATTCAGGAATCGGCTCGCCCAGTTTTTGCATGAGCTCCTTGAACTGTTCCCGGTCTTCCGCCTGGTTGATGGCCGTCAGCTTGGTGCCCAGCAGTTCGATGTGCAGTGCGTCCAAGATGCCGCTTTTAGAAAGGGCCATGGCCAGGTTCAGGCCAATCTGCCCGCCCAGTGTCGGCAGGATGGCGTCCGGCCGCTCCTTGCGCAGGATGCGGGAGACGAATTCCACCGTCAGGGGCTCGATGTAGACCGTGTCGGCAATTTCCTTGTCGGTCATAATGGTCGCCGGGTTGGAGTTGACCAGCACCACTTCGTAGCCTTCTTCCCGCAAGGCGAGGCAGGCTTGGGTGCCGGAATAGTCGAATTCCGCGGCTTGGCCGATGATGATCGGGCCGGAACCAATGACGAGGATCTTGTGAATATCTTGGCGCTTAGGCATGGGTCGCGGCTTCCTTTCTTTGTTCAGCGAACGTGGTCATCATATCCATGAAGTCATCGAAGAGATGGTCAGCATCGTGGGGACCCGGATTTGCATCGGGGTGGAACTGCACGGAGAAAGCCGGGTATTCCCGGTGGCGCAGCCCTTCCACGGTGTGGTCGTTGATCTCTTCGTGGGTGATGAGCAGCGTGTTCTGGTCGACACTGTCGGCGGCGACGGCGTAACCGTGGTTCTGGCTGGTGAAGTCGATGCGGCCGGTGGCGATCTCCCGCACCGGGTGGTTGAACCCGCGGTGGCCGAACTTCATCTTGAAGGTGTCGGCGCCGTTGGCCAGGGCAAAGAGCTGGTGCCCCAAGCAGATGCCGAAGAGGGGAATCTGACCCTCGATCGCCCGGATCATGGGCAGGGCGGAGCTGACGTCCTTGGGATCCCCAGGGCCGTTACTGAGCATGACGCCGTCCGGATCCAGGCGCTTGATCTCTGCTGCGGTGGTCTTGGGCGGGACGACGATGACGTTGCAGTCCCGCTTGGCCAGGTCGCGGAGAATACTCTGCTTGAGGCCGAAGTCGACGACGACCACTTTCTTACCGGTCCCCGGGACGGGGTAGGGCATCGTGGTGGCGCTGGTCAGGACTTGGTTGGTGGGCAGCTGGGCATCTTTCAACGCGGTGGCCGCTGCGTCATCGGCGTGGTCCACCAGCATCGCCTTCATCGTGCCCACCGTGCGCAGTTTCTTGGTCAGAGCACGGGTGTCCACCCCCTGGATACCGGGCACGCCGACTTCCCGCAGGTACGCGTCCAGGGTCATTTCTGACCGCCAATTCCCGGTGACCGTGGCGGCTTCCCGGACGACAACGCCCTTCACGGTGGGCGTGATGGTCTCGTAATCGTCCCGGTTGATGCCGGCGTTGCCAATCAAGGGGAAGGTAAAGACGATGATCTGGCCATTGTAACTCTGGTCGGTGAGGGTCTCTTGGTAGCCGCTCATCCCAGTGTTGAAGACCAGCTCGCCCATGGCCTGGATATCAGCGCCCAGGGCCTCGCCGCGGAACACGGTGCCGTCGGCGAGGATCAAATCACGTTCTGTCATCGATTAACGTCCTTCTTTCTGTGCGGCAGCGTAGACCAGTGCGCCGCTGACAATGGTGGCCACGGTGCGGCCGTAGACCTGTTCGCCAATGAAGGGCGAATTCTTGCCCTTAGAAAACCAGGTGGCGGGGTCGATCGTGTACGGGGTATTCAGGTCCATGATGGTCAGGTCGGCCGGGCCACCGACTTGGACGTGGCCGGCGGGCAGACCGAAGGCACTCGCCGGGATCGTGCTCATCCGGGCAATCAGCTGGGGCAGGGTCATCTGACCGGTGCGCACGAAGCGCGTGTAGAGCAAGGGGAAGGCAGTCTCCAGACCGACGATTCCGAACGCGGCGGTGCGCATCGTCCCGCCCTTGTCAGCGACGGTGTGGGGCGCGTGGTCAGTGGCGACCATGTCCAGCGTGCCGTCCAGCAGACCGGCGATGACCGCCAGCCGATCCGCGTGGCTGCGCAGCGGCGGGTTCATCTTGAAGTTCGGGTCGTCACCGGTGATGTCGCTGTCTTCCAATAATAAGTGATGCGGTGTCACCTCGGCGGTCACGTGGACCCCGGCGGCCTTCGCCTGCCGAATCAAGGCGACACTCTGGCGGGTAGAAATGTGGCAGGCATGGTAATGCACGCCGGTGGCAGCGGCCAGATCCAGGTCCCGGGCCAGCTGACTGGACTCCGTCTGATTGGGCATGCCGGGCAGGCCCAGCTGGTCGGCCACCGGCCCAGCGTTCATGACGCCGTCCGCGCGCAGGCTCTCATCCTCAATGTGGGCGGCCAAGGGGGCGTCAACGGCCCGGGCGGCGGCCATGGCGGCCATCATCGTGCGGGCGTGCTGCACGCCGACACCGTCGTTAGAAAAGCCCAGAACACCTAGTCTTTTGAAAGCCGCGTCGTTCACCAGCTGGTCGCTGCGCAAGCCATCCGTGATGGGGGCCCATTGCCGGGTGTGGACGACGCTTTCGGCGGCATTCTTGGCCAGCTGCGCGGCAATCTTTTCCTCTTCATCGGGCACCGGGGTGACGTTGGGCATTGCGACAACGGTGGTGAACCCACCGTGGGCGGCAGCCCGGCTGCCCGTGGCAATCGTCTCTTTATCTGTCTGACCGGGATCGCGGAAGTGGACATGGACATCAACGAGGCCGGGGAAGACCGTCTGACCGGCGGCGTCAATGGTGGGGGTGCCGACGGGCACGGTCAAGTCGGTACCAATCGCCGTGATGACGCCGTTAGTGATGCGGATATCGCCAGTGAAGCTCTCAGGCCCCACGACGGCGGCGTTCTTGATCAGCAGATTCTTCTTTTCGTTGGCCATCGTTATCTCCTTTCACTCATTGCCGGGGCAGCGGCGCCGACCTCGCCGAAGCGGCGCGCATGCATGACCGCTTCCAGCATCGCCATGCGCATGAAGACCCCGTTGTGCATCTGCATGAAGATGCGCGACTGGGGCGCCTCCACCAGGTCCGAGGCCAGTTCCACGTCCCGGTTCACCGGCGCCGGGTGCATAATGATCGCCCGGGATTTCATCGTCTGCGCTAAGGCGTCCGTCACACCGTATTTTTGATGGTAGCTTTCTTTAGAAAAGGCCCCGCTTTCGTCCGCGTTGAACCGTTCCAGCTGGACCCGCAGGAGCATCAAGACGTCGACTTTCGGTACCAACTCCGCCAGCGGCAGATAGGGACCGAACTGTTTGTATTCCGGTGAGAACCACTTCTCGGGGCCGGAGAAGAAAATGTTGGCGCCCAGCTTGGTCAGCATCTCGGCGTCGGAGTGGGCCACCCGGGAGTGGCTCAGGTCGCCAACGATGCCGATGTTCAAGCCGGTGAAGCCGCCGAACTCCTCGTGAATGGTCATCAGATCGAGCATCATCTGGGACGGGTGCTGGCCGGCCCCGTCACCGGCATTCACGATGGCCAGCGTCGGGCTGGCCGCCAGCAGCGGCTCGTAATACGCATCGGCCGGGTGGCGCATGACGGCGATGTTGATACCGATAGCCGCGAGGGTCTTGATGGTATCTTCCAGAGTCTCGCCCTTGGTCACCGAGGAGTGGCTGGGGTCGAAGGGGATGACCGTCAAGCCCAGCTTTCTCTCCGCCATCTCGAAGCTGGTATGGGTACGGGTACTATTCTCGAAGAACAGGTTGGCGGCATACACCGGACCGTGGGCGGGGACGGGGGTACCGTGCTTGAAGCCTTCCGCGCGATCAATCAATTGCATGGCGTCAGCGGGGCTGACTTGGTGGGCAGAAACGAAATTGGTAAACATGGGGTGGCCTTCTTCTTGTAGGATGTTGATGGGACCCGGCGATGAGTGCGGCTGACGGCAGAAAAAAACGCCCTCTACCCAGTTGGATAGAAGGCGACCAATAGTCGATCTGTCAGTAAGCGGCGCACCGCGACCTTCTAAGCCTCTCTGGACTCAGTTAAAGGTTCATCAAATTGTGTACAGCATACCGGAATGCGGGGGCTGTGTCAAGACGTGCTGACAATCAGTAAGTCTCTCCGAATGGGAGGACGATCAGCGGTTCGCGTGATCCCTTGCGACGTGGTCAATATACAGACCCCCGCCAATTAACGCATAGGCCGCCAGAGTGACGACAAGCCATAACGGTAATGTTCCTCGGATGTAGGAATTCAACGTTGTCGGAGAGTATGGCCAGAAGATGGCCGTCGTGACCACCGCGAAGAGAGGGACCGCTTGCCAATTAGAAGGATGGGGTTGACTTTGGTAAACTTTCTTTCGAAAGATGACCAAACTGACGGCATAGCCTCCCAGAAGGAGAAGGATAACAATTCCGAAGACTGTATTAGTCATTTCTAACCGCCTTAACTTAACGGAACGAAGAAGCAAACGTCACTTGGATTGGTTCTATTGTTTTCGAACAAGAAACCCATAGGCAGAGTATGTAACACAAGGTGTGAAACAATCCAGACTGTCTTTACCAGTCATTGCATCGCCCGGGGCTTCCACAGCATTTGAATAAACTCCGGTCCAACGATAGTGAGCGATGCAATTAATGACCTACTGACCACATTGACGGGAAGACGGTAGCATGCCCCAACGATCAGGAGGATGCTGATGGCTCGCCATAGGAACACTAGCCACTGTGAGAAACGGTGCTTATCGGTCATGGTGTATAGAAGGCCTGATAGTCCAACAATCCAAAAGCCAACCGTTTGAAATGTATAGGGTGTCATGCTGCTACCTGCTTTCTAAATATTGTCAGCATTTCAGTACTATATGATGGCTATCCGCCACGACTCCCTTGGTTTGTCCAAAAAACTGGAACTGACAACCCCGCTCGTGACAAGTAGTCATGTACCAAGTGTAACTACAAGACTGTATCACTGACAGTGATATGAAGCAATCAAAGAACGCCATGATTGTCGTAAAATTTATGTAAATTCAGCATTGTAACTGCACATTCGTTGTTCCAATTCTCCTACTCAATGTTTACCGTTTGACCGAGAAATGTGTATTGCTATTGCAATCGAGCCAAGGCACTTTCTTTGTTTACTCAATTGTTACATTTCTGAATAAATTTACATATTGTTTACCAAAACCATGTCATATCGTGAAGCAAGCCCTGTACACTGGGAATCGTTAAAGAAACGAACAAAACTCAATGAGGTGTAAATCATGAAAAAGGGTATTTTGATCAGTGCGATCGCGCTGACAGTAGCGGGTCTGTTGGCCGGCTGCGGCAGTCAGAGTGCATCCACGAAGTCCAGCACAGCCAAGGGTCAGACTCAAACCAGTACCACATCCGGGAAGATCGTGGCGGTCGGCTCGACGGCTTTGCAGCCACTGGCGGACGCCGTGGCGAAGGACTTCCAAGATAAAAGCCCCGGCGTCACGATCAACGTCCAGGGCGGCGGTTCCGGTACCGGCTTGGGTCAGGTTGCCCAAGGCTCAGTGAACATTGGTAACTCTGATATTTTTGCAGAACAAAAAGACGGGATCGATGCGTCGAAGCTGGTTGATCACCAAGTCGCCGTCGTCGGCATGGGCCCCGTAGCGAACAAAGATGTGGGGGTCACCAACTTGACCATGAGCCAGTTGCGCGACATCTTCACCGGCAAGATTACCAACTGGAAAGACGTTGGCGGCAAGGATCAGAAGATTACTGTTGTTAACCGGGCGGAAGGTTCTGGTACTCGGGCAACCTTTGAAGCTTCCGTACTGGATGGCCAAAAGGCCGTGAAGTCTCTGGAGCAGGACTCTAACGGGACTGTCCAGAAGATCGTCTCCACGACGCCAGGCGCCATCAGCTATTTGGCCTTTTCTTACTTCAACAGTGACCTCACTGCCTTAAGCGTTGACGGTGTGAAGCCCACCGATGCCAACGTGACCACGAACAAGTGGAAGATTTGGTCCTACGAGCATATGTATACGACTAAGAAAGCCGACAGCGCGACGAAAGCATTCATCAAGTACATGCAGTCTGCTGCGATCCAGGACAGCGCTGTTAAGAAACTGGGTTACATCAGCATCCACAACATGAAGGTGGTGAAGGATGCCAACAATAAGGTAACGGACAAGTAATTGTCCCATTCTCTCTCAAACAGGATCTTCTTCCGCAAGCAGATTCTGAGCTAGACAACCATGCACAGCCAGCGACCGAACCCGCTGGCTGTTTTTTGTGCAGAGGGCGAAACCGAGCGGGAGAAGCGTAGGGATAAGGGCGAAGGCGGGGAAAACCCGTCCTTAGGTTTTACCCGCCTTCGCCCTTATCCTCTAGCTTCTGCTCGGTTTCGCCCGTTTCCAGAGTGCCGCCGACCTTCGACGTTAGCTTCTGCCCGCCGCGACCCGTTTCCAAGGCCGTTGTCATTTATCCCCCGCATGGCGTACCCTAGACCCGAGGTGACTACCCATGGATAAAAATCTCGTCAAAATCAGCAAACGCCTCTCCTTCGCCCTCCGCCACCATCCGGAAAAGTTGGGCCTGCAGCTCGACGCCTACGGCCGGGTACCGCTCGACACGCTCCTGGAGCATTATAATGCCCATTATGGCACACCCATCGACGAAGCCATGATCCGCCGTGTCATGCGCCAGAGCGACAAGCAGCGCTTCGCCGTCGAAGGGGGCCAGATCCGTGCCCTATACGGCCACAGCATCCCAGTCAAGCTGCTGCAATCCCCAGCCGCGCCGCCGGCGGTGCTGTACCACGGCACGTCCCACGCCGCCGCCAAATTCATCGTCGATGAAGGTTTGAAGAAAATGGACCGGGACTTTGTCCACCTTTCTGCCACCATTTCTATGGCTGAAAGCGTCGGCCGGCGGCGGGACAACCAGCCAGTCATCTTCCAGGTGGCCGCCAAAGAGGGGGCGGCAGACGGGCTGCTTTTCTACCCCACGGAGAGTCACATCTGGCTGGTGGACAGCGTGCCGCCGCAGTATCTGAGCCTTCTCAAATAATCGGGTCGAAAAGGGTTGCATTCACCCGGGATCTTCCCGTATAATATTTCAAGTCAGCAGCGTAC
>NZ_KI271604.1:24678-34891 GCF_000469325.1 Schleiferilactobacillus shenzhenensis LY-73 | reverse complement strand
GGGAGAGCGTCTGCCTTACAAGCAGAGGGTCACAGGTTCGAGCCCTGTAGCCTCCATCATAAAAAGACCATCGCCAAAGTGCGGCGATGGTCTTTTTTGGTGCAGACGGTGCTAATGAGGCGGCAGCACTCTGGTATGTTTTGGTACACTGTGGGAATAGGAGAATGCGAGGTGCACAATGATTCAAATCAAGGCGACGACATCTGTCTATGATTTAGTACAGGCGTATCCGGAGATCAGAGAAATCATGGTCGGGATTGGGTTTACGAAGATTGCTGAACCGGGGATGCTGAACTCGGTGGGGCGGTTTGTGGATTTGACGAAAGGCGCCCGGCTGATGGGGATTCCTTTCTCAACGATTCAAGAAGCCTTCGCGCAAGCGGGGTATGAGGTGATAACGGATGACAAATAAAAACGAGAAGACGCTGCCGGTCCATAACGCGGCGTGGCGGCAGAAGCGGATCGTGGCGATTCTGGAGCTGCTGCACCATGGCGGTTCCTTCGAAGAAGCAAAGAAAATGTTCGATGACTCCTTCGACGGCGTTGATGTGGCGGAGATTACGACGGCGGAGCGGCAGCTGATTGCCAGCGGGCTGAACCCGATGGAAATCCAGAACCTGTGCAACGTGCATGCGGCCGTGTTCCGGGGCAAGATCACCAACGACAGCAAGACCCCGGAGGAGCAGATTCCCGGACACCCGGTCCAGGTGATGAAGCTGGAGAACACGGTGCTGGCCTCGCTGATCAATGATGAACTCCTGCCGGTGTTGAAGAAATGGATCCAGGACGGCGCGGATAACGACTACCTGCGCCGGTTGCGGCGGGCCATGGCCGACCTGGCGACCATCGACCATCACTATGCCCGCAAGGAGAACCTGATCTTCCCAATCATGGACAAGCTGGGGATTACCGCACCGCCCAAGGTGATGTGGGGCGTGGACGATGAGATTCGCGACTGGATCAAGCAGGCCAACCAGTTGCTTGCGAGTGACCCGCTGCCGGACAAGTACGTGATTGAGAAGGCCGTGCAGAAAGCCGCCAAAGAAACCGACGAGATGATCTTCAAAGAGAACGCCATTCTCCTGCCCATGGTGCTGGAAGTCTTCACACCGGCAGACTGGGGCACGGTGGCGGCGGAGAGCGATCCCATCGGCTATACCCTGATTGCCGAACCGCTCCCGTGGCATCCCAGTGCAGCGGACTTGGCCCAGCCGGCGAAGAAGACCTCGGCCCTCGCCCAAGCGTTGAACACGCAAGCAGAGCAGCTGGCCGCTGCCCAGGAGGCAACCCGCCAGACGCCTGCCGCTCGACCGGGGCGGCCGAACAATAATGTACCGCAAGCGATGGCGGCTGCCGCGAAGCAGCCAGACACCGCCGATATTATGGCCCAAATCCACGGCAAGGCGGCGATGCCGGACTTCGTTAAGAAAATGCTGGCCGACAAAGAAGACCCCGTCCCCGCCCGGCGCAAACGGCGCGGAGCGGCGGCGGAGCCGTTCATTTCTCACATGACAGCCGACGCCAACGGCAGTGTGCAAGTGGTCCTGCCCACCGGCCGCTTCACCTTGGCCGAGCTGACAAACATCCTGCGCCTCCTGCCCTTCGAGATGACCTTCGTCGATGCCCAGGACACGGTGCGCTGGTTCAGCGACAATCCCGACCGGGTCTTCCCCCGGACCACCGCCGTCATCGGCCGTCTGGTGGTCAACTGCCACCCGCCCAAGAGTGTGGACAAGGTGGAGAAGATCCTCGCTGACTTCCATAGCGGCACCCGGGATCACGCCGACTTCTGGATCCACTTCCGCGGCCACTATATGTACATTCGCTACTTCGCCATTCGCTCCCCGGAAGGGACTTACTTAGGCTGCCTGGAAGTATCCCAGGACATCGACCCGATTCAAGCCATTACGGGAGAGAAGCGGCTCGACAGCGCCGATTAGCGGATGAGCAGGCAGTAGACCAGACTGCCGAGCGTGACAATGACGCCCGCCCACCATGGCTTGCTCTGGGGCATCATCGCCACCACCAGGGCCAAGACCGGCAGGATCAGTGTCATGATTGGCAAGTGCGCCCAAGGCACGGCGATGAGAAAGAGGACCACGGCGACGCCAATGACGATCGTTAACCGGATCGGCCCGCGGGTGATGCCCGGCATCAGTTCCACGGCGGCGATGACCACCAACGTGACCGCCGGCCAGGCCAGGGCAGGCAGGAACAAGCCGCCCTCGGCTGTCGTGTAGAGCACGATACTGAGGAGAAAGGGGGCCAGCCCATAGCCAATCACCGGCAGGAGCTGCTGTTCCACCGGCCGTTGGGCCAGTCGCGGGCCGAATATCCACAATATGGCGGCCAGGACGACAAGGATCGGCATGTACCAGTTGCTGGTGAAGCCGGCGAAAACACCCAAGCCCGTGTTGATCACCAGCCATAGAATGGCCAAGTTCATTTTGGGATGCCGCGGTGTCAGCCAGTCCTGGTAAAGAATGTTCAACAGCCCGGCGGCGGACACTAACGTGAGCGCACCCCAGCGGGCAAAGCCGGCATTTTGCCACGCTGTCAGCCAGGGGGCCAATAACAGCACGCCGGCAAAGGCGGCGGTATGGAACCATCGTTCTCGGGGAGTATCAGAAGCCAAGGAAGCACCTGCTTTTCTAGGAATTTCTTCTTTCATGATAGCGTAGACGTGCGCAAGACGCCAGGGATGGTGTAACGAAAAAGGGACACAAACAGGTGCCAACAGAAGCACCGTTTCCTCCTGGTCTAGGAAACGGTGCTTTGTTGACATATATGTCAATCCTTGCATTTTTGCAATTGTGTCCTTTGAAACATCACCAAAGGTAAAATGAATGTAAAGATAGCGCAGGTGACACGCGTTTTCAAAGGGGAGATGAACCAATGACGCCTGTACGGAAGAACAATCGTATTGTGAAATATTTGTATGGTTTGCTGTTGTTTTCCATTCTAATTGCGATTACATCGGGGTGCAGTAACAATAATCGTGACCCCGCAATTTCTCTGTCGTTCGAACCGGTGGAGAAGTTCAGTGCTACCGAACTTCAAAACTATGGTACAGAGGCGTGTGCTGGTGCTGTATGGATAAAAACTGACAGAAATACCGTCTTTTATCGTGAAGGCTCCGCCAAAAAAGTGCAAAAATCCCAACCAGGTAAAAAAAATCAAGAGAAGTTTGCCTATCTGTATTCTCCAGAAGCGCGTTCACAATCCTATCATCTTCAAGTGTCTAGTACAAAAAGCTTTGAGAAGTTCACTGAGGTTACGATTCCTTCAGCACGTGTGCTAGTTAAACGGTCGAGCCTGGCCGCTCAGTTCAAAAAGGCGGCTCAGGACAATCTTCGTGGTGATTTGTATCCATACGCCTGGCAGTTTTGGCAAGAAGATCCGGATGTGTTGGATCCTGCTGACGCTGATAAGGCTTGGAGTTGGGCTAGGTATGACAAAACTGATGATGGTGCGAATAAAAATTGGCAGCTGATACCATCGCCGAACAGAAAGACAGAGAACATCAATTCATTATATTTACGAATTGTGTCTGACGACCCGAAAGATTGTATCGGCGATCTCAGTGCTTTTGTTGCCATGTTTCATGGTGATGGGACAGTAGTGCAAGAAGCATTGGACAAATCAGCACGGAAGGGCAATCTTTACACGAAGGATGGATGGAATCATCCGGCAACTCGCATTGTCGTAAAAAGCAATGGAATTATTTACTCTATGGAGTTTTGGGACGAGGGGGACACGCCCGGGTATTATTGGTTCGGTGTAGAAATGTACCCCGCTGGAAAGCAAGAAAAGACTCAGTACACCGCTGACTTAGATGGAACGGAGGTACGAAAATACCTCACAAAGCTTCAAAACGCGCATGGTCTGGAAAGTTCAGATGACGAATATGATGACAGCGACACGGAAGATTCAGATTCCGAAGATGAAGCCGAGGACGACGAATTGCAAGATGCTGATACTGGCCAAACAGAATCCCAACAATCAGAATCACAAAAATCCGATGAGTCGAGCCAGCCAGATTCGTCCTCTGACAATGGTCAAAGTAGTAACACCAGTGAAGACAGTCAAAGAATTACCAATTTGTTGACTGAACGAATTTATGGTAAATGGAATCTGAACGAAGGTGGCTTCACCCTGTACATCAAGAAGGACAATTCCTTTGCCATTGTACAAACAGTATCTGCTACGCTCAAGTCGGGTTTTACGGTGCAAGTGGATCCTACTCTGGGTCGCGTTTCTCTTCAACCGACCGACACAAATATTCAAGGGATGGCGCTATATCCGATAAGTGCAGACGTAATGAACATGGGAGGAAGCACATCTAGTCGGCAGTTAAGGAGAGACAATTCATGGAATCCAGACAGTGATCCATTGCCGAATTAGCATGTTGTGATGTGTCCGTAGCTCAGTCCGAACCGAGAACTGATCAACTTAGTCTTAGGCGAGAGACACATTTGCTAGTAGACTGATTGTAAAGTGGGTAACAGGCGGAAAATGATTTTCGACAAAAGTGCAGAAAATTTGAAAGGAAGATTCAAATTGGGAATTCGTAAAAGCAAAGAAGAAACAATCGTCGTCGGTGGCGGTCGGGAGCAATGGATGCAAAACATGGTTAGCATTCTGACGAATAATGGCTTCAAGAAAGTAGATGCTAATGCTGCAACGATGCGGGTTACAGGTGACTACCACAAGGCAACGACATACGGCGGCATCGAGGCTATTCTCACGCCTGTTGGGGACAGCCAGACTCAAATCCAACTGATTGCAACAGCCAATGTCGATAACGTATACGCTCTTTTCACGAGCCCAACACAGAAGATTTTGGACAAGGTAATGAATGCGATTCACTAGAAAAGGCGCTGCAATCGTTCTGCCATCGCAGTCCGGTTGCAGCGCCTTTCACGCAAGCCTCAAGCATAGTCGGAATAAAAGTCTTGGACCACGAATAAATCAGTGGTGAAACCCTGCTGGCGCATGATAGGAGCCATGAGCGGCACCCAAGATCGTAAGAAGTCTGCCGATCCCAGGATGAGGCAAGTATTGAAAATGTTGGCGATAGCCGAAAAATCGAGGGGGCAAGCTCCCTTGCTCGTGTTTCCTAGTAATTCTCTGGTCAAACAGATGGCAAACTCGTCTTCGTATTGTTGCGGTTCAATGTTGGCAAGTTCGCCGAAAGCGTGTTGTGCTGGTTCTGAATGATCTGGGTTTTCTCTCAAGAGACGAAGTACCCCCCGTAATTGGTTGCTAATTGCGTACGGAGTAAAGTTTATGTCATGCTTTCTCAATGCCCCTTGTCGCGCGTTTGTGGATAATAACGTTGGCAGCGAAGTCAGCGGTGTGAGGAGCACAAGCTGGCTGCAAATTTCTAGTGACACCAGTGGCCAGTATTCTTGCTGGTAAAGATGGGCCATTGCGGCTTGGATAACTTCCTCTTTATCTGAAAACGACATGTTGAACTCCGCCATCAATACCAATTTGCAGAGCCAGACGAATTGCGGAGAGAGAGTGTCTTCGTGTTCCAGGTACTTCAACAATGAGACAAGCGGGTCCTTTGCTCGTTCGACAATCATTTTGCGGACAAGTTGTACACGATTCGCGCTGCCACCCGCTTTAGATGGAACAAATTCTGACCAATCAGCCTGCATTCGGTTGAGCAGGGCCACAAGCGTGACAGCGGACAATGACGTTTTACCGGCCTCAAAGCGGGAGAGCGTGCTCACAGAGATGATGCCAGTGGACACTTGAGATTGACTTAGGTGACGTTCCCGGCGCAATTGTTGAAAGATTGTATTAATGTCCATCAGCCCACCCCCATTTCTGAACATTAGCCGCAACTTGCGGCCAGGCGTCCAGTTGTGCTGTTCGGGAATAGTTGTAACGTGTACCACGGAATCCTTGGTACATTTGAACGAGACGGGCAGTGACCCGTTTCTCTTCATTGGGATGATGGTACAAGTCCAGAATGATCATCTCGACAAACCGATTTTTCTCTTGAACCATGCTCGGAAGCGGTCTGACAGTGTCCAGTTCAGAGAAAATGGTTTCTGCTAATGTAATATTACGTTGGAGGTAAGCAGCGTTAAACATTCCCTGGGCGGCAGAAATCAAGTTATGGTACCGAGAGTTGCGAGAATGCAGAGCATAATAATTTGATTCGGCATTGATTTGCTCAAATATCCGATCTGCTAGAGTCTGAACTTGATCTGCCTTGAGAAACGGACTGACGGCGTTGATCAATGTCACTTCAAATTGGCCCCACCGAGAGATGTGCGCCAAATGATGAACAGCACGCCCCAGCATATCATCGGTCAGATGGAAATTTTCAATATGATACACATCGGCGATCGCAATGAACAGTATCGCGGCTAATCGATAATAGGGCCACTGCGTCTCTTCCCACAACTTTTGAAAATAGACAATCTGAGCGGGATACACATCAGGAGTGAGGGTGTCGTCGATAGGATAGTGGTAGAAAGTCTTGTTCGCAGTTAGAAATGACTGTTGCAGAAAATCAATGTTTCCGTCCAACCTGGTCAGTATCTGTACAAACGATTTGGCACCCAACTCCGTTTCTCCTCGTTCAAAACGCGACAACACTGAATCGGGCATAATGTCGTGTGTGACTTGATGAATCGTGAGCCCCACATCTTGACGCTGATGGCGCATAAATTCCCCTAATTCCATTGTGTTCCCTCCCCCACATTTCTTATCCTAATTAAATCACAATATGTTGTCGGCGTGTAGCATCTGTATGGCGGTATCACACTGAGTGCGGCTCACGCGTACTTTATCGCGGTCGGCCAAATTCCGGATGAGGTGTATGGCAGTTCTCTGGCTACTCATAGCGAGCCAGCATCTGCTGTACGCCCGCGCTTTGTGGCACAAACTGCTGTTGCTGCAGTATGGGCAACACTTGCGGTATGAATTCATCGAGGAACCGGCGGTCGCCCATGATTACGATACCGTTCAGAATACGGTTGACGGTCTCTGCCCGTTTCGATGCCTTCGCCATTGGTTCATTGGCTAACAGTGCCTGAATCATGCTTCGCGTTAATTCTTCTTCCGCATATCCGGAAGGCACGTCAGAGAATTGCTGAAAAGCAGTTTGGGCGTCTGTCGCGTGATTCGCGCGGAGGAGCCTGAGGACACCGGCAAGCTGGATGCGCAGGGCGGCTGCGGTAAACGTGGCTGTGGGTTGCGGCTCAGAGGTGTGAAACTGAGCGGCATTGACCGTCAAAAGCATGGGTAACGATTGCAGCGGGGTGAGATAAACGAGTTCGCCTGCCAAGGCCAGAAGAAAGGCGGACCAGTACCCTGTCGCACTCATAACTCTGGCGGTAGCGGATTGAACGGCGGCGGTCAACTTTTGACTGTCAGGTGTATCGCGGCTGTTCGGAAAATAGTGGGCAAGCGTCAATTGGCAAAGGAGGATCACATTGTCTTCCCGTGATGCTGTCGCGCTAGCCAGCAATTGTTCTAATGCAGGGCCTTGACCAGCCTCAGCCAACGCCGCAACGCGTTGAATCGCATTCATCTGATTGGCTTGTTCATCTGGGATGAACGCTGTCCAGTCAACTTGCATCCGGTTGACCAGGCGGACAAAGGAGACCGCCGACAATTGCGTCTTGCCCTGTTCAAAACGAGACAAGGTACTCGCCGAAACGATGCCCTTGGCCAGCTTATGAAGGGAAAAGCCCCGCAGTTCACGTTGCTGGCGGAACAATGTATTAATGTTGATTGTGGGCACGATACGCGGCCTCTTTTCCAATAAATCGCTGCCACGACTGCCAGTCGGTGGCCCTGAAGTAATCGTACTGGGTCCCTTGCCAGGTATCGGTCAGCTGCCTCATTTGTTCAGTCGTTTCAGCTGTGGGATCGTCGTGATAAGCTAACCGGAGGCGAATTTTTGCCTGGTTATAAAGCAAGATCATGTTTTGTTCCAGCGGGACTTTTGCGACAGCCTGCATGACGACCTTGGCGTCACGGTACAAGTGGTCACGGGTCATTGACAAAGCCACACCTTGACAGGCGGCCACGAGATCGTAGAACGATGAATTGCGATCACGCACGCCGGCGCCTGCGGATTTTGCCGCCAGGACGGAGAGGAGCTTCGGGGTAATCCGAGTCAATTGATCGTCAACCAAACCAACGCTAATCGTACTCATGAGGTTGATCTCGAATGTCCCCCAGTCCGGAATGGTGTTCAGATACCCTACGACGATATCAAACGATTCCGGCGTTGTTTCCCGGTGGGGCTGCTGGTACATATCCGCAACGACACTAAACCGGATGGCTGCCAAGCGATAATAAAACCAGCCGGTGGTTTTGTATAAGTCGGCATAATGGTGCTGCCACCTGCGGCCCTGTAATTCCTCGCCGTTAGCCATTTCAATCGTAAAATAACGGTCTCGATTCAAGTCGATGAATGTTTTTTGCAAGTATTCAACGTCACCGTTCAAGCGCACCAGCAGTCTCAGAAAATCCGATGCGTTCAGTTCGCTTTCTCCCCGCTCAAACCGGGAAAGAACGGAAGCCGGCACGATATTCCGTGCCACCTGATCAATGGTCAGCCCGCTGTCGTGGCGCTGCTGACGAAAAAATGTTCCCAGTTCCATAGCCGTCACTCCTCCCATGTGGATTGTATCGTTATCATAGCATTTCCGGGTAAAGAGATGTTTGGTAATTCATCGGGGATGTGCTAATATGGGTCAGTTACATTCCCGATAGGCGCAGCCCAAGGGCGCACCTTGTAACCGAAGAGGGGGAAACTATGGAGAAACACTTATTCACCTCGGAATCTGTTTCCGAGGGCCATCCGGACAAGATTGCCGACCAGATCAGCGACGCCATCCTGGACGCCATTTTAGCCCAAGATCCCAATGCCCGCGTAGCGGCGGAAACTGTCGTCACCACCGGGCTGGTGCTGGTCACCGGCGAGATCTCGACCACCGCCTACGTGGACATTCAGCACATCGTCCGCCAGACCGTGAAAGACATCGGTTATACCGATAACCGTATCGGGTTCGACGGCGACAGCGTCGCGGTCCTTTCTGCCATCGATGAACAATCGCCCGACATTGCCCAAGGGGTCAACGATTCCTTAGAAGCGCGGGAGCAGGACCAGGATCCCCTGGACCGCATCGGCGCTGGCGATCAGGGGATGATGTTCGGCTATGCCACCGACGAGACGCCGGAGTATATGCCGCTGCCCATCGCCTTGGCCCACAAGCTGATGCGCCGGACCGCGGCAGTGCGCAAGCAGGGAATCATCCCTTACTTGCGGCCAGATGCTAAGGCTCAGGTGACGATCGAGTACGGCGAGGACGGCAAGCCCGCTCGCGTGCACACGATCGTCCTGAGTACGCAGCATGATCCCAGCGCCACGCTGGACCAGATCACGCAAGATGTCACCGAGCACATTATTCTACCCGTTGTCCCGGCCCAGTACCTGGACGACGACACCCGGATCCTGATCAATCCCACTGGCCGGTTTGTGGTCGGCGGTCCCCAAGCTGATTCCGGCTTGACGGGGAGAAAGATCATCGTTGATACTTACGGCGGTTATGCCCGCCATGGCGGCGGTGCATTCTCCGGCAAGGACCCGACGAAGGTCGACCGGTCGGCCAGCTATGCTGCTCGCTACATCTGCAAGAACATCGTGGCGGCGGGCTTGGCCCACCAGATCGAGCTGCAGATTGCCTACGCCATCGGGGTGGCCGAACCGGTCTCCCTGTCCGTGGACTGCTTCGGGACTAACAGCGTTCCTGAAGATGTGATTTTACAAGCCATTCGCGCTAATTTTGATTTAAGACCAGCGGGCATCATCAAGATGCTCGACCTGCAGCGGCCCATTTACAAGCAGACCGCAGCGTATGGTCATTTTGGACGTACAGATGTCGATTTGCCGTGGGAGCACCTGGATCGGGTGCCGGCCCTGAAGAAGCTGCTCAGCACCAGCAAGTAGTTTCCGGTAACCGACGAGCAATAAGAGGCGACCAAACAGAGATGCTTTTTCAGAAAAGCGTCTTTGAGCGGACGTCTCTTTTTTCGTGCAGAGGGATGATCCGGGGGCCCGGCGATTTGGGCCGGTACGGCGTTGCGCTTCGCGCGGCCGCCTCGTGGAGCAGGAAAAAACGTACGTGGCACCGGCGATTTGGGCCCTCCGGCTGGCTGGGCGTGGAAATGGTTCGCG
>NZ_KI271604.1:22556-24486 GCF_000469325.1 Schleiferilactobacillus shenzhenensis LY-73 | reverse complement strand
CGCTAAGACCAATATCACCACTGAGGCCCCCTGGCTCCGGGCCCAAATCGCCTACATTCTGCCCGATCGTAAAGTCTTCGGTGCCAGTAGGTATTTTGCCGGAGGTGCCTCCGACTTTCATACTTTCTGGCGACAGCTGTAACGCTCGTAAGAGAGGTTGCCAGCATCTCGTGACGAGCAAGACATTTTCAGTCTCCGAGAATGTAGGGTGACGGAGGGCGGAGCGGGCGGGGGCTCAAACCGCCGTCACCACGTTCCAGCCCCCCGCCCGCGGAGCCCGTAGTCACCCGGGTCAAGACGAGACACCTTGGCCATGCAGCCCAGAGTCACCCAGGCTACCGACAGACAGTTACATTTCTCGTCCGTCGTTTTTCAATCACCTTTCTAACAAACAAACCATTGGGGGAATCGAAGTACTTATGACCAAGAAACAAACCAACGTTGCCATTACCACCGTCGCGATATTCGTCGCCACGTTCATGACCGCCGTGGAGGGGACCATCGTCTCCACTGCGATGCCCACCATCATCGGCAGCCTCCACGGGGTCGAGCTGATGAACTGGGTCTTCTCGATTTATCTGCTCACCAACGCCATGGTCACCCCCGTTTACGGCAAGCTGGCCGACGCCATTGGCCGCAAGCCGGTCCTGCTGGTGGGGCTGGCCATCTTCATTGTCGGCTCCTGCTTGGCCGGCTTGGCCCAGAATATGATGCAGCTGATTGCCTTTCGGGCGCTGCAAGGTATCGGTGCGGGCGCGATTCAGCCGGTCACCTTCACCATCATCGCCGACATCTATCCCATTGAGAAGCGGGCCAAGGTGCTGGGCTTCAACGGCTCGGCTTGGGGCATTGCCTCGGTCATCGCACCGCTGCTGGGCGGCTTCATCGTCGAACGGCTTTCTTGGCACTGGATTTTCTTCATCAACCTGCCCATCGGTCTGATCACCATCGCGCTGGTCCAATTCTTCTTCTTCGAATCCCGGGAGAAACGGGCGGTGCACATCGATTATCCTGGCGTCGTCAGCCTGCTGCTGACGCTGTTTGCCTTGATGATCGGCCTGCAGCTGCTCACCGATACCAGTACACGGCTGGTCGCTTTCGCGGCGCTGGTCCTGTTCGTCGTGGGCTTCGTGGTCTTTGTACGGTTAGAAAGAAAAGCCAGCGATCCCGTGATCGACCTGGCCTTGTTCAAAAATCGTTCGTTTGTCATTCAAAACAGCGTGGCAGCCCTGGTCTCCGGCTTTCTCATCGGCTTCGAATCCTACATGCCCATGTGGATGCAGGGGATTCTCGGCTTGCCGGCTTCCATGGGCGGCTTCGCGGTGACGCCCAGTTCCGTGATGTGGATCTTCGGCTCATTCCTGGCCGGCCACCTGCTGGTCAAGTGGAGTCCGAAGCGGGTGCTGACGATTGCCTTGGCCTGGCTGCTGGCGGGGGCCGTGGCGCTGGCCACCGTCCCGGTCCAGACGCCGTTCATCGTTTTCTTGGTGATTGCCGGCTGGCTGGGAATCTCCTTCGGCTTGATCATCACCATTACCACCGTGACCGTTCAGAATTCCGTCGCCCAGTCCGAAGTCGGGGTCGCCACGTCCTTCAACACGCTTAGCCGGACGCTGGGCCAGACACTGATGGTGTCGGTCTTCGGCATCGTCTTGAATACCCACTTCGCCAGCGGGGTGGCTGGCCATGCCGGGCTGACCACCGATATGCTGAATAAGCTGATCGATCCGCAGACGGCCGCTCAGCTTCCGGCGAAGCTGCTGCCTGCGCTGCGGGGCATCCTTTACAGCGGCCTGCACGGTGTCTACCTGGTAGGCATTGCCATTATCGCCATTGCCTTAGTATGCAACTTGTTCGACATTCCGGCGAAGCTGGGGTTGAGAAAGGCGGCTAAACCCGCCCGTTCCTCCGCACCGCAGGAAAACTCTTA
>NZ_KI271604.1:20404-22546 GCF_000469325.1 Schleiferilactobacillus shenzhenensis LY-73 | reverse complement strand
GGCATCAGCAGACGGTTTCGTCCGCTGATGCCCGCTTCGTTCGTTAGGCCCGCCGATTCTGCGGACCGCCAATGGCGTTTTTAAGCCACGTCCGGCGGGCAATTACCCACAGCAAGCACACATGCCCCCAGCCCAGGAACCAGCCAGCCAAGACGTCGGTGGGGAAGTGGACATGGACATAGATGCGGGAGAAGCCGATGGCAACAATGAACAGTGTTAACAGCACAACGGCCGTTGTCTTCCACCAGCGGGTCCGCTGGGTGATGAGCAGAAAGAGGATCAAGGCACCATAGATCGCCATGCTGCTGTCAGAGTGGCCGCTGGGGAAACTGTAGCCCCCTTGTTCAATCAAGTGGGGCAGGGTCGGCCGGGCCCGCTGAATAATCATCTTGATAATCAGATTGATTAGGCTGCCGGCAATCGCGGCTGCCCCGACGAACACGCCCCAGCGCCACTGGCGGGTACTGACCAGGAGAATGACGATCAGCACCGTGATGGCGATCAGGTTCACTGGATTGGCCGAGCGGGTGATCATCAGCATCACCTGGGTCATTGGCGGCGTGGTCACGGCATTGGCGAGGTGTTGACCCGCCAAATCAATGGTCTGAATGAAAGGCGCGCGTATCGCCACACCAATCAAAAAGACCAGAAAAATGATATAATTTCCTGCCGCCAGCCATGCGGCGCGGTGTTGAGGCGTCATATTTGGTAAACATCCTTTCGATTTCTGCTCCACAAGTGGGTAATGATTCCATTATAATAGAATCAGCAATCAAAATCTGACGAAATCAAGGGTGAATATCATTGGCGAGTCGAGTCGCACGAATCCATGAACAAAGATTAGCTGCCCGCCGCTTGCGGCGCAAGCAGCTGCTGGCGGGGACCGGTACCGTGGCGGCGTTGTCAAGTTTGGGCATCGGCGTCCTGGGGGCCGTCCGCGGCCATGCCGAGGCGACCGGTCAAGTGACGGCTGCACCGCCTTCGAGTACGGTTTTCACTGACCCCGACCAGACCCATTCCCAGTTCATCAAGACCATCGGCGAATCTGCCCGGGACTTGGCGAATAAAAATGACCTTTACGCCTCGGTGATGATCGCCCAGGCGATTTTGGAGAGCAGTTGGGGCCAAAGCGGTCTGGCGGCCGCGCCGAATTACAATCTATTCGGCATCAAGGGCAGTTTCAATAATCAGTCGGTGAACATGGCCACCCAAGAAGACGACGGTACCGGCAAGCGCTACACGATCAATGCCGGCTTCCGCAAGTACGACAACTATACCCAGTCGCTCCAAGATTACGTGACGCTGCTCAACCACAGCATGTATGCCGGCGCCCACAAGAAGAACGCCGCCACGTACCAGGACGCCACGAAGTTCCTCACTGGCCGGTACGCCACGGCGACGGACTACAATACGCATCTGAACACGCTGATCGAGCGCTACCACCTGACGGATTACGATAAGCCGGCGGGCAAACTGGTGGTGACCACCTACACGGTCAAAGCCGGTGATTCCGTCGCCGGGATTGCGGCGCAGTATGGTGTCTCCATGAGTCAAATCGTGTCGTTGAACAATCTGGACGCCAGCACGATGACGATTTATCCGGGTCAGGTGCTGAAGATCAAGGAACAATACGTACAGACCCAGCCGGCCGCACCTGCGGCGACGACCCAAACGACCACGAACACGACGCCCGCCAAGCCGACTTATGACCACAGCCACACCGTGGTCGCCGGCGATTCCTTGGCCAGCATCGCAAAGCAGTACAAGATGACGACGGATGAATTGAAATCCGTCAACGATCTCCAGTCCAATTTAATTTTAGTGGGGCAAACATTAAAAGTCCGTTAGCCCTTGAATCCCCGTTCCGCCTATGGTAACCTTGGAGCAATCGATACTCTGACAGGTGGTCTAAATGAGTAACCGGCAAGAACGTTCCAGAAAGACTGCGGTCGTTGCGAGCAGTTGCGTTCACCCCGGCGAACTGGTTAGACAGACCGTTCAGCTGAACCAAGTAAGCCGAACCGCCGGGTGCGTTAACCCCTTCGAGCGCGTCGCAAGACGAAAATAGGTGGCACCGCGGTACACAACCGTCCTATGAGACCCCAGTGGTTTCGTGGGGCGTTTTTTGTACTTCCGCGGGGG
>NZ_KI271604.1:20007-20345 GCF_000469325.1 Schleiferilactobacillus shenzhenensis LY-73 | reverse complement strand
CAAAGTGCGCAATTGTCTTCAAGTCCGGCCTTGTTGTAAATGGTCAAAAACCGACCAGTAACAACAATTTCACCACTGACGGCCCCCTGGCTCCGGGCCCAAATCGCCTACATCCTACCTGACAAGGAGATCTTGGTACCGGGATACACTCACCGACGGTGTCGTCTGACCTTCATACTTTCAGGCGACTGTTACAGCCCCTGAAGAGGAGGCTGTCAAGGTTTCGTGTCGAGTGAGACATTTCCAGTCTGACAGAACGTAGGGTAACGGAGGGCGGAGCAGATTGCGGCTCAGCCGTGAAATTGGGGTTGTGACTAAACTCGAATTTTCTGCGCGAT
>NZ_KI271604.1:13267-19868 GCF_000469325.1 Schleiferilactobacillus shenzhenensis LY-73 | reverse complement strand
ACGTTCCAGCCCGTTTTGCCGGAGCTTGCGGAGCTTTGGCACGGCGCCCAGGCAAGTGCTGTCACGTGCCCACGGCTAGCTCCCGGGACCGGCATCGCACTCGCTTCGCGTCGCCGCCCCAATCTGTGGAGCCCGGAGTCACCCGGGCCACAGGAGGACACTAACCCGGACTAACCTGGTCTCATTTCTCACCACCGTCACCGCATCACCTAAACACATAGGAGGAAAACCGAACATGGCATACAATCATCGCACCGTCGAGAAAAAATGGCAGCAGTATTGGGCCGAGCACAAAACGTTCAAGACCACGGAGGACCCCAACAAGCCCAAGTATTACGTCTTGGACATGTTCCCGTACCCCTCCGGCCAAGGGCTCCACGTGGGCCATCCCCACGGCTATCTGGGCACTGATGCCATTGCCCGCATGAAGCGTTCTCAAGGCTTCAACGTGCTTCACCCCATGGGTTGGGACGCGTTCGGCCTGCCCGCGGAGGAATACGCCATCAAGACGGGCCACGATCCGGCCACGTTCACCGAACACAATATCCAGACCTTCAAGCGCCAGATGAATTCCATGGGCCTTTCCTTCGACTGGGACCGCGAGATCAACACGACGGACCCCAGCTACTACAAGTGGACCCAGTGGATCTTCGAACAATTATATAAGAAAGGCCTCGCCTATGAAGCCGAAGTACCGGTCAACTGGAGCCCGGATCTGGGCACCGTGGTGGCCAACGAAGACGTAGAAGACGGCAAGACCGAGCGGGGCGGTTACCCCGTTTACCGCCGGCCGATGCGCCAGTGGATGCTGAAGATCACCGCTTACGCCGACCGATTGCTGGCGGACCTGGACGGTTTGGACTGGCCGGAAGCAATCAAGGAGCAGCAGCGCAACTGGATCGGCCGCTCTGAAGGGGCGCAAGTGACCTTCAAGATTGCCGATACCGATAAGTCATTCGATGTCTTTACCACCCGTCCGGATACTCTCTTCGGGGCGACCTATACCGTATTGGCGCCGGAGCACGAGCTGATCAAGGACATCACGACGCCGGAGCAGAAAGCCGCGGTCGACGCTTACGTCGAAGCCACAGAACGCAAGAGCGAGCTGGAGCGAACTGAGCTGAATAAAGAAAAGACCGGTGTCTTCACCGGTGCTTACGCCATCAACCCGGTCAACGGCCAGCGTCTGCCGATTTGGATCGCCGATTATGTTCTGGCCGCATACGGGACCGGGGCAATCATGTCTGTACCAGCCCACGACGACCGTGACTATGCTTTTGCCAAGGCCCACGATCTGCCCATCGTGCCCGTTTTGGAGGGCGGCAACGTGGCCGAAGAAGCCTTCACCGGCGACGGTCCGCATATCAACTCCGGTTTTCTCAACGGGATGCACAAGAAAGAAGCCATGGCGCGGATGATCGAGTGGCTGGAAGGCCACCACGTGGGCAAGAGCAAAGTCTCTTACCACATGCAGGACTGGGTCTTCTCCCGGCAGCGGTACTGGGGCGAACCGATTCCGGTGATTCATTGGGAAGACGGCACCACTTCCTTGGTGCCCGAGAATGAACTGCCGCTGAAGCTGCCGGCCGCTAAGGAGATCAAGCCTTCCGGTAAGCCGGAGGGGCCTCTGGCCAACCTGACGGATTGGGTCAATGTGGTCGATAAGAATGGCCGCAAGGGCAAGCGGGAGACCAACACGATGCCGCAATGGGCCGGATCTTCCTGGTACTTCCTGCGCTACGTCGATCCCCACAACAACGACGCGCTGGCCGATTACGATAAGCTGAAGTACTGGCTGCCGGTGGACTTGTACATCGGCGGTGCCGAGCACGCCACCCGCCACCTGCTGTACGCCCGCTTCTGGCACAAGTTCCTTTACGATATCGGTGTCGTGCCGACCAGCGAACCGTTCCAGCGGCTGGTCAACCAAGGCTTGATTCTGGGCGCCGGCCACGAGAAGATGTCCAAGTCCAAGGGCAACGTGGTCAACCCGGATGACGTCATCCGCGAATATGGCGCCGACGCCTTCCGCCTGATGGAACTCTTCATGGGGCCGCTGGAAGCGTCCACCCCGTGGAGCGAAGACGGCATGCACGGAGCCAAGAAGTTCATCGACCGCGTGTGGCGCTTGTTCATTGATGATGAGGACCGCCTGCGGGACCGCATCACCACGATCAATGACGGCACGCTTACCAAGATCTACAACCAGACAGTGAAGAAAGTTACTGACGACTTTGGCGCGCTGCACTACAATACCGGCATTTCTCAACTGATGGTCTTCGTGAACGAGGCCCAGAAAGTGGACGATCTGCCCGTGGAGTACGTGGAAGGCTTCGTTCAGCTGCTGGCGCCCATTGCCCCGCACATCGCCGAGGAACTGTGGCAGCGGCTGGGGCACGACACCTCCGTTCAGCTGGCCCCGTGGCCGAAGTACGACCCCAGCCAGCTCCAGGAAGACACCGCCGAGGTCATCGTCCAGGTCAACGGCAAGATGCGCGGCAAGCTCACTGTGCCCCGGAATACACCGGAGGACGACTTGAAGAAGCAGGCCCAGGCCGATGCCCACGTGCAGAAGTTCATTGGTGACGGCACGGTGCGCAAGATTATTGTCATTCCTAACAAAATTGTTAACATTGTCGTGAAATAACGGCATGATGGCTAACACGTCCGTTCCGGGCGTGTTATTTTTGTGCCCGCGCTGGTCACCGCCGCTTGTATTGGTTAGAATAAGGACATTGCGTATTTTACGGTGAAGAGGAGAATTCGACAGATGTCTGAAGAAAAACAGCCGGTCACAACGGGCAGCTCGGATAAGCGCTCCCTGCTGGTCGGCTCGGCCTGGATGACCGCCGGCAGTATCATTTCCCGCGTTCTCGGCGCGGTCTATGTGATTCCTTGGGGCATCTGGATGGGCAGCCATTACCATTCGGCCAATGCGCTGTTCGGTCGGGGCTACAATATTTACAGCCTGTTCCTGATCATCTCAACCGTGGGCATCCCCGGGGCGATTTCTAAACAGATCGCCCATTACAATTCATTGAACGAGTACGGCGTGTCCCGCCGTCTGTTCTATCAGGGATTACTGCTGATGGGCGGGATGGGCATCGTCACGGCGGGGGTCATGTACGTGGCCGCGCCAATCCTCGGGCAGGGCGACCCGCGGATGATCCCCATCATTCACTCCCTTAGCTGGCCGCTGCTCCTTATCCCACCGCTGAGTATCCTGCGGGGATATTTTCAGGGCTTTTCAGAAATGGCCCCCAGTGCCATTTCTCAACTCTTGGAACAGGTCGCCCGGCTGGTCTACATCCTGGGGGCGACCTACGCCATCATGCGGATGATGGGCGGCAATTACGTTGACGCCGTGGCCCAATCCACCTTTGCCGCCTTTATTGGGGCGGCGGCCGGGCTGGTTTACTTGGTCTATCTGTACATGCGCCAAGTCCCCCGGATGAACAAGGCGATCGCCCAGAGTACGGGGACGCTGGACGTTTCTACCAGCCAGATCATCACCGACATCATGCGCCAGGCCGCGCCGTTCATTATTCTGGACGCCAGTATTACGCTGTATCAGTTCTTCGACCAGTACACCTTCAACAACTTTATGGACCAGTTCTACAAGCTGACCCAGGCCCAGAACGACTACTACTTCCAGCTGTTCGGCTTCAATAGCAACAAGCTGATCATGATCATCGTCTCCCTGGCGGCGGCGATGGCTTTGACTGTGGTGCCGTTGCTGTCGGCTGCCCAAGCCCGGCACGACATCAAGAGCGTGCGCGAGCAGATCAATAACACGCTGGAGCTGTTCTTCTTCGTGATGCTGCCGAGTTCGCTCGGGATGGCCGCCATCGCCCAGCCGCTGAACACCGTATTCTATCGGTACGATTTGATGGGCAGCATGGTTCTCCAGTTCAATTCTTACATTGCCATCATCATGGGGCTGTTCACCGTCTTGGCGGCGATTCTCCAAGGGGTCTACCTGAATAAGGAAGCAATCCGTTATTTGCTGTACGGCGCGGTCTTCAAGGTCACGCTGCAGTATTCGTTCGTCTACTTCTTCGGCGTCTTTGGCCCGCTGGCGACCACGGGGATCGGCTTTTTGGTCAGCTGCGGGTTCATGCTGGCCCTGCTTTACCGTCGCTTCCATTTTCGCATGGGCGACCTGATCCGCGGGACGACCCAGATTCTGGTCTACGCCACGATTATGTTTGCCGTGGTGATGATCGCGGTTTGGCTGATGAACATGGTCTTCCCGGCCAGCGACCGGGTCCTGGCCATGGTGGAAGTCGTCGTCGCCGCTGGGTTGGGTGCCGCGGTTTACGGTTATCTCGTTCTTCGCTTCCGGGTCGCCGACCGGCTTCTTGGTGCCCGGGTGGCAGGTCTGCGCAGGAGGTTGCATATTAAATGATGCGAATCGATAAGTATTTGGCCCATCTCCAACTCGGCAGCCGCGCCGACGTGAAGAAAATATTGAAGGGCGGCACGGTCACGGTGAACGGGGCGGTCATCACCGACCCTAAAACTAAGGTGGACCCGGACACGGATACCGTCGCTTTGGCCGGCCAGTCGTTGACGTACACCCAGTATGTTTACTACGTGATGAATAAGCCTGCCGACGTGATCACCGCCACCAAGGACAGCCGTCAAACCACGGTGATGGACCTGCTGCCGGACGAACTGTACCGGCCGGATCTCTTTGCCGTGGGCCGGCTGGACAAGGACACCACCGGCTTGCTGCTGCTGACCAACGACGGTACCCTCAGTCACCGGCTGCTCAGCCCCCGCTGGCACGTGGACAAGGTTTACGTCGCCGGCCTCGATGCCCCGGTGACCCCCGGTGATGTGCGCCGCTTCGCCCAGGGCATCAAGCTCAAGGACGTGACCGCCGCGCCCGCGACCCTCGTACCGCTGCCGGCCCAGCACGCCCAAGTGACCATCCACGAAGGCAAGTTCCATCAGGTCAAGCGCATGTTCGCCGCCGTGGGTAAGGATGTCTTGAGCCTCGAGCGGATCCAGTTCGGCCCGCTTAAGCTGGCGGACGACCTCAGCGCTGGGGCGGTGCGGCCCCTGACGGATACGGAATTAACGGCATTACAGACCAGTGCGCACATGGATGACGACACGACGGACAGAAAGGCAGGCGGCAGCCATGACTAAACGCGGTTCCAGCCTCGGTTTCTGGGGTGTCGTCGGTTTCATCGTGGTCATTTCGTTCATTGTGACGTATTGGTACATTGCATTGGGCATTGGCGTGGTCGGCGGTATTGTCTTTTGGGTGTTATCCCGGAACCAGAAAAAGGCAGCGGCAGCGGCTGCCGAGAAAGCCCGCCAGCAGCAGGCTGAAGCAGACACCATTGCTAAGATCAAGGCTTACAAAGATCTGCTGGATGACGGGGCGATTACCCAGGATGAATATGACCGGAAGAAGAAGGACTTGCTTGGGGACGATTGGGACAAGTTTTGAATGACAAAAAAGAAACCTGCGGCCGCACGGTCTTGCAGGTTTCTTTTTTTAACGGCGAATATCTTTGGTACTGAAGTTGACCCAGACCAGGTTGACCAGCACGAGGGCGCTGGTGCTGAGGAAAACAGCACCGTAGCTGAAAGCGCCGGAGATGGCTGAGCCGATCATCGGTCCAGCCACGTTGCCCGCCGCTTGGAACGACTGGTTGACACTGAAGATGCGGCCCGCGGCATAATGCGGACTGTACTTGGCGAGCAGCGTCTGAACTTGGGGAATCAGGGCGGCGTCCGAAACCCCGACCAGGAACCTTAAGAAGCCCAACTGCCAGACGTTGCCGACGAAGGCCTGGGGGATGTACAGCAGCAGTGCCGCCAGTAAGCCAATTAACAGAATCTTTTCTGTCCCGATGCGGTCCCCCAGTGCCCCGAAGCGGGGGGCGGCAACGAGGGTGGCAACCCCGGGCAGGGAGGCGATGATGCCGGAGACGAACGCCACGCCCCCATGCCCGCCCATCAGTTGGCGGACGTACAGACTGAGGATGGGGCTGATGGAGTTGTTGGACGCTTGGATGATCATCGTCGTAACGAACATGCCCAGGACGACATGCGGGTACTTGAGCTCCCGGAAGACTGTCATCATCGGCACCGAATCAGCCCGTTTGACCGGGACGAAGTGCTCATGGACGAAGAAGAGGCTGAGAAAGAAGACTAGCAGCAGCAGGCCGCCGGTGACGAAGAAGGTCACGCGGTAACCCACCACTTCGGCGATGACCCCGCCCAGCAGCGGCCCGAGCAAGGTACCGGATACGTTCCCGGTCGTCAGGGTGCCCAGTGCCTGGCCCGATTTCTCTCGCGGTGCCGTCGTGGCAATCAGGGCGTTGGCGTTAGAAATGTAACCCGAGAAAACACCCTGGATAAACCGCAGAGCCAGCAGCTGGTACACGCTGGTCACCAACCCCATGCAGGCAATGACGATCGCCATGCCTAGGCTGGCTCGCAGCAGCATCAGCTTTCGCCCCCGTTCGTCGGCCAGTTTGCCCCAAATCGGCGACACCACGGCGGTGACGAGGAACGTGGCCGCAAACACCAGCCCGCTCCAAAAACTCAAGCCGGACCGGGTGAAATGGCCCAGCGTGTC
>NZ_KI271604.1:12891-13257 GCF_000469325.1 Schleiferilactobacillus shenzhenensis LY-73 | reverse complement strand
ATAAGAAAAACCCCGCCCCCCGCCATAAAGTTGCCAAACCACAAAACGCGCAAGTTCCGCTGCCACTCAGGCAAGCCCTTTGCTGCCATGGTGATGCTCCTTCCTGAAGAATGTCATAAACTTCAGTTTAGCATACCCGCACTGACTGGCGAACAACCACCAATGATGCCCAGCCTTTCGCCGCTCTCTTTGCGCAGCTGTCTTCACCACAAATTCTGGCAAGCATCAGAACCTGCTACGGGTTTTGAAAGCAATGCAAGCATTTGATGCCTGCTTCCCCGACCGACGTCAACACCCAGAAAGACACAGTAAAAAGCAAAGGACCCTTGCCCGCGCACTTTGCGGGCAAGGGTCCTTTGCTTTTTA
>NZ_KI271604.1:7220-12852 GCF_000469325.1 Schleiferilactobacillus shenzhenensis LY-73 | reverse complement strand
ACCGAACAGCGACCTGAACGCTGCGCGTCTGCCAATTCCGCCACACCGGCATGCAACATTAAGTATATTACCAGAAAAGCGGGCGCTTGCCAAGTCCTGAAAGCGAATTAATTACGCCCACGGTGGGCTTTCCCCTCGTGCACCACGGCGTCAATCGGTATAATGGAAGCAGATTGAAGAAGTGAGGGGAGCACGATGAATCACTGGGGCCGGCGGGTCTTGCGTATTTTGTTGAGCTGGCTGATCATCGCTGGCGTCATGATGGGCGGGGCTTTCGTTATTGATCGTTACTTTTCAGCCATCGTCACCCCCGATGCCGCGAATTGGCTTTTACTGGCGTTGGGGCTGGCGGCGTTTGGCATCGACTACTGTCTGTTTTACCGCAATGCGGCCGGCCTTTTTTGGGGCCCCGAGCCGCCGCTGAACCCGCGGCTGCGGCAATATCAGGCGGCTCGAAAGCGGGGCGGCGAGCAATGAAGCGATGGCTCGTAAGTTTGTTTGCCGCCGCGGTGTGGCTGATTTGGGCAGTTGTTCCTGTCCAGGCGGCCGGCCCCGTGGTACAAGATCATCTGGGTATTCTCACTGACGCCGATCGCAGCCATATCGACAGTATTAATGACGACCTGGCCAACGCATCGGGTCATAATCAGCTGTGGGTTTTTATCCTCGATCAGAATGACGCAGAAGACATTACGGGCGGCACGGCCTTTCTCAACCGCACGGAAGCCGCGACCACGGCATCTGATCTGGTCGAAGACCACCTGGGGAAGATGGCCGATCCGGATGAGGAAGACCGCATTAATGTCCTGCTGGTCTATCCCCAGAACGGCGGCTACCGCTTTGCTTTTGTCCCCGCCGCGGCGGGACCGCCGGACTTTAGCGTCCATTACACCCAAGCCGCGCTGCCGCAGAACGGAGCCACGCGCGGCCACGTCATGAGCTGGGTCAACGCCATGGGCCAGCTGATTCTGCGCAAGGCGGATGCCGGGTTTACCGGCTTTCTGTGGGGGTCGGTGATCGGCTGGATTGAGAGCATGATCGCCGCTTGGACGTTCATCCTTGCCGTGGCGGCGATTCGCAACCACTTCCGCCGCCACCCGCTGTTTCTGGGTAATGACAGTACTGGGTTCGACGAAGGGTACATGATGGGCCAATTCATGAATGATGATCACAGGGAATAGGAGAGAAAGCATTCGCTACGCGCGGGTGCTTTCTTTTTTTATCAGGTCGGTCAGTGCCGCCGGACGGACAGAAAAGCCCTGACCGGCCTGTTCATTGGTGATCAGTCAGCCGCTGATTGAGCCGGACAGTCGCCGTGTTATATGATGGCCGTAGCAGTCTCCAACCAATATATATACCAATAGTTTGATAACCTGTTCACACCGGTGCCCATAAACCGAACAAATACCTAAATATAGGCACACTCGTATCATTTCCCCGGACCGCTTACCGTTAGACCAGATGGGTGTTAGAATATTCATTGGAAAGAATTTATGGTTATTTTCAGAATGTTTTTTTTCTGATGGGGGATAGAAATGGTAACCAATCGTCAATCGACTGTCATGGTGAAGAAACGTTACAAGTTGTATAAGTCAGGTAAGCGCTGGCTGGTGGCAGGCATTGCTTTCCTCGGCGTCGGTGCAGCCCTCACGGATGCACCGACGGTCGTCCGGGCAGCATCTGCACCAGTGGCCGCGGAAGTGACGACCGAGCAGAAGAATGCAAAGAGCGCACCCTCCGCTCAGGCCGGTCAGAAAGCAGCAGCGGTCAAGAAGACGGCAACGGCCCAAACCACTGCTAATGCTCAGAAGCCGGCGCCCGCGGATAATGCTAAAGCAAATGCGGTACCAGCAGAGCCGGCCAAGCAGGACACTGCCAATCAGCAGAATGCTGTTCAAGCAGCGACAAGTGTTCAAAAGCCGGTCGCTGCCGTACCGACCAAGAATGAATCACCGGAAAAGACCAGTACGTCCGATCAAACACAAGATGCTGCCGCCCAGAAGACGGCGAAGCAGGGCGCAGACGCTCAGATTGCGGATACTCAGACCGCGAACAGCGTGACGCCAAGTAAGTCAACTGAAGATAAGCCGGCAGATGCCAAGACTCCAAGCGCCAAGGGTCAAGATACTAATTCTGCAAATACTAAGACAACCGACACTAAGGCTGCCGATTCTGCTGCCAAAGACACTAAGGCATCTGGAGCCAAGGTTTCAGACGCCAAAGGTCCCAATGCCCAATCCACGGATGCCAAGGCAGCAAACACCAAGACGCCCGCTAACCAAGCTGTCGACGATAAGACGACAGATACTCAGGCAGCGAATTCCCAGACCGATACCCAAGCGCCGGCGAAGAGTACCGATGCCCACCAAGAGGCAGCAGATGCGACCAATAAAGCCGACGCCGACGCGGCCAATGCCAACGCAACGGCTAAGGCACTGGCCGATATGCTCAAGAAGCCGAATCCCAGCGATGCCAGCTGGCTGGCAAAGCTGAATACGTTAGCCAAGCAGCTGAACGACCAGGCCGGAGACTTCGCTGGTACCGAGGCCCAAACGGATGCTGCCGTCAAGGCGTACCAGGACGCCCTTAAGAAGATGAATTATCAGCCTCAGCCCAATGCAGTGAAGGACGTCACGCTGGGGGACAAGACCGAGACCGCGTCATTAGCGGCTTACGACGCCTTAGTGGCCAGTTATGCTGACCAGATCAAGCAGGAAATGACCACGTTGAAGACCGGCACGGATTCGTACGCCGTGTCCACTGGCTTGCAGGCTTCCCAGAAACAATTGCAAACGGCGGCTGACACGTTGAACGCCAAGCTGGCCGCGGTCCAGGCGGCAGCCGACCAGGGCGATACTGCCGCCACGGATGCAGCGGTGCAAGCCATGGCAGACGCCAAGACGGCCTATGACCAAGCCCGGGACGCTTATAACAGCGACGCCATCGTCTTCAACGCCGTCAAGCCGGAAGCCAGCAAGACGGTCCCCAAGGTGGACACCAACGCGGATAATGCGGCTCAACCAGATCCCAATAAGAATCCGGCGGACACGACGTACCAAGACTTTCTCACCAATGCTGACACAGTGGCGGCACAAAATGACGCGTACAACCAATATCAAGCCGCCAAAACCGACTACCAGCAGATCAAGACGGATAATGATGCGTTGGCTGATGCGGTGACGAATTGGCAAACCGCTGCCGGAACCTACAACGACACGGTGACCGACGTTAATAAGGGAACGGCCAGCGACGAAACGGCCGCCGGTCTGAAGACACTGACCGACCATGTGACCACTGCTGAAGCTGAAGTGCGCAAGGCCTTGGCGGACTTCGGACCCGCCAACACGACCTATCAAGCGGCGTTGGCGAACTACCAGAACGCCTTAACGGCGTACCATCAGAAAGCGGGTCAGAATGCGGACCCGGCTGTGCCCCAGGAAGCCGTGACCGGGTATACGGCACCGCAACAAACTTCTGCTTGGCACCAATACGAAACAAGCGTGAGTCAGCTGACGAGCGACTTCGACCAAGGTTCGGCGACACAATCGAATCTGGTGGGGAAAAATGACCAGACGATGGCCCAGAACCTGAAGCAGTTCACCGCTATCAAGAGCATGGCGTCATCGCTGCAGCAGCTCCAGGCGAAGATTACCCAGATCAACACGCTTGCCACGGCGCAAGCTAACGCCGTCAAAGGGTGGAACGACGAGATCGCCAAGGCCAAGGCGGACGGCCGCTGGGCGTTTTTCTACCAGGAACTGAATAAAGACGGGGATGCGTTGACGAACGCGGATTATGCATACATCGATGCCGTGAACGGCACAACGACACCCCTGAATTCCTACACGTCGGCACCGGACCAGTTCGGGAAGAAATACACCACCGTGAAAGCCGGCGCGGCGGTAACCAACTCAGCTGATGCGATTAAGAAAGACGCTGCCAAGGCCAGTTACCAAGCGCTGTGGCAGACCTTCCAGGACGCGGTGGATAAGTATAATGACACGGCTACCGCGGCAAACAGGATTGACACCAGTGCTTTCACCCAGCCAGGGACCATTGACAACAGCGTCAGCGACTTGTTAAAGAGCATTAGCGGTACCAACGGGTTCTCCCAGCAGTATCAAAACCTGTTAAAGGTACTTTCCGGCTTGGCAGCAGATCCGGACCAGAATGCGGCGGCACTCAACAATCTCCATACACCGGGCAAGGATAGTACGGACGGTTCTGAGCTGGATCCTGCCGATACCAACTTCAATATCAGAGAAGGACAAAATGCCACCACTTGTATTCAACTGGGAAATGGGGCCAGCTGGGCGACCATCATCAACCAGGGGGAGGATCCCGAGCAGTATTATGGGGCTACTCATATGTACAGTGTTATGGATCTCTACAAGGATGGTAACCAAAACGGCGATAAAGATCACCATTTGTCCGCAGCCGATATCAAAGCATTGTTTGAAACTGATATGTACAATTCGTTCGATCCCAGCACCAGTGCACCCAGTAATGTCACCATGGCAGTGCGACCCGAGTACACCACAGGTGGAAAAACGTATTACCTCGCCGGATATGGTGTTTTCAATGAGACTAATGACGGTGCGGCACTCACTGCGACCAATCAACTTTATACGTTCACGACCGATAATCCGGAGCAGGAATTTGTCGAGAACGGGCTTAGTCTTCCTGGGGATACCACTGTTAACAGTACGATTGTGTTCTATTACCTTCCGACGGGTATTGATCAGACAGTCATTCCGGCACCTGATCCGGTGGCTGCCGCACCAGCCAAACCAATTACGCTGCCCAATGTGCAATTAGGAACGGTCAACACGGATAAACTGGCCAATCTGCTGGGGCTGAACGCCACGACCCACAAGACAGATACTGCGCCGGTTTACCAGTCCGGTGAAGCCGTCACGCCGACATTTAACGTTGACGCCGGCAGCGTGGCCCAAGCGCCGGAGATTCAGTTGAACGATCCGCGGCAGGCACCGGTTAACCCTGGCGGCGGCAGCGACGATAACAACAACGGCGGCGGTGAGAACCATGATGGCGGTAACCACGACAATCATGGTGGTGATGACAATGGCGGCAATGACCACGATGGCGGTAACCACGATAATCATGGTGGTGATGACAATGGTGGTAATGACCACAATGGCGGCAACGATGACAATGGTGGCGGCAACGCCCATGACGGCAGCCACGCCAGCGATCACAATGCTGATGAGAATGGCAGTCGCGGTGGGACGCTCAGTGGTGATGGTACCCAGACGGCGGCTCAGAACATAATGAGTATGTTGCCGTACGGTACCCCCGTTGGGGCCGCACAGCGTGCTGACCGGCAACCTGGCGGCAATTACCGCAACTACCGGACGGCTCACATCCAGCAACTGGCGGCATTACGGGAATTAAACGGCCGCACGGGGCGGCGCGGTACGCTGCCGCAGACCGGTGAACGGCACAACGCGAGCCTGTCTGCCCTTGGTGCGGCACTGTTGAGTGCTAGCAGCTTGTTCGGCCTAGCGTTGAAGCGGAGCAAGCACGCGTAATCGCCTGAGACAATTGAATAGAGAAGAAGGGACTGGGACAAAATTCATATTCCACGACATACTGAGTGCCAACGCGTAGT
>NZ_KI271604.1:6089-7086 GCF_000469325.1 Schleiferilactobacillus shenzhenensis LY-73 | reverse complement strand
AGCCCGTTTTGCCGGAGCTTGCGGAGCTTTGGCACGGCGTCGAGGGAGAATTATGTCCCAGTCCCTTCTTACTGTTCACGATTAATCGTGGTGAGCCAACTGATCCATGAACGCCGGCAGCTGGTCGATGACCATCGTCGGCAGAGTGACGTAGCGGGTGCGGGCGAGAGCATCGGCGACGGCGGAGTGGGTATAGACGGCCGCGGCCACCACATCGGGCCGCCAGCCGAACTGGGCGACGAAGGCGGCGATGATGCCGGTGAGGGTGTCGCCGGAGCCGCCGGTGGCCATACCCGGATTACCGCTGGTGTTCTGCGCGTAGTCCGCAGCACCGGCTTGGTAGAGGGTGGTGCGGTCACTCTTGTGGACGAGCAGGGTGCCCGTGGGGAGCGTGTCGACATAACGCTGGATCGCGGTCGGCGTCTGGTCGGCGGGCGCGAGCCGGCTGAGCCGCTGGAACTCCACCACGTGGGGCGTCAGAACGATGCGAGCCGCAGGCCAGGCGGGGGTCTTTTCTGCACTCAGCAGGGTGATGGCTGAACCATCGATGACGACGGTCTGTGCGGCGGTCAGGTGAGAAAGGGTGAAGGTCAACGCCGTCTGGCTCTCGGCGTCGGTCCCTAACCCCGGACCGATGACCACCACGGTGGCGCTCTGAATGAGCGGGGCCAAGCTGTCCTGGTCCGTGTAATCAGTGGCCATGACCTCCGGGTACCGGGTGTGCAGGGCGGTGAAGTTGACCGGCTTGGTCGCTAGGGTGACCAGGCCCGCACCGGCGTGGACGGCTGCGCCGGCGCTCATGATGCCGGCGCCGCCGAACTGATCGTTGCCGCCGACGACCAGAACATGGCCGAAACTGCCTTTGTAGGTGTTGCGTGCCCGGGGGCGGACAATGCGGCGGGCGGTGGTTTCTGTGATGAGGCGTTTTTCCACAATAATTTCCTCTTTCTTGTGAAAAGTCCTTGGCAAGGCGGGCTTTTCTTGGTAAGATATTGAA
>NZ_KI271604.1:0-6017 GCF_000469325.1 Schleiferilactobacillus shenzhenensis LY-73 | reverse complement strand
GTTCAGGTCGCTGTTCGGTTTACACCGAGTACAGGTTCGACTCCTGCCACCGGCATAATAAAAAGCAAAGCCCCTGGCCCGCAAAAAGCGCGGACCAGGGGCTTTGCTTTTTGCTGGGTTTTGGGTGATGGGAGAATCCTTGGTGGGGATTCTCCTTTTCTGTTCTTATGGTAGCATTTTTGTCCCTTGGCGGTGCCTTGGCTTAACAGGGGAGATCTTGGTCGGCTGCTTCCTGGTAAGGGGCGGCTGAGTGCGGAGACGCCTGGTGAGGTGCGGGTGTCGAAAAATTATTGGGGAAACACTTGACTTCTACTGTCAGACCCGATACTGTATATATTGTAATATGTACAGTATAGACAGTATGAACAGTAGAGGTGAGTGCGATGTTGGCTTTGAATGGGTTGACCAAGACTTTTGGGGCGCAGACGGCGGTGAAGGAGTTGTCTTTTAACGTGGCGCCTGGGGAAATTATGGGACTGATTGGCCAGAACGGGGCGGGGAAGACCACCACGTTCCGGATGATTTTGAACTTTCTGCACCCCGACCAGGGTGCGGTATTGTGGGACGGGCGGCCGATGGCGGCGCAGGACCGGGCGTTCATCGGCTATCTGCCGGAAGAACGGGGACTGTACCCGAAGATGCGGGTGGCGGACCAGATCGTGTTCTTCGCCGAGCTCCACGGGTTGAAGCGGGCCGATGCCCTCAGCCGGCTGGACGAGTGGCTGGACCGCTTCCAGGTGAAGGGTAAGCCCAGCGACAAGGTCAAGGACCTGTCCAAGGGGAACCAGCAGAAGGTCCAGCTGATTGCCACACTGATCCATATGCCCAAGCTCCTGATTTTGGACGAGCCGTTTTCTGGCCTCGATCCGGTCAACGCCGGCTTGCTGGAAGACGGCATCCGCTTGCTGAAGGCGAACGGGTCCGCCATCATCTTCTCCAGCCACGACATGAGCAATGTGGAGGAGATTTCTGACCATCTGGTGATGTTGAGAAATGGTGAGACGGTGCTCAACGGCCGGGTCAGCGAGATTCGCCAGCAGTTCGGCCGGACGCGCCTCTATCTGGAGGACCCGCCGCTGAGCCGGGATGAGCTGGCGGGCTTCGCCGGGGTCGAGAAAGTCGAAATGCAAGGCAGCCGCTATAAGCTGACCCTGAGCGACCCCGCGGCCGGCAAAGCCCTCTTTTCTGCCGTCACCGCCCGGGGCTACGTGACCGAATTCAGTCAGCAGCCGCCCACGTTGGATGAAATCTTCCGTATGAAAGCAGGTGTCGTACAATGAACGCCATTCGCATCGTCTTTAACCAAGTGTTCCGCAAGAATATCAAGAGTGTCAGCTGGTGGTCCATCGTCCTCTCGCCGCTGATCATGGGTGCGATCATGTTCGGCATCGTCTATTACATGAATGGCGCGGTGAAGACCGCCCAAGTCGGCGTGGTGGCTGAAGCCCCGATTCAACAGGGCCTGGCCCGCCAGTCCAGCGCTGCGACCAAGTATCGGACCTATCCCAGTCAGGCGGCCGCGGAGAAAGCACTGAAGGATGAAACGCTGGACGGCATTCTGGTCGTGAATGCTAAGACGCCCTATACCGCCCGCTACCTCGGTCGGCAGGATGGCCAGAGCGTTTCTGCTAAGACCCTGACCACCGCCTTGAGCGGTCTGAACACCGCAGCTATCGCCCAGGAGCTGCACCTCACTGGGCCGCAGCTGACCAAGCTGCTCACTGCACCCAAGGTCACCACCCGGGAAGTGACGTTCTCCCAGAGCGGCCGGATGCAGACCAAGTCCGGCGCCGGCAGCGACACACGCAACGCCGTCGCCACCATTCTCAGCATCCTCTTCTACGGCTTCCTGCTCAGTTACGGCACGATGACCGCCCAGGAGATCGCCACCGAGAAGGGCAGCCGCATTGAAGAAATGATCCTCGCGGCCATCAGCGCCCGCAGCCAGTTCTTTGGCAAGATTCTGGGCATCATGGCCCTGATGGTGGTGCAGGTCGCGCTGTATGGCGCGGCCATCGGCGGGACATACCTCTTTGCCCGGAACAACGCTACCGTGCGCGGCGTCCTTCAGAGCATCGACCTCTCCATGCTGGACGGCACCTTCATCGCCGCCGCCCTGGGCTTCTTCATCGTCGGCATCCTCAGCTACACCGTACTTTCCGCGCTGCTGGGTTCCCTAGTCGCCACCCAGGAGCAGGCCGGCCAAGCCACGATGCCCGTGCTGATGCTGTCGCTGATCGGTTACCTGGCCTCGATCATGGCGGTCAACGGCAGTACGCCGCTGATGAACGTGCTCAGCTACATCCCGTTCCTCGGCCCGATGATCATGCCCTCCCGCCTGGCAATCGGCCAGGTGAGCGGCGGCGAGGCTTTTCTCTCACTGGGCGTCTCCACCGCCTTTCTCATCGTCTTCGCCTGGCTCTCTGCGAAGATGTACGAAACCAACGTGCTGGCCTACTCCGACAGCAACATCTGGCACGCTCTGCGCCAGTCCTGGGACATCGCCCGCTCGGAGCGCCGGGCCAGCCATGATTAGGGCAGAAAGGAGGGGCGGCTATGCGCATCGTTGTCTCGAATAAGGCCGGGCAGCCCATCTATCAGCAGATCGAGGACCAGATTAAGACCGCCATCCTCAGCGGCGACTTGGCTGCGGGGACGCTCCTGCCGTCCATCCGCCAGCTGGCCCGTGACCTGCAGATCAGTGTGATCACGACGACGCGCGCCTACCACGATCTGGAGGAGCAGGGCTTCGTGACCAACGTCCAGGGCAAGGGCAGCTACGTCCTCGGCCAGGACAGCGCGCTGGTCCGGGAACACGCCCTGCGGGATATTGAACAGTACCTCGGCCAGGCGCTGGATGCGGCTGCGCTGGCGAAGATCCCGCCGGCAGAGCTGCACACCATGCTGGATACCTTGATTGCTGCGGAAGGAGGCACCGATGTCCATGAATGAGGTGAATAGTGACGTGGCGGAAGAAAACTTGATCACAGTCACCGGGCTGACCAAACAATATCCGGAGTTCGCCTTGCGGGACATCAGCTTCCAACTGCCGGCCGGGTACATCATGGGCATGATTGGCCCCAACGGCGCGGGCAAGACCACCACGATTAAGGCGCTGCTGGACATGGTCCGGCCGGACAGCGGTCAGTTGACACTGCTCGGCGGCACCACGCCGGCCGCGCGGGTCGCGTGCCGAGACGATTTGGGCGTGCAGCTCGACGGCAGCATCTACCCCGATACCTGGCGGGTGAAGCAGGTGGCGGCGGCTTTGGCGCCTTTCTTCCCGCAGTGGGATGCGGCGTTGTTCGCTGACCTGTGCCAAGACATGGCGATTCCACAGAAGACCAAGTACAAGGACATGTCCCGGGGGACCCAGGTCAAACTGCAACTGGCGGCGGCGCTGGCCCACCATCCGCGGCTGCTGGTGTTGGACGAACCCACGGCCGGGCTCGACCCGCTGGCCCGGGATGAGCTGTTGACGCGGCTCCAGGACTTCATCGCTGATGGCCAGCATTCGGTGCTGCTGTCGACGCATCTGACCGCGGACCTGGAACGGATTGCGGATTACGTGCTGTACATTCGGGACGGCCGCCAGCAGTTCTTCGGCCACGTGGATGACCTGCTGGGCGCGTACGTCTTGGTCAAGGGCGGGCCGGCGGATCTGACGCCGGCGCTGCAAGCAGCGGTGATTGGCTTGCGCCGGTACGGTGAGGGTTTCACCGGCCTGCTGCCCGCGGCGGCTGGCGATGACTTGCCCGCCACCGTGGTGACCGAACCGATCACGCTGGAAGAATTGATGATTTACTTTGGCAGGGGGGCGCACGATGCACAACGCAATTAAGATGATGGTGCTCGATTGTCGGGCGGCCAGTAACCGCAACAGTATCGTGTACCTTTTCCTGGTGATCGATGTCTTGGCGGTGATCCTGTTCTTGACACCCGTGGGGGACGATTCTCTCTTTATCTCCTTCGGGGCGCTTCTCGGCGGCACGGCGATGACGCTGATCGTCCCATTCATGGCTGCCGCCCAACGCGGCCTGGATGCGTTGTACGCTCTCTTACCCTTGCGCCGCCGGGACATCGTCAACGGCCACTATCTTTTCGGCGGCCTAGTCGCCGTCAGTATGGGGCTGAATGTCATGCTGCTGGTGGGCATCATGCTCCTCCTGCAGCCAAGCATCCTGACGCCTGAGTGGCTAAGCCGCGTGATTCGATTCGCCCTGATGAGTCCGGCTATGCTGCTGATGATGGCGGCGGTGGAATACCCGCTGCTCTTGCGTTTCGGCTTCGACCGGGCGCCACAACTGGTGCTGCTGCCGTTGATCGGTGCCGGCGTTGGTACCGGTTATCTGGTGAGCACGGGGCTGCAAGGCATTGACCTCGTGTCGCCTCAGGGTGTGCTGGCCGGTACGATTGTCGCTGTCGTGGTGATTGCGGTGTTTGTGGTGTCGCTGCTGTTGGGGCGGCGGTTGTATGAGCGGCGGAGTTTGTAGGTATAGGGAGAAAAGTGAAGCTTGACCATGGTGCTGAGAAACGTGCCGCTGGTCAGGCTTTTCTGTAACTGGGTGGGCACTCACATTTCTGCTGGGGACTCCACCAGCAGTTACCGCATCCCCGGTTTGCTCTGTGGGAGCCAGGCTAACACCGGCCAAGAGAAGCCGCAGGGTCGAGAGAAGCCGGGCGGTCGCAAATCTTAAATATTGCCAAAGCCTTACAAGCGATGTAACAATTTTGTCACATAGGGTTGTGCTGGGCCGGCGGGTCGGTTAAACTTGTTGATGAGGTGATAGAAATGAAGACACGTCCGTTACACATCGCAATTATCGCATTATCATCATTGTTCCTCCTGGCCGGCTGCAGCGAAGGCACCAAGAACAACAGCGCAGCAGTGTCTCAGGCCGACACCACGACATCGTCTGTTAAAACCCCTAAGGCAAATAAGAAAGCAAACAGCAAGACTGATAAGCACACCGATCCGACGGTGACTGCCGCCAGCAGCAGCTCGACACCGGATAACAGTGTGGGTACCGACGAATCTGCAGACAATACCGACACATCCAGTCAGCAGAGCACAACGGCCGGCAACGAACAGTCACAACAAACGACTAGCACGAGTACACCTGCAACGACATCATCCAGTGAAGAACAAAGCAGTGGTGTTGCCTCCGCCTCGACGAGCAGTGAAAAAGCCGAAGCTGATTCGGCTAGCGAGTCGACTGTCCCCGTCGCTGCTTACTACGGCAAATGGGTCGGCGCCGATGGCTTCACCATTTACTACAACGCGTCTGGCAATATGGTCATTAGCCAGCAGGGCAGCACGACGATGTCACCTGTTGTCGCTGAGCAAATGTCCGACGGCCGCGTCCTCTTTCGCGCTACTAAGCCGGGTATCGATAACATCCTGGCCAAGATTGGTAGCGACGGTAAGATGTATCTGACCATGGCGGGGTATGATTCTCTTGCTTTGACCAAGGATGCAGGTTGGGATGGACAGTTGCCAGAGTAGGGTAGCTAACTGAATTCTTCAATAATTTGTCGATCCACTCGTTGAGGCGGGTGGATTTTTTTGTTATGCAGGAAACTGGGCGCTATTTACAGGTAATGGTATTCTTTACTTGCAGAGTAAATATGTGCAAAGACTGTGATAGCCGGTAAGATCAATTATAATAGATAATGGCTCCTCAAAGCTAATAGGATGCTGTTGTTCCTTGAAATAATAAACTATCCTCATAAATACATGCATCAATAATGTGTATTCTTCTTTGCTGATATATGAAATCAATTCATCGAATGACTATACCATGCGGTCATGGTCAATGACTATATGCTATTGATTTGGCTAGAACACCTTATGCATCACCACAAAGATCTCCTTATATATTTGTGAAAAGATACGACGTATGACGCATGTACTGTCGGGCTAGTTACAGCTCTTTGAATTTTCATGTCCACCGAAAATACATCCCCAATAATTCATGAAGGTGGCGAAAATGGATAGAGACGTACAAAATCTTGGA
>NZ_KI271603.1:32983-46547 GCF_000469325.1 Schleiferilactobacillus shenzhenensis LY-73 | reverse complement strand
AGCGGCGCAGCTCAAGGAGTTGCGTCGTTTTCTATACAGTTGGCAATTTATCTGGGTGTCTTTTGCTTTGCCGGTATAACACACGCCACAGCAAAAAAAGCAGCCCGTCCGCAAGGGACGAACTGCTTTACATCTGATTCAAGAATGAACAATTGCGGGCGAGAAGACTCGAACTTCCATGATCATATTGATCACAAGATCCTTAATCTTGCGCGTCTGCCATTCCGCCACGCCCGCAAAAACCTACCTAAATATCTTAGCATGGAACACTAAGCCGTTCAAGCGCTAATTTGACTCATTTTCACATCCACCGCGACCAGTGCGAGGCGGTTATGGCACCGGCCGCAGACGAAGCGGCGGGTGTCGATGCGCCGCTGCCGAGGATACTGGGCATGGCAATGGGGACAGACGTAGAGGTAATTAACCGTCTTTTCTTTCTTCGGGGGCATCGGCGGCGCGAACCGGCTCCCGCCGCTAGCCGCCAACCATTGCTTGAAGTCGGCATCCTTGTGCTGGTAGCCGCCGTGGAGCAAGTGCAAATGGTAGTGGCACAGCTCGTGCTTGATGACCCCCAGCAGTTCGGACATCCCGTAATATTGGAGCAAACGGGGATTGATCTCAATGTTGTGGTCCCGCAGGCGGTAGCGGCCGCCCGTCGTCCGCAGCCGGCTGTTATACAGCGCCTGGTGAACGAAGGCGCGATGGAACGTGCGCTCCGACACTGACTGGACCAGCGCCGTTAATTCTGCATTCGTGCGCGGTAATTCGGCCACTTTCTCCCCTGCTTTCTCAAAAACTGACGCCTATTGTAACAAATATCCGCAGGGGCCACAACGGAGAGCACTTCCCTCCCCCGCAACGGCCAAAATAGCCTAAACTAGAGGTATGGAATTCACGGAGGAAGGGCGATTGATGTGAAAAATTGGAAACGGATCCTCGTGGCCGTACTTCTGCTGACTATAGTCGGGTTCATCGGCTGGAGTGTGGTCTACGCCGGCCGCCAGAACAATGTGCAGAAAGTGAGCACGGCCAAGGTCACGAAGCAAAGTATCACGGCGACGGTCACGACGACCGGTACGATCATTCCCACCCGGAGTGCCGCCTTGACAGGCAGCGGACTGGTCACCGCCGTCAACGTCAAGGTGAACGACAAAGTGACCAAAGGCCAAGTGCTGGCCACGTATAATGGCACGACTAACTTGACCAGCCCCATCGCCGGTACGGTCACTGCGGTCAATATCCTGGCTGGGCAAGCCGATACGGCGCAAGCGACCGGCAAGCCGGCCATTACGGTCGCAGACCTTAGCAACTTGCGCGTCCAGCTGAATCTCACAAAATCAGAGGCCGCCCAGGTTAAAGTCCGGCAACCGGTGCACATGAACTACCTCGACCATACGTACACGGGGGACATGGCCAGTGTGGACCCGACGGCAGCGACGACGACCAGTGCCACCGGCGCGTCGACGCCTACCCTGGGGGCTCAAGTCACCTTTGACCGCCAGCCTCAAGGTCTGGTCCCCGGCTTCGACATCGATGTGCGCATCACCGTGGCCACCGCCGACCAGGCCATCACGATTCCTCAGGAGGCCATCACCTATGACCGCAATAACGATCCGCTCGTCTACCGCATCGTCAAGAACAAAGCGGTGCGGACGGCCGTGACCACCGGTTTGCAATCGGCCACCCGGATCGCCGTCAGCAAGGGCCTCAGCGCGGGCGACCGCGTGGTCCTGTCCCCCAGCAGCAAGATCCACGACGGAACGGCGGTGACCACTCAATGAGTCTGATCACCATGCAGCACGTCGTCAAGACATACGTGATGGGGGATGAACGCTTAGAGGTATTGAAGGACGTGAACCTGACCGTGAACCCTGGCGAATTCGTCGCCATCATGGGCCCCTCCGGCTCTGGCAAGTCCACGATGATGAACATCATGGGCCTGCTCGATACCTTTAACTCCGGCCTGTACACCTTGCGGGACACCGATGTCACCCACCTCACCGATAACGAACGGGCCCACGTCCGCAATCGCGAGATTGGCTTTGTCTTTCAATCGTTCAACCTGATGCCGCGCATGAGTTTGTTAGAAAACGTCGCCCTGCCCATGGTCTACGCCGGCGTCGGCCGCCGCGAACGCCAGGAACGGGCCGCAGCCGCCCTCACCCAAGTGGGCCTGGGCGACCGCTTGGACCACCAGCCCAACGAGATCTCCGGCGGTCAGATGCAGCGGGTGGCCATCGCTCGGGCCATCGTTAATCGGCCGGCAGTGATCATGGCGGATGAGCCCACGGGCAATCTGGACAGTAAGACCAGCGTAGAAATCGTGCGGATTTTCCAACAGTTGAACGCGGCTGGCACAACAGTGGTCATGGTCACCCACGAACCGGACATCGCCCAATATGCCAAACGGATCATTTCCTTCCGCGACGGCGTCATTCAGACCGATGAAACTCTGAAGCAGCCGCAGAAAGCCGGTGCGGACCAATGACAGTCATTGAAAGTTTCAAGATGGCCATTGACGCCATTACGGCCAACAAGATGCGCTCTTTTCTCACCATGCTGGGCATCATCATCGGCATCGCGGCGGTCATCGCCATCTTAGCCATCGGGAACGGAGCGACCACCAGGATTACTGGGACCTTCAACGACTTGGGAGCGACCACCATTTCTCTCAGTGTGTCCAATAAAGCGGGCAATGACGCGCAACTCACTGCTGCAGACCTGCAGGCGATTAAGCAGGCGGACACGCGGGTCACTGCGATATCCCCGAATTATACCCTGGCCGGCTTCGCCGCGACCAATAATCAGGACGAGCAGGCCATCGTCTTCGGCGGCACGCCTGATCTGCAATATACCAATACGGTGATGGACAGCACGATTACCGCCGGCCGCTACTTCACCCAAGCCGAGTACGACGATGCCGCCCCCGTGGCCGTCATCTCGGTGGACGGTGCGGCCCAACTCTTCCCCAATCAGCATAGCGCCGTGGGCCAGATGATCACGCTGCGCAGCCGCACCACCAGTATCAGCGTGCGAATCATCGGCGAGACGCAGAGTACCGTCAGCAAGTACCAAGGCGCCGTTCGGCGCAGCAGCTTCCCGGTTTACGTGGCGATTCCTTATGCGACGATGAAGCTGCTCAGCATCAACGCCGGCGGCATTACAGATGTCACGATGAAGGTCCGCTCTCGCAACGACATCACAAGTGTTTCCCAGAGCACGGTGCGGCTGTTAGAAACGCGCCACGACGTGGTCGGCCAGCATCTTTACACGGCCCGCAACTATCTGGCCGCACTGGACCAAGTGGACAGCGTCCTCGGCTTGTTCGTTAACTTCATCGCCGCTGTGGCGGCCATTGCCTTGATCGTCGGGGGCATCGGTGTGATGAACATCATGCTGGTCTCCGTCACCGAGCGGACCCGGGAGATTGGCACGCGCAAGGCCTTAGGCGCCACTACCCGGGACATTCTCATCCAGTTCTTGCTGGAAGCGGTGATCTTGTCCTTGATCGGCGGTCTGATCGGCCTGACCCTAGGCATTGTTCTGGCGGAAGTGGTGGCCGGCTGGCTAGGCATCACCGCCCACATCACCTGGCAAGCCGTCATCCTCGTCCTGCTCTTCGCCAGCGCCGTGGGCGTCTTCTTCGGCCTCTATCCGGCCCGCAAGGCGGCGAAGCTGAACCCAATCGAGGCATTGCGGTACGAGTGAACGGGGAGAAAGGTGAACGCGATGCCGTCCTGCGCAGGCCCGGGTGACGCCGGGCGGCGCCGATTAAGGGCGGCTTCGCACCCACCAACAATAAAGACAGCCCTTCGGTTGCAGCCAACACAAGCCAAAGCATGCAAAAAGGCAGGATTCACGGAACAAGCGCTATCGCCGCATCCGTGACTCCTGCCCATTTTATTTCCCGGGAAATATCGCCAAATTCAATCGAAGAACTCCAGCAGGTCCGCCCGTTGCAGTTTGGCCTTGGAGGCCGCATTGTAATCCGCCTTCAAATGACCGCTCTCCATGACGATCAGGCGGTTGCCGTACTTCAAGGCATCGTCCATCCGGTGCGTAATCATCAGCGCAGTCAGGTGCCGCTCCTTGATCACCCGGTCGGTCAGGGCCATGAGCTGGGCGCTGGTATGCGGGTCCAGCGCGGCCGTATGTTCATCCAGCAGCAGCAGCGCCGGGTCTTTCTGCACCGCCATCAGTAAAGCCAAGGATTGGCGCTGGCCGCCGGAGAGGGTCTCGGTCGGTGAATCGAGCAAGTCTTCCAAGCCGTTCCCAAACTGGGCGGCTTCTTTTTTAAGTCGCGGCCGGGCAGCTTCCAGGTGCCGGCCGGCCAGTGTCCGTCGTTCTCCCCGGTGCTGCGCCAGGACCAGGTTTTCGGCCACGGTCATGCGGCCAGCGGTGCCCAGTTTGGGGTCTTGGAACACCCGGGCAATGTAGCGGGCGCGCTGAATGGCACTCATGGTGGTGACGTCCACACCGGCCAGCTGTACCCGGCCGGTGGCCGGCAGGTTTCCGGCAATGGCGTTGAACAAGGTGGACTTCCCTGCGCCGTTGGTGCCCAGGACCGTGACGAAGTCCCCCGGGGCAATCGTCAGATCTACGTTGTCGAGAATCACTTTCGTTTGGTTCTGCTGGTGCACGGTCACCTGCAAGTTTTGAATCGCTACTGCGGCGTCACTCATGGCTGTCGGCCTCCTTTGTCATTTCTAAGCCCTTCTTCAGTGCCTGCTTCATCTTGAAACGTTGTTCGAACGTCGGCACCATCAGCATCACCGCCAGGACGACCGCGGAGATCAGCTTCAGGTCTTCGTCGCCGAAGCCCAGCCCAAGCACAATAAGCAGAACGAAGCGATAAAGGATCGACCCGAGGGCCGTGGCGATGAGCCGTTGATTCAGCGTCAACTCGCCGAAGACCACTTCGCCGATGATGATGGCCGCCAGACCAATGACGATGACCCCGATGCCTTGATTGACGTCCGCGTAGCCATTGTTCTGGGCAATCAGCCCGCCGCTCAAGCCGACCAGACCGTTGGCCACCATCAGGCCCATGTTCTTCATGGCATCGGTGTGCACACCCAGCGACTGAGCCATAATCTCGTTGTCCCCGGTGGCGATGAAGGCCTGGCCCAGGTTCGTCTGCAGGAACCACATCAGCAGTCCGGCAATCACGATAATCGCCCCCACCCCGACGAAGACACTGTCGAAGTATGGCGGCAGCGCGGCGAGCAGTTTATTTTTGAACAGGTTCGGCTGATTCAGGAGAGAAAGGTTCGCCCGCCCCAGAATATGCTGGTTAATGGAATAGAGAGCGGTCATTACCAGAATCCCCGCCAACAAGACCGGCACCTTGCCCTTCGTGTACAGCAGGCCGGTGGCCAGCCCCGCTAGCATGCCGGCACCAAACGCCAGCACCAGGCTAAGCAGCGGATCGACGCCGTGGGTAATGGCGGCCACGCTCACGCTGGCCCCCAGCGGGAAACTGCCTTCAACGGTCATATCCGGAAAATCCAGTACCCGGAACGTGAGGAACAGCCCGATGCCCAGGATGCCCCATAATAACCCTTGGCCAATGGCCGAAACAACGATACTCATTTGATGACCTCCCCATGCTTTTCTGCCTGCTGAACAAGTGCGTCCGGAATCTTAAACCCAATCTTCGCCGCCTGCTTCAGGTTCACGACCAAGTCGCTGCGCGGATGCGTGTCCACCGGCGTCGTGGCCGTCTTGATCTGGCCCTTGAGCAGCTTGCCGGCCATCTTACCGGTGCGCTCACCCAGGTCGAACTGGCTGATGGACATGGTGGCGACGCCGCCCTCCTTGACCATGGTGTCGACCGTGGGGAAGATGGGCACGTTCTTCGTGTTGGTCACGTTGACCAGCGTCTGCATGGCGCTGGCGATGGTGTTATCCGTCGGTACCCAGACCGCTTGGACCGCCGCCGTCATCGCCTGGGCCACCTGATTGACGTCGTTGGTGGAACTGACATTGTATTTCTTGATTGTCCAGCCGTACTTCTTAACGAAGGGTTTGACGGCGGCATCGAAGCGGCGCACGTCGGCCTGGGCCGAATCATCGCTCAAGGTAGAAATGACGCCCAGCGTCTTCAACTCCGGCATCAGCTGGTGGATCAAGGCCAACTGCTTAGCGACGGGCGCCGGGTCGGACACGCCAGTGATGTTCCCGCCGGGATGGGCGATGCTGCGCACCAGCTTGGCGCCCACCGGATCGGTAACCGCCCCCATCAAGACAGGGGTGGTCGTGGTGGTATTGGCCAGGGCTTGGGCACTGGGCGTCGCGATACCCACGACCACGTCGCTAGCGGCCCGCTCCACCAGGGTCTGACTCATCGTCTTCAGATTGCTCTGGTCGTTCTCAGCGTTCCGAAAGACGACTTTCAGATTCTTGCCTTGGACGTAGCCTTCGTCCTTCAAGCCGGCAATAATCCCCTTGTGGATCTGGTCCAAAGCAGGGTGACTCATCAGCTGCAAGATCCCCACCGTGGGGACCTTGGCTGTGCTGGCCGTGGGTTTCTTCGTGGTGAAAAAGGCCACCCCGAGAAAAACGACCAAAGCACTGATTAGGGCGATCATTCGTTTCATGTTGATTTCCTCCTCTAACGGTAACAGCCGCGGATCGTGCATCCCCGCCGACGGCCGAACAAAAACGGCGGCCGCACGGGGGATTTCCCACCATGTGCCGCCGCCGTTGGTCACCGCGTCGAAGTAAAACAAAAGCCGCATGGATGGGATATACGCATCCATGCGGCATCAGAAAGCAGCCCAGCATCGATACGTCCGTATCTTCCGATAGGACGTATCAGTGCGTGCGTCCTATCAATGCTGGCTTTGCCAAGATTGAATGGTGTTCAGTTGAACGTGGGCATTAAACATGCGAGCCACTCTCTTTCCGTTTTCTTATGGTATTGAGTATGCCATGCTCATCAACGCAAGTCAAGCATCTCACCGCATTTTTTTAAACGAGCTGGTCGACCCGGCCCAGGTACTTGCCGATATCGTCCGTCGCCTTGTCCTGGGCGGCTTCGGCCGCCTGGAAGGCTTTGACGTCCACGGTGCGGTCGTCGTGCATACTGTCGATCATGGCTTGGCAGCCAGCCACAAAAGCCTTGAAGGCGCCCACCAGCAGGTGGTGGTTACCCATTAGCCGGGCCGGTACCGTGCTCTTCTCCAGCTTCGTCTCCAAGTCGCGGTAGCCGTTGGTCCCTTTGGTGAAATTTTCGATGATACTGAAATACTTATCTTCGGGAATATCCCCCACCGTATCATCGTTAATGGCGTTTTTCACCTGCTGGTAATCAGGATCCATCTTTTCTTGGATGTCCGTAATGCCTTCGACCACGTCATTGATCGTTTTTGCATAGAACAGATACTTCTGTTGTGCTTTAACCAAAATGAACGCTCCTTCATTATTCCTTGCCCATCCGGCGTTGGACGAACTTCACGATTTCGACGATCAGTAACATCAAAACACCCGCGGAAAGGACTGTCAACCACTGGAAGCCATCCAGCTCCCGCACGTGGAACAGGCCGTTGAAGCCGGGGACCAGAATCGTCACCGCCACCAAGGCGGTCGACAACAGGATGGCCCAATTGAAGGCCTTATTCTTGAAGAACCCGACGGTGAACAGTGACTGGTGGATCGACTTAACGTTGAACGCGTGGAATAGCTGGATCAACGCCAGTGTCGCGTAGGCCATGGTCAGGGCATCGGCGTGAATGTCCCCCGCGCTGGTATGCACTGGATTCATGATACCGAACAGGTACACGCCCAGGGTCAGCGCCCCTTCCAGGATGCCCTGGTAGATGACGGAACTGGCGACCCCGCCGGAGAAGAAGTTCGACTTTCTTCCCCGGGGCTTGCGCTTCATGATCCCGGGCTCGGTCGGTTCAACCCCCAAGGCAATGGCCGGGAAGGTATCGGTGACCAGGTTGATCCACAGCAGCTGAACGGGCTTCAGGACATCCCAGCCCATCATGGTCATCATGAACAGGGTCAGGACTTCACCGAGGTTGGCAGAAAGGAGGTACTGGATCGCCTTCTGAATGTTGGCGAAGACCTTGCGGCCCTCTTCCACGGCCACGACGATGGTGGCGAAGTTGTCGTCCGCCAGCACCATGTCCGACGCCCCCTTGGAGACTTCGGTCCCGGTAATGCCCATACCGATGCCAATGTCGGCTGACTTCAGGGCCGGGGCATCGTTGACGCCGTCACCAGTCATGGCGACGACCTTGCCCCGCTTCTGCCAAGCCTTGACGATGCGCACCTTATGCTCCGGCGACACCCGGGCATAAACGGAATACTGGCTGACATGCTTCTCGAAATCCGCGTCGCTCATCTCGTCCAGCTGGGCGCCGGTCAGGACCGCGTCGTCGTCACCCGGGTCGATAATGCCTAAGCGGCCGGCGATGGCTTCCGCCGTCACTTGGTGGTCCCCGGTGATCATGATTGGCCGAATGCCGGCACTCTTGGCTTCCGCGACAGCTTGGGCCGCTTCCGGCCGCTCGGGATCGATCATCGCCACCAAGCCGGCAAAGATCAGGTCGTTCTCGACGGTTTGTGAATCCACCGGATCCGGCAGTGTGTCGACGATCTTATAGGCCATGCCCAATACCCGCATGGCTTGTTTGGCCAGCGCGGTGTTTTGCGCCAGGACGGCCTGTTTCTCCCGGTCGTCAAGCGGCTGAACGTCGTTTTCGCCCACTTCGATCTGGGTGGCCCGTTCCAGCAATTGGTCCGGGGCACCCTTAACGGCCACATAGAAAGTGCCATCAGCGAGCTGGTGGATGGTGGACATCAGCTTCCGTTCGGAGTCGAACGGCACTTCGTCCACCCGGGGCATTTTCTTAACTTCTTCCCGCACGTCGTAGCCCTTATCCAGACCATACTGGACTAAGGCCGTCTCGGTGGGGTCGCCCAGCATATTGCCGTCGGGCTGAATCTTGGTGTCGTTGGCCAAGTTCATGGCCAGCAAGGCATTGTTGTCCAGCGGAATGTCCGCAGTGGCGGGGTGCAGCTTGCCCCAATAGTACATCTGTTCCACAGTCATCTTGTTCTGGGTCAGCGTGCCGGTCTTATCGGACGCGATAATATCCGTACTGCCCAGGGTCTCCACGGCCGGCAGCTTACGCACTAAGGCGTTGCGCTTGGCCATCTTCTGGGTGCCCAGAGCCAAAATAATGGTGACGATGGCCGGCAGCCCTTCGGGGATAGCGGCCACGGCCAGTGAAATGGAGATCAGCAGCATGTCCAGCGGTGCCTGACCGTGCATCAGGATACCCACCAGGAACATCACGGCGGCGATCACCAGAATCAAGACGGTGAGGATCTTCCCCAACTGGTTCAGGTTCGTCTGCAGCGGCGTCGTCGTTTCTTCGGCACTGTTGATCATGCCGGCAATACGGCCGACTTCGGTGTTCATGCCGGTGCCGACGACAATCCCCTCACCGCGGCCATACGTCACGTTGGCGTTCATGAAGGCCATGTTAGTCCGGTCGCCGATACCAACGTCGTCCCCGTCCAGGGTAGCGACGTCTTTCTCCACCGGCACTGATTCACCGGTCAAGGCTGATTCTTCGATCTTCAAGGAAGCCGCATCGGTCAAGCGCAGGTCAGCCGGGACAATATCGCCGGCCTCCAGCAGCACCACGTCCCCGGGAACGAGCTGCTCGGACTTCACCGTCAGCACTTCCCCGCCCCGGCGCACATGGGCGTCGGGGGTGGACATCTCACGCAGGGCGTCGATCGCTTCTTCAGCCTTAGATTCCTGGATCACACCCATGAACGCGTTGATCAAGACCACGGCCAAGATGATGGCCGCGTCGGCCCATTCGTGGCCGACGAACCCGGACACCAGCGCGGCGACCAGCAGGACGATGATCATGAAGTCCTTGAACTGGTCGATGAAGCGCTGGAAGTTCGTTTTCCGTTTGCCCTCCGCCAAGGCGTTGGGGCCGTATTCCTGGAAGCGCCGGTCGGCGTCTTGAGGCGTCAGCCCATCCACTGCGGTGTCCAATTCTTTGCGCACCGTGTCAATGGATTGGTTGTAGAACTTTTCTTGCAGCTGCTGTTTGCGTGCGTCTGCTTCTGCCATTTAACATTTTCCTCCTCTGCGATTATGTACCCTGCCGGCCTGTTAAAAAAAGAGACTTAGGCGCGGGTAAACTGCGCACATAAGTCTCACATTTTAAGACATGACCGGATACCAGATCTTGTTGACGATCATGTCACGGCGGCTTGGCCGTTTGTTACTCCCTTATTGCTAAGAATAGTATACCGGAACAAATGACCGCTGGCAACTATTTTTGTGCAAAGTCGAACACAGTATAAGGCAGGTGCCGTTTGTGCGCCGTCTTGCGCCACCAGCCCTCGATCCGTTCGGCGGCTTGGGTGCTGACCGTCTTGCCTTCCAAATAATCATCGATGTCTTCGTAGCGGACACCCAGGGCCTTTTCATCCGGCAAGCCCGGCTTGTTGTCTTCCAGGTCGGCCGTTGGCGCCTTGGTATACAAGTGGGCAGGAGCACCCAGGAAGGCCAGCAGCGCCTTGCCCTGCCGCTTATCCAGCCGGAACAGCGGCGTCACGTCCGCGGCTCCGTCCCCATACTTGGTATAGAAACCGGTGATATTCTCCGCCGCGTGGTCCGTGCCGACCACGATGCCCGCCCGGTCGCCGGCGATGGCATACTGGGCCGTCATCCGCACCCGGGCCTTGATGTTGCCCTTGTTGAAGTCAGAAATGCTCAGCGGGTTTTCTTCCAGCGCGGCCACTAACGCATCCACGGCCGGCTTGATGTTCACCCGCACCGTCTCGTCGGCCTGCATGAAGTCAATCGCCGCCATAGCGTCGCCCTCATCGGCTTGTTCCCCGTAAGGCAGCCGTACCGCAATGAACTTGTAGCGCTCGTCGTTGGTCTCCGTGCGCAGTTCCCGCACTGCCATCTCGGTCAGTGTGCCGGCCAGGGTCGAGTCCTGACCGCCGGAGATTCCCAGGACATACGTCTGCAACCCAGTCCGGCGCAGGTAATCCTTCAGGAAGTCCACCGACCGGCGCACTTCGGTTTCTGGATCGATAGTCGGCTGGACGTGCTCATAAGCGATGATTTCTTTCTGCAATGGTGTCATTAGTCATCCTCCTGCTTCGCCATGTTCTTCACCGCGTCGCGGACGGCGTGGATGTAATTCATCTTGTGGTCCCACAACCGCTGGGACAAGTCCACCGGGTACTGTTGGGGATTCAGGTGACGGCGGTACTCGGGCCACAGCGCCGCCAAGGCGTCCGCCGCATACCGGCGCACCTCATTCAGCGGCGGCAGCGTGTACACTTGCGTCCCCGCGTGGTAGATCTCGTGGAGCAGCGGCCGAGCGGTGAAGTTCTTCACCGTCTTGTTGATATAGGTATACTGCGGATGGAACATATACAACTGGTCCAATTGCCGCGGATCTTCCTGGAACAAAGTGATGTAGTCGCCCTCGGACTTCGCGTCCTTATCGTCGTTGGTGATCCGCCAAACCTGCTTCTTCCCCGGTGTGGACACCTTCTCCGCGTTGCTGGACAGCTTGATCGTATCCTGCATCACCCCGGCGGCGTCCTGGATGGACACCAGCTTATACACTGCACCCAGCGCCGGTTGGTCATAGGCGGTGATCAGCTTCGTGCCGACCCCCCAGACATCGATCTTGGCATCCTGCATCTTCAGGTTGAGAATGGTGTATTCGTCCAAGTCGTTGCTGGCATAGATCTTCGCCTCAGGGAAGCCGGCTTCGTCCAACTGCTGGCGGACGCGTTTAGAAATGTAGGCCATGTCCCCGGAATCAATGCGGACGCCGAGGAAGTTGATGCGGTCGCCCATTTCTTTGGCCACCCGAATCGCACTGGGCACCCCGCTGCGCAAGGTATCGTACGTATCCACCAGGAAGACACAATCGTGATGCGTCTCCGCATACGCCTTGAAGGCCTGGTAGTCGTTGCGGTACGTCTGCACCAGGGAATGCGCATGGGTGCCGCTGATGGGAATATCGAACAGCTTGCCGGCGCGCACGTTGCTGGTGGCGTCGAAGCCGGCGATATACGCCGCCCGGGCGCCCCAGACCGCCGCGTCCAGCTCTTGGGCCCGGCGCGAGCCGAACTCCAGCAGCGGATCGTCCCCCACCGCCGACTTGATGCGCGACGCCTTGGTCGCCACCAGCGTTTGGTAGTTCACGATGTTCAGCAAGGCCGTTTCCACCAACTGGCACTGGGCCAAGGGACCCTCCACCTGGAACAGCGGTTCATCGGCGAAGACCACTTCCCCTTCCCGCGGCGCCCGAATAGTCAACTGCAGCGTCATGTTGTGGAGATAGGTGAGAAAGGCTTCCGGATAATTCTCCGTCCGCCGCAAATAAGCAATATCGCTGTCGCTGAAATGCAGTCCGTTGATATAGTCCACGCTGCGCTCCAGCCCAGCAAAAACCGCATAGCCGCTGCCGAATGGATTCTTCCGGTAATACAATTCAAAAATGGCCTGGCGCTGGTCGATCCCTTTTTCCCAATACGTGAGCATCATGTTGATCTCGTACAGGTCGGTATGCAGTGCCAGGCTGTCGTCCGGGTAATGAAACATCGTATCCAAATGAATTAGTCCTCGTCTTCGTTTTTCGAAATGGCTTCTTGTTCTTCCTCGCTCAGGTCCGTCTTGATCTTGGTGGTCGAGATCCCCTTGGTGCGGGGCAGGTAGATGACTTGACAGTACGGTTTGAGAAAGTCAAACTTGCCGGCCCAGTCATCACCCATGACGAATACGTCCGCGTGGTATTTCTGCACGTCGCCGATCTTCTGGTCCCAATCCTTCTCGGGAATGACCTTGTCGACGTAGCGGATGGCTTCCAGAATGTACTTGCGGTGCTCGTAACTGTGATAGGCTTCCTTATGCTTCACGGCGTTGAATTCGTCGGTGGACAGGCCCACGATGAGCTCGTCCCCGAACGCCGCCGCGCGCTCCAGCAGGCGGATATGGCCCCAGTGCAGCAGGTCAAACGTGCCGTATGTGATCACGGTCGTCATGTTGATCGTCCTTCTCTCTTGGGATAATGGTTATATTCTACCACAGTGAGAAATGCGGGCGTTGGCCGTGGGGTGGACGACAGACTGCTTCCGGGGAAACTGTGGCTGTCTGGTTGCTGGCCCGGGTGACTACGGGCTCCGCAGATTGGGGGTGGAGCGTGGTGACGGCGGTTTGAGCCCGCAAAGTGCGCGGTCTCAAACACGCCTAACCGCATCCAAATCTTGGGCAAAGGGCGCCCAAGATTTGGTGCGGTTTCCACCACTGAGCCCCCATCTGCTCCGCCCTTCGTCACCCTGCATTCTCGAAAACTGAGAATGTCTCTCTCGATGCGAGACCCTGGCAACCTCCTCCGCAGGCGTGACAACAGTCGCCTGAAAGCACAAAAGTCAAGTAACACCTCCGGCGAATGTGTCCTGGCACCAAGATCTTACGATTGCGCAGGATGTAGGCGATTTGGGCCCGGAGACTGGCGGGCGTCAGCCATGAAATTGTTGTTAGCGGGCGTTC
>NZ_KI271603.1:24248-32867 GCF_000469325.1 Schleiferilactobacillus shenzhenensis LY-73 | reverse complement strand
GCACTTGCTTCGCTTCGCCCGCCCAGCCAGCCGGAGGGCCCAAATCGCCGGGTCCCGGCCATCCCTTCTCAACCAGCACAAAAAGCGCCCCGAATTTCTCCGGGGCGCACAATTCATGCATGGTTACGTTTTGGCTGGGTCCGCATGCAATCCGCGACGGCCATGCCGCCGCCGGCGCCGACTGTGGCGCCGATCATGAGACCCAGGGGGATGTCGTGTAACGCCAGCCCCACCATGAGACCGATCAGTACACTGACTGCGATGATGCTGATGAGCCAGCGTTGGTAGCGGGTCGGCGGGGGCTGGGGGTCACTGCTTTCTGTCTTGGTCATTGAAATCTCCTCCAATAGGATTCAACTTACTGTAACCGGTTCCTACTTATTCATGGTAGCAAGGTCACCGGGACCGTGTCAACTTACGGAGAATATCCCCGCGGTACTCAACCAGGACCACGCCCATCAAAATGACCAATGCCGCTGCTGAGATGAGAACGCCGGTACGCCAGCCAGGCGTGACGTAAGTAAACTGGACGGTGTGTTTACCGGTCGTTTTGGGCGTGAAGGCGACGAAGGTGTCGATAAAGTCTCTCGTCTTCTGCGGCCGCCCATCAACAGTTACGTGCCAGCCTGGGCTGTCTGGAATCGACGTCATGACTGTTGGGGCTGCCTTGGTCGTGGTCACCTCGGCAGTCACGCTGTTCTGTTCAAGCTGAGTGACTTTCCCGCCCTGGGCTTGAAGCTGATGATCCATTTTTTCAAACTTGGCCATATCCAAGCGGTAGAAATTGACTTGGTTCAATTTTAATTTCTTTTTTTTGAAAGTGAAGCTGAACGTGATGTCCTGACCCTTCGCGTTCGCCGCAACATTAAAGGCAAGCGGTGAGTTGAACCGGCCGGTCTGAACGACTTTCTTGCCATTCACCCGCATCGTTGCATCATCAATCGGGGGATCATCCAGAATGGCATAATAAGGGCCGCTGGTGGCGGCGTGAAAATAATAGGCCACTGTCGCTGTTTTCTCGTGGGGGTCGCGCCGATAAGTGATCGTGTCATCCCCATTATTCGTCACGTGGGTCGTTGTCTTGCGGACATCCGTCAGAGGCGAAAACATCGTCTCCCATGTCTTCGTTCCGGCCAGGTTGTTCATAATGGTCTCTTGCCAGCTCAGCGGATACCCCGGCATCAGAATTGTCTTCAATGCATCCGGCGAGGCACTGTACATGAGCGGCAAGGTGTATGGATTGCGGTACACTGCAATACCATCGACCGGCTTTAATGCTTGGTAATAAGCAGCATCCGGCCGATAAGAATTAGCACTCAAATCGCTGTCTTCCCAACCGTTATCGCTGTCGTGGGCGGCCGCAACTGGTCCACGTTCTTGGAGCATGTACCGCATGTCCAGCAAGGCGTCAGTGATGACCGTCCCGTTAGTATAAGAAACTTGGCCTTCATCCCCCGACATTCCCACGCGATTATAGAAATAGGCTTCCCGCGGTTCCAGCATGGAGTTAAAGTGGGAACCGCCAAAGTAGTCCGCTGTCATGGCATCATTCCAGGAGCCAAACGTCGTCGCGGTCCGATAAAACGGTTGGGTGTTGATTTTCTTAACGTGTTTTGTTGCCTTCAACAGTTCGGCGGTGTACTGGGCGAAAGGCTTGTAGGCTGAAAGCTCAATATGCTGCAGTGTGAGCACCCCGTTGAGGCTCATTTCTGCCCCCACCAAGAGCACTAATGCCCATCCCCACCAGCGGCTGGCCGTACGCTTCATAATCAGCTGCGTCATAGCGAACGTCAGTATGGCGGTAGCGGCAACGGCCCCCCAAGAAAGAAAATGAACCTGGGGCATTCGCCACACTGCGCCCGCAATAACGAGGACACCGGGAATGACCAGCCACCAGTGGCGCCGCCAGGACAGCACAGGCAGCCGCGGCCAAACACGCGCTGTGAGAAGAATCCCCCAGAGACTGATGACGAAGCTGAAACGGTATGGATACCAAATGGGAAACTGCATCCCATGCCAGAATAGATCCAAGGGTTCAAAGAAGGTGCTCAGTAAAAGAAAGACAGTCACCAAGCCAGCAACGACCTTCTCCTTTAAACCAATCTTCCGATTGACGAAGTACAAAAGCACCCCAATCAGGACCAGCATCCCCGTATAAATATTCGGCTGACCATTGATCATCTGCTGTTGGGAAAATGCGCCCGGTACCAATTTGGCCAAAATCTTAATGGGGTTGTACTCAAAAGTGGACGGCAAACTGGTCGATATGTATGTATTTTTTGAATCGTTTAAGGCATGCCAAGTCGGCAGCAAAATCAATGCACTAAGACCCCCGGCCAGTATGGAAGTCCACGCGAACCGAATACCTTGTTTCAAGAGACTGCGCCAGGTCCACCGGTACTGGCTTTCTGACCAGACCCAGTAGAGGACGAGAAAAATAGCGATCATGTAGCCGATGTAATAGTTGATGATCATTGTTGCCGCTAGCAGCAGAGGGTAAGCCCACAACCGCCGCCCAGCGTGCTGCCAGCGCAATGTTAATAGCAGCAGCGGCAACAATGCCACCGCATCCAGCCACATGATGTTGAAATAATTGACGATGAGGTATGCACACATGCCGTAGCCCACTGCCAGAGCAGTTTGCACAGGGCCAGATAGAGGCTGATCCTGCTGCCGCAGATACAAATCCATGAACAAGCCCGCAAAGCCCAGCTTCAAGGCAATAATCAGCCAAGTTCCCAATGCAATGCTCGCTCCGGGGAAAAGGAAAAGCAGGAAGTTCAGCGGGCTCATCAGATAGTACGTGAAAGTACCGAACGTTTCCCCGCCAAGCCCCTTACTGAAAGAATAGAAAAATGAGCCTGGGTGGATCGACACAGTGTTCTTGAAGAACTGGAAGAAATGAACATACTGCTGATCCAAATCAACAGTCAGTACGGTCTGGCCGCCAAATGGCCAGACATGGCGCAAAGCGAAATAAATAACAATAAAGAAAAACGGTATTAAAAAGCTGGCTGCCAACGGCCACCATGCTTGTTTGGGTCGCATCTTAGTCACGAATGTTCCACTCCCTCAAAATGTATATCAGTTTTATCTTAGTCTAAGGCCGGGTGAAAAGTAAGAGTCCCCGAGCCGTCGACTTTGACTTCTGCAATGGTCATGACGATCGGTGCCTCCCACGATTTTCCAAAAGAGCCCTCGAGATAGGCATAGTATACCGCAGTCCAGTCAATGTCCACCACTTTTCTAGGATCGGCGGCAGCAACACGTACACAGAAAAAAGACACCCTCAGCAACATATAGTTGCATAGGTGTCTTCGATGTGAGGGGCATATTACCGTTCCAAATAAAACTCGAACCGTTCCCCAGCATACTGGGTACGCACATACTCAAACGGCCGGCCGTCTTGGAGGAACGTGATCTGACGCATCTTGAGGATGGCCTCACCGCGCTTGATATCCAGATACTCGGCGATCCGTTCCGACGCTGTCTCAGCGGAGACGGTCTGCTGGGCACCGCCCAGTTCGTAACCGCCCTTGGTCTCCAGGGCGTGGTAGAACGAATCGGTGACCTCGGCCTTGGTCAGGCCTTGGACGATGTCGGCGGGAATGGAGGCCACTTCGAAGCTAATGGGCACGCCGTCTGCGTACCGGATCCGCTCCATGCGCAGCACTTCCGGGGTGTCGCCGCTCAGGTGCAGCTTCTCGATCTCGCTCAGGGACGGGGTCGCGAAGTGGTAAGAAATGGTCTTGCTGGACGGCTTTTTGCCTTGCCGGCGCATAATGTCGGTGAAACTGGTGACACCGGAAGCCACTTCTTGGACTTTCTGGTTGGCCACGTACGTGCCGGAACCGACCCGCCGTTCTAAAATGCCCTCGTCCACCAGGGTTTGGATCGCCTGGCGCAGGGTCATGCGGCTGACATCGAATTGAATGGCGAGTTCCCGCTCTGCAGGGATGCGGTCCCCCACCTTCCATTTGCCGCCTTCAATGTCGCGCTTGAGTTGGTTGTGGATCTGAATATAAACCGGTGATTCCATAGATGTTGTCTCCCCTACTACGGCTCCGGTGAGAATTCCCGCCCGAAGCTGAATGTTTTTTGTAACGCTAAGGTCCGATCGAACACGTTCATATCGGCGTCTTTGCCTGGGGTGATGGTCCCTTTGCTATCCAAGCCGAACTCTCTGGCTTGGTTCACACTGGCCATCTGCACCGCATCCGCCATGGACGCGCCCGTGAATTTTTGAATATTGATGAATGCATCCTTAAATTGTAACACGCTTCCGGCCAAAGTACCGTCGCTGAGCCTGGCCTGTTTATCCTTCACGAACACCTTCTGGCCGCCCAGCTCGCTCTCGCCTTCGGGCATGCCCTTGGCGCGCATGGAATCGGTCACCAGCTCGATGCGGTGGATACCTTTCTGCTCCACGGCCAAGCGAATCATGTCGGGCACGATGTGGAAGCCGTCGCAGATCAGCTCGGCATACATGTTGTCCTCCAGCATGGCGTGGCCGGTGACGCCCGGCTCCCGGTGCTTGAACTCGCGCTGGGCGTTGTACAAGTGGGTCACGTGGGTGGCCTTGCTATGCAGCATCTGGGCCCGGGTGGCGTTACTGTGGCCGACTGACGGCACGATACCGTGGGCCAGGCAGTAATCCTCGAAGGCCTGGGAACCCGGGTCTTCCGGCGCATAGGTGATGAGCTTGACCCGGCCGCCGGAGAGCTTGTTCCACTCGGCCAGCAAGTGCACGTCGGGATCCTTGATGTACTGTTCCGGCTGGGCACCCTTGAACGTGGGAGAAATGAACGGCCCCTCCAAGTGCACGCCCTGAATGATCGGGTTATTCTCCGCGGCCTGGGCCACACCCTTCATGGCGTGGTCGATGTTGGCAGTGGATTGGGTCATGGTCGTCGCGAACAGCGTGGTGACCCCTTCGTTGCGCATCATCTTCGTCGCCATGGTGCTGATCTGTTCCGGATCGCCGTCCATGGCGTCGAAGCCGTAACCGCCGTGGCTGTGCACGTCGATGAAACCCGGGACCACACTGGCGCCGGCGACATCCTCCAGTTCATCGCCCGCCTGGGCATGGTACTCGGCCACCGGCCCCACGGCCAAGATATGCGTGTCGAAGCGCACGTAGCCGTCGGGAATGACCTCTTCACCCGTGTAGATCACCGCATGTTTCAGTACTTTTGCAGACATCAAGAATTTCCCCTTTATGTTTAGAAATGGTGGTTCGTCGTTCTTTCTCATCATAACTGGTCTAGACCATAATGACAAGTACAGATAACCGCTATTTCTTGGCTTGGTCTTTCTCGATGGTGGCCGTCACGGCGTCGGTCAAACCGGCGAAGAAACCGCTGGACTGCAACGCGACCATCCCCCGCACGGTGCTGCCGCCGGGCGACGACACGCTGTCCGCCAGGTCCCACGGGTTCGCCCCGGTCGCCAGGATCTGGTCGGCACTGCCCTTGAAGGCTTGGGCCGCGATCCGCCGGGCATCCGTCATGGGGATGCCGTACTTCACACCCAGCCGGGCCAGCATGTCGATGGCGACGAAGATGAACGCGGGGGACGACCCGGCCAAGCCGACGAACGCGCCGAACAAGTCCTCAGCCAGCGGCATCATGTCGCCGAGGCTCTGCTGCCATGTCAGCACCGTCTGCAGCGCCGTGTCGGTCACGGCCTCGTTCACCGCATAGGCGGTCATGCCGCTCCCGGTGGCGACGTTAACGTTGGGCAGTAAGCGCACGATGGGCAGATTGGGCGCAGCGGCGAACTTGGTCAAGTCAGCCACGCTGACGCTGCCCACCACGGAGACGAGGATCTGACCGGACCGCCACTGTCCGGCCACGCCGCCCAGGATCGGTGCTGCTGTGGCCGGCGGCGTGGCCAAGACCACGATGTCAGCGGCCGCCACAATATCCGCGGCAGAAGCAGCGCCGTGAATCCCGTATTGTTTGGCGACCGCTTGGAAGTGGGCCGGGGTGCGGCTCGTGACGAACAGGTCGGCCGCGGCCGCCCCAGCATGCAGGGTGCCGGCAATTTCCGCACTGGCCATGTGGCCGCTGCCGATGAAGCCAATTTTTACCATAGAGGAATCAATCTCCTTTCTGCCCTAATGCTTCTGGAACCAGTCTTGAATCCGCTGCATCCGGTCGATGCGCAGATTCGGGAAGCCGGAGCGGGAGAGCTCGTGGTTCGAGCCGGGGTACCGGACGAACGCGGTCTCGACGCCGTGGAGCTTGAGACTGGTGTAGAATTCCTCGCCCTGACCAATCGGGCAGCGGTGGTCCTCCTCGCTGTGCAGCACCAGAATCGGCGTCTTCGCCTGGTCGACGTAGGCCAAGGGAGAAAACTGCCAGTACAGCTGCGGGTCGATGGGGGCGTTCCACTCGCCTTGAAGCTCCCAGGCGTTGAAGAAGTAGCCGATGTCGCTGTTGCCGTACATGCTCACCCAGTTGCTGATGGAGCGCATGGTGACGGCGGCGGCGAAGCGGTCGGTGTGGGTCTCGATCCAATTGGTCATGAAGCCGCCGTAACTGCCGCCGCAGACATACAGCTTGGCCGGATCGATCTTGGGATCCCGCTTGAGGGTTTCATCCAATCCCGCCATGAGGTCCTGGTAGTCCCCTTGACCGTATGCGCCGATGACACCGCCGGCGAAGTCCTCGCCGTACCCCAGGCTGCCCCGGGGATTGATGAGTATGACGCCGTAGCCGGCATTGACCAGCGTCTGCATCTCGTGGAAGAAAGTATACCCGTAAGCGGCCAGGGGTCCGCCGTGGACATACAGAATCGCCGGATGCTTCTGCGCTGCCGCCGCACCGATGGGCGCCATGTACCAGCCCTCCACGGTCAAGCCGTCACCAGTCTGGTAGGTGAATTCCTCCGCCCCGCCGATCGCGTGGTGATTCTCCCAGCTGGTATTCGGGTTGTACAGGTCCTTCTCGTCCTCCGTGATCAGGTCGCAAACGGCCAAAACACTGGGCGTCTCAAAATTAGAATAGGTGAACGCGACAGTGTGCTGGTCCGGCCCGACACAGAAGTCGGTAATGTGCCGGTCACCCCCCACCGCTTCGCTCAACTCGCCGGTGGTCGAGGCTTGGTAGAGAGACACGCGGCCGTGACTGAAGCCGCTGGCCAAGAAGTAATCGGCCGTGACATACTGCGCAGCGCGGCCAGACAATTTCTGCTGGGTGTCGGCGACGATTTCTCCCGGTCCTTCTTCCAAGGGATGGTCCACTGCGGTATCGGTCAATGTCTCCCCTTCGATGTCGTAGAACCAGATGTGGTTCTCGGCGACGTTGGGCACGTGGTTATCGGTGCCATAGAGCAGGATGCCGGTGCCGTCTTCACTGAAGTCGACGCCAGAAAAGCTGCCGTGCTCCTGGGATTCGGTGATCCAGGTCAGGGCCTTAGTGGCAATCTCGAACAGATACACGCCCTGCCGGAAGTCCTTGGGGTTGAACGGATCGGGACTGGCACTCAGGGCCAGGAACCGGCCGGAAGGATCCACCGCATCCAGGCTGAAGTCGTCAGGCCGGGCCAGCAGATCCTTGGGCTCTTTCTCAGTCACCGGCAGATACTGCAAGTGATGGGTCCCATCTTCCCGCAGGACACCCTGACCGTTCATCAAGAACGGCAGCCGGGTGATCACCTTGGGCTGGGGCAGCTCGTGGTGCTTGGGCGGTTCCGGATAACGGGTACTGGTGAAGAAAACACCGGTACTATCCGCATCCCAACGGGCCTGGTCCACGCCGTCCGGCAGCTGGGTCAGCTGGCGCGGTGAACCGCCGTAGATGGGCTGAATGAAGATCTGCGTTTTCTGCTTATCGTCCGCCGCCAAGTACAGCAGCTGCTCGCCGTCGGGGGCAATCTCGTACTGGCTGACGCTTTGCCCGGGGATGGCGAAGCGCATGCGGTCATGCGTCTCCAGGTCCATCCCCTTCAGCGCGGCCCGGTATGTATTGGTCGCTTCGTCCACCCGGTTTTCCAGGAAGAAAACCGTGTCTTCGGTCAACTGGGGTTGGCTGATGGTCTTGATGGCAAACAGGTCCTTGGCTTGAACAGGCTCTTTCATCGTGTCACCACTCGCTTTCTTGAACATGTTTCCATCTTAGCATTAATTGGTCCGGGTGCACCAAAAAAACGCCCGCGGGTTGCGGACGTTGAGTGATGGGGGTAAGTCGGCAGGCAACTGTCTGGCGCTGGCCCGGGTGACTATGGGCTCCGCAGATTGAGGGCTGCTACTGTTTGACCTTGGCCCGGGTGACTACGGGCGGAGCTGGCGGGGGCTGGAACGTGGTGACGGCGGTTTGAGCCCGCAAAGTGCGTGGTCTCAAACACGCCTAACTGCATCGAAATCTTTCGCAAAGAGCGCGAAAGATTTCGTGCAGTTTCCACCACTGAGCCCCGCCCGCTCCGCCCTCCGTCACCCTACATTCTGGAAGACGGGAATGTCTCGCTCTTGACGAAACTCAGGCAGCTTCCTCCCAAAACATCAGACAATCGTCTGCAAATACAAAGTGCGGGCGGTACCTCCTTCGAATATGTGCTGCCACGAAGAATCTAACGATCGGGTAGGATGTAGGCGATTTGGGCCCGGAGCCAGGGGGG
>NZ_KI271603.1:0-24113 GCF_000469325.1 Schleiferilactobacillus shenzhenensis LY-73 | reverse complement strand
CGGCTCCGCACTAGCTTCGCGTCGCCGGCCCCCTGGCGGAGGGCCCAAATCGCCGGGCCTCGCGAAACGCTCTTACTTACCAGAAAGTTCAGGCCACCGGCAGTGGGAAGAATCGCCGCTGCACATAGAATGCGACCGGCTTGACCAGCAGCCCGCGTACGAAGAAGGCAATGACGAGGCTGCGCAGCCAGACCCAGAGCAGTGCCGTGAAGCCGATGTGGGCGAAGGCGCCGCCGATGAGGAGGCCGAAGGTGGACATGGTGACACACATGATCAGCAACATCACCCGGCTGGTGACCCCTTTGCTCCGCCGCTGCACTTCCGTCGGATCATTCACGTGGCGCGTGGCGCGGTGGATGAACCACTGGGTGACATGGTAGGCGACGAACCAGTTATACAAGAACGCCACCACGACAGTGGGAATCCACCACACCAGCCAGCTCCGCCAAGTCACCGCATTCCACCCCGTCGCCAGCACATTCCCAATCAAACTCATAATCGACGCCATCCCAAAAACAATCACGACCGTGACCACAAAACGCTGTTTCCGCGGCATCCCAAACACCTCTCAAACATTTTTGGTCAGTATACCCCCAATCTTCACCAAGTCAACAAATCAACCCGCTCTATCGTCAAACACCCAGTCATCCGCCACTCATCAACGTCTCTCACGCCTCTTTTGACCCAGCACTTCCGCCCTGCAGAGCCCGGATCCCTCATTCTCGCAGAATGCTGCGGTTCGCTGAGTGCAAAAAAATCCCCGGCGCACTTTGCCGGGGATTTTTTTGTGCTCAGTTGGGATAGCTGGATTCGAACCAGCGCATGACAGGATCAAAACCTGTTGCCTTACCGCTTGGCTATATCCCAATGATAATGGAGGAGAAAGGATTCGAACCTTTGAACCCGAAGGAGCGGATTTACAGTCCGCCGCGTTTAGCCTCTTCGCTACTCCTCCATTTTCGCTGGTGCTGCTGTCGCAATTCACCAACGAAAAATATCATACCGAAAAATCAGTCAGGACGCAAGGGGCGCAGCCTTATTTTTCTGGAATGTCGCGCACCATTAAGGTGTGTTTCCATTCGGTCAGAAAATCATGGCTCTGCCACTCCCAGGCTCGCTTCAACCCATAACCCAACGGCGTGTGCAGGTACCGCTGGCCGTCAACGAGCAGCGGCGGGTCCCGGTGGTGCAGGTGGCCGAAGACGACCGTGTCCACCGCCGGTGTGGCCGCCAACAGGTCGCCCAGACGGCGGCTGCCCATCAACGCCGTGGCCATGTTCCAATACGGCCGGTCGCCCGCGTAAATGAGAAAGTCTCGCCGGGGAACAAAGTGGTCCACGAACAGGATCCGGCCGCCAGCAGTTGCGGCCTGGGCCAAATCACTGCGGACTTGGTCCAGCACGCGGTCCATTCGTTCCTGATCACTCAGCGGTGAATCAATGGCCGAGTCGATCCAGAAGGCTTTCTTCCAGCGGGTATACTCGTCGGCCGTCTTATCTTGGCCGAGCGGCGCCAGGGTGTAATCGTACCACCCGTTGTTGCCGACCAGGGCATAACTGGTACCCGGCAGGGTGACGACGCGGTGGTGCAGGTAGGCGGGGTGCTGGAAGGATTCCAGTTCCCCATAAGTGACGCCGCTGACCATGTCGTGGTTGCCGGCAATGAAGTACAGTTTCACCGCCGTCCCCAGAAACGACTGGAAATCATCGACGAATTGAACCGTTTTTTGAAAGTCATTGTACTGGTCCCCGCCCAAGACGTACACACTGATACCGTGCTGCTGGAAATAATCAGCCTGGGCGGCGAAGTAGTCGCTGGCAGTCAGGTGGTTGACGTCGTAGTGCAAATCGGTACTGAAAGCGACCCGCATCGTGGTCCCCCGCCTTTCTGCCTAATACTTACCGGAAAATGGTGTTGATCTCGTCTTCGTTGACCGTCCGGGTGTAGACCAGGACAGAATCGCCCTTGGTGATCACCGTATCGGCGCCGGCAACCAGGTTGGCTTCGCCCCGACGAACGTTGATGACGACCGTGCCTTCAGGGAACTTGATGTCCCGCAGCGCCTTACCATCCGCTTGGGCGCCGTCCCCCACGGTGATTTGGACGATAGCGTTATTGCCGCGATTCAGGCGCATCAGGGTGGTCAGGTTGGTGAAGTCGATCTGGTCAGTGATCACGTTGGCAATCAGGTAGGCTTGAGAAACGCGGACGTCAACGCCCATCTCCGCGGTGAAGAGCCAGGTGTTCTTGGGGTTGTTGATGCGGGCGATGACCTTGTCCACGCCGAATTCGAACTTGGCAATGGTGGCAGTGACCAAGTTGATCTCGTCCGCTCCGGTGACTGCGGCCACGACATCGGCATCATTGATTCCTGCCTGCTCCAATACTTTAGGATCGGCCCCGTCGCCATTGACGATAACGTCCGGCGGCAGTTCGTTCTTCAGCCCCGCCAAGGGCTTTTCCCGGTTCTCGATGACGCGGACATCGCGCCCGGCATCGATGAGGATGCGGGCCACATACGACCCGACTTGGCCGCCGCCGACAATAATTGTACGCATAAGCTTTCTTCCTCCCTCTTACAGATCCAGTGTCCGCTTCACTTGTTCCAACGTGTCCCCCAGTGCCGACAGGTAGAGAATATCGCCGGCCTCCAAGGTCGTGGTGCGCGTTGGAATGAACGACTGGTTGCCGCGGGAGATGGCGACGGGCTGCACTTCAGTGACCGGGAACAGGTCCCGGATCGAGTTGCCGGCCATCATGCTGGAGACGGTAATCCGGACGATCTCCACCGGTGTGTTGCCAATGCTCATGACGTTCTCCAGATGGGAGAAAGTGAGCAGCTCCTTGGCCCGAGCAATGCCCCAGCGGGTCGTAGCAATGATCTGGATACCCAGGGCGTTATAAAGATCCACCTTGCGCTGGTCGTACAGCCGGGCAATGACCCGGGGGACCCGGTAATAGTTGCGGGCGATGCGCGCCACCAGCGCGTTGATCTCGTCGCTCTCGGTACAAGAGATGAGGCTGTCGGCCCGTTCAATCCCGGCTTTCTCCAGGTTGTCCTTATCGAACTCGATGCCGAGAATCTTGGTCCCCTTGAAATCTGCCGGCAGACGTTTGAATTTCTTCTCATCGGCACAGATGACTGTGATGGTATTGCCATCATTAGCCAGCGTCGTGGCCAGACCGGAACCCAGTCGGCCGCATCCTACAATAATGATTTTCATGCTGCTTGCTCCCCCTCTATGTTCCCTCGTTTGGCATCCCGATGCCGCAACCACGCTTTCCGCGTTTCTTCAATCGCCACCACGATGAACGGGCAGCAAACCAGGTAAATCCAGTCTGTCGGCGCCAGCGGGGCGGTGTTGAATAAGCCGTGCATGAATGGGGCATACGATAGAACAGCGAATAAGCAGATCTCGAACACGATCCCGATATTCACCAGTTTGTTTTTGAAGAGTCCGGCTTTGAAGATGGACTGTTTGTTGGTCCGGCAGTTCATGGCGTTGCCGATCTGGGTAAAGATGATCGCCCCCAAGGTCATCGTAGTGGCCTGGCGGTAAATCAAGCCGGAACTGGCCAGCGGGCCCATGAAGCCGGTGTGGTTCCAGTTCGCGTAGAAGTACCCGACCATGGCCAGAATAGCCTCCAGCAGACCATACCAGAAGAACGCCTTGACGACGATCCCCTTGGTCAGCAAGCTCTCGCCATGTTTCCGCGGGGGCCGGTGCATGATGCCTTCCTCGGGTTCCTCGGTACCCAAGCCCAAGGCCGGCAGCATATCTGTGCCCAAGTCGATGGACAGGATCTGCATGACAGTCAGCGGCAGGGCAATCAGGCCCTTAGAGAATAGGAAGAAAGCCGACGGCACCCCTTCAGACATGTTGGAGTTGAAAATGTAGACCAGGAACTTCCGAATATTATCGAAGACCGCCCGGCCCTCTTCAACGGCATGGACGATCGACGCAAAGTTGTCGTCGGTGAGGATCATGTCAGCGGCTTCCTTGGCTACGTCGGTACCGGTAATGCCCATGGCCACACCAATATCGGCTTTCTTCAAGGCCGGGGCATCGTTCACGCCGTCGCCGGTCACGGCCACGACTTTACCCATTTCCTGCAGATTGGTGACGACCCGATACTTCTGTTCCGGGGCCACCCGGGCGAAGATGACTTCGTCAGATAGGGCTTTTTTCAAATCATCGTCAGACATCTTCCCCAGCTCAAAGCCGGTGACGACGCGGGGGTTGTCCCCCTTGACGATGCCGATCCGCTTAGCAATACTCTCGGCGGTCAAGCCGTAGTCACCGGTGATCATGATAATGCGGATGTTGGCTTCGTTACACTTCTCCACCGCGGCAGCGACTTCCACCCGGGGCGGATCGGCCATGACGACCAGACCCAAGAAGACCATGTCCTGCTCGATCAGCTCGGGCGTGTACTTGGTCATGGACTTGGGCAGACTGTCGTTGTGGTCCAGCGGCCGGTAGGCGACGGCCAAGACCCGCAGACCGCTGCGCGCATACTGGTCATTGGCAGCCATGATGTTCTTGCGGTCTTCGTCAGTCAGCGGCCGAATCTTGCCGTTTTCCCGGGTGGTGGTGCACAACTCAGACGTTTCTTTGGGCGCACCTTTAACAAAAGCAACGCGTTTGTTGCCATCGATGGCCGTCTTCAGGTTGTTGATGACCGTCATCCGCTTCCGGTTGGAATCAAACGGCAGCTCCCGCAAACGGGGATTATCCTGCAATAATTGCTTAATATCGATTTTGGCTTTTTCCGCCGCGACGCCCAGGCAGGCCTCGGTGGGATCACCCAGGACAGTGTACCGGGGATGCTCATCGTCAGGCGGGAGGATCCGGGCGTTCGAGCACAAAGTCGCCGCGGACAGCGTCAGTTCCAGCTCCTTGTTGTCGCGGAAGGTGACGGTTTGGTCGTCCTTCGTCACTGACCCATCCGGGGAATAGCCCTGGCCGTGCACGATGAACTCGCCCTCTGGCAGCCATACGTGGTTGACGGTCATTTCGTTCTGCGTCAGCGTCCCGGTCTTATCCGAACAGATCACCGACGTCGACCCCAGCGTTTCTACGGAATTCAACGACTTCATCAAGGCATGTTCCTTCGCCATCCGCTGTACGGCCATGGCCAAAGACAGCGTCACGGTCGGCAACAGACCTTCAGGAATGAAGGCTACGATCATCCCTAAGGAGAAGATGAAGGCGGCTGCCAGGGGCTGGCGCACGAAGAACGCCGCACCGATGAAGAAGATGACCCCGATGGTCACGGCGATGAACGAAATCTGCTGGGTGAGCTTGTCCAGCTCTTTTTCCAGCGGACTCTTTTCTTCCTTCATTCCCTGGGTCAAGTTGGCAATCTTGCCGAACTCGGTGTCCATGGCAATGGCGGAAACAACCGCCTTGCCGTTGCCGCTGGAAACCGTCGTCCCGGCGAAGATCATGTTCTTCAGTTCGAAGCGCGACAGGTCGTGGTCAACGATCTGGTCCGGGCTCTTACGCACCGGGTTGGATTCCCCGGTCAGTGCCGACTGGTTGACCTGCAGATCCGTCATCTCCAGTAAGCGGGCATCAGCGGAGATTTTGTCCCCCTCTTCCACCAGCATCACATCACCAGGGACCAGATCCACGGCGTTGACTTGCTGCTCGGTACCGTCCCGAATGACCCGGGCATACGTCGGCAGCATTTTCTTCAATGCGTCAGTGGCTTTGCTGGCCTTGCTCTCTTGGAAGAAACTGAACAAGCCGTTGATCACATTGACCAGCCAAATCGCGATCCCCAGTTCCGGGGTGCCAGAAAAGAACGCGACGGCACCGCCGATCCACAACAAAATGGCCATGGTGCTGATGAAGTTCTTGAGGAACTTCACCCACATCGGTTCGCCTTCCTTTGTTTCAATTTGGTTCTTACCGTATTGCTCCTGTCTCTGGCTCGCCTGGTCACTGGTCAGGCCCTGGGGCTTGGAGTCCAGACGATCAAAGACCTCGCCAGGAGTCAAGAAAGCGAGATCATCCTGTTTCGCTTTTGGCTCCGTTGACGCACTCGATTGTTCCGGCACGAGACATCCACCTTTCAAAAAAGACTACATCGTCAGTGTAGCACATTCCCCCACCCCCGCGGATGAGAAAACAATCCACTCAATCGCCAAAAAAACACCGGTGGCCCGGGAATGTACAGCTTTGCCGAAGTGTCCCAACCCGGGCGGCGACAGGGACCCATGACGCAGTTTGCTCATGCGGCATATATATCAGCTGTTCACTGGCGCCTGATTCATCATCTTGGACTGATGAATAAAAGCCAACAAAACAGTTTATAAAAAGTGGGAATACTAATTTATATATTTCCCACATATTCAAATCGAGCAATTTTTAATTAAAAAACATGAATATGTCATCCGTTGAAACGGTGATAAATTGAGACTGCCGGGACGGTATTGTGCCGTTACCATGGGCTTCTGGGGATCACAACGCTAGTCAATTGGGGGGATTCATGATGCATCATCACCATTGGGGAAAGTATCTGGTTATTTTTGCCGCGCTATTGTTTGCGGCGGCCTTCGGGGCGCGTATCCCCCCGACCGTGGCCGCAGCGGCGGACAACGTCATCGTGACCACGCCGGATGATACGCAAAACTTTTGGAACGCCTTTGGTACCGCCAACGTCAATATGGATGAAGACGGCAAGTGGGCCAGCGTGCTGCTGACTCAAAACTGGAAAAACCAGGCCGGGGCCATTACGCTGAATAACCGCTTAGATCTGTCGCAGCCATTCAATATTGAATTTGGGGCCAACTTTGGGTATCGACCGTCCGTGGGGGTCAATGTGGGTGATGGCATCTCTTTCGCCCTGTATCCTGGACAATTGGGGGCCATCGGCATGTTTGGCGGTAATTTAGGGGTTGGCGCCATTCCGTTTGCCGTGGGCTTCAAAATGGATCCGTATCTGAATACTTGGAATGACAACGGCAACAGCAGCACCACTTATGCCGACCTGGCCAGCCGTTTGGGGGTCACCTTGCCCAGCAACATTGATCCGCTCACCGATACCGTCAAGCTGACGGAATTATTTCGGAATGCTAACCCGTTGGGCAATGTTGTCTACGGCCCGACCGACGATCAGATTTACTATCGCGAACCGGCGAACAAAATTGCTGTTCCTTACGGCGCATTTATCCAAACAAGCCGCCAGGGCCGCATCGAGATCCCCCAGATCGCGCCTGGCCAATCTTCCGTAAGTGATCCCGGCTTTTATGGCGGCAGCATCTACACACCGCCAATGCCATTCAGCTACAATTACGTTCTCGATGCCAAATGGCACGGCATGAAAATCGATTACACCGTGTCGTCTGACGGAAAAACCGGCACGCTGGCCATTCGCCTGTACTCGACCTATCACAGCAATCGGGTCTATAACGAAGCGAGCTTCTACGACGATCGCAATGGCGAACTGTTGCAAAAATGGACCCGCACCATCGAAATCACCAAGGTTAACAGTATGACAGGCCAAGAGCCCTATTTTGCGATGAATATTGCCGCATCAACGGGTCAGTTCTTCCTTACCCAACAAATCAAAAATCTGTATGCCAGTTATACGCCAGAGCCGGGTTCTGTCACCTCGCGGTACGTTGATGAAAACGGGAAAAGTATCGCCGCTGCAGTCAATAAGAGCGGTGCCAAGCAGTTGGGTGACGAGTTCACCATCCCCGTTCTTGGCACGATTCACGGCCAAGTGGTCGACCCGAACATCAATCCCAACACTGCCAAACCCGTGCCCGAAGACGTTACATACGTATACGACTACACGACTTATGAAGGCTTCAACCAAGGGACGAACGCCAAAGTGATCCAGCGGATCTTGCCTGTTGCCACGGCGCCGGGAACGCTGCCGCCAGAAGGGGCCCTGGTCGGCAGTGCGGATTACACCTACCACGCCACGTTCAAAGCGCCCTACCAAAGCATTGTGACCCACTACAAACGTGTCCAATCTCAGCCGACCATTGCCACTGGCATCTCAGTGCAAGGGAAAGATACGGAACAGACACCGGTGGGCACGAGCGGTCACGATTTTCTCAATAAGGTCACGCTGGGGAACAACACCAAAATGAACTACACATTCAAAGTGACCGTCCCCGCCACTGGCCCAAATCCTTGGAAGGGCGTCACCCTTACCGTGAAAGTCCCCCAAGGCTTCACAGTGAGTCCCACCGGGGTCACTGCCGCCGCCCTGTCCGGGACGACTGCCACCAGTGCTACCCCCACCATCACTCGGAGCAGTGACCCGAGCAGCCAGGCCGCCGTGATCACCATCTCCGGAGTCAATCTCACCGGACTGTTGAAAGATGCCGGCGGCACAGTGCAGCCGAACACACTGCTGGTCACGCTGCCGCTGACGGCGACAGGCGCGACGACCGGTACCATCCGGGCCACGCTGGACGACACCTACCTCATGGACTACACGAGCCCTGCAGAGACGGATGCCCAGAAAAAGACCAATTACTACACCGGTTACCCCGTCACCTACACCAACGCCATCAACGAAGTCGAGCCGGATATCGTCTCCAACGTCTGGATCCCGTTGAGCGACCGGGCCGCAGAAAAGCACGACTTCACTGCCGCGGACCTGCACATGCCGGTCGGCGTCGTCCTCAACGCCGCCGGCAGCATCGCCTATTTCCCCGTTAATGATACGCCGCCGGCCCACACCGTCCGCCTCACCGCGCAGGATATTACGCCGGCAGCCGTTACCGGGTCCGCCAATCTGCTCGGCGGGTTCACCCTCACCGATTCGGGCATCAAGAAGCTGCGGGCCAACGACTACGTGCAGGCGGCCTTCCAGTTCACCGGCACCAACGGCACGAAGACCACCCAGTGGCAAGTGGACTACAACTTATATGAACCGCTGACCACCTGGATGCCCGACACCGGTCTCCAGCAGCTGGTCCGCACCGCCTTTGCCCAGCCGGTAACGATCGATGCGAACTTCATCAGCGGCGGCACAGCGATTGCGAACACACTGCCAGCACATCCCGCTGATCAGTATCCGGGGGATGAGTTAAGAAAATCGGACATGTCTGCGCTGCGGGCCCTCACAAACGCCGCACCAACGATCGGTCATCCCCACGATACCGCCGGCACCACAACTTGGAACTTGCGCAACGACCCCACCGGTTTGGAATACGCTGCAAATCTCCAGGCGCTGGCCATTTATGGCGATAAACTCCTGGCCAACCCGGTGACCGCGAACCGGAAGACAGACGGAACGTTCCGGTCTTTGCTGCCGATTTTGCCGAAGAGCTTGGTCACGCTGGATCTATCGGGGTATGACCGCCGCCAGGATGTGTTTGCCTACCAACCGGCAACGCTGCCTCAAACCACACTGACTTTCCCCAAGTTGACGAACTTCAATCTTGTGGCGGACGAATTGGTACCCGCCGACCTGCAAGAACCGGCGGGAAACGGCCAGTATTCGGACATCAGTGCGTTTTACACTGCTAATCTCGACCACCTGACCCAGACGAACCTTTCTTCCTTCGATGAACCCGCCAAGCTCAGCAATCCGCAACTGGTCAATCAGTTGGCCCCCATCATGACCGCGGGCAACACGGCACTCACCATTAATCAGCACGATATGCTGATTGCGTCGGCGGTCAACGTGACCTTAACAAACACCACCGGCCAGCTGATGATGACTCTCCCGCTGACAGCCCTAAAGACAATGGATCAACAGATGATTGGCGGCGCCGGTACCAGTGCGCTGCCCACCAATCTGCCAATCACCATGACGGCATATGACTTGGCCCGCAGTGACGAACCGACCGCCAACGGCCGCTTCACCACCTTCTTCGCCGGTAACGGCAGCGTGCCGTATAGCGACTACACCGGCACGAGCGTGACCCAATCGGGATCGTTCTACATCCTGCGTACAATAGCCTACACGGCGGCCGGTGCGACGACCCACTATTCCAGTTGGACCCCCGCGGGGATTCAAGCGCTGACCGCCATGGCCGTCACGCCGGATCACTTGGACTTCGGCAAGCGGCACCTGCGCGCGGGAGACTTTGCCAATACCGGCTACGATGAAACAAGTAGTACAACACCGGAAGCGGCGGAAGGCACCCCCGTGACGATCACCGTTACCCAAGCCGGCGGCCCGGCGGCAGCTAGCGGGCAGCTGACGGCCGCCGCCTCCCCCTTCGTCAGCGGCACCAGTACAATGGCCAACTGGCATCTGCGCTTCACGGATACGGCAGAAGGGACGACGTTCACTGTGCCGGCGAATTCCACCACGAGCAACAATAACCCCATCACCCTGTCGCCCATCACTTTCCCCGCAGCAACGCCAGAGACTGGGACCAGCGCGTACCATGTCCGCCTCGTGGTGCCGGACACGACCGGTATTCAGACTGGTCAGGAGAAGTACACCGCAAACCTTGTTTACACCTATATGCCCAACACCCTGTAGTCGGTGGGAACATCAAACACCTGCGCCAATGCGCTGGTGTTTTTTGGTTTTGTGAACCAGGAACCAAAAGCCATTGGCAGTCTGGGACGGTGCCGCCAGCGCCAATATCGTCCTGTCTGCACTCATAATTGACACACCACTAACATGTCAGTTGATTACAGCAAATACGGACTTCGCCGCATTGTCATTACTGAAAATAGAGAAAGCAATGTATAAATAGTGGGAAAACTAATTTATATAATTCCCACATATTCATTACTCGTAATTTTTGTTTCAAAAACATGACTATTGGCTATGCTCAGTACATGTTAAATTGAAGGTACACGTATGGGGAAACGCCGGTATTACGGTAATGTGGGAACTTCACAAGAATCAGTCACCTGGGGGAATCAGCATGAAGACTATCAAACGGACACTGCAGATCATCATCATATTGCTGGCCATGGCCGGCAGCGGCGGCCTCACCGCAGCGCATCCGGCTGTCCAGGCTGCGCCAAATAGCCCGAGCCGTATTTACACCACGCCGGATGACACCCAGAACTTTTTCAAACCCTACGGTTATTCCACTGTCTCGTTGGATGACCAGGGGCGCTGGGCCCAGGTCAATTTGACCGATGACCAGCAATTTAAAGGCGGGGCTGTTTCCCTGAACAGCCGTGTCGATTTGTCTCAGCCATTTACGCTGAAAATGGGGATCAAGCTCGGAAAATATTCTTCTGAGATGGGTGACGGTATGTCTTTTGGTATGTACCCCGGCCAAATTGGAGCTGTGGGCATGTTCGGGGGCAACCTAGGGATGGGCGCAATCCGCAATATGATTGGCTTCAAAGTGGATGATTATGTGAACAGGGATGACAATGGCGGGGATGATCCAGCGTTGTCTGCCCTGTTAAAAGGGGTCGGCTTAACAACGATGCCTGACCTTGATCCCGTCACCCAAACGGTGCAATATGCCCAATTTTTCCAAGAAAAAAACCACGAGAGTAAGTACGTCTTTGGCTCCCTTGATACTAAGTTATATGTTGATTCCGAAATATCTGTACCATATTTCGGACTGGTGGAAACGACCAATACCGGCTACGTCTGGACCCCAGGGAACCTGCACAATAACGAGAACCCGTCAAATTATTATGGCGGTGGGATAGGAGGGTTTCGGGCGACCCCAATGCCGGATGCGTCGCTCCACGATAATCAATGGCACGGGATGACGATCGTCTATACAGTCGGCCCTGATGTCGGCACCTTTACTTTTAACCTCTACACCCAGTTCAGAAGTGATGGCGCCTATGAATCGCTCAAACCCAAGCTTACATTTACACGGACGATCAATATGGCGACGATGAAGCGCAATACCGCGGCCACATACAAAGCCGCTCCCGGGACCGATGCCCCTTATCTGGCGATGAATATCGCGGGTTCCACCGGGAAGTTTACGGCAGTTCAGCAAATCAAGAATATCTACGCCGAATACACCCCCGAACCCTACGCGGTGACGGCGCGGTTTGTTGACGAAAACGGGAAGAATCTGCAAGACACGCAAAACTTCGGCGACTTCCAGACCCAGTCGGGCCCATTTGATCTGAAGGTGCCCGAGACGCTGACCGATGCAGACGGCAACACCTACAAATTTGATTATGCTAACTACGAAAAATACACGTATACCAGCGCCACCGATCCCCGAGTCGTCAGCAAACTACCCGTGGCCACAGCCAAGCCTGCCCCCAGCGATGCTCCGAACGGCGCCGTGGTCCGGCCCGGCGACAGCGGCGATTACACCTACTACGGCCAATATCTCAAACCCTATCAGCGCATCATTAATCACTACCGGCGCGACCAATCGCAGCCCACCATCAGCACGGCCATCAGTGTGAAAGGCGTCAACACGGAACAAACTCCCGTGGGCACGAGCGGTCATGACTTTCTGAACCACGTCGCGATTGAACGAAATACCAAAATGACCTACACATTCAAAGTGACCGCACCGGCGACTGGCCCGAATCCGTGGAAAGGCGTCACCCTGACGGTGAAAGTCCCCCAAGGCTACACAGTCAGTCCCACCGCCGTCACGGCCGAGGCCCTCGCCGATACGGCCCCAACCAGCGTTTCTCCCACCATCACCCGGAGCAGCGATCCCAGTGACCACGCTTCCGTGCTCACAATCTCTGGCGTCGATCTCTCGGGGATCCTGAAGGACGCCAATGGCACGGTGCAGCCCAACACCTTGCTGGTCACGGTGCCGATCACCGCTTCAGGAGATACCACCACGGGCATCATTCGGGCGACCTTGGACGACACGTACCTGATGGATTACACCACCCCCGCTACGACCGATGCGGAGAAGAAAACCAACTACTACACCGGCTATCCGGTGACGTACACCAACGCCCTCAATGAGGCCGATCCGGGTCTGGTCACGAACGTCTGGATCCCGCTGACCGACCGGACGACAGAGAAACACGACTTCACTGCGGCTGAACTGCACATGCCCGCCGGCGTCGTCCTCAACCCTGCGGCCGGCAGCATGGCCTACCTCCCCGTGAACGACACCCCGCCGGACCACACCGTGCGCCTCACGGCCGCGGACATTGTGCCGGCGGCGGTCACCGGTTCGGCCAATCTTCTCGGCGGCTTCACGCTCACGGATTCTGGCATCCAGAAGCTGAAGGCGAACGATTATGTTAAGGCTGCCTTTCAGTTCACCGGGACCAACGGGACGAAGACCACCAAGTGGCAGGTGGACTATAACCTCTATGAGCCGCTGACGACGTGGATGCCCGATACGGGGCTGCAGCAGTTGGTACAGACCGCCTTCGCCCAGCCCGTGACCATCGATCCCGACTTCATCAGCGGCGGCACACCCGTAACGAATACCCGCTTGACCCACCCCACTGATCATTATCCCAACGGCGAGTTGAGAAAGTCGGACATGAGCGGCTTAAAAGCCCTGACCAACGCGGCGCCAACGATTGGCCATCCCCAAAATACCACGGGTACGACAGCTTGGAACCTGCGCAACGATCCCACCGGCCTAGAATACGCCACAACGCTTCAAGCCTTGGCCATTTATGGCGAAAAACTGCTGGCGAACACGACCGTGACCCACCCGCAGACGAATGGGACATTTCGTTCTCTGCTGCCGGTGCTGCCCAAGAGTCTCGTGACCCTGGATCTGTCCGGGTACGACCGCAGTCAGGACGTCTTCGCTCATCAGGCGGCGGCGCTGGCTGACACCACGGTGACTTTCTCCAATTTGGCGAACTTTAATCTGGTGGCGAATGAATTGGTATCGGCCGACCTGCAAACCACCGATGCCCAAGGCCGGTACTCCGACGTGGCCCAATTTTACGTGCAGAACGTGCCCAACGGCGCGTTTAAGCAGACGAACCTGTCTTCCTTGGCTGAACCAGGCAAACTGACCAATCAGAAAAACGTGAACAAGCTCGGCCCCGTCGTGACTGACAGCCATCGCGGCGTGATCATCAACCAGAAAAACATGCTGATTGCACCGGCACTGGACATTCCCTTGACCAACACCGCTGGGCAGTTAGAAATGACCCTGCCCGTGACGAATTTAAAGAAGCTCGCTCAGCAATCCTTCGGTCAGGCTAGTCAGCCGACCCTGCCGGCGGGCAATGATCCCAACCTGAACGCCTACGATCTGGCCCACAGCGATGCCGGCGGCGGCAATGCCCACTTTACCACTTTCTTCACAGGAGACGGTACGGTACCGTATACCGACTATACGGTCAACACCCATACGAATTCCGGCACCTTCTATATCCAGCGGGCGCTAACCTTTACGGCCGCGGGGGCAACCACCAACTATTCCAGCTGGACCCCCGCGACGTTTCAATCCTTGACCGCCATGACTGTCACGCCGGATAACTTGGACTTCGGTACACGGCTGCTGCGGGCCGGTGACTTCGCTAATACCGGTTACGATGAAACCAGCCATACGACACCGGAGGCGGCGGAAGGCACCCCCGTGACGATCACCGTCACCAAATCCGGCGGCCCGACGGCGGCCAGCGGTCAGCTCACGGCTGCAGCCTCTCCCTTCGTCGGCGGGACCAGCACGCTGGCCACCTGGCACCTGCGCTTCACGGACACTGCGGCCGGCACCGCCTACAGCGTGCCCGCGAACTCCACAGCAGGCAACAACAATCCCACGACGCTCTCCCCCATCACCTTCCCCACCGCCACACCCGCGACCGGTACCAGCGCGTACCATGTGCGTTTGGTCGTACCGGACACCACCGGTATTCTGACAGGGAAAGAACAGTATACAGCGAACCTCGTTTACACCTACATGCCGAATACGCTGTAAGTTGGCAGAAAAGGAACACACCAGGAAGTTTGTCTGGTGTGTTTTTTTCATGGGCTGAACAATACCAGACAATGGACAATGTTTCCCATCTGCAAAGCTGCAACGTCCCCCGCGGTCAAACCATCACGGTCCGTTTCTCATCGCTTCCATGGCAACCGTATGATGACAATATCACACAGTATCATGGAGCCAGGCGATTCAATAAGCGACGTTATCTAAAGAATGATGATGACAAGGTGGGAATTCTCATCCGCGTATACCCACCGACATCCACAAACGACAAATATTGCTTGGCAAAATTGAAATTTACTTTCCCACTCACCCATGATAGGTTGAATTCGTAGTACCAAAGTAACGCCGGAAACCGGATTGGTGGGGCCGATCACAGGACGGTGAACATCCTGGAGGGACCAATCATGAACATGAGGCACTTTGCAGCACGCATCATGGCACTGGTTTTACTTAGCAGCACTGCCGCCTTGGGGATGAGGCTGGCAGCACCCGTCCGGGCCGCCAATGACAGTGTCATCGTGACGACCCCGGACGATACTCAGAACTTTTGGAATGCCTTCGGAACGGCTAATGTCGCCAAGGACGACAACGGTAAATGGGCCAGCGTGACGCTGACCCCGGCAGCAGAGAGGAAAGCCGGGGCCATCACACTGAACAACCGGATGGATCTTACCCGGCCCTTCACCTTGGCGTTTGCGGCGAATTTTGGGACCCAATCGCAGTATGGGGACACGGTGGCGGGAGATGGGATCTCGTTTGGCCTCTATCCTGGTCAGCTCGGAGCGATTGGGATGTTTGGCGGCAACTTAGGCGTCGGTGCGATCCCGGATTTGCTGGGGTTTAAAGTCGACCCATACCTGAACGATGACATCAACTTTGGCGCCGACGCCACATACAACGATCTGGCGCAAGCCTTGCACATCACCGTGCCGTCCACGCTCAATCCCCTGACCAACACCGTCGCCTTTGCCAAGCTCTTTCGGGATGCCAACAGCACGGGCGATGTCATTTTTGGGTCCACTGATAAGGCCCGTGTCCCGTATGGGGCGTTCATTCAAACGACGTCCCAGGGTTGGATCGCCATACCCCGGGCGGGCGGCGACGGCGGCTTTTACGGCGGCCGCATCGACACCCCGCCCACGCACATCGACTATTCCTACCTCAATGATGGTCAATGGCACGGGATGCAGATCAACTACACCGTTTCTGCCGACGGCCAGACGGGGACACTGACGATCAAAATTTACCGTGTCTACCGCGCCAACGGGCAATACAACGATGCCCCGTACATGGAATACCAGCCGCGTTCGGGTGACTTGCTGGGGCAGTGGGTGCGGACCGTGAGCATCCCGACGATGACTGGCCACACCGCGAAGAAGCCGTACTTTGCCATGAACATCGCCGCCTCAACGGGGTCCGCCTTTCTCAAACAACAAATCAAGAACCTGTATGCCAGTTACACCCCAGAACCCGGCTCCATGACGTCCCGGTTCGTGGACGAGAACGGGAAGAGCATCCGGGCCGCCGAGAACGTGCATGATCCGGACCACGTGGGAGACGCCGCCCAGTTGGTGATTCCCGGAACGATTCAAGAAACCGCAGCCGACGGGAAGAATACCGCCTACACGTATGATTACACCACTTACCAAGCATTCAGTACCGGTACCAGCGGGGACCAGAAAGTGGTCACCCGCCTGACGCCGACTGCAGCGGTGCCGGGACAGCCCACCGCAACGGGGACAATCGTATCCCCCACCGCCGGCGGCACCGATTATACCTATCACGGCCAATACAAGACCGCCTATCAGCAGATCGTCACCCACTATCGCCGGGTCGCGACCCGGCCGGTCATCACCAGTACCTTGGCCGGCCAGGCCCATACCAGTGAGAAAAGCGCGTCGTTCCTGGACAAGCTGTCCGTCCAAGCGGGTGTGCCGCTGACGTATACCTATCAAGTGCAAAGTCCGGCCACTGGTCCCAATCCGTGGAACGGGACGCACCTCACACTGACCCTCCCGGCCGGATTCGCCATCGCCGCCGATCAGCCCGTCAAGGCCCAGTTCCTCTCGGGGAGCACCGTCTTGACCGGCAGCCAGCCCGCCATTGAGACCGGCACCACCGCCAGCGGGACTACCACTCTCACGGTGGGCGGCCCCGGCGGCAGCGATCTCTTCGGCCAGTCCGCGGACAGCAACGGCACGGCACAAGCCACCGGGCTATTGGTGACCGTCAGCCTCGTGCCGGCCCACGATAATGCCAGCGGGACGATCACCGCTGCTCTCAGTGACAGTTATCTGGGCGACTACACAACGCCCGCCCCGCCGGCGGCCACCAGCTACTACACGGAGTATCCGGTCACGATCAAACACGCCATCAACGAGACAGAACCCACCCTGGCCGCGCAGTGGATCGCGTTGACTCACCGCCCGCAAGCCAATACCATGGGCGAAAGCCACGACTTCACAGCGGCTGAATTACACAAGCCGGACGGCGTCCTCATCGATCCCGCTCGCACGACCCTCTATCCAGTGACCACGGCACCGCCGGCCCATCAGGCCCGCCTCACCGCCGCCGACATTGTCTCTGCCGCGGACACCCCACTGGGCGGCTTTCACCTCACCGCCAGCGGTGTCCAGAAGTTGAAGGCCAACGATGACGTGCAGGCCGCCTTCCAATTCACCGGCACCACCGATGGCGCCACAACGACGTCCTGGATCGTTAATTACACCCTGTACGAACCGCAGACGACCTGGATGCCGGACAGCGGCCTGCGCACCCTGGTGGCCAACGCTTTTGCCGCCCCCGCCGTCGTCATCGACCCTGATTTCTTCACCCCTGGACAGCCCATCACCAACACGCGCCCCACCCATGACACGGATGGTTATCCGGATGAGTTGAGAAAGTCGGACATGACCGCCCTGCACGCGCTGACCAATGCGCCCGCCGCCAGCGGCCATCCCCAAGAAAAAAAGGACACCACCCCGTGGAACCTGCGCCATGACGCCACCGGTCTGGAATATGCGACCAACCTGCAGGCCCTGGCCATCTACGGCGGCAAGCTCCTGACGGATACAGACCCGGACGCAGCGACAGCCGCCGGCACCTTCCGGACGCTGCTCCCCCTCCTGCCCAAGAGTCTGGAGACCTTGGATCTGTCGGGTTATGACCGGGGTCACGATGTCTTCCCCGCGCAGGCGTCTGCGCTGCCGGCGGCTACCCTGGCGTTTCCCCAACTCAAGAACTTCAACCTGGTCGCAGATGAGTTAACGGCGGCGGATCTCGCCGCGGATGACGGCCATGGCCGCTTTTCGGACATCGGCGGCGTCTACCGACAGAATCTGCCCGCTGGCCGGTTGGTTCAGACGAACCTTTCTTCCCTGGATGAACCGGACCGCTTGCAGAATAAGAAAAACGTCAACGCCATCGGTCCCATCGTGACGGATGCCAACACCGCGCTGGTCATTCATCAAAAGAACATGCTGCTGGCGCCGGCGGTGGATGTGCCGCTGAGTGCTGAGGAGAAGCGGCTGGTCATGACGGTCCCGGTCAAATCGCTCCAGGATGTCACCCAAGCCGCCCTCGGTCTGGCCGGTGAACAGCCGCGTCCGGATGGCCCAAGCCTGGCGCTGGCCGCTTACGACCACGCCCGCAGCGATGTGACCAGCACGAATGCGGCGTTCCCCAACTTGGTCAAGACTGCTCAGCCAATCGCTTACGCGGATTATGCCGGTACGACGACCCGCAGCGATGACCAGTTCTACCTTCGCCGGTCCGTCACCAGCCATACTGCCGGCGCGACAACGGATTACAGCAGTTGGACCCCGGCCCAAATCAGCGGGTTTAGCGCGCTCACTGTGACCCCCACGGACCTGGACTTCGGCCGCCGGTGGCTGCGGGCCGGCAGTTTCCCGAACGATGGGGTTGATGAGACCCGGGGGAAGCACAGCGATGGTCCCGCCGCTACGGATACGCCAGTGACAGTCACCGTCACCCGAGCCGGCCGGCAGAGCGGATCTGGCGGCGACGTGACCCTGGCCGCTTCGCCGTTCACCAGCCGCGATGGGACCAGCACGATTCTCTCTTGGCATTTGCTGTTCACGGCCATGCTCACCGGCGAAACCTATACCGTACCGGCAAACACGACCGGCGCCAACAATGGGGCGACCCGACTGGGGCGAACGACCTTCTCCGCAGAGAATCCAGCTGAATCGTCTCGGCAATATCACGTGCGGCTGGTGATTCCCGACACCACAGGCATCCAGACCGGTAACGATGGCTACAGTGCTGCATTGACGTACACGTACGCGCCGGATACGATTTGAAACCACGAGCGCCCCGTAATCGATTGCGGGGCGCTTTTTTCTCGACCTCGGGGCCGACTATTGTCTCACTCAACGGGAGAAAAAGACGATTGGCAGTTATCTGACCATATCATGAAGAAGTATTCGCATGATGTTATATTGACAGACTGGCAGTTTTGTCAATCATTAAGTCATATTGGTATATTTACGAAATGGGTGAATGGCACGGCGCACTATCGCGAAATTGAGCTAAAGTCACTATTTGCAAATAGCTGATATAAAAGATGGTTCCGTTCATAATTGGTCTAATGTATACTATTGTTTGCAAGAATATGCCCAAATGCTTCTGCCATCGGGGATGGCTTATGGACAGTATAGGATTTTAGACACCTGTCCATATTGTTTTTTTTGCTACTATGGGGGAATGATGATGTATCGAACATTAATCCGGCGCCGTGTTTTGGCGGTGTTACTGCTGATTTTCTGCCTCATCTGGGTCGGCCGGCAAACTCACCGCGTACAGGCCGACGACCCGCCAGTCCACAAGGACGGGACGATCTACACGACCCCCGCTGATACCCAAGATTTCTTTAGTGCTTATGGCCAGGCGACCGTTGCTCGGGATCTCCAGGGCAACTGGTCCACCGTCACGCTGACGGATACCTACAACCAAGCCAGCGCCGTCACCTTAAACAACCGGGTCGATCTGACCAAGGACTTCAGCCTGAAGTATGCCATTATGTTTGGCCAAGGCACCCAGTCCGCCATCACTGGTAAACAAGTCGCTGATGGTCTCGCCTTTGGTATTTATCCAGCGCAGCTTGGTGCCGTCGGTATGTTTGGGGGCAATATGGGGTTGGCGACCCTGCCCCACGTTTTGGGTGTCAAATTCGATCCCTACATGAACGACAGCAGCAATCAGGTCTATGGCACAACAGCCCATGATCTGGCAGCCACCTTGGGACTCGACGATGATCCCTATGATCCAACGACCCAGACCGCGGACTATGCCGCCTATTTCCGAGACAAGAACGGAGAAGGCAAGGTATTCGGCACATTGGATGCAGATGTTGCTGTTGACGGGGCGTCAGGTGGGAACAAAATGCCCTTCGGCGCCCTGCTCGAAGGGTCCGACGCCGGCTGGCTGAAGATTCTCAAGTCCGGGGACACGTCCAGTTATTATGGCGGCACGGTCGCCAGTAATCCCACCAAGATGGACCCCAGCGAATTTTGGGATGGGAACTGGCACGGGATCACGGCCAACTACCGGGTATCGGGCGACACCGGCACGATCACCTTTGACGTGTACCAGGCCCAACGCAACGGCCAGTTCTACGAGGGCTTTGACGGCACGGATGCTAACGGCAATCCCACAACCGGCGAGACCCCGGCTTACAGCTGGTCCATGACCGTCAACATTCCGCAAATGCTGAAGAGTACGAACAACGCGCCCTACTTCGCTTTGAACGTTTCTGCCTCCACGGGCGGTTCCATGGCGGTCCAACAGGTGCGCGCCTTCTACGCCGATTACACGCCTGAGCCGGGGGCCTTCACTTCCCGCTTCGTCGATCAGAACGGCAATAGTATTAAGGATGCCCTCAACCAAGGCAACTTCCAGTCTGAAGGGAAGACCTTCAGCAGCGCCATTCCTTATACCATCGACAGCAAGAATGGGTCCTTCAAGGATACCGATGTCAGCTACATTTATGACTACACCACTTACGAGAAATACAACAAGCCCCAGGACAACGATATTTACAAGCTCACCGCCACCAGCACCAATCCGGCCACGCAGCCGGACAACGGTGCACTGGTCCAACCAAGCGCCCAGCAGGACTTGACCTATTACGGGACCTACGATGTTCCCTATCAGCGGATCATCAACCACTACCGCCGTGTCGCCACCCGGCCCACGATTAAGTGGACCCTGGGCGATGGCGCCAATACCACCGACGACACGACCACAGTGACCAAGCCCGGGTCGACGACCCTCACCACCCAGAAGGGCCGCAGCCTCACTTACGCTTACACCGTGAAGGCCCCGGCCACAGGGCCGAATCCCTGGACGGGGGTGCACTTGAATCTCACTGTACCAGCTGGTTTCAACGTCACCAGTACGGCCGCCGAACTGGACAGCGACGTTCCTGCCACCGACAAACACGGTACAGAATTTAAGAAATGCAGCGATGCCGCTGTCACAACAACGGCCAACGCTGACCATTCCACCACCCTCGCCATCACCAAGACCGCTGCCGGCAATGCCCTGGATTTGTACAGCACCCCGAAAGATGAAGCCATGGGCCAGTATTACGCCAACGAACTGACGGTGACCGTCACGCTGACGCCGTTCATTGCCGGGATCGATAGCGCCATCAGCGCCGACCTTTCTGACACTTACACCCGGAGTTACACCCAACCAGGTGATGCTGACGCGGCAAAGTTGACCCACTATTATACCGACTACCCGCTCACCGTCACGAGTCCGGTGCAGGTGCCCGGCGATGCCGTCAGCGATACTGACACGATTCCCATGCCCGACCGCAGCAACGAGACCCACGTGTTCACCACAAATGATCAGCTGCATATGCCAGTCAGCGGCCTCACGCTGACAAGTAACGGGATGAGCTATTGGCCCATAACGGATGCCAGCGACACCACCGTGCGGCTGACCGCGGCGGATATCACGCCCAGCGTGACCGGGACGGCCGCACTGCCCGTCGCCCAATTCTCCCTGACCGCTAGCGGCATTGCCAAACTGAAGGCCAACGACCGGGTCAAGGCCGCCTTTCTCTTCACGGGCACAGCAGCTGGTGTCTCCTACAATTGGGTCGTCGATTACACGCTGTATGAACCGCTCAGCACGTGGATGCCCGACGCCGGGCTGCGCCAGCTGGTGACGACTGCTTTCAACGACGAGACGGTAACGATCGACAGCAGTTTCACCGCCGATCCGGTGACGTACACCAACACCGTCCCTGGCGGTGGTACCATTTCCGCCAATGACGGCGCCGCTAATGTGCTGCAGAAATCGATGATGCCCGCGCTGCAAGGTCTCAGCAATCTGACCGGAACCAGCATCACGAACGGCCATCCCCACACCACCCAGGGCAGCACCGGATGGAACATCCGCCACGCCGCCACGGGACTGGAATACGCCACGAAGCTGCAAGGCATGGCGATTTATGGCGAGAAGCTCCTGAAAGATACTGATCAAAGCACTGCCGACCAGAACTTCCGGAGTTTTATGGGCCACGTTCAATCGGCCACACTCGTCACGCTTGACCTGTCCGGTTACGACCGCACCAGCGACCTGTTTTCCAAGGAGACAACAGCAGCCACGCTGACTGATTATCCGCAATTGGCTAACCTGAACTTGGTGGCCGACCAGCTCACCGGCAGCGACGTCCAGGCAGCTTATGACGACAATGGGAAGACATACCAGGATGTGGCGGCCTTTCTGCAAAAGAACCATAGCCACCTGAGTCAGATCAACTTGTCGTCCTATGCCGAACCGGCATTGAACACGAACGCCAAGAACGTCAATGACCTGGAATCGGTCGCGACACTCACTGCCAGCGATCACGCCCTGACCATCAACCAGCAGGACATGCTTATCGGCACGACCTTGCCCGTGATTACCTTGGCCCCGAACACCGCCGGGAACGGACTGAACATGGTGATTCAGGACCTGCACCACGCACTCACGCACTTCAGCATCGACGGCGCCGGCAGTGTTCTTCCCATCGACCCGTCGACTCAACCCGTCACCTTCCAGCTCTTTGACCAGGCCACCACGACCACGAGCAGTTCGAACGCTGATCTGACCAGCCTGGTCGCCGATGCCCATTTGGCGAACGGCGTCTATACTTTCCCTTATGCAGACTACCTGAAGCTGACCAAGCAGGCCAACGATACGCTTTACGCCCGGCTGAGCACCGACCTGGTCAACGGGGCCGTCACGACTCATTTCTCCCTGTGGATTCCATTCACCACCGCTACCAATTCCCACCAGTTGATCGTCACCAGTCCGAATCTATCCTTCGGGAAGCGTATCTTAACCGCTGGCAGCCACGATTACCTGAACGACGACCACGACGATACTACCGGCACCGACGACGGCACTGGCAGCGTCCCCGTAACCATTACCACCGTCCGGGGCACCCCCGCGAACAGCGACCGCGTCAGCATCTCGGCCTCCGCCTTTACCGGCGCTGACGCCACCCAGGTGACTAGCATGAGCCTCCTCTACACTGACCAGAACCGCACAGCCCCGCTTGACTACACCGTCTTGGCTGACGGCTCAGCCGGGACGCCCCAGACGTGGAATTATACCGGCGCCGAGACCGTGCACACCAACACCTACACTGTCCGCCTCCACGTACCCTCAACCGCGGGTATCTCGCCCCAGAAGTACAACGCCACGATTACGTACACGGATGATTTTGATACCACGATTGGCGGGTGAGAAAGGCGGGCGTGCAGTCTTGGCTGTTTGCCAAAGTGGCCGAGACGCTGTCTCAGCACGCTCCCCTAACGGATCCCCCTTCAGGTAATCAGGAACGCCACGACATGTTCGTTACACCGCTGTTCTCGATAGGACGGCGGTTTTTTAGTCTCGGACCATATCAGTAAGCGAATGAAGATGACGATCAGTGTCAAAATGACCGCACTGGCACCAGCCACTTGCCCCGGCACGCGCTCGCCATCGGCGCTGCTTCGCGCATTTTCAGAGAAGTAGCCAATGATTCCGCTGTACCAGCACAAAAAAAGCCGAAACGCTGAAAATTCAACGCTTCGGCTTCATCAGTGCCGACTAGCCGATTCGAACGGCTGACCCTCGGTTTACGATACCGATGCTCTACCAGCTGAGCTAAGTCGGCAAAATGTCCTCAAAGGACAATGACCCGTACGGGATTTGAACCCATGTTACCGCCGTGAAAGGGCGGTGTCTTAACCACTTGACCAACGGGCCGACTATGAAGTTTTGCGGGCTTAGCCCTGAG
>NZ_KI271602.1:36255-50147 GCF_000469325.1 Schleiferilactobacillus shenzhenensis LY-73 | reverse complement strand
TCTGGATCCAAGCCATTTAATGGCTCGTCTAACAACAGAAGAGGGACGTCGAGCATCAACGCAATGGCCAGCCTCAAACGCTGTTTCATCCCCATAGAATACGTCCGAATACGATCATTTTGAAACGAATCAACCCCTAAACGGGCTGTGACTGCATCCACGCGTTCGCTACCGCTCCGATGCGCTTTTTGAAAGAGCTGAATATAGTCACGTCCACTCATAACAGGTAGAAAATGTTCAGCACTCTGGGCGTAGGACACATAGGCAAACACAGCAGTTGGTGAATTCATCTCACCCATAATCTCAATCGTGCCCTTTTGCGGCGGCAATATTCCGGTAATCAAGTTGAACAAAGTGGACTTGCCAGTCCCATTCGGGGCGACGATGCCGTATATCCCTGGTTCAGTCAGCCCCAACTTGGCATCGGCAAAAATTTGTTTTTGTTTAAAGCGAAAGGTTAAACCGTCAATTGTCAGAATGGCCATCCGTTATTCGCCTCCTTTGCGTGCTTGTCAACCAACCGCAGCCCAATATGATAAAAAATGCTGTCCAACCAAGTAACACTGCTATTCCACCAGAAACGTCGTAGGACTGATAGAAAGTCTTGGTATAACCGTCTGCCACCCGACTAAAGTTAAGATACGTCCACGGTGCCCAACGCCAGCTCGGTCCGACCAGCGGCACAGCCCACAGGTCAATGGTCGTCAGGAGAACGACCAGCGGCTGCTTAATCAGCATGCCGACGACGTGTGAGAAGACTATGCTCAGCATCACACCGGAAGAAAACAGCAGTGTCTCGTCCTTGAGTATTGTTCCAAGATTGGCAAAGGCATGGGAGTACATCGCCGGATCACCGCGCCACAATAAAACGGGATAATTCAACGCGCCCCACCCGTTGATTCTGGCGCTCAGGAGGACGAATGAGCCAATACTAACAAGCGAAAAGAGAAATGCCACCAGCGCGTCGAACACCATGCTTAGCCAATATTGCTTCATTGGGGTAAAACCCAAGGCCAGAAAAGTATTGTCATCCTTGACACCAGTCCTCATCTGTAATGGAAAACGCCACGCCAGAAGGATACTAACGACTGCACCCAGCACCAGTCCGCCATTTTGAACAACGAGATGCTGTAAAAAATACCACGTTCGCTCGTAAAAACGCTCCCCAACTTTTTGGACATATTGACAATAAAGTGCTGGATTCTCAGTAAAGGATTGCGCGGATTGCTCATTAAGCAGTAGTCGTGCCGGATACATGGGCGTGATATGCCGGTCCTTGACTAACGCGAGCTCTGAAAGCGTGGTGTCGATTTCTTGCCCCCAAATGACTTAGCCCAAAGGACCACCAATGTGGAAAAGTGTTTGCGAAGCCCAGCAGGCTGATTGTCATCGCCTTTGGGATGAGCTAGGGCATTGAGGCTTTTCGCAAAACCTTCAGCGTATTCCTTTGGCGAATGGAGGGCTTTTTGCTCGTTACGTAGTTGCGGCAGCATCCAGGTGTTAAACTGTTTGTCGACCGCGTCCGTTCTTTTGCGGCGTCTAACGATATTAAATTGGATGTCTGCTTTGTATTGCGCAACATATTGCCGTTGTTGACCAAGCATATGAATGAATAAAATCAACGCACCGCCAGTAAACATTAGAAAAAGGGCCAGTACTGGCACAGCTCTGCGAGTTACCCGCCATTGCCACCAAAGTATGTCCGCATGCGATTAACCTCGCTTTCTAAGCCACACGGCTGTCACGCTGAAACCAGTCCCCCAGGCAATCGCAGCCAGTAAGATTATTGGCACTGCGGTGCGGCTGGTCATCACAACCGCAAATGAATGTGTCTGCCAACCAAATACGATTGGCACAATTACCGCGCAGACTACCTGAGCAACTGGCACGTTAAACAAGAGAGCACCGGCCTGCGCCAGACGTGCTTGAGCGGTTGCAGCCACTACAAATATCAGAATCGGCCACCCCACTGTGCTGAGCACCGTGGCTCCCGCCCTGTCTACTAAACACTGCCAAGATAGAGTCCCATCCGCAAATACCTTTGTTCCGCTCACTAATGTCAAAGTCATCGTAACAGCAAGTACCGTCACAATTTCTACTATCACGTAAGCTGCGTATTCTTGCCGCTCCATCCTCAGTACATCAATCATCCGCGGCGCCGCCAAACGGATCAGGGAGCGATCCTTAGCTTGCCGGGCTAAAGAATAGATCAAGCCACCAATAAAAATCAACACAGCGCCGACCCAGCCAGTCAGTAAACCATGCAGTAAGGGCAAAAGCCCATTGGGGAAGCCCGTCGTGAGATCGGGCGGGGACAATATTTGCCCGTGCTTAAGTAATACATGGTAGTAATTAACGCGCTGATTGAGATTGCTTTGAGATTCCTGGAGAGGCCATTCTTTGGCCCGGCTTTGATATTGTCCAGCAGCTTGACTGCTTTGAATGGTAGCTGCCATGTATTGCTGACCAGTCGTGGCGTCCAGCGCGGTATAAACGCTGCTTAGAGATGACTCGATCTGATCAAGCAGTGCGACCTCCGGGCGGTACTGAGGGATGACTTTCCTGTCCTGGTTCAGGTACCGGGAACCTGTTTGCGAAAGATTGGCCAAGGCAGAATTGGTTCCGACTTCTTGTTGGTACACATACTGAGTGGCAGCCTCTTGGTCGTGCCAAAAGATTAAACTCGTCAGTATTGCAGTGGCAATGGCCAAGAACAACCACCAGCGCTGTCGCAGCCAACGCTTACACCAGAAATTGGCCATCAACAAATCCCCCCCATGGGTGATAGACGCCACATGATTGCAAAAATACTGCACGTCAACATTTGCGACGTGCAGTAGAGTCATTCACATTTCCCAACGATGATAAATTTTCTCTGCTGCATCTTGACAAACATCGAGCATGCTTCAAATAGATCCTCAACGGCATGTGCCATGTTTATCTCGTTCCCATCTGAAGCCTACAGTTCCAGAGATACGCGAGTTGTCGTTTACGACAATTTACCTGTCGCGAGCATTTCTTTTACTCACGTGCCTGATTGCTCGCAATTGAATTTTTGTAACCCGGCCCACGGTACGCACCCATGTAACCACCTGGTACTTTTTGAACACTATAAAGAGTGCCCATTACCGTATATTGAGCACCATTATACGGAACATTGTGAAGCACAAAGCTGTCCGGATAACTGGTGGAGAATAATGAAAATGTAAAAGTCCCGTCAGAAGTTAACGTGGTCGTTGCTGCTTCGGCCTTGGGAGAATTGTATGCCCCTTCAAAAGCACCAATAGAAAGAACACTGACAGCAACCAGTGCTGTCAATAATCCCTTCATAAACACGTTTTATCTAGCCATTGTAAACCCCTCCAATCAATTTGTTAAAGCAATTGTACGGCTTGCTATTTAAATTTGGATCCAAATTTTAAAAAGATTAATTTAATTTTCTGATTTTAGCCAATAATCTCAAAGGCTGACAAGAGGAATCAGTATAAAAATTTGAAGCTTATTTCGAACATCAATAAAGCCTTGTTCAACCTACCAATTAGTGTTGTCAATGAAACCGTACACTGCCCAAGTGCATTTGTCGACCGCATTAAAGACCAAGCCTCACAAAAAGAATAAAGACGAGAGCGGTCGGCATTGTCTCTTAATCGTCGCCACCGTCTGCTCAGCACCGCAATCCAGTCGCCTGCTCTCCCTGTCGCCCCTTTCTTCCATATGTTAGAATGACAGCAATGCTAAAAAATAGTTGAGGTGTGGCATCGTGAGTAAAAGTCTTGCCGGGATCAAGGACAAAAAGAACTTGACCCGGCTGTCCGTGGCCGGTCTGCTGGTCACCTTAGGGGTCGTCTACGGCGATATCGGGACCTCCCCGCTGTACGTGATGAAGTCCATCATCGAAGGCAACGGCGGCATTATGCATGTCTCCGACGACTTCGTGGTGGGCAGTGTGTCGCTGGTGTTTTGGACCTTGTTCCTGATCACGACCGTCAAGTACGTCTTCATCGCCTTGCGCGCCGATAATAATGGTGAAGGCGGGATCTTCGCATTGTATACGCTGGTCCGTAAGCGGGCTAAGTGGCTGATCATTCCCGCCATGATCGGCGGCGCCACCCTGCTCGCGGACGGGATGCTGACGCCGGCGGTGACCGTCACCACCGCCATCGAAGGGCTCAAGGGCATCCATGTGGGGGGCGCCATTCCCATCACGAACCAGCAGCAGGTCATCCTGACGACCATCATCATCCTGAGCGTGCTGTTTATCATTCAACGCTTCGGGACCCAAATCATCGGCCGGGCGTTCGGCCCAATCATGTTCGTCTGGTTCACGTTCATTGGCGTCCTGGGCCTGCTGGCCACCATGCAGGACCTGAGTATCCTGCGGGCACTGAATCCGTATTACGCCATCCACCTGCTGGTGTCGCCGGAAAATAAGAACGGCATCTTCATCCTGGGCAGTATCTTCCTGGCCACCACCGGGGCCGAGGCCCTGTATTCCGACATGGGCCACGTCGGCCGGCGTAACGTGTATGGTTCCTGGCCCTATGTCAACCTCTGCCTGGTCCTGAACTACATGGGCCAAGCCGTCTGGATCGACCAGCACAACACGTCGCAGGTCTTTCAGAAAATGGCCGATTTCAACCCCTTCTTCGAGATGATGCCGGCCTGGCTGCGGCTGTTCGGTATCGCCATCGCCACCCTGGCGGCGATCATCGCCTCTCAGGCCTTGATCTCCGGCAGTTACACGCTGGTGTCTGAAGCCATTAAGCTGAAGATCATGCCCCGGCTGAACATTTCTTACCCCACCAACCAGAAGGGCCAGCTCTATATTCCGGTTGTGAACTGGGCGCTGTGGGCGGTGTGTATCGCCATCGTCTTCTACTTCCAGACGTCAGCCCACATGGAGGCGGCGTACGGCCTGGCCATCACCATCACGATGCTGATGACCACCATCCTGCTCTTCACCTGGCTGCGCAGCAAGAAAGTCAACCCGGGTCTCGCCGGCCTGATGCTGGTGTTCTTCGGCAGTATTGAAATCATCTTCTTCATCTCCAGTGCGGTCAAGTTCGCCCACGGTGGCTACGTCACCGCCTTGATCGCCCTGATCCTGCTGACGATCATGTTCATCTGGTACTTCGGCGACCGCATCAAGAACCAGGATACTTTCCGTTCCGACACGGTCTCCCTGCTGGCTTATAAGAATCAGCTCGCCAGCCTGCGAGACGACAACAACTTCCCCTCCTTCACGACGAACCTGGTCTATATGACCAAGGTCCAGAACGGCAACCGAGTGAACAAGGACATTCTCTACTCGATTCTGGATAAGCGGCCGAAGCGGGCGCAGGTCTACTGGTTCGTTACCGTCAACGTGACGGATGAGCCCTACACCACCGAGTACACCACGGATACGTACGGGACCGACTTCATGGTCAACGTCCAGCTCTACCTCGGCTTCCGCATGTCCCAGCGGGTCAACGTCTTCCTGCGCCAGATCATCAACGAGATGATGGCCCGGGGCGAGCTGCCCCGCCAGCCCCAGCGGTACACGACGATCCCGGACAGAAATGTGGGCGACTTCTCCTTCGTTCTGATTCAAGAGGAGCTCTCACCGGAGACCCAAATCCCCACCTGGGAGCGGATGATCATCCAAGCCCGGCTGGCCATTCAGCGGGTCACGGTCACCCCGGCCACCTGGTTCGGCCTGGAATACGCGGACGTGGTCACCGAGCACGTGCCGCTGATCCTGGGGAAGATTTCTTACGCCATGCTCAAGCTGAGCCGCCGGCACACGCCGGAGCCCAACGAGGACATTGAGGATAACGAAACCGAGAATTGATAGCAGTAGTGAAAAGAGGTTCCGCCCCGAATAAAGGGACGGAACCTCTTTTGTGTGGTGCGTGCTAAACGGTCAAAACACGTCTTTGTCGCTGTTCTGCTGGATCTCCTTGAGGGTCTGGTCGATGCTTTTGAGCGTCTTGACGATCCGGTAGACCGATACCAGCAAAAAGACCGTCACCGCAATGGCCACAATCCAGAAGATGACGCCCAGCAGCAAAGCACCCGCAGCGTAACTATCGCCCATCATCATCAGTGCATCGCCCTTTCTTGGTTCTTGATCTTAGTATAACCAATAAGTTCTCAACGCACCATCGTCTAAGTTCGTGGTTTATCCCATCGCTCTTTTTGCTTTCTTGCACAAAATACGTAATTTAAAGTGAGCCGCAAACCAAAGCAAAGGAGCTTACGAGCTGACCGCATATATTGCGTCTTGACCCAATATATGCGATAATTTATGGAGAAACCCGAGTTTGAAATATTTATTCGCCCAAACGGCCATGCCGAATTTCTCGACTTCCTCGGCACCTTATCCCAGGATGATCAGGATATGGTTAACGGCTTGATCAAAGCCGTTGAAGATGTGGGAATGCTGCACGCCATCCGCAAACAATGGGTCAAGAAACTGGCCCGCAACCTTTACGAACTGCGCATGTCGACAGATGATACGATTCAACGGGTCATTTATTTTCATGTGGCAGGGCCCCGCTACATCATCACTCATGGATTCACGAAAAAACAAGAGAAAACGCCCCGACGCCAAATCTAACATGGCCTTCGTCTGCGTAAAGAATTCTTTGAAGAAGAACAGAAAGGAGAATCACCGTCATGAGTACGCAACGTTTCGATGATTACCTCAGCCAACTGGAACAAGATCCCACTCGGAGAGCCCATATAGAAGCCGCTTATGCCGGCTTTGTCAGTGCCGTTGCGGTCTCTGCTGCCAGGAAGGACGCGAAGCTGACGCAACGCCAACTGGCGGAACGCGCCCATGTCCCCCAGTCAACCATTGCCCGCATTGAACGGGGTGAGAATACCAGCATGGAAACATTGAGCAAACTCGCCACCGCCATGGGCAAGAAACTGGACGTCGTTATTCGTTGAATACGCAGTACACCAGAAAAAGCCGGTCACCCGGCTTTTTCTATTGACCCAGTAATTCCTTGTGGACCACGTGCAGCCGCTCATCTAACGTATAGATGATGGGTACGCCATTGCCCACTTCGACTTTGTCGATGTCGGCGTCGCTGATTTGGTCCAAATACTTGATCAGCGCCCGCAGCGTGCTGCCGTGGGCGACGATGAGCTGATTCTCGTTCCGGCGCAAGCGGGGCACGACCATATCCTCATAATAAGGCTGGACCCGCTGCCAGGCCAAGGCTAAGGACTCGCCCCGGGTCAGGATACTGGCGGGCAGCCCGGCGTACTTGCGATCCGTCTCCGTGTGGGCCAACAGCGGCGGTAAATCACTGTACCCCCGCCGCCATTTGGCCACCTGGGCCTGGCCAAAGAGTTCCCGAGAATGATCCTTGTTCATCCCCCGCAACGCCCCATAGTGCCGTTCATTGAGCCGCCAGGACTTATGGATGGGCAGGTAAAGCTGGTCGATGGCGTCCATGACGATATCGGCCGTCACGATGGCCCGCTGAAGAATAGAGGTATGCACTGCAGTGAACGGAATGTGCTGCGCAGCCAGCTGGGCGCCGGCCTGTTCCGCCTGGGCGCGCCCCTTCGCCGTCAGGGGCACATCACTCCACCCTGTGTAGGTATTCTGTTGATTGGCAACACTCTCGCCGTGGCGCAGGAGGACCAGTTTGACCATGCTTTTCTTCCTTCCCATTATTCGTTCAATGCATCTGCTGGACGATCACCATTAGGATCGGGATCACCAGCATACTCAGAAGCGTACTGACGGTGACCATGAGCGCCGCGTAGTCGGCATCGGCGCCATAGAGCTTGGCCACCACTGGGGCGTTGGTCATGACCGGCATCGCCGATTGAAGCACGAAGACTTGCTTCAGCAGCAGCGGTGCTTGGATTGGCGCCACCAGCAGAAACATCAGGGCCGGGGCGAAGAGAAAGCGGCCGGCGAGGATGCCCAGCATGTCCCAGCTGGCCCGCAGCTGAGACAAGTGAAAGCGGCCCAGCGTCATCCCGATGAAGAACATCGACAGCGGAATCGTTAAGCCGCCCACGTAGCTCAGGTCACTCATCAGCCACTGGGGCAGATGCCATTCCAGCAGTACTAGAATAACGCCCAGGATGAAGCCCAGCAGCGGCGGCGAGAAGAGCTTCTTCAAGGCACCCCACAGGGAGAAATGCGCATCCTCGCCCAATCCGTCCCGCTTGATTAGGTACACGCCCAGCGTCCAAAACAGGAACGTGTTGGCCATGTAGTAGACCAGGACATCCGGCAGTGACCGGCTGCCGAAAAGGGCCATGTTGATGGGCAGGCCGATGAAGACCGTGTTGGAGTTAAAAAACATTGACCGCCACAAGCCGTGGTGCTGGGCCTGGACTCGAAACACGTGGGCCAGCGGAAAACTAAGGGCGAAAAGAACGAGCATTGAGATCAACGGAAAACGCAGGTCCGGCAGGAGGCTGAGCAACTGCTGCTTATGGAATTGGCCGGAGATGGTGACGACCATGTACGCCGGCAGCGCCACCTGGGTGACCAGGCGGGCTGTAATCTTGGCATAATCCTCGCTGAACCAGCCCTTGCGCGTCAGCGCCCAAGCCAAGACGATCATCACCAAAATGACGATGACGCCGGATAAACTGTGCAGAAAGATGGTCAATGTTTTCACTCCCTAAGCACCCAGTTTAGCGCGTTTTCCGAAAATTAAAAAGCCTCGCCAACGGGTATTTCCCGCCGGTGAGGCTTTCCGACTGACTGTCGGATGATGCTGTTTTCAGTTCTTTTTGGCGGAACTGTGCTTGCTCGTCTTAGCGGCGGGCTTTTTCGCTGCTGTCTCGGACTTTTCGGTATCCGCCGCCTTCTTTGCAGGCTTGGCGGCATTCTTAGTGACCCGAATATGCTTGAAGTTGATAATCGTCTTATCCTTCAAATCGCTCACGATGTTCTGGTCGGTTTCTTGGTAGGAATCGATGCTCACCAGGGCGGAATTCGTGTACACCTTCATGACGGTCCCCTTGAAGCTCATGGGCACGTCGGCACTCTTCCGGACGGTGACTTTATCCCCGACCGCGACTTCATTGGCTGTGGCCATCCGCTAACAACCCCCTTTTGTTTCATTCTAGCACGAGAGCAAGGCCAGGCGGAAGGCAGAAAACTCAGTACTCTGCGACCCGGCTCTTCGTCACCGGCTGGCAGCTGATCTTGATCGGCCGATCCAAATCAATGGCGTTGGAATACGCGCGCAAAATGTACATTTGCATGTCCATCTTGGCTTCCTTCTTGGACATGTTGTGACAGATCCGTTCTTCACAGACAGAGCGTCCTTCACTGTCCCGGAATAACCCGGTGACCTGGTAATCTTGGACGCGACCAGCAAACAGCATGATCATGATTCCTCCTTGAGTGCCTGGAGGCACTCACTGAATTTTTGATAAGAACCCCCTCCGAAGAACCGGAGGACTCAGCCGACAACACCTCGGCTTATGTACAAACACGCGCAGGTCGACGCGGTAACGCCGCCTGCCCGCAATGATTCATGGCGCCCGCAGAAGACCGGGCCAACGCCCGGTCAGTCACCGTCCCCAACAGTGGCCTAGACCCATAAAATCATCGCAACAAGACCATGTTATATCATGTCTCGGAAGGAAGTTCAATAGCCCGTTGCTAAATACTGTTTCGGTGCGCCTGCATCGTATTCTAACCGCTTGCAGGCCCGTTTGGCAATGACGGTTTTTCCCACCAATTCCTGGACGTTCCAGCGGTCGCGGGGATCGAAGGCCACGATGGCCACCAGGTAACTGTTCTCGTACCGCTTCAGTACCCGGCCGGTGAAGGGATAGCTCATGTTGCCCGTTTCTGGGCATTGGATCGTGTCGCCGATGCGGATGTGGGACATGCTGATCACTCCTTAATTGCTTTGATAGACATATCATGTCATAGTGCAAAAGGGGCGGTCAATGGGTTTTCTTATTGTTCGTATAACAATATTGTGCGTTCACAAGTATGTTTTTGATATTTAGTTTTTCTTTGGCCGACCGATTGTACCGCAGTCCTGTTGGTAAGAACCTAATTGTCAGCAACAGCCCCCCCGGACAAATCCAGCCGCCAGCAAAAAAGGACCATCCCAAAAGACAGTCCTTACTGAGTGTGCGCTGAGGGGTTCGAACTCTCGACCTGCGGTTTAGGAGACCACCGCTCTATCCAACTGAGCTAAGCGCACGTACTCAATCTATCTTATAGAATGGCCCGCGGCTTGTAAAGGGCCTGGGAAGCCAAAGAAAAGCCCCACCGCTGCCATGATGACTGCGGTGGGACCTTTCTCTCTATGAAGTGATCATCAGTCAGAGTTACGCCTGCTGATAGGTCTCTTCCATCTGCTTCAGCATCTTCTTGAAGCCGCGCTTGCGCTGCCAACCCAGGAGAATGCTGGTGATGAAGTCATTGGCCTTCTGCAGGCCGCCCTTGGAGTCGATCTTCTCGGTATACACCACGGTCGTCTTACCGTCACCCGCAGGCGTGAGCACATAACGGACCGTGTACGCATTGCGCGCCGTGGTCGTTGTGTAGGCATACTCCTGCTCCGGTTCGACCGTCAGGATCTGGAGCGTTGCCTGTTGGTGATTGGAGAACGTTTTGGTGTACTTCAACCCGGTCAGCTGGGTCTCCGTCAGAGGCTTCCCCGTCTCTTTCCGCGCATCGTACAGCACGGACTTCAGGATGTTGTGCCAGAGGTACTTGACCGGCACGTTCAAGGTCTCTTTAATCTCCATGCTTGTGATCGTCCTCCTTTCTCCGCTTGTCTTCCCGGTTGCTGGCCACCGCGTCATAGATACCGATGGCCACGATGAAGGCACCGCCGCCCAGCCACCAGTAGCTCAGATGGGTCGTACTGGTGCCGTAAAACGGGCTGAACACCATCATCAAGAAGCCCAGGCTCATCACGAACAGGCTGCGCTTCCGCATTATTCCTGAACGCCGGCTTGGAAGAACAAGACGCTGCCCCAAGGCTCAGCCTTGATGGCCTTCTTGGCGTTGGCCGCAGCGGCCGCTTGGTCGTCCGCATCGGTGGTGAAGACCAGCTTCATCCCGTCCTTGCTCTTCAGCTTATAATGCACGCCATTGACGGTTTGGTCGTCAAGCAGCGCGAGAATCTTGTCCTGTTGGATCGGTGCATTTAAGAAAATCATCGGGTGAACACTCCTTTGAAGTTAAGAAAGCTCGTCAGGTTTGATTCGGTTGGACGCAATAACGAACGGTGCCCAAATGACAAAACCGACGGCGAAGTTGACCAGTTGCAGAACCGGTGCCCGCCAATCCGCTGTAGCCAGGAACGAGTTGATGAACGGCGGAATGTTCCAAACCACTTGGTTCTTGATCGGTGCCACCAAGCCATGTGTCACCGCGAAGTAAGCGATGGACACCATGACCGTCGGGGCGAGAACGAACGGAATGAAGTAGATGGCGTTCAACACGATGGGCAGGCCGAACATGACCGGCTCATTGATGTTGAAGATCCCGGGCGCGATGGCCAGGTTGGCCACGGCACGCTCATCCGGCCGCTTCGAGAAGATAAAGATGGCGATGAGCAGGATCAGAGTACTGCCGGCCCCGCCCATCCAAGCATACAGGTCGAAGGATGCCCGCGTCCAAAGGAACGGCAGCTTGGCGCCAGGATTAGCGGCAGCGGTGTTAATGTTCTGATACTGGGCAGTCAGCCAGATGGCATCGAGGATCGGGCCCAAGACGTTGGTCCCATGGATACCGAAGAACCAGAAGACTTGCACCAGCACCGTCAGCAGCAGCACCATCCCGTACCCTTGCGAGGCGTGGAGCAGCGGCTCTTGAATTACTTTCGCGACCCAATCCACGAAGGCCAGGTTGGTCAGCTTCGTGAAGGCCCACGTGAAGATACCGACCACGTAGAACGCAGCCGAGGCCGGAATAATGGCAGCGAAGGCTTGACTGACTGCCGGCGGTACACCGTCGGGCATCTTGATCGTCAAGTTGCGTTTCATTAAGAAAATGTAAATGGCAACAGCGACACCGCCGATGATCATGGCAGTGAACAGGCCTTGAGAACCAAAGTGGCCATTGAAGTTGAAGAAGCCCCAGCCGGAAGTGCCCAGGTTGTGGACTAACTTGCCAGTGGCCGCATCCTTCGTGACCGTCAGCGTGGCACCAGCAGCCTTCAACGTCTTGGCGGCTGCCCCGGTGATGGCCTTAGGCAGTGCAGTGGTGACGTTGGCCGTCTGGGTCAGCGCCATCAGGAATGAGCCCAACGTCACGATACCGCCGGACAGCGGCTCCACACCGTATTGCTTAGCCATGTGGTAGCCGAAGGTCATTGCGAAGATCAGTCCGATAACGGCAATGGTCCCCGTCCAGACTTGACCGTTGATACCGATCAGCCACTGCATGTTCTCGACAAACTTTGTCCAGCCGAACTGCGTCGGAATATCCCGGACGAAGGTATTCAGGATCAGGGCGATGGACCCCGCCATGGTGGCGGGCATCGTCGCGATAAAGGCATCCCGCAAGGCAACCAGCCAACGGATCGAACCAATCTTAGTGGCTACAGGAACAACATATTTTTCCAGCCACTTAATGAGTGCATTCATGAGTGTTTCTCCTCTCACTGACCCCAAGGAGACAACTGCTTTCCTTCCCCGAAAAGCGCGTACCAGGCAACGTTCTGCGTCAACGCACGCTCACAAAATCCATGCCGGTCTCCTCCCCAGGGAACCGGCATCAGCAGTCGGAACTGCTACTTGCCCTCTTTGTCTAACCGTTTGTAGAGATCAACGATCTCACCGGCTAAGTCGCGGAATGTGATGGCATTCATAATGTGGTCTTGGGCATGTACCATCAAGAGGGTCACCTTGACGTGATTCCCTTGCGCTTCCTGCGTCAGCATCCCGGTCTGGGCATTGTGGGCGTCTGTCAATGCGTTGTCAGCGTCCTTGAGCTTTTGATCGGCGGTGTCGAAGTCACCCTTCTTGGCGGCCATGATGGCCTCCATGGCACTGCTCTTGGCATTGCCGCCATTAATGATCAAACCCATGACGGCTTCCATGTTGTCGTTGTCTTCGTCTGCCACTATTGTTTCCTCCTTTATTTTATGCGGTAAGAAACCGCTGTAACATCTTAAGGATAACACATTGCAAAAACGTCCAACAACTATTCTAGCAGGTATTTGACCGGTTTTGGGAGCGAATTCATTAATGTTGATAGAAAAAGGTCTAGACCGATTATGTATCCCGGTCTAGACCAATAGGCAACCGATGTCCAGTGTTTTGGCCAAACGTCCCGGCTAAGAAGCGGCGAGTTCACCACAGCGGGTCCAGAAAAAGCAGACCGCCAGTGGGATGCGCGGTTAACCGTTACCACAAAAAAATTTGGAAAAAATAACAGTCTAGGAGCGTTGGCACCAATTTGGACGGTATCAAGGTGATTCTGTCCGCGAGACCCGGCGATTTGGGCCGGTACGGCGTTGTGCTTCGCACTGCCGCCTCGTGAATCAGGAGATGATCCGAGGGACCCGGCGATTTGGGCCCTCCGGCTGGCTGGGGCTGGAACGTGGCGGGCACAGCTTGAAGCCTTTTTGACAAAGTGCGTCAAAAAGTCTTCAAGTCTGGCCTTGTTATAAGCGGGCAAAGAACACCCGCTAACAACAACTTCGCCACTGAGCCCCGCCAGCCTCCGGGCCCAAATCGCCTACACTCTGTCCGATCGTAAGGTCTTCGGTCCACGACGTATTCGCCAGAGGTGCTACCTGACTTTCATACTTTTAGGTGACTGCTGTAACGACTGTATAGGGGGCTGGCAGAATTTCCCGGAGAGCGAGACATTTCCAGTCTCCGAGAATGTAGGGTGACGTAGGGCGGAGCAGATTGGGGCTCAGCCGTGAAATTGTTCTTGGCGT
>NZ_KI271602.1:26760-36230 GCF_000469325.1 Schleiferilactobacillus shenzhenensis LY-73 | reverse complement strand
TGCGGTTTTTGCAATTGGCTCAAAGTCGTGCCCACGGCGTTCCAGCCCCAATCTGTGGAGCCCGGAGTCACCCGGGTGCAAAGCAAGACATTAACTCCGCCAATCACCAATGCTTCCCGACGTTTTTCTTGTTCCGCCACCGTTGTTTCTTCTTCTTCCGCTTCTTCGCGCTGGCCGCTTCTTCTTCCGCGCTGGTTAACCGCTTGCCCGGGCGGTGTCCGGCGCCAGTCTGGCGTTCCACACCGCGGGTCTCATCAGCGCCTGCTGAATGGGCCGCAGACTTCCGGTAGGCTTTCTTCTCCCCCGGTTCAGTCTCCAACGCCACACGGTCGCCTACCAGTTTGCGCAAGTCGCGCAAGTCGTGGTCGTCGCCCAAGTTATAGACGGTCCCGTTGGCACCTTGACGACCCGTGCGACCGGTACGGTGGATGTAGGTGGTCAGAGTGTCCGGCAGTTCAAAATTGACCACCGCCGTCACGTCCGCCACGTCCAGTCCCCGAGCCGCCACGTCTGTCGTCAAGAGCAGCGGCACGCGGCCGGAACGAAAGTCTTGCAAGGCTTCGGCCCGCTGGACTTGGCGGCCGTCCGTCACCAGCATACTGGCCGGCACGTGCTTGAAGCGCAGCTCACTGGCCACTTTCTGCAAGACATGCTTATGGTTGAAGAAGACGAAGACCCGTTGGTGTTTCTCTCGGGCGAGGTTCTCCAACACCTGGATCTTACCGGCTTGCTGACGGTCGAGGAGCAGGTGATGGACGACGCCGCGGCTGTTGTCGGTGCTGGTCTCGTTGATTACCTGCAGGTCGGGCCAAGCGGCTTGGAATTCACTGACGATAGTCGGGTTATCGGTGGCCGAAAACAGACCCAGATTCGCCTGTTTGGGCAGACCGCCCCGCCGGAAGCTGAGAATATCCCGTAATGCATCGGGTTCGAAGGAGTCAAACTCATCCACGATCAGCGTCTTCACTTCTTCGAGGACGACTTTGCGTTCCTCCAGCAAATCGACGAATCGACCAAGGGTAGCGACCACCGCTTCGGGCTTCTCCCGCAGTTTTTTCACCTGCCGCTCCCGGTTGGCGCTGCCGATCAACCCCTGGAAGCCCAACCCAAGGGTCTTCGCCAACGGGGTCAAGACATCGCGAATTTGAATGGCCAATTCTTGCGCAGGGACGATGATCACCAGTTGTAAACCAGCACCCGGTACCAATCGGCTGAGTGCAGGAATGCCGTAAGCGAGCGTCTTACCGGAACCGGTGGGGGCCACCCCCACCACCGATTGACCAGCCAGCAATGGCTCAGCAACGGCGGCCTGAATCACGGTGCGGTCAGTGAACCCCGTCTGGATCCATAACGTGGCGGCCTTCTCTGCCTCAGTCAACATCAGGGGCCGCCTCCACCGCGGCCGGAAATTGCAGACCGGCATCTTGCCGCAGGGCATACAGCACTTCGTTGACCCGGGCCGACAGTTGGAACTGCTCGGCGAATGCTGCCCGGTCGTCGTTCTGGATGATCTCCGTGAAGCGGGCCAGTTCGCTGCTCATGCCGTTGGCCGGCTGGTCGCCGCCCAGGGTGTCGAACGCCGCACTGCTGCCGTGGTAGTAACCCACTTGTGTTAATTCTGCAATGTTATCCGTCCACACGGTGTCCTTCCCAAGGTAGACCTCTGACGGGACTCGGCTCTGGACAGTTTTGTCAGGCCGCAAATACACGGTAAAGTTCGGGTATTCCAGGGTCCCGATACCGCCGCCGTCGACCCCGGTCGTCAGCATGTGCGGCCGATAATGGGCCGCAATGGGTTTGCCAAATAAGGCGATCGCGGCATAGACCAAATAGACACCCAAGTCCTGCAAGGCGCCGCCGGCAAAACGCGGGCTGAAAACATTCGGGGTTTCGCCCGCAATCACGGCATCGTAGCGGCTAGAGTACTTCGCGTAGCTGAGTACGGCCCCGGTCACCGTCTTGCCGCCAATGGCGCGCTGCAGCTTGCTGAAGTTGGGCGTATAGATGTGGCGGGCCGCTTCAAAATAAAATTGCTGCGGGCGGGCGTTCAACAGCCGGGCAATGACGGCGAATTGGGCGGGGTTCGTGAACGCCGGTTTCTCGGTGATAACGTGCTTCCCCGCCAGTAAAACGGCCTTGGTTTGCGCAAAATGGAGACTGTTGGGCGATGCCACGTACACCAGATCAATCGACGGATCCGCCAGCATCTTGTCTAAGTCGTCATAAACCGGGACATCGGGCAGACCATTTGTGGTGGCAAAGGCCGTTCCGTGGTCGGCATTGCGGGAATAGAGCCCGGCAATCTCTGTTTGGGGATTTTCCTTCACCGCGGCGATGAACTCGGCGGTAATCGCCCCTGTACCAATCGTTGCCATGCGTAACATGCAAAAACTTCCTTTCTTGTTCGTCAGCTAACACAATTGTAAGCCCGCTGCAACATATCCATGGTATGATATTCTTGTAATAAAGGAGGATGAATGATGCGGTCTTTAAATATTATGACGAACATTAAGAGCCTGGTCCGTCATATCGTTCCGAAAACCCAGAAGGTCAAAGCACCGGCACCTGATTTTTCGCAACGGTTCGTTGGCACCTGGGCATTTCTGGACACCAAGACCCACCATGATCACCTGCTGCAGATCTCGCCGGATCTCGTTATTCAAATCGACGGGCAAGTGCTGCCCGGCCACATTACTGGCTTGGACGGCAACACCTTGACCTTCGTCGATCACTTCGGCTACCAGCTGGTCGTGCACACGAACGAGCACGGTCCGGTGTCGATCTACGACGAATCCAGCAACTTGGACTATCCCATCACGGCTGCCCGCCCGCCTGAGCAGACGCCGTCAGCGTAACGTGGAATTCTTGTTGCCAGCGGGTGCGGTCGCCGTTGAACGTGACCAAGGGTAAGGCAGAGTTATGGGGGAACGCACCGCGCTGGAGAAACAGAACGGACGCCTTGGCTGACTCAGCATCGCTGAGCCACAGGGAGAAATGGCCCGCCCGTGCGTAGCGTTGTGCTAAATCAGAAGTGGTACGGACGATCATGGATCGCCCGTTTTTTTGTAGTCCGGCAGCTATCGCCTTCAGTAAAGCCGTCACGGTCGCCTGGCTGGGCGGCGTTGTCTCGTAATCACCATACAGACTCAGGCTGACGGCGATGGGCAAGTCGCCCCAGCTGCCGTTGACAGCTTTCGTCAAATTGGCGATCTGGGCCGCCGGCGTGGTGTCGAAACTGAGGGTGTGCTCAATCCCCACGGCCAGCCGAGCGCCCTGGGCACTGGCCAGATTTTCCCCGACGCGGTCGTCTTGGTAGCTGGCCCCCTGGGCAGCGTGGACGTAAACGAAGCGGGCACCGTCTTGATGCAGCGCCTGAAAGTCCACGGTGCCATCCGTCTGGCTGACCAAGGTCCCGTTCACGGGGTACTGGCCCTTGGTCAGATTCACCGGTGCGAACTGCCGCCAAAGAAGAAACGCTGCGCCAGCGATCACCGCCCCGAGCAGCAGCAGCCACCACGGCCAATGGCGTCGGAACGTATTCGCATAAATCGGTGCTGGCCGGCGCATTTTCTCACCTCAAATCCAATCGTGTGACACTCTCGATGTGGGGCGTCTGGGGAAACATGTCCACCACGTGGGTGGGACTGGTGACCGCGTAACCCTGCGCCTGGAACCGCACCAGGTCCCGGGCCAGGGTCGCGGGATTGCAGCTGACGTAGATCACCCGGGGAATGCGCATCGCCCCCACCGTGGTGATGAATGACTCGGCTACCCCCTTGCGCGGCGGGTCAACGATCAGCACGTCCGCTTGAACGCCGTCGCTCTGCCACTTCGGCAGCACGGCTTCCGCCGTCCCGACGGTGTATTCCGCGTTCGTAATCCCGTTCAGCTCAGCGTTGGCCCGGGCGTCGGCGACGGCTTCCGGCACGACTTCCATCCCGTAAACCTGCTTCACCTGCGGCGCAATGGTCAGCCCAATCGTTCCGATACCCGCATACGCATCGATGACTGTCTCGTTCCCGCTGAATGCGGCCAGTTCCTGAGCGATGGCATAGAGGTGCGGCGTCTGGGCGGCGTTGATCTGGAAGAAGGATTGGGGAGAAATGTGGAAGCGCCGGTCGCCGATCGTATCGGTGATGTATCCCGGCCCCGCAACGACGCGGTTATCGCCGCTGAGGATCACATTCGTGTTCCGGGAGTTGACGTTCCACAGCAGCGTCGTCAGGTCCGGCACAGCGTCTGCGATCATCTGCGCGGCCAGCTTCAGCGCCGGGACAGTCTGGGTGACGACCAGCACGATCATCACCTCGCCGGTGGTATGGCCCCGCCGCACCATGATATGCCGCAACACCCCGCGGCGCGTGCGTTCATCGTAGGCAGAAACATCCAGCTGGCGCAGAATATCCCGCACCGTGACGATAATCTCGTCAATGCGCGGATCTTGGATGAAGAAATCCGTCAGCGGCACGAGGTGGTGGCTGCGTTTGCGATAGAACCCGGTGGTCAGTTCGCCGTGAATCGTCTGCACCGGAATCTGCGCCTTGTTCCGGTACTTGGTCTGCTGGGGACTGGCCAGTGTCGGCAAGACTTCAATATCCAGGTGCTGGGCAGCGAAAAGATGCTGCACCTGGGCCTGTTTGAACGCCAGCTGCGCCGGATAGCGCAGGTGCGCCAGCGGGGCGATCCCCGTCTGAAGATAATCGGTGAATTCCCCGGCTACCCGGTCGGGGCTGGTGGTCAACCGCTGGCTGACCCGGGCAAAGCCATAGGTCTTATTGGTGCGGGTGACGAGGGCGGTCACTTCTTCGCCAGGGAGCGCATTATCCACGAAAAGCGGATAATCCTGGACCTTGATGACGCCCATGCCTTCATACGTCAAGTCTTGGACAGTGGCGGTCAGGGTCTCGCCCTGGCGGACCGGTACGGTAAATTTGGCCATAGTGGGTTCCTTTCTTCTATAAAACGAACGCAGCACCGGGCGCGCCGGTGCGGTGCTTGCCTGGTGCTGCCTGTGAGAAATCTAGTGATCGTCCGAATCAGCTTCCGGATGATTATCGTGGAGCTTGTTGACGGAGGCCAGCAGCTTGCCAGTCACGTCTTCCTGCTCGGCGATGGCGTCGTCCGGGATCTCCGGTACGTTGGCGAACGCCTGGATGTGCTGCTTCAAGTTCACGAAGTGCATCGGGGCGTCGCCGCCGTATTCGCCGTCCAGATTGACCTTAAGCTGTTCGCCGTGGGCCGAGGTGACGGCCAGCCGGCGAGTCTGGGTGTAGATGATGCGGTCGTCGTTCACATGGCGGCCGCCGGTGAGGACCATCGTCAGCAGCTGGACGATCTCCACCAAGTTGGCGGTTTTGACAATGATCAGCGTGAACTTGCCGTCGCCCAGGACCGCATCCGGCGCGATCTGCTCCAGCCCACCCACGGAATTGGTCAGGCTGAGGAAGAACATGGAGGCTTCGCCGTCGTATGTGCCTTCGTCGTACACCAGGTGCATCTGAATCGGCCGCATCCGCGGGAGCATCTCGGCCCCTTTCAGCAGATACGCCAGGTAGCCCAACGCGGACTTCACGTCGGAGGCCACCTCGTAGGTCAGATCCATCATGTTGCCGCCGCCGGCGATGTTGACGAAGTACTGGTCATTCGCCTTGCCGATGTCGACCCCGATGTGCTTCCCCCGGGCAATGACCTTCGCCGCGGCGACTGGGTCTTCCCGCGGAATCTTCAAGGCCCGAGCATAATCGTTCGTCGTGCCTACGGGAATGATCCCGAGCATCGGCCGTTGTTTGAGGCCGGCAATGCCGTTAACCACTTCGTTGATGGTGCCGTCGCCGCCGGCGGCCACCAGCAGGTCGAAGCCTTCCAGGGCCGCGCGTTTGGCCTCGGCCTCGGTCGAACCTTCCTCGGGCCGGGTGCGGAACGTACTGCTCTCGTACCCAGCATCTTCGAGGATGCTCAAGACGCCGGCCACGTTGCGTTCCATGACTTCGTGCCCAGAGACCGGATTATAGATGAGCCGTGCCTTTTTTACCATCTGTTTCAATCCTTTTCCGCACGCGTTCAGCGTTTCTTTAATTCACTCACGAGGATCTGATTGACCACTTGAGGATTGGCCTTGCCGTGGGTCTGCTTCATGATCTGCCCCACTAGGAAGCCGATGGCCCGGTCCTTGCCGTTCTTGAAGTCCTCGATCGACTGCTGGTTATTATCCAGCACACCGTCAATGATTGGAATCAAGACTTGCGGATCCGACTGCTGGACCATGCCCTTAGACTCGACCCACTGCTGGGGATCGGTATCGTTGGTAATGATCTCCTGGAAGACCTTCTTGGCGATCTTCGAACTGATCGTGCCGTCGGTCACCAGCTTGATCATCCCCGCCAGGTGTTCCGGCGTCAGCGCGGTGGCAGAAAGGTCCACTTGCTGGTCGTTCAGATACGCATTCACGTTACCCATCAGCCAGTTGGCCGCCTGCTTCGCCGGAGCGCCAGCCTTGACGGTGGCATCAAAGAAATCAGACATTTCTTTCGTCGCCGTCAGGACCCCGGCGTCATATTCCGGCAGGCCATAATCGTTCACGTAACGGTCGCGCCGTTTATCCGGCATTTCAGGGATCTCTTTTTGAATCTCATCGATCCACTCCTGGCCAATGTGGAACGGCGGAATATCAGGTTCGGGGAAGTAGCGGTAATCATCGGAGCCTTCCTTGACCCGCATCAGGATCGTGGTCCCGGTGGGTTCGTCAAAGCGCCGCGTTTCCTGCCGAATCTCGCCGCCGGCCATCAGCACTTGGGCCTGGCGCTTTTCTTCATACGCCAGCCCGTCCCGGACGTGGGCGAAGGAGTTCAGATTCTTCAGCTCAGCCTTCGTGCCCAGCTTGTCCGAACCGATGGGGGCGATGGAAATATTGGTATCCACCCGCATGGAGCCTTCCTCCATCTTGACGTCGGAGGCGCCGGTGAACAGAATGATCTGGCGCAGCTGCTCAAGATAGGCATAAGCTTCGTCTGGCGAGGCAATATCGGGTTTAGACACGATTTCAATCAGCGGCGTGCCCTGCCGGTTCAAGTCGACATAAGAATAGCCGGACGCCCCGTGGGTGTTCTTCCCGGCATCTTCCTCGACGTGCAGTTCGTGAATGCCGATCTTCTTTTTCTGGCCCTTAACGTTGATCTCCACGTAGCCGTTGGTCCCCAGCGGTCGTTCCTGCTGGGTGATCTGATAGGCCTTGGGGTTGTCCGGGTAGAAATAGTTCTTCCGGTCGAAGTGGGTGTCGTGGGTGACCTGGGCGTGGAGCGCCAGGGCCACCATGATACCCAGCCGGTAAGCATTCTTATTGACCCGGGGCAAGACGCCTGGGAAGCCGAAGTCGATGACATTGGCTGCCGTGTTGGGGCTTTCGCCGTAAGTCACGGGCGCGGGAGAAAACATCTTGGTCTTCGTCTTCAACTCGACGTGGACTTCCAAACCGATGGTGGATTTAAAATTCATCCTTAATTCTCCCCTTTCATCGCTGTCGGTACCTGTTCATAAAATTTTGTCGCGTCTTCAAACGCCGCAGCGGCTTTGAAGATCGTGCTTTCACCCAAAGGTTTGGCCATCAACTGCAAGCCCACGGGCAGTCCGTCAACCAGGCCGGCCGGCACAGAAGCCGCAGGAATCCCGGCTAAGTTCGCGGGAATCGTCAGAATGTCGTTCATATACATCGTGACGGGATCGTCGACTTTCTCACCAATCTTAAACGCCGGCGTCGGTGTGGTCGGGGCGATAATCAAGTCGTGGTCGGCGAAGACCTTGGTGAAATCGTCCTGGATCAGGTGGCGCACCTTGGCGGCCTTGTTGAAGTAGGCGTCGTAGAAGCCGGCGGACAGAGAGAACGTCCCCAGCATAATGCGCCGCTTGACTTCGTCGCCGAAGCCCTCGCTGCGCGTGCGCACGTAGACGTCTTCCAGGTTCTTGACATCTTGGGCGCGGTAACCGTAGCGAATCCCATCGAAGCGCTGCAGGTTGGAGCTGGCTTCAGAGGACGCAATCAGGTAATACGTCGGCACCGCGTACTTGGTGTGCGGCAGGCTGACGGTATCCACCGTGGCGCCCAATTTCTTCAACGTGTCCACGGCCTTCTCAATGGCGTCCCGGACGCCTTGAGAAACCCCTTCGCCTAAGTATTCTTCCGGCAAGGCCAGACGCATGCCCTGCACGCCGCCGGCCATTGCGGCGACGTAATCCGGTACGGGATCGGGCAGACTGGTGTCGTCATTCTCGTCCTGGCCGGCGATCTGCTGGAGGATCAAGGCTGAATCCTTGACCCGCCGGCTGAGCACACCGATCTGGTCCAGCGACGACCCGAAGGCAATCAAGCCCCAGCGAGAAACGCGGCCGTACGTCGGCTTGATGCCGAAGATGCCGTTGAACGCCGCCGGCTGTCGAATCGACCCGCCAGTATCGGAGCCCAGCGCAGCGACGACTTCCCCCGCGGCCACTGCTGCAGCAGAACCGCCGGACGAACCGCCGGGGACTCGGTCCAAGTCCCAGGCGTTGTGGGTCGGCCCGTAATAGGAATTCTCGGTTGAAGACCCCATTGCGAACTCGTCCAAGTTAGTCTTGCCGACCAACACACTGCCGGCTGCCTTCAGCCGCTTCGTCACGGTAGCGTCATAGACCGGAATGAACCCGGTGAGGATTTTACTGGCGGCTGTCGTCAAGACGCCGTCGGTGATGATGTTATCCTTCAATGCCAGGGGTACGCCGGCCAAAGGCTGGTCAGCACTGATCCCGGCCGCATCGGCGGCCGCCGCCTGCTTTTTGGCTTCATCGTCCGTCACCGTGATGAATGCTTTGGTCTTATCCTCCTTGGCATGAATCTGGGCCAAGGTATCGGCCGTCAGCTGAACGGCCGTGGTTTGCTTGTTGACGAGGGCGTCATGCAGGGTAGAAATGTCCTCTTTAAAGTAATTCGTACTCACGCTTCGCCCTCCCCATTATCTAAGATCGACGGTACCTTGATCAGACCGGCTTCTTTTTCGGGTACGTTCTTCAGTAATTGTTCCCGGGTCTGCCAGCGTTCGGGTTTGTCTTCCCGGAAGACGTTTTTGAGGTCTGTTACTTGATACAGCGGCGTCGTCTCGCCAACGTCCACGGCGTCGAGCTGGTCCGCCATGGCCATGATGTCTTCCATCTGTTTGGTAAAGGCGGTCAGCTCGCTATCGCTGAACTGCAGCTTGGCAAGTCCAGCCACATGGGCAACTTGGTCACGATCGATCATTAACCTTCATATCCCTTCCATCGACAGCGCCGCCGGTGTGCGGTGCCGCTGTCGTACACAGTTTGTCTGTTCCATTTTACCATAGATGGGAAGCGGGTATTTCTGAAAGTGCGGTCAGATTTCTGGCGCGGAGACAGTGTGCTGTCTCCTCTCTGGCCCGATGAGTATGGTCTACGCAGATTGGGAGGTAGGTTAGTGTCTCGCG
>NZ_KI271602.1:15243-26730 GCF_000469325.1 Schleiferilactobacillus shenzhenensis LY-73 | reverse complement strand
CGTGGGCACGACTTTGAGCCAATTGCAAAAACCGCAATTGTCTCAAAGCTCGGCCTTATTGTAAGCGGCAAAGCCGCTAACAATAATTTCACGGCTGAGCCCCATCTGCTCCGCTCTTCGTCACCCTACATTCTCGGAGACTGGAAATGTCTCGCTCGACACAAAATTCTGGCAGCTTCCTCCCCGAGCATCAGGACAACCGGATGCAGACGCAAAGTGCGGGCAGCACTTCTGGCGAATGGGTCCTGGTACCGAAAATTTTACGATTGGGTAAGATGTAGGCGATTTGGGCCCGGAGGCTGTGCCCGCCACGTTCCAGCCCCAGCCAGCCGGAGGGCCCAAATCGCCGGGTCTCGCTCACCATCCTCCTGCTCCTCGAGGCGGATGTGCGAAGCACAACGCCGTACCGGCCCAAATCGCCGGGTCACACGCCCCGCCGACAACAAAAGGCCCAGCAGCCGCCGGGCCTTTCTGCACTAATAGTTCTGCAAAATGTTCACGGTAAATTCCTTCGCGCTGGCGCTGCGGCTGACGATGGCTTGGGTCGTGTTGACGCTGGCCACGATGATCTGAATCGGCGCGCCGCTGGGCAGGAGCTTGTTGGCGACAGACGCCACGTAGTTCGTGAAGCTCATGATCTCCGTCTGACTATAAAACTGCGTCTGAATGTTCACCGTCATCTCACTCAGACTGCCGTCCGTGTAATGCACGGTGGCGGTAACGCCGGCTAAGTTCGGGAAGAAGTTCTGGACCTGCGTCTGGAAGTTCGAGAACGCTGTGGCGTCGCTGCTGTTGATGGCCTTGGCCCCGTTGACTGTGGGCAGGACCCCGGACTGCTGGTCCACCTTGTCCCACTTGTCGATGGTCTTGCCGGTGGCGGTGCCCTTCGCAAAGAAGGAACCGGAAACCAGGCTGTCCTTCTCAGCCAGCGAATAGAGCGTGACAAAAATCGGTACGTTGCCCACGCCGGTCTTGGCACGGAGCCGGTTGACCACTTCTTGGGCGATCTTCTTCCCCTGGGTCTCCTGGTCACTGGCACTGATTTTGGTCTGGAAGGTGGCACCGTACTGCTGCTTCTGGTAATAATCGATGGCGTTCATGCCCAGCGCAATACTGATGCCGCCGAGCGTGGACTTGGAACCGGAGACGGTGACGAAGTCCTGTTCGAGCATCGTCCCTAAGTATTCCGGGGTGCGCTTATCCGGGTCGGTGGAACCGTTACTGGCTGGATTCAAGCCGTCGGGATTGCTCTTGGACTGGCGGCCGAGCCAATCTTGGACGTTGGCTTTGGTCAAGTATTGGCCTTCCTGGAAGGAATACTTATCGGGGGAGAAAACGCTCTGCGACAGCTGCAGCAGTCCGGTCTCCATCCCCTTCACGTCCAGCGTATTATTCACGTAGTCCGCCGCCACGCCGCGGGCGGCACTGGTCTTGTAGTGGCCTTCCGTGACCACGCTGTTGTACCCCGTGGCATTGAAGTTGCCGGTGGTCTGGACCTTTTTACTGCTGGTACTGGTGGTGCTGTTCGTGGCGGTGGAGCCGAGCTTGCCGCAGCCGCCCAATACCAGCAGCGCCGCCAGCGCGGCGATGACCCAAAGACGTTTCATTCGTTCATTCACTCCGTTACTCTGTTTGACTTTCTGTCAGCATCGTCGCCAATTCTGCAGCGTGCACAATACGGACGCCCAGCTGCTGGGCCTTCGTCTCCTTGCTGCCGGGATCGTCCCCGGCGACCACCATGTTGGTGTTCTTCGAAACCGAACCGGTGACGTGGGCACCCAGGGCGGTTAGTCTTTCGGTGAGCGCCTTTCTGGAATAATCCGCGAACTTACCGGTAATAACCACGGTCTGACCGGAGAAAGGCGATTCAGCGGCTTCTTCGGTGGCGACGGTGGGACCCGTGTAGGTCATGTTCACGCCCACCTCGGTCAGCTCCGCAATGAGACTCTGGGCCCCGGGATTACTGAAGAAGGCGGTGATACTCTGGCCGATAGTTGGGCCAATCGTCTTGATGGCGGTGATCTCGTCGGCGCTGGCCGCCATCAGCTTGGTCATCGTGCCGAAGGTCTGGGCAATCAATGTCGCCGCCTTGGCGCCGACGTGGTCGATGCCTAACCCAAACAATAACCGTTCCAGGGAATTCTGTCGACTGGCGGCAATGGCGTTTAACAAATTACTAATGGACTTTTCCTTGAAACCCGGCAAATCGGCCAGATCAGAGGCGGTCAGCCGGTAGAGGTCAGCAATATCGGTGACCAAATGATGGCTGTACAGCAAAGCCACCACTTTGGGGCCCAAGCCAGTGATATCCATGGCGTCGCGCGAGGCAAAGTGGGTCAGCCCCTCCGTGATCTGGGCGGGGCACTTGGGATTGACACAGCGCAGGGCGACCTCGTCCATCAGGTGTACCAGCGGCTCGCCGCAGGAAGGGCACGTGGTCGGCGGCTGATAAGGAGCCGCGTCTTTGGGCCGGAGCGCCTTGACCACCCGAGAAACTTCGGGAATAATGTCGCCGGCCTTGAACAGCTCGACGGTGTCCCCGATGCGGACGTCCTTCTCCTTGAGCATGTCCACGTTGTGCAGCGTGGCCCGGCTAACGGTGGTGCCGGCCAGTTGGACCGGATCCATGACGGCCGTGGGGGTAACGACCCCTGTCCGGCCAACGGTCCAGGTAATCTTATGAACCACCGTCCGGGCCATTTCCGGCGGGAACTTGTAGGCAATCTCCCAGCGGGGCACCTTCACGGTGTTGCCCAGCTGGTCCTGCAAGTCCAAATCGTTGACTTTCAGCACGATGCCGTCGATGCCGTAGTCCAGCGTTTGCCGCTGAGGCGTCATGTCGTCGATATACTGATCCACTTCCGCCAGCGTGCGGCAGACCCGACCGTTGGGATTCACCGGGAAGCCCCACTCACCCAGTGTGCGCAGCGCGTCGGCCTGAGTGGTGATGCCGTAATCCTGAGCCTTGACGATGGTGTAGAGCCAGACGCTCAAGTCCCGTTCTTTGGTGATGCGCGGGTTCAATTGGCGCAGCGAACCGGCCGCGGCGTTCCGCGGGTTGGCGAAGACGGCCTCCCCCCGGCTCTCCCGGTCGGCGTTCAGCTTGCCGAAGGAAGAAATGGGCATGTAACACTCGCCGCGGACTTCCACGTCCAGGGGCTGGGGCAGCGTTTGGGGCACGGCCTTGATCGTTTTGATGTTGGCCGTCACGTCCTCGCCGATGACGCCGTCGCCTCGGGTCGACGCTTGGACGAGCTTGCCTTGCTGGTAAACCAGAGAAAGGGCCAAACCGTCAATTTTCAATTCGGCGTTGTAGGTCACGGCGGCGCCCACCGCCTTTTGCAAACGGTCGTCGAAGGTCTTTAATTCATCTACGGAGAAAACGTCGCCCATGGAGAGCATGGGGATAGCGTGGCGCACCTTGGTGAACCCGGGCAGCGTCTCGTCCCCCACCAGCTGGGTCGGCGAATCCGGCGTGATCAGCTGGGGGAACTTCTTCTCCAATGTCTGCAGGTCGTTGTAGGCAGCGTCGTAGACGTAGTCTTCAACCAACGGGGCATCCTTCGTGTAATACGCTTCCCGGTACTGGTTGACCTGAGCGCGCAGCTTTTTTAATTCCGCTTCCGCGCTGGCCTCCGTGTACTGGTCCAATGGTTGCGGCAACGTCATGCCGGATTCCTCCTCTAGTCTTTTTCTACTTTCTTGATCGGGGCGAAGGCGACCAAAAGCTTCTTGATGCCCACGTCCGGGAAGGCAATGGTCAGCGTTAGGTCGTCCGCCTTGCCGGCCACCGCCACCACGGTACCGATACCCCAGGCCTTGTGGCTGACCTTATCGCCCACGGCCCAATCGCTCACTTGGGCGGCGGGGGTCGGGGTTTGGTGGGCGACCTTGGTCACCTTGAACCCTTTCTTCTCGCGGTGGCCCTTGAAGGTATAGGCATCGCCGCTGCCGTAAGTGGTCGCCTGCGCCCGTTCGTCCCGACGGCGGGCGAAGGGCAGGTCATTATCGCTCTTGGCCGCCGGCGTCTCGCTGAGCACATTGTCACTTTGCAGCAAGTCGTCCGGGATCTCGTCCACGAAGCGGGACGGCGGGTTGGCGTTGGTCCGACCGTACAGCATCCGGGCATACGCGTTGGTAATGTACAGCTTCTTCTGAGCCCGGGTGATGCCGACATAAGCCAAGCGGCGTTCTTCTTCCAGCTCGGTCTCATCCATACTGGCCCGGCTGAGCGGGAAGAGTCCCTCTTCCATACCGATCATGAAGACCACCGGGAACTCCAGCCCCTTGGCGGCATGCAGCGTCATCAGCGTGACCTGGGTCTCTTCCTCGGCAATGTCGTCTTGGTCAGAAAGGAGCGCCACGTTGGCGGCGAAATCCGTCAGCATGTCGCTGTCCTCCGACTCCGGGGTGTAATTCTGGTCGAATTCACTGGTCACCGAAATGAACTCTTGCAGGTTCTCGATCCGGCTCTGGGCTTCGTCCGTATGGGCGGCTTCCAGCTCTTTTTGATAGCCGGAATCATCCAAAATGGCCTGGGCGATCTGGGTCACCGTGCTGGTTTCTTTCATGGCTGTCAGCTGATCGATGAGCTTGGCAAAATCCGCGATACCGTGGGCGGCCCGGCCGCTGATTGGGGCCATCGCCACCGAATGAGCGGCTTCCAGCATGGTCATGTCGTGTTCATCCGCGAATTGGCGCAGCTTCTCGAGGGAGCCGGCGCCCACCCCGCGCTTGGGTACGTTGATGATCCGGGTCAGGCTCATATCGTCCGCCGGGTTCACCAGCAGGCGAATATAGGCCAGGACGTCCCGAATTTCCTTCCGGTCATAGAACCGGTTGCCGCCGACGATCTTGTACGGCACGTTGGATTGCAGCAGCACTTCTTCCAGCACCCGGGACTGGGCGTTGGTCCGGTACAGCACGGCGAAGTCGCCGTAATGATAATGACTGGACTGCATCAGCTCTTGAATCTTGCGCACGACGAAGTAGGCTTCGTCCCGTTCCGTCTGGCCCCGGTAGTACTCGATGGGGTCGCCGGTGGTGTTGTCCGTCCACAGTTCCTTCGGCTTGCGGTTGGTATTGTTGGCGATGACCGCGTTGGCGGCCTTGAGGATCGTCTTGGTGGAGCGGTAATTCTGCTCCAGCAGGATCATCTGGGCATCGGGATAATCTTTCTCGAAGTCCAGAATGTTCTCCATGTTCGCTCCCCGCCAGCCGTAGATACTCTGGTCGGCATCCCCGACCACGCAGAGGTTGCGGTACTTCGCCGCCAGCATGGCCACCAGCTGATACTGGGCCTCGTTGGTGTCCTGGTATTCATCCACGTGGATGTACTGGAACTTTTCTTGATAATAACTGAGCACGTTAGGGGCCAGCTTGAACAGCCGAATCGTCTGCATGATCAGGTCGTCGAAGTCCATGGCTTGGTTGAGCTGCAGCTGCTGCTGGTAGTCCTTATAGATCCGCGCGGCGATCTTTTCGAAGGGCGACACGGCGCTCTTGGCGAATTCCTGGGGATTCGTCAGATTGTTTTTGGCGTTAGAAATGGCCCCCAACAGCGCCTTGGGGTCGTACTGCTTGGGATCAATGTTGGCTTCCCGCAGCAGGCGCTTGATCAGCGTCAGCTGTTCGCCGCTGTCGGCGATGGTGAAGGAGCGGGAATACCCGATGGCGTCGGCCTCCCGGCGCAGAATGCGGACACACAGGGCGTGGAAGGTGGAGACCCAGACCGAATTTTCTTCTTGACCCAGGAGCTTGGCGATTCGTTCCTTCATTTCCTTGGCCGCCTTGTTGGTGAACGTGATGGCCAAGATGTGCCAGGGCTGGATGCCCTTCTCTTCGATCAGGTAGGCGACCCGGTGGGTGAGGACCCGGGTCTTGCCCGAGCCGGCGCCGGCCATGATCAGCAGCGGCCCCTCAGTGGCTTGGACCGCTTCCGCTTGTTTGTCATTCAGTTTTGCCAGTAGATCTTGGGCCATAAAAAAACAAGTCTCCTCTTCTTCTGCAATGTATCAGTCTATTGTGTTTAGTCGTCTAACCCCAGGCGGGCGAAGATATCGTCCACGTGCCGCAGGTGCCAGTGGTAATCGAAGGCCGCATCCAAGTCGGCTTTGCTCAGCCGGTCGGTGATCTTCGGATCGGCTTCCAGCAGGCCCCGGAAGGAGCGCTGTTCGTCCCACGCTTGGGCGGTCTTGGGCTGGACCAGATCATAGGCCGCTTCTCGGCTCATGCCGGTCTCAATCAGGGCCAGCAGCACCCGTTGCGAATAGATCAAGCCGTGGGTGATGTTCATGTCGGCCTTCATCTTCTCCGGGAACACCGTCAGTGTCTCCACGATGTTAGCGAAGCGGTGCAGGATATAATCCAGCGCTTCGGTGGTGTCTGGCAGGATAATGCGTTCAGCCGAGGAGTGAGAAATGTCCCGTTCGTGCCACAAGGGAATGTCTTCCAGCGCCGTCAAAGCGTGGCCGCGGATAACCCGGGCCAACCCCGTGACGTTCTCGGAACCGATGGGATTGCGCTTGTGGGGCATCGCGGAAGAGCCTTTCTGCCCGGCGGCGAAGAATTCTTCGACTTCCCGCACTTCCGTCCGCTGCAAGTGGCGCACTTCCAGAGCGAAGCGTTCGATGGAGGTGGCGATGATGGCCATCACGCCCACGTATTCGGCGTGCAGGTCCCGGGGCAGTACTTGGGTCGAAATGTCCTGGGCGCGCAAGCCGAGATTGGCGGTGACGTATTCTTCAACGGCCGGCGGCGTGTTGGCAAACGTGCCCACGGCACCGGAGATCTTGCCGGCTTCCACGCCGGCAGCGGCATGGTCGAACCGGTCGATGTCCCGCTGAATTTCAGCGTACCAGTTGGCCAGTACCAGGCCAAAGGTCGTGGGTTCGGCGTGGACCCCGTGGGTCCGGCCGATCATCACCGTGTATTTGTATTCCTTCGCCTTGGCGGCGACCACGTCCCGCAAATGGCGCAGATCCGCCTTGATGATCTCGTTGGCCTGTTTCATCAGGTAGCCGTATGCGGTGTCCACGACATCGGTGGAGGTCAGGCCGTAGTGCACCCATTTCTTCTCTGGTCCCAGACTCTCGGAGACGGTCCGGGTGAAAGCGACCACGTCGTGCCGAGTAATCTGTTCCAGGCGAGCGACTTCCTTGGCGTCCACGCGGGCGTTCTTGGCCACGGCGTCGGCGTCGGCCTGGGGGATCTCCCCTAGCTTGGCCCATGCTTGGACAGCGAGAATTTCTACCTTGAGCCAGGCAGCGTACTTGTTATCATCGGTCCAGATCTGACCCATCTCGGGGCGCACGTAACGATCAATCATCGGCTTTGGTCTCCTTCTTGTCTTGTATATGCCAAATGCCCAGGGCTTCGACCCGGGCGATCACAGAATCCAACTCCCAGGCGGTAAAGGACGCGAAGCCCACGGGGGCATCAGGCGCCAGGTCGCCGCGCTGGGGATAAAAGCTAAAGTGGGTGTTCGGCTGGCTGCGGATCAGTTCGATGGCCTTAGCCAGCTGCCGGCTGGAAATGCTGACGGTGACTCCGGCCCGGTCCAGCTTCGGCTCGGGAATGGACCAGCCGCAGACCGCCCGCAAGTGCAGTTCGTAAGGGGAAAAGCCAGTGGTATACGCCAGCACGTTGGCGTTACCGCGGGGCCCCGGGAACAGCCGGGCCACGTAGAGAACGCCGGCGGCCGTTAGAAAATACGTAACGCCAAAAACGCCCGCGTAGTGGACCTTATCCCCCAGCAGCCGGGCAATACGCCGAATCTCCTGGTTCGTGGCCGCGTCGATGCGGGCCGGCATAATAGACGCCTCCAGGGCGTGGGAATCGCTGTACATGTTCTCAATCGTCGGGTAGACCGTCACCTCGCCGCTGGTCGTCTTCACCACCAGGACCGCCAACTCCCGCGCCTTCGGTACCCAGGATTCGAGAATGGCCGTGCCGCCGTCGAAGTAATCGGCAGCCGCCTCCACGTCGTTCTCGTTGCGCAGGATGCGCTGGCGCTTGGGGCCGAAGCCTTTCTGAGTAGGCTTCAGGACGGCTGGATAACCAATCGATTCGATCTCCCGGCGGACATCGTCCAAATTGACGACCATCGCATAGGGCGCGGTGTTCAGATTTTGGTCTTCGAAGAACACTTTCTCCATGTAGCGATCCTGGGTGATGCTCAAAATATCGGTGCCCTGGGGCAGCCGGCCATCCTGGCTGAGACCGGTGAGCAGGTCCGTGCTGATATTTTCATCGGCATATACGACCACCTGGCTCATGTCAGCCAGATCCGCGAACGGGGCCGGATTAGTCAAATCGCCGTACAAGGCATAATCCGCCGCCGCCAGCGCCGGGTCGGTCCCGGAAGCCGTCAAGACCGCCGGATGCAGGCCCATCTGACGGGCCACCATCGTTAGCGCGTAGCTGTCAATGCCGCCGCCGATGATGCCGATGGTTTGGTTTGGTGCAATAAAGCTCATGGCTTTCCGGTTCCTTTCTCATCACCGTCGGCTTCGTTCAAACCGGACTGTTCCGCCAGTTCAGCGTGGCGCTGATGTTGAAAAATGGTGTTCAGTAAAACCGACGACAGCGTCGCGATGACGATGCCGTTCCCTAAGAGTAATTGTACCGTCTTGGGCAGGGCTTGGAAAATGGTCGGCGTGACGGTGACGCCCAGGCCCAGGCCGATGGAAACGGCGGCCACCAGCAGGTTATGATCCTGGCTGAAGTCCACAGATTGCAGCATCCGAATCCCCTGCATCGCGACCATCCCGAACATGACCAGCATGGCCCCGCCGAGCACCGGGGCCGGAATGATCGTGGCCAGCGCCCCAACTTTGGGCAGCAGGCCCAACAAGACCAGGAAGCCGGCCGCCCAGTAGATCGGCCGCTTGGTCTTGATGCCGGACAGCTGGACCAGGCCGACGTTCTGGGAGAACGCGGTGTACGGGAAGGTGTTGAACAACCCGCCCAAGATGATGGCCAGGCCCTCCGCCCGGTAGCCTTTCTTCAAGTCGTCCGCGCCAATCTTACGTTCGGTGATGTCGCCCAGAGCAAAGTAGACGCCGGTGGATTCCACCATGGACACCAGCGAGACGAGGATCATCGTGAGCATCGACGACCACTCGAAGTGCGGGGTGCCGAAGTAGCCGAATTGCGGGAAGTGGAACCAGTCCGCGGTCATCACCGGCGTGAGCGATACCATCCCGAGGAAGCCGGCAATCAGTGTGCCTACGACCAGGCCCACCAGTACGGCGATACTGTGCAGGAAGCCCCTTGCCCAGACGTTAATGGCTAAGATGATCAGTGCGGTGAGAAAGCCCAGGCTGATGTTGCGGGCGTCCCCAAAGGACTTGGCCGCCAAGTCGCCGCCGCCCAGGTTCTGGAAAGCGACCGGGATCAAGGAAAGACCGATGACCGTAATGACGGTGCCGGTGACCAGCGGCGGAAACAGGCGCTTGAGCTTGGCAAAGGCGCCGGCGATGAGGAACACGAAAATGCCAGCCGCGATGATGGCGCCGTACATCGTGCCCACGGTGAAGCGCTGGCCGATCAGCTTCAGCGGCTCCACCGCCTGAATGGCACAGCCCAGGATGACCGGCAAGCCGATGCCGAAGACCCGGTTAGTGTGTACTTGGAGAAAGGTGGCGATGCCGCACATGAAAATGTCGATGGACACCAGATAGGTCATCTGCTTGGCTGAAAAGCCCATGGCACTGCCGATCAGCAGCGGTACCAGGACCGAGCCGGAGTACATCGCCAGCAAATGCTGCAGGCCGAGGACCGCCGCTTGGGGCTGGCTGACCTCGACGATGTCGTTAGCCTTGTTGTCCGCCATCGGGCTGCTCCTGTTCTTCGGTGAAGACGACGTGGCCGTTCTCGAAGGCTTTGATGCGGGCCAAAGAATAGACCGGAATCTCCCGCTTGTCCAAGAGCTGACGGCCCTTCTGGAAGGTCTTTTCGATGACGATACCGACCCCCAGCAGCTGCGCCCCAGCCTGGTTGATGATGTCGATCAAGCCTTCGACAGCTTGGCCGTTCGCCAAGAAATCGTCAATGATCAGGACCTTGTCGTCGGCACTCAGGAACTTGCGCGCGATAGCGATGTGGTTGCTGACTTTCTTCGTATAAGAATAGACGACGGAGGTGTACATATCGTCCTTCAGGGTCACTGACTTGTGCTTGCGCGCGAACACCACCGGCACCTTGAAGGCATAGCCGGTGAAGACGGCCGGCGCAATGCCGGATGATTCAACGGTAAGGATCTTCGTGACCGGTGCCTGAGCGAAGTGCCGCTGGAACTCCTGGCCCACTTCGGCCATCAAGACTGGGTCCACCTGATGGTTCAGAAAGCTGTCCACCTTCAGCACGTCACCGGGTAAGACCCGGCCATCCTCCTTGATCCTGCGTTCCAACAAGTCCATTGATATTGTCCTCCTATTCAGTGGGGTCCGCGTAAACGCGAACAATTAAGCTAAAAAAGCGCGTGAAATTAACTTATACATTACCACAGATAGCCCCGGAAAAACCACCGTTTACTGCCCGGAACTGGCGGCCGCGGCGTTCGTCGGGTCGTACTTCGTCAGGTTGTATGTTTCAATGATGTCGATGAGCTTACTGGCATAGTCGGGATCCGTGGCGTAGCCGTCACTTTGCAAGGCTTTGGCCTGAGTCTTGTAGTCTTGGGCCGCCAGCACGTGCTGATACTGCTTGGCGTTCCACGTCGTCCCCCGGGTGAACAAGGCCGCGTGGTCGGTAATCGACTGGGCAAAGGAGGCATACACCCGGAAGCGGGCCTTAATGGTCTGCCACTCCCCGTTCACGTATTCCTGGGTGGTCAGCTCCTTCGTATTATTCGGGTCCGTCCCCTTCACGCCGAAGAGATTGTTATAATCGGCAGAAAGCGAACTTTCCCCCCAATCGGATTCCAGAATGGCTTGGGCGATCGTGATGCTGGGAAACACCTTGTACTGGCTATAGAGGGACTGAGCAGTGGGTGCCACCTTTTTAATGAATGCTTCTTTACGCCGCACTTCTGCGGCTCGGGCCGCCGATGCTTGCGCGGCCTGCTCCTCGCTTTGGCGGTTGACGTACCACATGGTCCCGCCCACCAGCGCGGCACCCAAAACGAGTAGGATCGCCAGGGTATAGACGATCACCGCGGTGACTGTTTTATGTTGACTGCTGCGACGCCGGCGTTTGCCTTTCGCCACTGGGATCCCTCACTTTCGTTCTTTTTCATTGTAACAAATGGTGCGGCGTTGCGCTTCCGCGCTGCCGCCTCGTGGATCTGGTTATGATTCGCGAGGCCCGGCGATTTGGGGTGGTACGGCGTTGTGCTTCGCACGGCCGCCTCGTGAACCAGAGATGATCCGTGAGACCCGGCGATTTGGGCCCTCCGGCTGGCTGGGCGTGGAACGCCGTGGGCACAACTTGAAGCCCGCAAAGTGCGCGGTCTTCAAGATTGGCCTTGTTGTAAATGGTCAAAGG
>NZ_KI271602.1:14938-15229 GCF_000469325.1 Schleiferilactobacillus shenzhenensis LY-73 | reverse complement strand
TTAACAACAATTTCACGGCTGACGCCCGCCAGCCTCCGGGCCCAAATCGCCTACATCTTACCCGATCGTAAAGTCTTCGGTGTCACAACGCATTCGCGGGGAGTGTTGCCGCAACTTCATACTTCCACGTAACTGCCGTAATGTCCGGGGAAGAGGCTGCCAGGATTTCGTTGAGCGCAAGACATTTCCAGTCTCCGAGAATGTAGGGTGACGGAGGGCGGAGCGGATGGGGGCTCAGTGGTGGAAACCGCACCAAATCTTGGGCGCTCTTTTGCCCAAGATTTGGATGCG
>NZ_KI271602.1:0-14928 GCF_000469325.1 Schleiferilactobacillus shenzhenensis LY-73 | reverse complement strand
GTGTTTGAGACCGCGCACTTTGCGGGCTCAAACCGCCGTCACCACGTTCCAGCCCCCAATCCGCGGAGCCCGGAGTCACCCGGGTCAAGACCAGACACTAACCTGCCTCCGCAAGCAGTGGCCTGCTCTGTTTCCCCGGTCTGCATTTTTTGGTACGATTGAATTGGTTCTAGTCTATCCCATTAGTATGTATTTTTTGTTAAAGGAGAAAAAAACATGGCGAAGAATTTAAATGTTGCAATTCTTGGCTTGGGCGGCATTGCCCATGCGTTTGCCCACGACGCTGCTAAAGTGAGCGGCACGACGCTGTACGGTGCCGGTTCCCGGTCGCTGCAGAAGGCCCAGGAATTTGCGGATCAGTACCATATCCCCCACGCCTATGGCAGTTACGAAGAAGCCCTAGCCGATCCAGCTGTTGACGCGGTCTATATTGCGACACCGCACCGCTTCCACTTTTCTGAAATTATGGGTGCCTTGGCGGCGGGGAAACACGTCTTGTCTGAAAAAGCCATCGTCATGAGCAGCCACGAACTGCGCCAGGTAACCGCCCGGGCCCGGGAGAAAGGGCTGGTCGTGATGGAGGCGCAGACCATCTATCACATGCCCCTGTATGCCCAGCTGCGGGCGATGCAGGAAGCGGACGTCTTCGGTGATGTGCGGGTGATCGATGTGATGTTCGGATCGAATAATTCGAACACTGACCCCAGTTCCCGTCTGCTCGACCCCCAGCTGGCCGGCGGTGCCTTGCTGGACATCGGCGTGTACGCGTTGAGCGCCGCCCGGATGTTCCAGCCGGCCGCGCCTGAACTGCTGGCTACGACGATGAAGATGGGCCCGACCAGTGTGGACGACCGGTCGGTGGCCAGCTTCAAGAACGAGTACGGCATCCTCACGAACGTCACGCTCAGCTTCTATGGCCGTCTGCCCAAGCAGATCAGCATCGCCACCACCAAGGGTATGCTGACGATCATGGATTATCCGCGCGCCCAAGCCGCCGTCTTCACGGACATCAACCGCCAGGCGACGACCATCACCGCTGGCGAGACCAGCAAGGCCATGGCTTACGAGCTGGCCGACTTCGCCGAAGCTTGCGCTGATCCTGGGACCGACCGGGAAGATTGGGGCTGGACCACCGACGTCATGGCTGAGATGACCGCGATGCGCAAGTCGTGGGGTTATCGTTATCCATTTGAGGACGACACAGCTTTTCAAGAGTGATGATTGCGAGTGAGAAAGGCGCTGCAGCGATGCGGTGCCTTTTTTGGTCGTCAGCATGCGGACAGCCCCGGAAATAAGAGCAAAATTCAAGCTTTTTCTATCAAAGGGTGCCATAATGACCCCAATCTGGTAGGGGGTGGACAGCATGAGTGATACGCATGCGGTACAACCGGCGGTGGATCCGCACCGCTGGGCCGTCATCATTATTTTGGGGATTTTTGCTTTTATGTCCAACTTGGATTCGTCCATTGTTAATATCGCGATTCCGGTGATGACCAAGGACTTGGGGGTCGCTGCGAGCCGGATGGAGTGGATCGTGTCGCTTTACCTCATTGTCCTCAGTGCCTTGCTGCTTTTATTTGGCAAACTGGGCGACTTGTGGGGTAAAGAAAAGATCTTCAAGCTCGGGACGTTTGTCTTCGTGTTCGGTTCAGCCATGTCCGGCACACCCTTGGGCTTCAACTTTCTCCTCTTGGGCCGGTTCGTCCAAGCGGTGGGTGGAGCGATGACGCTGGCCAATACATACGGTATCGTCACGTCAGAGTTTCCCATTAACGAACGCGGCCGGGCCATGGGCACTGTCGGCACCTTCGTGGCCCTGGGGTCGGTTGCCGGCCCTGGGCTAGGCGGGTTGATCCTCGCCGTCAGCAGTTGGCCGGTGATCTTTTGGATCAACGTACCCATCGGGTTGGTCGCCCTGATCTTCGCACTGCGGCTGATGCACGTCGGGCCAGCGCCGATTCCCGGCCGGGTCGACTGGGGCGGCTTTCTCACCCAAGCGACGGCCATTGGCGCTGGGTTCTGGGGCTTGAACGTGAGTCAGCAGACTGGGTTCACGCCCCTGATCTGGGGCTTGTTGGCCATCGCTGTGGTTGCCTTGATCCTCTTCTTCGTGGTTGAACTGCACGTCGCTCAGCCCTTGCTGCCGCTGCGTATCTTCAAGAACGCCTTGTTCTCCGGCGGCGTTGGTGCGGTCTACCTGGTCTTCGTGGTCCAGTTCTTCATGACCATCCTCATGCCCTTCTACTTGGAGGATACGCTCCGGCTGCCAGCTGGAGAAGCGGGCGCGCTGCTGACGCTCTACCCGTTGACGATGGTGTTCTTTGCCCCGCTGGGCGGCTACTTGGCGGACCGCATGAACATCGCCCTGGTCGGGCTGTTCGGCGCGGCGCTGGTGGGCCTGGCGGACGTTCTCTACCTCTTCCTGCCCTTGCGCGGCGGTCTCATTCTCTACGCTGGCGCAACGATCATCCTGGGCATGGGCACTGGCCTGTTTCAGTCCCCGCTGGGCGACATCGTTATGTCGGTGGTGCCCAAGTCTGACCTGGGCATCACGGGCAGTTTCAATGCGTTGGCGAGAAATCTGGGCATGGTCAGCGGTACTGCCGCCTCGACCAGTATCTTGTTCGGGGTCATGTCGCGTCAGCTGGGCCGCCGAATCACCACCTACCCCACCGGTCAAGACAGCGTCTTTCTCTCCGCGCTCCACGTGGCCTTCGGGGTCGCCGTGGCCGTGGCACTGCTGGCCGTCCTGGTTCTGGCATGGATGATTCCTAAAATAAAAAAAGCCGACTTGAAGTAACGTCGGCCGGGCATGGGCTGCGACTGCAGTGCCATGCCTATTTTTTATTCCCCGGGAAATAATTCGCCGGGACGAGAAACCCCGGATACGCCTGGCGCCAGTATCGCCACAATGCAGCCAAGTCGGTATCCGCTGGCAAAGCCTCCGGCGCCATAATGGCCTGCCATTGGCTTAGCGCAAAATCGTATACCGCACCGACCAGCGTCAAGGTCCGGGGCTGGCTCAAGGGACGCAGCGTCCACCCCGGCGTACCGTCCTCCGTCGCCACGGGATACGGCGGTTGGGCCGTCGCTCCCACGGGCAGCGGTTGCCACACCGCCTCGGTCATCGGTACATCCCAACGGGGCAGCGGCTTCAGTAATTGCTTGAACACGACCATGTCGCGCAGCGCACCCCAATCGTCCCGGATTGGTTGCGGGTACTGGGTGAAGAAAAAGGGCCGGACATGGTCGACCCGGAAGCCGTTCTTGAGATAAAAGTGCAGCTGGGCTGGGCAGGTGTCCCCTGTGCCCACGGACAATGTCCACCAGCCGCGCCGGCGATAGACCGCCAAGAGGGCCTGCAGGAAGGCACTCCCGGTCCCTTGACCCTGCTGGTCCGGGGCGACGGCAATCGCCATGAGTTCCCCTTCGTAACTGTTACGAATACCCACGGCGGCGACGCCCACCACATTACCATGCGCTGTCCACACCCACCGCTCTGTCCGGTCGATGTACCGGCGCAGCATGGTTTCGTCTTCATCGGCCAGAAGAAATAGGGAGCGATAAGTTGTCCATGACGCTTGCATCCGTTCTAAACTCATGAGGTGACTGACCCGCCTTTCTGATCCACTAGACTGAGCAAAAAAAAGAGAGACGCCGAAGCGCCTCCGTTCTTTTGGGCATGTGTCAATATTAGTCTTTCACAACGTTGACAGCTTGAGGTCCACGGTCGCTTTGCTCAACATCGAAAGTGACGCCCTGACCCTCTTCAAGAGTCTTGTAGCCGTCGCCTTGGATTGCAGAGAAGTGAACGAATACATCGCTACCATCTTCGCGAGTAATGAAGCCATAACCTTTTTCAGCGTTGAACCATTTGACAGTTCCATGTTCCATGAGAACTTCCTCCTTGATTGGTAAAAAATTGTGCATCTTTTGTTTGGTACTGGAAGAAAGTCTTTTGAAAACATTCGAACCGTAACCATTCAAAAAGTACATTCATATAGTACCATTCAAAGCCCCCCGCTGTAAAGGTCGACGCCCCAAATTGGGTGCATGAAAATATCGCTTTCAGGACGACTTGTTTTGACTCGCCACGACCTTGTCGAACGTGTCCGCCAACCGCAGCATTTGCCGTAAGAAAACCAGGTACGACATGGCAGTTGCCTGCTGACTGAACTGCTGGCGCGTTTCCGGCAAATTCATGGCCGCCAAATCAGCTTGCAACCGTTCAATCGCAGCCAGTTGCGGCGGGATTGGATTGTGCTTGCCAGTGGCCTTCGTCATATTCACCAGCAGCCGGCCCATCTGCTGCCTTTGGGGCATTTCTGCCAACCGTGAATCGAGAATCAGCTGCATCTGGCGCAGCAGTTCGTACTGATTATTGCGCATCTCGAAGTATGCGGCGTAATACTCGTTGTCGTCGAAGAGCTGATTGGCCTGGTGCCGCGCGGTCCACGCTGTCCCCTCGTTGATGGCCTGCTTCAAGCCGCTTAAGTGCTCCCAGAGCGTATGCTGGGCCTCCGTGCTGGTCTCCCCAGACATGAGCAGGGTCCCCTGCAGACGCAAGACCGTCTGCATCTCCTTTTCTACCCCTTCCACATGGAAGGAGATCTGGTCGGTCAGATTAGGCATGAAGAGGTTGAAGACCAGTCCGGTGAGGACCGCAATGAGCAGGACAGAAAGCTGGTTCAGCAGAATGGCCATCGTGATTGGCTTGACCACCAGCAGGGGCAGGACCAGGACGGCGCTGCCAATCATGGTGTCTTGCAGGTCAACGAGGTTGGCCAGCGCAATGTAGAGCAGCAGCCAGATGGCGAACGCTGCCGGCGCGTATGGTATCCAAGTGAAGAGCCCCCAGGCCAGTGCCAGCCCAATCAGGGTGGCAACCGTCTGGAACAGGGCCAGACGAATGGTGGCCCGCGTCGTCGTGGCAATCATCAGCATACTGATGATGCCGGCGAGCGTCCAATAATCTAAGTGCAAGCTGCCGGCGATGGCCATCGCGATACCTGCCGTCAGCGCGGTTTTGATGGTCCGCATTCCGATTCTCACAGTCCGCCGCCTTTCAGTAATGTCGTCACCGTCCGCTACCTCAACTATGTTATTATAGACTTAATGCAGGAAGTGAAGGAAGGGTCGTCCATGCGGCGCAGAAATTGGGGAATCCTGGGATCGTTTATCATCCTTTTTGTTTTTGCTGGCCTTCTCGGCAGTTGCGAGCGGAAACCGCTCACCGACAAGGCTCAAGTGCGCGCGTCAGCGAACACGGTGATTAGCACGATCAAGGATCAGGGCACCGAGTTGACGGCCATTACCAACAGCCTGGAGAAGAGCCAATCCCTGTACCTTAAGGAGCACAAGGAGAAGCCGAACGAGAACCTGCTGAAGAATAAGCAAAGTGACGTTTATGCCAACGTCAGCAAGCGGACCACGGCTCTGACGACACTGACCACAGACTATAAGACGCTGAACTCTGCGGCAGACACGCTGGCCGGTTTTGCCAAATCAAAAACGCCGAATCTGCCGACTGAACAAATCCAAGATCTTGTGCAAAGTCTGAAGATCATCAGTCTGGACCACGATACGTTTTCTCAATTCATGGACGAATTCACCAAAGCGGAGCAGACATTCTATGCCGACACAGCCGACACCACCGATGAGAAAGCCATGGATACCGCGATTGGCCGGTTCAATCAATACTACGGCGCGCTCTATCAGCAGATGGAAATCATGCAGGCTAACTTGACGACGGCCCAGCAGCAAAGTAAGGAATTACTCAAAGCACTGAAATAACCGTTTGTTCACCCTGGGGAGGCAGAGCAGAGTTGAAGCTATTTTCGCTTATATGTTTTATCGGGAGTGTCGCGGCGCTGATTGCCGTGGTCGTTGCCTGGATCGTGAACGTGCACCAGTTAAAGCGGCCGCGTCGGGGCGCCGACCGGAACTGGAGCCGCAGGCGTAAACATTTGCGCAGCCGTATTCGGGTCTTTCAAAGCGCCACAGTCATTGTGGGGTCCATCGCCGTTTTATCCATGCTGGGGATCATTATGACCACAGCGGGTGATACCGCCGCGCAAAACGCCGCACCGGTCGCCACCGAGAAGAAAGCCCGCAAAGCAAAGGATAAAACCACCAAGAAAAAGGCGAGCAAGGATAAGACGGCGCCATCATTAGCCGGCGGGGCCAGTATTCCAAGCGATTCTTCATCATCTTCATCCTCTGCCCTATTGCCCTCCTCATCGTCGTCATCCAGCGCTTCTGCCAGTTCGTCATCTGAACCGGCCGCCTCTTCGTCTTCCCCAGCAGCCAGCAGCAGTCAGCCCACGACCCCGGCAACAGCCACACCCACTGGCGCCTATGCAAAATTTGCCAACACACTGAACCGCGCCGTGAGCCTCTCCGGCGGTACCGTCACTGCGATGAATTTTCCTGCCAGTGCTGACGGCAGTGTTTCTCAAGTCGTCGTCACGGTCAGCGGTGACGTCAGCGATGCGAACGCAAACGACAAGACTGAGTTCTGTCAGTCAGCACTGACGGAAGTCAAGCGTGTCGCCAACGAGTATGGCGTCACTGCCCCACCAGTTCTCGTTAAAGGCCCCAATGGAACGACCATCGCAAAAAGCAACGGTGGCAATACACAGATGGAATTGCAGTAATTAGTTTACATAAAAGCAGGAATGATGCGGTCGACTGACCGTTTCATTCCTGCTTTTTGGCTGCCTTACCGGTGCCGCCGTTCAACCATATGCAGTGTGGGCGCCGTAATTAACGGGGTAATTACCACGGCAGTGATCGCCTCGGTGGCAAAGTTGGCCCCCAGCATGATGAGAATAAGCCAGAACAAGCCGGTGGTACTGCTGGCCCGGCCAAAGGCTTGCAGTAACGCGGCCGGATTACGGACGAAGAACAGGTACGTGAACAAAACGACCAGGCCGGTATTCAGCATTGTACCCACGAGTGCGACGCCACCAGCGAGAATACTCGTGGACTTGATACGGGCGCGCAGATGCTTGAACAGCCAGCCGACACAGAATCCCACAGCCATCCGCGGCACGAAGGCAATGATGGGATTGGTGAACAGCAAAACGGACAGCGGAGACGGCGGCATGGTTAAGGCCCGAATGAACGACAACCCGCCCCACACGGTGCCCAGCAGCAGGCCGCCGCCCGGGCCGAGCAAAATGGCACCAATCGCCACGATGATGTGGCCCACAGTGATCGTTGGGGCGCCCGGAAAGATGGTGATGGGGACGTAGGTCTGAATGACCAGCAAAGCAATCAGCAGGCTCATCAAGGTCAATTGAAACGTGGAAAATTTCCGCATAATTGGTTATCCTCCGGCAACTTTTGTTGGCTCTACTGTACCATAATTGCGCTGGCGACGGGTGCGCGGCGACTGTCTTTTTAAGGCCTTCGCCCCCCGCCGCTGCGGCCACCGCCAGGCGGCCAATGCCGTCGCCGCCAGAGCCAGCAGGAAGGCAAACCATGCGCCCCAAATCAGCCAGCGGGTCTGTAATGCTTGGTCCGCGGCCGCCTTAATGGCGGGGGTCAAGGGTACCCGCTTCCCCGTTAACAGCAGCCGGTGGGAATTGATCATGTACGGGGTGCACGTCATCAGCGTCACCCGTTCTTCTTGTTCCGATAATTGGATCGTGTTCTGCTTATTCGGCAGAACCACCTGGCGCCGCTGGATCCGGTAGGCACGCTGCTTCCCGCCAATTTTTAGGAGGAACGTATCCCCAATTTTGAGCGTGTCCAAGCCAGTGAACAGCTTTCGCTGCGGCAAACCGCTATGGGCTGAAATCAAGCTGTGGGTGTTTTTTTGCCCATTGGGTAGGGACGTGCCAGGAACCACGCTGGCGCCCCGCTGAAGCAGCCAAGGCGTTGTCCTGTCGAAAAGGTTGACGGTCACTTTCAGTTTGGGGATGATGACCGTACCCAGGAAGTGCTTCGTCAAGTAGCCCCGGGTCTTCTCATCACTGGCTTCCCCCCGGAACGGATCTACCCCGGTACGCAAGCCGGTTTTGGCAATCGCTGCATTGTGTTTCGCCATGGCCGCCGCCTGCTGTTTCTGCTGCGCGGCCGCTTCCCGGGCATACTGGGCTTGTTGATACTGGTCGATGACCCCATTCAAAGCATCCACGTAAAAGGGATACGTGAAGATCAAGGTACCCAGCACGAGGAAGAGAATCGCGAACGCGCGCCGCTGCCAAAGCTTTTTTTTCTTCTTTTTCTTGGCCATCGTCATCACCGCTATCCTTTCCGTCGGTGCCGCCAGGTGAGGAGAGCCACCGCCATCATCAGTATCAGGAAGGCACCCATACCTGCGATGCTCAGCTGCCAAAGACGGCGTGCCTGGTGCGCTTGAATCGGTTTCAACGTGGTGGTTAACGCCTGCTGCTGATCCGTAATGCGCCGGCCGGTAACCAGCAAGCGATGACTGTTCACCATATAGGGTGTGCAAGTGACCAGGGTCGCCCATTGGCGATTGGCCACCGGCTTAACTTTATCGACTGCTGCTGGGGCCACGACTTCTTTCTTGAATACGGCGTAGGTCTGCTTTTTCCCCTCGTATTGAATAATGAACCGATCGCCTTTTTTGAGACTGTCCAGATGATCGAACCCGGTATGGTTGGTGATACCGCTGTGGGCGGTCACCACCGGCCGTTGGGCCAATGTACTGTCCCGCCACAGCGTCGCGCCTTGTGCCAACGTCTTCTCTGTCTTCTGGCCAAACAACGTTAAGGAGAGATGGAGCCGTGGAATGATAATGCGGTTTGTCTGGGGTGTGGCGGCCACGGAGACTGTGCTGCCCACCGCCTGGTGAAGCAGCGGAATGAACACCAACATTGTGGCCATCGTCAGCAGGCCAATCATGATCATCCCCCACCGGTAACCCTTCGTGTTATTTCGTCGACGGCGCAATCGGCCCACCTCTCCTTCTGATATTCATCTATGTACGGCGACAAGGGCCGGTCAAAAGACCGCCCCCTGTCTGCCTGCCATCATGGAATGGCGTTATTCAAACGTTATGCTGTTGCCTGACGGCTGAACTTGAACCATACGGCACCGCCGCTCATGACGAGGAAACCGGCCAGGAGGAACAGAACGATCCCAGGGCCGCCGGTGGACGGGAGTCCACCTTCGGGGATGTTCTTAATCTTCGTTACCATTGCTTCGTCTTCGCTCCAAGTACCCTTTTCAACCGTGAAGGGAGTGGCTTCCTTAAGCAGGCTATATCCCGTTGGCGCCTTGGTTTCCACCAATTGGTATTCACCATACTTGAGGCCGCGAACTTCAATCTTGCCGTTTTCACCGGAGATGAAAGTCGTAGCGCTTTCTTTTTCCTCAATCCAGTTGATGTACTTAGCGGTTTCGGCATGGTACTCGTTTTGGATTCCACTGGCTTCTTTGCTTGTTGCAAATTGTGCATAAAGCGTTTTTTCACCAGTCTTCTTCGTCAGAACAAATTTTGCACCCTCAAGTGTCGCATTATTTGTCCCATCGATCTTCACAAACTTCTTACCGCCGGTAACAACTTCGGGAGCTTTATCTGTCATGGAACCATCTGTTCCTTGGCGTGTCCATGTCCATGAGGATCCGTTGATGATGGCTTCGTCGGGCATAGCCTCTTCATTGACTTGTAACGTATAGTAAATGCGCAACTTTTTGTTTGCATACGGTGACAGGGCGTCTGCAGTGCTTTGACTTTCCTTATTGTCGCCATCTTTGCTAAAGTTGAAACTAAGATCAAAACCAGCAATACCATTGGGCTTTTCTTGTCCAACAAGATTCTTAGAGGTTAGCTTGAAGTGGTCCTTCAATACCCCAACAAGATTAGTTTCGAGCTCATCACTGGCCACAATCTTGTCTAAGCCAACAAATGACAACCCTGGCTTGTCAACAGCATCGCTAAAATTGAATTTCTCGAATTGTGTCCGAATGGCCCCGTCTTTCTCGTATTTATGGCCAATATCATGGGGAACGGTGAATTCCAGATAGTACTGAATCTTATCCCCAACCTGGACGTGCTGAGTACCTTCTAGCACCTGCCCTTGATCATCGATCATTTCCTTCTTGTATTCCACATCATTGATGATGTTCTTAGGATACAGATGAATTGTGGAAAGGACCTGTTCTTGTTTATTTTTAACCGGTAAAACAACGATCATTGGTGAGGATTTTTCCGCTACTTCTGCGGGATTTTCAGTTTCATAGAAGATGTACACCTGGTGTTTACCATCTTGATAGGCGGGTAATTCCGTGAACTTCGCTAAACCTTGATCGTCAGTTTTTATGGAATCGACTTTTGTGACGCTTTCTGGAAGGTTTGTTTCATCTTTATGGGCTGCAACGAATTCTTGCATCCTTCTCTGGATGTAGGCCTTCATGTCCTCATTACCGGTGGGTTCACCGTCTTCCAGCAAGTCATGGAAATCGGTGGTGATATTGTATGCTGTGAAAAGTGCTCCCTTTAGTGGTGCAGCACTTTCAAATTCTGGCATAATTTCACCTGTGTTCTGCTGTTCGTCTGGCCTTGTAGCGAATGCCTTTTTGTGGAGCACAATGTCCACCTTGCTATTTTCGGCTGCTTTTGCCACATTGCTCAGCCCGCTGACGGCGGCTCCCAGTAACGGGAGCACTAGAGCAACCATCATGACTAAGCGTAACCAACGTCGTTGTATCATTCTTGACGCCTCCTTATTATTGTTGGATTTACCTTACTTATTGAGTGTATCGGGTTGGATTGACACCTGACAACTTTTGAAAAGTGGGCAACATGTTTACATGAATTAAGTTTGGATTCTGTGTATATTCAGTATTGGTGCTGTTTCGCAAAACATAACGGGTGTCACTTTTCGGTCATTTTCTGGATTTATCATCATTCATGAAATCTGCAAGGAATGTTGTCACATACTTTTCTGCCGATTTTTGCGTGTCCGCCAAGTTGCCGCAAAGACAATCAAGAGCAGCAGGAAGCCAACTAACGCCATCAATGTCTTGGCCGTGCCCGTTTGGGGAAGCCAGCCACTCTGTTTGGGCGGCTGCACTGGCGCGGGTGTACTCGGCTTAGCTGGTGTGGACGGGGTGGAAGGCTTTGTCTGCGTGTTGTAAACCCGTGGGGTCGCCTTTTGCATCGCCTCTTCCGGCACCTTCCCAGAGATCAATTCAAGCAGTGGTTGGCCGTTGACCATAACCGGTTGATAGTTACCGTCGTCGTCCCGCCATTCTTCTGGCACTTCCACCTTGATGCCTTTGGCCGACGCGTCCAAATCGTAGCCGTCGATGCTGGCCACTTCTTCAAAGTAATAGGTTCCTGCCGACAGGAATCGTTGACCCATGTTCACGAGGCCATCCTTATCGGAGGTGAATTTATCAACCCGATCATCGTTCAACGGATCACTGCTGGTGACCCATTTATTGCCGAGGTCGTTCTCCTCGCCCAGCTGCAAATACCGCTTTTGATTATCCACGAGCTGGTAAAGCACGAACTTGGCACCGGCTAAACGGATCTCTTCACCATTGGTTTGCTTGCCAAACTTGAAGAAATACGGATCTCGCACATACGCCGTATTTTTGGGATACAGATGGATCGGGTCCAGGGCGGTGCCATCCGTGGGGTGCGTTAACGGCAGGATGAGGACAATGGGTGACGTTTTTTTGGTCATGTCCACGTTCAATCCCATAGCTGGATCAAGCTTATCCTCGAGGATGAGGTAAACGGCCTTGGCACCAGCGGCCGTCTTGGGCGGTACGGTGAACCGGCCGATACCATCTTCATTCAGGGCGTCATCTGTCTTGGTCTTGACCGCGGCGACCTGCATCAGGTTCTCCTTGGCCCATGCCAGCGTTTGCCGGCGGGGCTTGTCGCGGTATAAGTCGATGAATGCTTGGTCTGAGAACGCCTGCCCTTCATGAGCGGACGGCTGCCAGTCTTTCTTGATGCGCTGGTACTCTTCGGACAGATCGAAGACGAAGAAATTCGCACCGTTCAGTCCGGAAGTTTTCGCTAACAACGCATGGTTCGGGTCGTCGATGAGGACGCCGTTGTTGGGATACCAGACATCTTCAGGGGAGCGGACGTCTCGGTATACGCGCTTATGCAGGACGACCTCAGTCTCCCCTGTTGTATCGCCGCGAACATTGTGTTCCGTTGCGCCGACGGCGGTGATCATGAAGATCCCCAGCATCAACCAGCGTAATAGTGTGCGCCATTTCATTTCCGCCGCCCCCTTTTCTGAGTGCCATAGTAACCAACGCCGACATTGATGGCGGCAAACCCGCAGGTGCCAGCTGCAATGAACCAAGGCAGGCTGCCCCAGCCGCCAGTTGCCGGCAGGACGCCGACAGGCTTGTTGGCAATCTTATAAGCAAACACCAATCCTTGATGGGTCAGTCCAGTGCCATCAGCGATAACCTGCGTCAAATCATCGCTGACCACGATTTTGATGTCTTTTTTAAGCGGTTCGTACCCATTCGGTGCCTTGATTTCGGTGAGGGTGTACGTCCCCGGTTCTAACCCAGTAAACGTAAACTGGCTGAGTGCCTGATTGCCTTCCGGCAGTGTCTTGTCGTACCCATTGGTGCTGTGTAACCGGAACGTCGCGCCAGCCAGCAGGCGATCATGGGCATCGACCTTAGTTAAGCGCAACGATAAGCGCTTCTTGTTCTTGATCGTTTCGATCAGTGGCCCATCGCGGTAATACAGGTGAGCTTGCCCGCCGACCACTTTGACCGTCACCCGCCATTCAGTGGGACCCACAGCGTTACTGGTCAATTCTTTCAGAACATAGTGACCTTCGCGCACGTTCTCGAATTCCACATATCCTCGGGGACCACTGGTGGATTCCAGGACCGTGACAGGATGAGTTTCACTTGTCAAGGTGAATTTGACGTCAGGCAACGCAGTCCCAAACTGATTTGTCTTGCGGAACCGCACCGCCAAGCGTTCCACCGGGGTGTTGCTGACGGTCGTTACATAACTGACGCCCGCTGTCCCGCCTGGTGAGACTTCGTGCTGGTTATTGGGCTTGGGCGGTTCAAACCCATTCGGCGCTTTGGTCTCGTGGAAGAAATAACGATAGGTTTCCTTGGGTTGAGGCAAACGGACACGAATCTGGCCATTTTCATCAGACGTCAAAATCTTCGCGTTATTACGATTGGTCGTCCATTTCTCTGGCGCTGCGGATTGCAGGTATTCAGTCGTCGTGCCTTTCTTCCGGGAGAGAATGAATTCAGCACCCTTGACTGGCTCCTGGTCATCGGCGTTGATTTTATCCACCCCCAGCATCATATCGATCAGTTCCTCCAGCGGCGGCGTATAGAAGTTATGGGCTTCTGCGCCACCGCTTTGCTGAAAGTCCTTGGCCCAGAGATACCCATTGATGTGGGCACCGGACCACGCCACCGTGGCCAGGGGGGCAATCACCGAGCCGGAAAGAGCCGTAGAGAAACACTGCATATCTTTAAAATATTTTTCAGTAAAGTGGTTCTCTGCTGTGGTGTTCACTTCTGGTTCGTCCGGCGCCAGCCAGCTTCCTTTCAAGCCGTAATTCGTCACTTGCTTCGCCTTAGGCAGCCAGTACACTGTTTTTTCTGCCACTTGCCGGCTCTTATCTCCAGCATTGGTATCTGCAGCGATGACCTTCCCAGCATCTGTCGTGATAATGATGCGTCTAATACGCTTATCCTTGATTGGCGGCGCCGAGCTGGGGAATCCTGGTAAATAGGCGGTATCGGTCGTGCCAGTCCGCACGGGTACTTTAATGATCAACGTACTCGCATCGGCCTTCGAGTGGTAAACGGGGACTTCAATATCGTCATCCGCCTGCCAGCCCCAGAAGGAACGGACATAGTAAGGGTCATCGTCAACGATGTACGGATCGCCCACTTCAGTGCCAACCAGCTGATCAAGCTGCGTTTGGACGTCACTCTGGGTGGCAAAGATACGCTTAAAAATATCATCCATCGCAACAGTTCGCGGATCAGCAGCAAAATCGTCAGTATGATAGATCCGCCCATTCGTGTGGACGGGATGATCTTCGTCTTGCAGCCAGTTATTATCGCCAAAAAGCGCATTTTTTCGAACAACAAAATACCCGTTATTGCGGCCGTTTGTTGCCGCCCCGCCGACCAAGGCATGGCCTTTGTTGTCTGCGCCATCCGGATAGAACTTTTGGATACGGCCGCCTAAGAGCAGAGAGATCCGGTGTTTTTCATTCAAGGGGTGGCTATTGGTATCGCCATCCCCGTGCTGGCCGCCATCGAAGAAACCGGCATAGTTGAAACTGCTGGTTCCCCCGTTCCGGTTCTTGGCTGGAATCGTACTATTACCCTGAATCGCCATGGCCCCTTCTGTATCGGCGCCATCCGCACTATGGTTGCCGGAGAGGACCACATTGTATAAGAAAATATTGGCTTCGTCCCCGGCTTCGTGCATCCGGTCTGTCGAAACAAAGGGCATGGATGTAAATGGTGCTGAGTAACTGTATTGATGCCACGGCCCGGTGTTATCGGCTTGGACCTTTGCCGGTTGGTTAAGTCCGCCCAGCAGCATGAGAAAAAAGAGCAAACAGCTGAGCGCAACTGGGTGTCTGGCTTTCATGGGAAGCTCCTTTCGTGTCCGTGATGCGGCCTACTTATCCAGCATACAGAGACGCGAACGGGCGCCGCAAGGAACGCGGCGCCCGAGGGACAGAGGGAATTGTTTTCATAATTTAAGTGAGCTCTCGGCTGTAAAACCGTAGTGTAACAGCCTTGGCGAAGGGGCGATAGATACTCGCCTGTTTTCATGAATGTTGATTTATCAAATCTCATCCCCAGGGAGATGAAAAATGAATTGAAACGTGGGGCGTCAAAGCCCAGCATGTCTCCCCAATAATTCATGAAGGTGGCGAAAATGGATAGAGACGTACAAAATCTTGGAAA
>NZ_KI271601.1:11828-50966 GCF_000469325.1 Schleiferilactobacillus shenzhenensis LY-73 | reverse complement strand
CGGCGCAGCTCAAGGAGTTGCGTCGTTTTCTATACAGTTGGCAATTTATCTGGGTTAACAATGCAATTTATCGATCAGTTCTGACGGCCGGGGCGATTTTTTCGTTTCACTGGGTACTTCTTATCCTGACATTAATAACGATAACGTTCACGATGGTTATGCCCCGCTTTTTTCAAAAGCGTATTGCGGCGGCTTCAGAGAACGTTTCGGAGCGCACAAAGCACCTCATCGCAACACTTAATGACTGGTTGAAAGGAATCAGTGCACTATATTGGACCAAGAGTTTGGCGCATCTGTGGGGGAAAATTTCTCCCGCGGCAAAAAAACTGGAAGACGGGTATGTGCATCAAACCAAAGTATCTGTCCTAGTGGGCGAACTAGAAAATATCTTTGCCGTGCTTTCACAAGTTTTAATTACCCTTGTGGCCGGGATTTTAGCCTTACGCGGTGTGATTTCTTTTGGTGTTGCCGTTAACATTAGTAATTTTGTTTATCAAGTTTTCTTGGGAATCACTATTATTGTGAATAACTACACCAAGTATCTTGGCGGCAAAGCAATCATGGATCAGGTGGCGACAGTAATCGAGCGTCAACCAGCCCACTCAAGTTCATCGGTTGTAGAGACCTCGATCCACAAATTGGTGTCGGTTCGTTGGCATGACCTGAAGATTCGTTACAACAACGAAACAAGTGTCTCGTTTTCTGATGGCGAAATCATAGCCGGTCAAAAAGTTGCTTTAGTTGGACCCAGCGGCAGCGGCAAAACAACATTCATCAAAGCCCTGACGGGACTGATTCCTGACTATGGCGGCAGTTTAACGGTGAACGGCACGGAAGCAAGACAGATCGATGCGTTCGTCTTTCCTGACTTCATTGGTTATGTCCCTCAGAGGGTGCACCTATTTAACGACACTATTAGGAACAATATTACCCTCTTTGATGAACATTTGGCCGACAAAGTGGATGCTGTACTTGCTTCGGTGAACCTCCTCGACCGAGTCAAGCAATTGCCCCACCAAAGTGACGAGAGCGTCTATTCGTCAGATGATCGGCCAATTCTTTCTGGTGGTGAGCAGCAACGGATCGCCATTGCCCGAGTCTTGATTCGAGGGAAAAAGTTTCTCATTCTTGACGAGGGCGACACCGGTATTGATCCGGCTGCGACCCGTGAAATTATTGGCCGATTGCTGGCCGATAAAACATTGACGTTGCTGATGATCACCCATACCGCGGATGTTGACTTGCTTCACCAATTTGATCAGGTCATTCGGCTGTCTCCTCGCTGAACGTGCTGTATCTTAATAATCACAAGCGTATTAACAACCACTGCGCCAAGCTGGTCATGCTTGGCGCAGTGGTGTTTTCGTAGAGGAAACTATGCCCTTTAGTTTCCCTTTGTATGATTACACAGCGGCTTGGATCTGGACAGTGGCCAGGAACGAGAGTAGCCACACCTCGGCGGCAACCCTCAAGATGCAGCTCTAGCATAGACTCAGGTGGGGGTTTCTTGGAAAAAGACAGCAATTCGTTGACACTGCACAGAACGTACCGTAGAATGTTGAGCAAGTGGGAACGCTTACGGCGCTTCCCCAATAAGGAGGTGTTTGTCCTTGGCCCAACCCAGGCAAGCCAACATTAACCCCGTGACACTTTACCGCCGCATTCCCCATTTCACGGCCTATATTCTGCTCTCATTTACTCTCGCTTTAGCCGTCCAGCTGATCAGCCTGGTGCCGCCGCTGATCATGCAGCGCATCATCGACGTGTTGATCCCCGCGGGCAATATCCGAGATGTGACCGTGTCGGTCCTTTTCTTCATTGCCATCCCCATCGTGATGACGGCCGGCAATACATTCTATAAGTACCTGCTGGCGGTGGTGGCGCGCCGGTCCGGGCGGGCGCTGACCCTGCAGGCCTTCGCCAACGTGCTGCACCAGCCGATGCATTACTTCGACCACACCAACAGTGCGGAACTCGCCACGTTCATTCGCCAGGAGACGATGAAGTACGTTATGTTCTGGCTGGCCGACCTGCCCCAGCTGGCAGCCAACATGGTCGTCTGCGTGGTGATCATCGGCTACGTTTTTGCCATCCATTGGCTGCTGGCCTTACTGTTATGCCTGTACTTTCCCATTGCGTTCTTTCCCAGCAATTATTTCGGCAAGATCGTCAACGGCTTGACCAGCCGCATCATTCAAGCCAACGGCAAGATGGCCCAGACGATTACCGACAGCGTCCGCTCGATTCGCCTGGTCAAGGCTTACCAGTTAGAAAAGCGGCAGACGAACCGGCTGAAGAGCGCCCTCACTGACGCCATCGCCGTCTGGAGCAAGGTCGCCTTCTTCGACAACCTGACGACGCTGTGGATCACCAATTTCGTCAATCAGCTGATCATCGGCGTCATCTTCGTGGTCGCCGCCAGTTTGGTGATTCAAGGCCAGATGACCATTGGCGGCATCGTCATTATTCTCAGCTATCTGGCCGTCTTCTACGCCAACGCGAGCACGGTGCTGAATACCAATTACCAGTTCAAGAAGCAGCTGGCGGAGTTCGCTCCTTTGGCTGAACTGCTCCATTTGGCCGATGCGGAGACTTCCGGCGACCAGCCGCTGACCGATTTTCACGAGGTGGGTTTCGACCACGTCACCTTCCATTATACGGAAGAACGGGGCGACATCTTGAAGGACTTGTCCTTGACGGTGAAGAAAGGCGACTGGGTGGGGCTCGTTGGCCAAAGCGGTGCGGGCAAGACGACCATCTTCGACCTGCTGCTGCGTTTTTACAGTCCCCAGCAAGGCGTCGTACGGATCGACCAAACGCCGCTAGCCCAGTTTGACTTAACTCAATTGCGGCGGCAGATCACGCTGGTTTCCCAAGATATTTCCATTTTCCCGGGCACTCTCCGGGAGAACTTGCAGTTGGGCAAGGCCGATGCCACCGACAGCGAGCTGCTCGATGTGCTAGCCGCCGTGGAGTTGGAAGACTTCATTGCCACGTTGCCGGCAGGGCTGGACACACCCGTCGGCGAGGAAGGCAGTCTGCTCAGTGGCGGCCAGAAACAGCGCTTGAGTTTGGCCCAGGGTTTGTTGCGGCACAGTCCAATCTTGCTGCTGGACGAGATCAGTTCTGCGCTTGATGCCGACACGTCTGCAGCCATCAAGGACATGGTGTACCGGTTGAAGACGGCTGAGCACCTGACGATCCTGTCCATCAGCCACGATGCTCAGTTCTTGACCCGGTGCGACGCGGTGTACCGGATCAAGGACGGACAGGCGGTGCCGGTGACTGTTTGATTGTTAGATTGTTGACGGCTGCTCCACGGTGTACAGACCGCGGGGGTGGCCGTTTTGTGATTGCTGACTAACATTTCTCACTGAAATCGGATACACTAATGAAAGACAACCTAAGAGAGGATGGCAGCACGACATGATCGAAGAACAAGACAAGGTATTCTATCTCACGACGGCGCACACGTCGTATTGGTTCCGGGTCACAGCCCACGGACAGTTGGAGCACTTGTATTACGGCCCGCGGCTGACGGTTCAGGACCCGGCGGCGGTGGCGTTCAAGCACGCCAGCGGACTGGGCAGTACGGTGGCTTATGATGAAGACGACTGGACGTACAGTCTGGACACGATCCCCCAGGAATACGCCGGCTTTGGCCGGGGTGACTTCCGCGACAGCCCGCTGATCGTGAAAATGGCGGACGGGACCTATGTATCGGACTTTGTGTTCGAGGCAGCGGCCATACGCACTGGCTTAGCCGAGTCGGCGATTTTGCCGTTTGCCCACCATGCCAGTGACAGCATTGCGAATGTGGCCGATGGCGTCCAGACGCTGGCGATCACCCTGCGGGACAAACTGCAGGCTATCAGCTTGGTTATGGAATACACCGTCTTTCCCGCCAGCGATGTCATCGCTCGCCGCGTGACCTTGCACAATGCCACAGATAAGCCGCTGGTCATCGACCGCATCATGAGTGCACAGTGGGACATGCCGAACCGCGGCTTTTCTCTCCATTCCTTCGCGGGCGCCTGGGCGGCAGAAATGCAGCAGCACGTCCAGCGGGTGACTGACGGGACGATCGTCTTGAACAGTCTCACCGGAGCCAGTTCAAACCGGCAAAATCCCGGATTTCTGCTTAGTGCGGCAGGGACGACCGAGGACCAGGGCTGGGCATACGGCGTGAACCTGATGTACAGCGGCAACCACGAAAGCCGCATTCAGCACACCAACCTCGACTTCGTGCGGATCATGACGGGGATCAACAGTCAGGGCTTCCACTGGCACGTGGCTCCTGGCGCCGATTTTGAGACGCCTAGCGCTGTGTTGACATTCTCTGCTGCGGGGCTGAACGGCGTTTCCCATCATTTCCACCAGTTTGTTAACGATAACGTGGTCCCGCCGGCATTCCGCCGTGTTGAGCGGCCCATTGTCTATAACAACTGGGAAGCAACGTATTTCCGGTTCGATGAGGACAAGCTCTTTGCGCTGGCCCAGCAGGCCAAGGACTTGGGCGTGGAGTGTTTTGTCATCGACGACGGCTGGTTTGGCGAGCGCAACGACGACCACCGGGGATTGGGCGACTATACAGTGAACCGGGAGAAATTCCCGCACGGTCTGCCAGCGTTCGTGCAACGGGTCCATGAGTTGGGCTTGAAAGTGGGTCTTTGGTTCGAGCCGGAGATGGTCAACGAAGACAGCGACCTCTACCGGGCCCACCCGGACTGGGCGGTGCAGGTACCCGGCCGGGAACCAGTGCGCGGCCGCCATCAGCTGGTGCTGGACCTGACCCGCCAAGACGTTCAGGATTACATCAGCGACCAGGTCGGCGGCATGATCGACGCCACTGGCATCGATTACGTGAAGTGGGACATGAACCGGCACATCACCGACATGTATTCCGCCCAATTGACCGACCAAGCGGAGTTCAACCACCGCTATATCCTCGGCCTGTACGCGGTCCTGCGGCGGGTCTTCAATCCCCGGCCGCACGTGCTGTTAGAAAGCTGTTCCTCCGGCGGCAACCGTTTTGATTTGGGGATGCTGACGTTCGGCCCGCAGATATGGTCGTCAGACGACACCGATCCCATCGAACGGCTGACGATTCAGCAGGGCTTGAGCTACCTGTATCCCCAGTCGACGATTTCGGCCCACGTGTCCTCGTCCCCGAACCAGCAGACCCTGCGCCCGGTACCGCTGAGCACCCGGGGCAACGTCGCCAGCTTCGGTGTGTTGGGATACGAAATGGATCTGAACGAGCTGACTGACGTGGAACGAGCGGAGATTCGGGACCAAACGGCTTTCTACAAGCAGCACCGGGCACTGCTGCAATTCGGCGAGTTCACCCGCCACCCAGGGCTTGACCCGGACCAGTTCCGCTGGCAGGTGCGCCAGGGGGATACGGCCATCGCCGGCTTCTTCCAGCGGCACGTGACCGCCGCCCACGGCTACGATCTGCTGCCGGTGACCGGGCTGGCGGCGGACACGCTGTATACGATGGACAGCAAGCCGCAGCGGGTGATGTTGGCCCAGTTCGGCAACTTGCTGAATTATTTACCAGAAGCCAAAGGGAAAGAGAGTGTGCCTGATGCCCATGAACACTATGTCGGGACCGGTGCGCTGCTGGCGACTGGGGTAATGCTGGTGAATCAAGGCGGGTATGGTAAGGAAATTCGGACGTTGGGGGATTATGGTTCGACGTTGTATGTGATTACTCCGCGACATTAAATATGACAGCATATCAAGCAGGAGCTGCCGCCGAGCAGCTCCTTTTTTGGAACCGACCGTACTGCCCAAGCTTAACACTTGACCATAAATGGAAAGTCTGTCACCGTTTACATGTTGAAGGCCGGGCAGGCAGAGGGAAAAACAATGACGAATTTTTGGTGTAAGCGTTATGGTGCACAACGGTGGTGGCTTATTATAATCATTGCAGCAAGCGTCTTGACGGCCTTGGTGTTTTGGCGCGTTCAGGAATCGGCCACACAGTTTGTCTTCCAACAAGAGATCAAAACTAATTCGGTCTTATCGACGATCTCACAAGCAGGCTCCCGATACTTGAACAAGCAAGGGAAGCCCCTGCCTGAATACCGCTCAGAAGTAACGTTGCTCGATCAGCTTCAGACCTCTTTTGGTGATGTTTATACCGCACTGGATGATGCTAATGGCCATGGTTATACAACGGCCATGATTCAGAGCAGTCAGATTGCTGCACGTTACCAGACCCATTCTGGCGAGTGGCTACCAGTAGACTCACAAACTCGCCTCAACCAACAGGTTCGTTATTATCAAACTCTAGCAGATCATCAGCAAGTGTTCGCCCCCACGGACTTGACGACGGGTTTCCCCAATGGTCTGCTACCCATGCTGCATCGCCTGTTGACCGGGTGGATTGGGGCACTGCTGGTTTTCATCAACGGTTTAACGTATTTTTTGGCGCGGCAGGCAAAGGATCGTCCCCTCGTTCGTCTATCAGTTTCGCATTACGCCGATTTGTTAGCTATCGAACGGCGAGAATATGGGGCGTACTCGATGATTGGCGCTGGGACGATTCTGATTGTCACTGTAGGACTAACCCTGTTGAATGGCAGTAGAGTCTTTTCTGACAGCACGTTATCCTGGTCCTACCAGGTCAACGTGGCAGGGGACACCATACTGACGGCAAGCGGATGGCCAATCCTTCTTTTCGGACTGGCTGCCTTTGCCCAGGCACGACTGGCACAGACGGGAGCACTTATTTTCCGGTCCCCGTTCATCCAGATACTCATTGCCGCCATCATACCGTTACTTTTTGGTTGGCAAACGCAAGCACTGGCGCTTGTCATGTCCGCCTCGGATGTGTTGCCCACCTTTTTCATGACCATCGTTGCTTGGGTTGGTAGTTACTGTGGGACGAACGCTTGGTTAAGAAGGCGAGGGGCGATGAATTGAAGACATACCTATGGTGGCAATGGCGCATCACCCGCCGAATAGTTCCGCTAGTAATTCTGTTTCTCACCGTCACTGGTGGGGCAGCGCTTTTGTTCATCCATTCTCTTACGCAGCAGAAGCAATACGTTGCTCAATATAAAACAGATATTCAATTTGACCTTGTTCGACGCGATAAGAAGACCGCTGCAGCGGATAAATGGCTTAATACGTGGATACTGCCCGAATTGCACAACGAACGAAATGCGCTCAGCTCCCCTGAGCAATACGCCTCAGGCTTTGCTAAGAGTCTGAACGTATTAGTCCATCCAACCCCCGCTGACGGTCAGCCAAGTGGATTGCGTAAGCAATTTTCATCTTTGGTAGTTCCGTACGCCCAGTTTTTTGGCGGCCAAGAAATGAACACAACGCTAACGGAACTTGCGCTGGTCAAGAAACGCCGGATCACACCCATGTACCCGGCGCGGCTGCTGCTCAATGAACAATCCGTGGAATACTTTTCGGCAAATCCAGCACTCTATTCTCAATATGTTCAAAAAGTAGCCAAGCGGTTTTACGAACGCGCATGGTACTTTCTGCAATATCTGATCAGTCAGAATGGCGGACTGGTTTTGGGCGCAATTGTCAGTTTCGCGTTGGCTTGGCGTTATGCGCTTCAAATGAGTGCCGGCGCGCGACATAACAATACCTTCTTGGTGCTGGGCGTGACACCAACTAAACAATACTGGCTCAGCACGTTGTTCAACTGGGGTGTGGCGTTTGCGTTTGTGACACTCAGTGTGGGCCTGTTCTTGCTGCTCAGTGCTTGGCGTAACGGCTGGGGCGCGCTAAACTATCCGATATTATTGTGGCGTGGTGATGCAGTGATGTCTAGCCATGGCTTTGCCAATCTGGGAACGGTGCTCAGCGATGAAGCACTGTTGTTCTTTGCCAGCCTACTGTTTGGTTTGAGTTTTGCTCATCTATTGAGTGTGCTGGTCAAACAACCGCTTACCACACTGCTGGCAACGGTCAGCCTGTGGGGCGTGCCGCTTGTTGCCCCCAGCTGGCGCTGGGCACCATGGACATACTTTAACTTCAGCCGGGTAGCAGACGGGTACGCCCAGACGTTCTTTCAAACGTATGACGCTCGCGGAGGGACGTTTGTGTTATTGGGATGGACCGTGCTGTTTATCACACTGGGGGCCCTTTGGCTGAAAGTGACAGAAAGGGGATTCGGTGGGTATGGCGATTCTGGAAATTAAAGGGTTGAATTTTCAATTTAGGAAGAAACCAATTTTTATGGATGCCCAGTTAATGCTGACTCAACCTGGTGTGTACGGGATCGTGGCGCCTAACGGCACCGGCAAATCCACGATGCTCAATTTGATTGCGGGCATTTTGCGGCCGCAAAGCGGAACGATTCAGATTATGGGCAAAACGAATACACCGGCTACGGTGTTTACTTATGTCTCGTATGCACAGAGTGCTGAGCATTTTTTGTCTGTAATGAAAGGTCAAGACTATCTTGAACTCTTTCAAAAAGCGCACCATATCAGTGCCGAGCGAGTCGGGGCGGTAACGACCCGGTTAGGTGTCGACGCTTTTCGACAGGAGCGTATCCGGACCTATTCCATGGGCATGAAGCAACGGCTGACACTGGCCATTGCGTTAATGGTCGATGCGCCGCTGTTGTTGCTGGACGAACCGCTGAATGGTCTCGATCCTGATAGCTTGGCCGTTATCAGACGGACCATCATCCAGGAGGGCAAATCCCAGCACACGGTTCTACTGGCCTCTCATAACTTAGACGAATTAGCGCGGGTGACTGACCAGAGCTTCGTTCTGACTGACCAGCAAATTCAACCGGTGACTTTTACTAATGGCATTGAGTTGGAGAAGCTATATCGTCATTACTTTTCTGGACTCGAAGATACTGGGGAAACAGTATAGTGTTTCCAAAATGAATGAGATTGCCCTTTGCCTAATAGATGTGCAGGACCGCCATTGCTTACATCGCACCGCAAAAAGCAGTTAAGGATGGCTGCCAAGTTTAATAATGACCAATCGTGCCTTTCCGCCGAGCCACCGCCGTTGCCTGGCGGAACGCAATCATCCCCAGAACGAGCCAGAAGGCCGTGTTGACGATACACCAGAACAGCAGCTGCGCCGTCGCCGACATCGCCAGTTGGCCAGTAGTGTGGAGCAGCATTTTGAGCAGGGAAAACATGGGAATCAGCGGGACGAAGTGACCAATTGTTTGCAATACCATGATACCGCTGTCGAAGGGAATCATCAGCAGAAAGACAAAACCAAACTGGATGATCGACAGGACTTGGTTGATCCGTTTGAATACAATAGCGAGGCTGGCTACCAGCAGCCCCAATGCGAGGGCCACCACCAGAGCCAGGAAGAAAGGCACCAGCAGCGCAGCACTGAGATGCAAGCGTAAACCCGTCAGCCACAAGATACCCGCGAGCATTAGCAGGACAAAGACGAGCGACGTCAGAAGGTCCACGACCGCCCGGATTAAGAATAATTGGAAAGGTCCCAGCGGCGCGAGAAATAGTTGTTCCAGCGTGCCGTTCTCTGCTTCTTCGGCGATGCCAAAGCCCATGTCACCGACGGTATTCAGCACGAGCATCCAGAGCACATAGCCCACCACCAGGTCGGTGATGCGGGTACCCAGCAGCGGTCCGCCCGCCATGAACTGACCGCCGGCGATCAAGGCATAGAAACTAACCACTGCCAGGATGATCTGGGCCAGTGTCTCGGTGGGGTAGCGGCGCATGAGCAGAAAAGAACGACGGAACTCACTTTCAATCGCGGTCAGCATGGTCCGCACCAGCTTTCTGATGGCTTTGAATAATTTGTTTGAACAACGTTCCCAAATCAACCTGCTGCTTGGTGATGGTATCGATGGGCAGGGTGGCAAGAATTTTTAACGCCATCGGCAAGCAATCCTGTTGCGCCAGTGTCAGCTGAGCCGCATCCGGTGCCGTGAGCGCGACCGTGCCCAGTGCGGCCAAGTCAGTTTGGGCCTGGGCAGTCAGCGGTGCGGAGAAATGCAGCTGGTAGGTTTCGGCCGAGAAGTCCCGCAATGCTGTCTGCGTTTCTCCCCGAAAGACGATCTGGCCATGCTCAATCATCAGTACGTCGTCTGATAGGGCTTGGGCGACGGCCATGTCGTGGGTGGTCAGCAGTACGCCGAGATGTTGTTCCCGCGCCAGCTGCCGAATGATGGCTTCAATCCGGTCGGCGGCCATCAGGTCGAGTCCCAGGGTGGGTTCGTCCAGGAGCAGCAGCTGGGGCTGATGAATCAGGGCGCAGCAAATCGCCACGATCTGCTGCATCCCCCGGCTCAATTCCCGCACCGGTTGGCGGGCTTTATCGGCCATGTGAAAACGATCGAGGTAACCGACGCCGCGGTCGATGGCGGTACGCCGAGACACCCCGCGAATCCCGCCCCAATACTCGAAATTCTCAGTGGGCGACAGCCGCCAATAGATATTCCGGCTGCCCTCCAACACCGCGCCCACCGAACGCAAGCTCCGGGGCGTGGCCGGTTGGCCGGCGATGGCGATGGTGCCGGCACTGGGTGTAATCAACCCTAACAGCATTTTGACGGTGGTGGTCTTGCCGGCACCGTTGGGGCCCAGGAAGGCCATGACGCGGCCATCGGTGATCTCGAAGGACACATCGTTCACAGCGAGGAAGTCCGGCTTGTTCTTCATTGGATAGGTTTTAGCTAAATGGGTCGCGGTCATCGTCACAGGGCACCAGTTCTTCCGTCTTAGTTTGTTCGTGAGAAACGCGGAAAGGGTCACCGGACGTGATCGCCGATGACCCTTTTGAATATGATGAAACGTCTTAATGTACACGACTAATCATCATTATTTCTCATCTGCTTGCCAAACAGTCTAGCACATTGGGGGGGAGAAACCAGTCGCTTCGGGAAACAGGCCGGTTTAAGAAGGATACCGATTTCTCTCTGATGGGTCACGCGGTGGCCAACACTGCCGCTGCCGCCGTCTGCGCCACCGGTACCATCGTCACGACCGCCGTCAGCTGTTTCTCAATCTCTGGATACAGCTGGTGGGTGATCATCAACACGGTCAGCTGGGGATCGTTCAGGAGCGTTTCTTCAATCTTCAGCGCCTGATCCTTATCCAAGCTGGCGGTCCCTTCGTCCATGAGGATGATCTGCTTGTTCCGCAGGAACCCGCGGGCCAGCGCCAGCCGCTGCTTCTGTCCGCCAGAGAAAGTGCGGCCGTTCTCACCGACACTATTGTCGAGGCCTTGGGGTAAGGCACGGACTTGGTCCCAGAGGTCAGCCCGCTTCAGTGCGGCAATGAGGGCATCATCTGTGTAGTCATCGCCCAGGGTCAAGTTATCCCGCACCGAGCCGGAGAAGATATACGGGATCTGGTCCAGGTACATGACCTGCTGCCGGATGGCGTCGGTGTTCAGGCTGCGGTATTCCTGGCCGTTTAACTTCAGTGAGCCGTTGTATTGGGTCAGCTTGCCGGCCAGCAGATTGAACAGGGTGGACTTGCCGCTGCCGCTGGGGCCGACGATGGCGTACTTGCCGCCGAGGCGGAAGGTGCGGGTCATATTCTGAATGATGGGGGCGTCGTCGCCGTACGCCGCAGTGGCGCCGTCTGCCTCTGGCGGGGTCGGCAGCGCCGCATACTTGGCGAAGATGGCATTCGTCCCCCGCACCATGGCAATCATGGATGACAGCGAGGCCAGGGTGCCGAATACCCGGAAGGACAGGTTGCCGGTGGAGATGATCATGCCCACTGGCACGACTTTGCGCAGGGCCAGCAAGCCGGTGAGGAAGATGATGCCGACTTGGGCAATGATGTTGGTCGTGTTTCCGAGGATGCCGGCCAGGGTCTGCACCTTAGCCTGCTGCACCTTCGCGGCCGCCAGCGGTTGCTGGCCGGCGGCGATGGCGTGCACCAGCCGGCCCCGGTGGTTCAACGCCAGCAGCGTGTCGAAGCCGTTCAAGTGGTCGTTGACCCGTTGCAGGAAGGCGGCATTTCTCTCTGTCACCGCCACACTGGCCTTGGCCATCGGCTTCTGAACCACCAGCGGAACGAGGATCATCAGAGCGGCGAACCCCAGCGTGGCCACGGCCAGCGTCCAGTGCAGGGCAATCAGGGTGACCATGGAGAAAATGGCTGTGAGGATACTCTCCAGCATGTCGTAAACATTGGTGAAGCCTTGGGTCTCAATCTGGTTGATGTCGTTGCTCAGCCACGAGCTGTAATCGCTGGCTTGGTGCTGGTGATATTGGTCGTAGGTCAGGCGGCTCAGCTTGGTGCCGATGTCCAGGCGCAGGGCATTGGCCATCGCCTGGCTGACCCGGGCGCGGAGGATCTGACTGACGTATTCCACCGTCAGGATGGCGATGAATACGCCGATGTCGGCGAGTACCCACTTGAGAAAGTCCGTGAAGTTCAACTTGATCAAGGCGTTCAACTGGGCAGCAGCCAGGAGGGCCGAGATAATCGTTAGGCCGGCACTGATGCTGGCCAGGACGACATAGATCAGATTACGGAACCAGAATTGCTTGAAGTAATGGAACATGGTGCCCATCTCCTTTGTCTTGCTGACTCAAGGATAAGGGGGATATACTGAATCCAAGCCGATATTTGTATATATGCAAAAGGAGTTGAACTGACATGATGACCACGGGTGCTGCAGTACGACGGATTCGCTTAGACAAGCACATGACGTTACGGGAAGCGGCTGGCGACGCCATATCGTTGGCGCAGTTGTCCCGTTTCGAAACCGATCAGCAGGACCTGGGGATCAATGTCCTGCTGCAGGTTCTGGACAACTTGCACACGACGCTGACGGAGATGCGCTATCTCCAACTCGACGGGACTGCGGACGATCCCTTCACCCGCATTGTCGACGAGATCCGCGATGCGCACGATAGCTCCGCCGCCCGCGTGGAAAGGGCGCGCCTGATATACGAGCGGTACCGCCATGACTTCGCCCACCGGATGCAGCGCTGGGTCGCCGGCGGCATCTGGCTGTATCTCACGCATGACACGGTCAGTCACAGCCGCAGTGCGCCGGTGCCGGCCGATATTCGCCAACGCCTGGTCGGCGAAGTGCACAGCTATCTGGGCAAAGTGGGGACCTGGGGCGGCACCGAGCTGCAGCTTTACAACATCTACAGCTTCAACTTCGCAGACGATGAGCTGTACGCCCTGATGCAGCCGGCGCTGCGCCGGGGCGAGTCGTACATTGGCCTCTTCGATTATTACCGCTTCGTGCCTTTCATTCTGAACACGAACTTATCCATTTTCGTCTCCCATAACCGGCTCGACTTGGCCGAAGCGACCCTCCACCGGACGGCAGAATTTCTCCAAGCCGGCGGCCAAGATATGGTCTCCCCCCGCGTGTTCTACATCTTCAACCAGGGCTTAGTGCTCTTCAAAAAAGGCCAACCGGTCGCGGCCCGGCAGAAATGCAGCGATGCCATCCGCGTGGCCGAGATGTTCAATGAAACGGAAACGGTCGCCCTGCTCCAGCAACGGCTACAGAATTGGCTGCAGCATTATCAAGAGCCGGGGTTCACTGATATCCTGATTTGAGTATCAGTACGTTAACCAGACATCCCCAACGAGCGGTTTCTCACTGACGCCGATGACTCGGTCTTCGATGTCGCGGAAGCGGCGCAACCGTGAACTGGAGAATCAAAGAGGATACAATAGAAGAAACGAAGGGGACGCGCGATGTGAAAGGCAGAAAACACGCTGTACTGAGCCAACAACGGGACGACACGACTGCCAAGCTGCGCGCAGAATTGGCGCACTCTGTGAGACCCGTGCCATCAGCCCAAACCGCCAAGCTGTTACGTTCAAGAAAGCGGCAGGTCCAATCGCGGATACTGGTTGTTTGTGTCCTGGCACCCCTTGTTTTGTGGTTAGAGCTGACCGTGAATATTTATGGGATCTTGTTATTGGGCATTGCTGTCGGAGTTGCGGCAATTCTATTTTTTGTTGCCGCGGCGGTGAATGGGTTATTGGGCAGGACGCGACGAGCACACAAACCAGATCGTCATTGAATTCTTGGTATGAAAAAAAGCCCGCATGAGGGCTTTTTTTCAACATTTGCTGCCGGGAATCAACGCCAAAAACCCTTCTGTATGCCCGGCTTAGATTCATCAGCATCAGGAAATATCCAGAACGTTGTCAGCCAGCCAAGAATGGCGCAGCTGAGGATGTTGAACCAGATGTGATGGTACAGACCAAAGCCTATCGCTAATACGCCAAAAACAATGATGGCGCCAAGTGTGATCGCTAATTTGAGCCAATACGATCGATGATGTCGACGCATGTATATCACCTTCACAGCGGGATTTGTTGATTGTCATTATGGCATTGCCGATGATTGGAGGCAAGCACTGTGGTTTCACGGCCCCACAATATCGCGACATCATCATCGCCAATTACCGCGACCCCGGCTCGGCAACAATTTTCTGACCAGCCCTGAGGTCGGAATACACCTTTCTTACTTAAACCCGAACAATGCCAGCGCTTACATGCATAAAGAAGGGAGAATGTTCGGATATTCCCGGACAGTTTCGTTGACGGGTGGGGGATTGTATTGCATAATAAGGATGTCTTGGCTAGGGACAAATCAACGGGGAGTGGCTTCCATTGTCGTTCATTGGCATTCCTCGGACAAAAGAAAATGAGGGACATACAAATTATGAAGAAAACCAAGCTCCTGGCGCTGGTGTCCACACTCGCGCTGGCTACATTGCTCGTGTTGGCAGGCTGCAGCGGTAACAGCAGCAGTTCGAGCAGCAGCAGCAGTAAGAGCAGCAAGCCTGTCACCATTACTTACTGGCACCGGATGACCGGCAGTTGGGACAAAGCCCAGCAAAAGCTGATCGATAAATTCAACAAGTCGCAGACGAAGTATAAAGTCGTCGCGACTTCCCAAGGCTCCTACGACGCCTTGCAGCAGAAGATCATGGCGGCGGCTAAGTCCAAGACGCTGCCCGTCATGGCCCAAGCCCCGTACACGAACATCGGCGACTATGTGAAGAGCGGCTTGCTCCAACCGCTGGACAGTGAGATCAGCTCCGGCGCGAACAAGCTGACCGCCGCCGAGAAGAGCGACATCAATGCTTCCTTCTGGGCCACTGGGACTTATCAGGGCAAGCAGTACGCGACACCGTATTCGCTGTCCACCCGGGTGCTTTTCTACAATGAAGATCTGTTGAAGAAGTACAACCTGAAGGTGCCGACGACGTGGGAAGAGTTAGCGTCCTACGGCGATACCCTGAAGAAAGACAAGCTGTACACGCTGATCTTCGACAGCAGTTACGACATGGAGCTGGAAGGCATGGCTTATGCGGCCGGCAGTCAGTTCGTCACTCCGAAGCTGAAGGTGAATATGGATAATCCGAAGACCGTCACCGCCGAGAAGACGCTGATGGATATGATCGGCAAGGGTTACGCTCGTACTGCCGGCTCGGATAAGTACTTCTCCTATCCGTTCGCGGCCAGCAAGACCGTCTTCGGTGTCGGTTCCTCCGCCACCATCCCGGCGCTGCTCCAGCAAGCACCCAAGACGCTGCACTGGAACACTGCGCTGGTGCCGGCTTATAACGGCAAGTCCACGTCCGCTCTGGCCGGCAACGTCAACGTTGTCTTCAAGGGTGCATCCAAGGCCCAGCAAGACGGTGCCTGGGCGTTCATGAAGTTCTTGATGAAGACCGATAACACCGCCCAGTGGGCCGTGGATTCAGGTTACACACCGGTGACTAAGAGCGGCGTCAAGAGCAAGATCTACCAAGACTACTTGAAGAAAGTACCGCAGTTCAAGGCGGCTGCTGAAGCAAATGATCATTCCTTCGCTTCCACCATCTTTGCCGGTTACGGTGAGTTCCGCAACAACTTGCTGGAATTCGTCGACAAGACCGTCACCAGTAAAGAAGATCCCACCGCTGGACTCAAGGACCTGCAGACGAAGACCGAGAAGACCATCGAGTCGAACAAGTAATTTCTAATATCGTTTCCTAGCCGGAAGGCCCCGTCACGCTGCACTGTGTTGGTTACAGTGCAGGTGACGGGGCTTTTTTTTGCCGCTGACGGGTGGTCAGAGCCAGATATCCGGGATGATGGGCCGAGGGTCAGCGTGGGTAATTTTGTTTTTGAGCTGCTGATAGTATTTGGCTTCGAAGGGATGGTGCAGAATCGTCAGGATAGAAATGGCTTGGTCCATCGATTGAACAGCAGCCGACTTGCCGGCGGGGCGGGTGACATAGGCGTACCAGCCTTCATTGAACAACTGGTGAATTTGATGCGGCATCAGCGGTTGCTGCCTGACCATTTCGGCCAGCGTCTTGAGGACATCGCCAGCGTCATTGGTGCGGCCGTGGACGATGAAGCTCTGGAACTGGGCTTCACCGACGGCCAGGATAATGTGAGCAGAATCGCTAGTCAGTTGGGTCATGGCGGTATTCTTCACAGCCGCGTGCCAGATGAGCCGGTTGGCTTCATCATCGAGGTGTGAGAGAAAGTAGGCATAGATTTGGAAGTCCACGGCGGTCCACATGTCGAGATTGAGCAAGTAATCTTGGACCGGATGCAGATCCACTGGCACGGTGGGCAAAGCAAGGTAGCGGCGCAGCACGTTTTCGTGCACCTGGGCGCCGCGCCAATTGATCAGGTGCCAGCGGGAAGGTTCCCGCTGGTAGTCCGTCTGCGTCTCAGTGGCCAGGTGTTGGGCTTGGGCGAGGGCGGCCTGCAGACTGGCCGGTGTATCAGCGGTATCCGGTTGCAGGTAGAAATCGTTGAAGTGACCGAAGAAACCCACTGGTCCGCGAACAGGCTCATCGGTCTTGCCTGCACGGTGCACGAATTCGTCTGGCGTGACGTGCAGGCGGTGCAGCAGATGCAGGAACTTGGTGACGGTCATATCGGCTTCACCCCGTTCAAAGCGGGACAGAAGCGCCACGGACAATTGTTCGTCAGCGATGTCGGCTAAGCGGATGTGCTTGGCTTCTCGTATCTGGCGAATGAGGGCACCATACGGCACGGCCACCGCCTCCTTTCTGGTCATACTATAGCAGGAACTGAAGCCCCGGCATAATCTTACTTGCATATCTGCAAACCCATCAGCAACGGCGCACCCTCGCCAGTATTCTGGGCATCAGACAAGAAGAAAGCTGGGTGATGGCGGATGTCCGCGTATTTTTTAAAACATAAAGGGTTAACTGCCCTGGTCACAGTGCTGCTGGTTCTCTGTTCAGCGCTGCGGGTCTCCCATGGGTTGCTGATTGCGAATGAACTCAATGGGTTGGTGGCCAAAGATATGCACCGGTTCCTATTTTGGACCATGGCAGACGTGGGTGTTTTTACCGCGCTAACGATTATGCTGTACGTGACGCAATATCTCGAGGGCGTGCTCACACAGAAGATGAGTCTGGACGTGCGGGTGACGATTGCCGCTAATGCCACGGGCGGTGACTATGCCTTTTTCCACCGGCACGATACCGGTACTTATGGATCTTGGCTGACCAACGATATTGCCATGATTGAGACTCAGGGCTTTCAGAATTATTTCAACATGGTGCAGGTGATCTGTGATACGGGCTTCACCATCGGCGCTCTGGTCAGTTTCAATTGGACGCTGGTGGTCGTCAGCGTCGTATTGGGCCTGGCGACGTTCTCGGTCCCCCAACTGCTCAGCAAACAGATGGCGAAAGTGAACGTGGCCGTGACGCAGGGAAACGAGCACTTTCTGAATCAAGTGCAAACGTTCTTGCAAGGGTTCGACACCTTATTCGCCCTGAACCTGCAGCACCGCATTGTTGACCAAATCGCGGCGGCAGCCGAGCGGGTGGCCGGTCTGCGGGTGCAGCAGAAGAAAGTCCAAGCGGGCATGGGTGCCGTTGCTGGATACGCCAGTATCGTCAGTCAGGTGGGGATCGGTGTCTGGACAGGCCTGCTGGTTCTCTGGGGGATGGCCCCTGTCGGCGCAATCATGGCGACGGGCAACCTGTCGTACAACATCCTGAACAGCATGGCGAACGTCGGGCCGGTTGTGGCAGAAATGAAAGCTATCCGGCCGCTGTTTGCTAAATATGCGCCAGCACCCGAGCCGACTGCGGCGGGGCAAGTGACGCTCCCCGCAGAAAAACCGGCCACCGTCCAGTTGGTGAGTGCCGCTTATCGTTATCCTGGGGCCGACCACCCTGCGCTCAGACCGCTGTCCCTGGTCGTCCGCAATGGGGAGAAAGTCGCGATCACCGGCCCCTCGGGGGTGGGTAAGTCTACCCTGCTGAATATTTTGGACGGCAAGCTGACGCGGTACGAAGGCAATATTCTCGTCGCTGGTATACCGCTGAAGACAATCTCGGGGCGGTCATTACGGGACAATGTGCTGTACATTGATCAATTGCCCTATGTCTTTAACGGCACCGTGCGGGATAATATTGCGTTAGGCGAGGCCTTTTCTGACAAGCAAATTCTGGCCGCATTAGATCAAGCCGACTTAGGCGAGTTTGTCCGCCAGCTTCCGGCCGGTTTGGATACACCAGTGGGCGAAGCAGGGCGGTTGTTCTCCGGCGGTCAACGCCAACGTTTGGCCATGGCCCGGGGAATTTTACGTCATCGCCGGATCATGCTGATCGATGAGGGGACGAGCAGTTTAGACGAGGCAAGTGCGTTGAAGGTGGAGAATAGTTTTTTGAAGCAGAAGGGCCTCACGGTCATTTTCGTCACCCACCAGCTGCACGATGAGAATCGGGGGTTGTTTGACCATGTGGTCGCCCTCGGGTAAGTGAAAAGCACCACCGAAAGGCGGTCCGATAACGCGACCGATGTTTACCCCCCATGTGCAGTGATATACTAATTGCAAGGAAGGAGGTGGCGGTCATGCGGCGGCGTATTGGGTGGTGGCTCGTATTGCTTCTGGGTATTCTTTGGTGGACACCCCAAGTGGTCCGCGCCGATTGGACGATTGAGGGCCCGCAGATTATTGATATGGGCGGCCGCTCGGTGGACAAACTCACGCTGCACCCTGGCGAGCAGCGCACGCTGCGGGCGACACTGACGATCATTGGTAACCAAGCCGATGTCCCCGTCACCTTCACGGCCGGGCCGATGCTGACGGATGATTTTGGGACGATGAAAGCCCAAACCGATATCAACGGTCAGCGCCTGGTCCTCGACGGTGCGCCCAATTTTGGGGCGCTGGTCACCGGCCTGCCCAGTACGCCGGTCAATTTTGCGCCGGATGAGACCAGAACCGTGACGTTCACCGTCACCATGCCGCAGAATGCGGCGGCGGGGGAGGTCGTTGCCGGGTATATCGGGATGTCCGCCAAAAGCGACTCGCTGCTGAACCCGCGGCCGATTACGAATAACACCGAATTATTGGTCACCGTGCCGGGGACCCCGCCGACCGCCGCGGCCACCATCAGTGATCCTCAGCCGGCGGAGTACCAAGGCCGGGACGGTATCACCGTGGACGTTGCCAACCATGTGGGAAATATCCTCGATGCCGGCACAGCCATGGCCACGGTCCGCTCCCTGGACCACGCCACCCGATTGCGCCGGCGGACCCTGACCCACGTCATGATGGCTCCCCATTCGAACTTCACCCTGTTCATTCCCCACGCCGATTTGCAACTGGGCAAGTACGCGGTCTCTGTCAGCGTGGGGAAAGTGACGCAGGACTTCACCGTGACGGTGGACCGGCGCCTGGCCACCGCCACCAGCAAGGCAGAAGAACAAGCCCAGCAGCGGCTGCAGACGATTCTCTGGTGGACAGCAGGCGGCGGCACGGCCGTGATCGTCGCCGCTTTCGGGATCATTCACTGGCGGCGGGTAAGGAAGGAGCGTTGATTCAGATGACCATCCTGGCATTGCACGACTTAACAAAATCATTCGGCCGTCAGGTCGTTCTCGACCACCTGGACTGGACCGTGAGCGAGCCGGCGATCATCGCTCTGGTAGCGCCCAACGGCAGCGGCAAGACCACGCTTCTGGATATCATTGCCAACCTCGGCCGGCCAGACAGCGGCAGTGTCACCGTTTTGGATCGGCCCAACACAGATCAATCGATTTACACCGACATGACGTATATGCAAAGTAACGAGACGTTATTTGCCAACATGACCGGGCAAGACCACATCGATCTGATCCAGCGCAGCTACGGCGTTCCGGCTGACCGGGTAGAGGCGACCGTGGCGGCCTTTGGTATCGGCCAATTTCTTACCAAAAAGGTCAAAACATACTCGCTGGGCATGAAGCAGCTGCTGCTGATCGTGCTGGCCCTGCTGCCCCAGCCGCAGCTGGTGATGCTGGACGAACCGATCAACGGACTGGACCCCAAAGCGGTGCAGGCACTGCGCAACGCCCTCTTGGCCCTGCACCAAGCGGGCAGTACCGTCATCTTCTCGTCCCACGACCTCGCCGAAGTCGACCGCTTAACGGATGATGTACTGTTTCTGACTAAGGGCCGGCTGGTGGCCGCCAGCAGTCTGGCGCCGGCGACAACCTACACCGTGGTGCTCAAGGACGCCGCCTTCCTCCGGACCATTCTGCCGGCTGATCAGGTGACACTGCTCACCCCGACCAAGGCGACGGTGGCGCTGCCCACTGAAGCGATGCAGGCGCTGCGCCAACGGCTGGCCGGCACGGACCACGAGCTGCTGGACGTCACGACCAGCCGCCAGGGCACTGAAGCCCTGTACTTCCAGCTCTTCGGCCAGCATGAGATTGCGTAGGTGAGACGGATGGGGGCATTGTATCGGTTCCTCTTCAAGAGTCATTGGCATTCCCGCCGGCGGGTCGTACTGGTCGGCCTCTTAGTGCTGCTCACCTGGAGCACCTGGTTCCTCTTCGCTCAGCGGCAGGGGGCAGAAAACAGGGTTCTGGAACAGACCCAGCAGGACAACGCGAAGCTGATCAGCGGCCATTCCATGAATGAGACGCCCAGTCCCCAAGCCACGGCAGCGGCGGGCTTAACGACGTTTTTTAAGCAGAAAACTTGGACGGCTCGGGCCGAGCGGGACGGGGCCGCGGCGGCGTTTAACCATGATTTGGTAATTCCTTACGGCGCCACGCTCCTGCCCAGTACGGACCGCTTTGGACCGGTCTCCTTTACCCAAACGCTGCGCAACCGGGCCGCGCTGGGCAAACGGCTCGTGGCCCAGCACCAGCCGGTGGTATCGCTGCGGTACGGCACGCAGGACTGGGCCTTTCTCATCAGCTTCCTGCCGCTGCTGACGTCCATCGTGGGCGTGCTGATATTCACCGTACTGCTGGACGTGGAAGAAGTGAGTGACACCCTGAGTCCCCGCCGGCGCTTCCTGGCCTGTCTGCCCGGACAGCGGGGCGCCCTGATGGCGGCGCAGGTGCTGGTGTTCATGACGGACGCGGTGCTGACGCTGGCGTTGATTCTGGTCGGCGGCGGCCTGTTTGCCTGGGTCCGGGGCGGCCACGCGGCCGCGGCCTACCCCATTCTGACCCGGCTCAGCGGTCAGTTGGCAATCTGGCCTGCTTGGCAGGTCGTCCTCGCCGTTGCGGCGGTCTTTCTCCTGGGTGTCTTGCTGGTCTACCTCTTCGCCCGCTTCGTGCTGACGTACATTATCCGCTTGCGCCGGGACTGGAGCCGGCTGCTCCTGGCGGTGGCTGCGTACCTGCTGGTGGTGGGCGAAGCGGCCGTCAGCCTGCTGCCGAACCTGACCGGCCTCCTGATCAGCTGGCTGCCCCTGAATTACCTCCAAGCCAGCCGGCTCTTCTACGGCACGGATTACCTGCCGCTGCAGGTCCTCTACATGCAGGCACTGGACACCAGCCGCTACGGCCGGGCCAGCCTGCTCCTGCCGATCCGCAACCTCAGTTATTTCGCCGGCGCCACCATCAGCAACCTCTTCCCGCCGGTCCAAGCCAGCCAAGTGTCGCTGTGGGCGGCGCTCCTCAGCCTCGGTGGAACGAGCGTCCTGATTCTTGCCTGGCTCATCTGGCGGGCGACGAAGCGTAACGAATTATTGTGAGAAAGGCGGTGGCGCCCATGGCGTGGGAATTCAGACAATGGCGGCGGCAGTGGCTGCACTGGGCGTTATTCGTCCTGGGCTTCGCCGTCCTCGCTGGCAGCTACGGTGTGGCCGTGCGCCAGGTGCAGCAAGCCAGCACACAAGAGTACAATACTCTGCTGGATGAGAGCGACCGGCTGGTGGACGCCGATAAGCAGCTGGCCAAGAAAGACCAAACAGCCGCGGTAAAGACGCAGCGCCAAGCGGTGGCCCGGGCCCAGCGGGTGGTGACCGCGTACGGCCGGGCGTTGAAAAACCGTCAAGACCCGTTGCTGGCCCGCCGCCTCGCGTATTTCCGGCTGCTGCAAAAGCCGGGGGTGCCGTTTTCCCAGCGCAGTCCCCAAGCCATTCACACGGCCATCGTGCGTGACCGCTACCTCACCGCTCAGCATTTGACACCCCGGGAAAACGCCGCAACGCTGACGCCGGCTGCGTTCTTCGTCGCCAGCCAAAACGTGGTCGTCTTTCTGGCCTTCCTCGTGATCGTGATCCTGCAAACGGCCAATCTATTCGGGTCTGACTGGGAGCAGGGCAGTATCCGCCTGCTCCTGACGCTGCCCGGCGTTCGCCGGCAGCTGCGCTGGCATAAACTGCGCCTGGCGGCCCTGATCAGCGGCGCCGAAGCCGCGTGCTGGGCGCTCACCGGTTATGCGGGCAGCGCCGTGTTGTCTCGGACACTCTGGGGCGGCCGTTATCCTTGGCATGTGGCGGGCAGCCGGGTCGTGACGCTCACGCCGGTGTTCTGGAGCAACGCAGCGACGATGGTTCTGCTCACCGCCGCGGTCCTCCTGCTGCTGGACTGGTTGAGCGTCCTCAGCCGGGACCGCTTCACGGCGGTCGCCGCCACCGTCGCTATTCTGGTGAGCGGGGCGCTGTTCTTTGGGGCAGCCGCTGATCAGTGGCTGGCCGCCCTGAACCCATTCTATCAACTCGGCCTCACGGCGCACATCGCCGCCCGCGCACTGGGACCATATACCGGCACCGCGCTCGGGGTGGATGCGGCCCTAGTGATGATCCTGGCCCTGCTGGGCGGCCGCACCGCCCAGAGGGCCGCCCAGCATTTTTAACGGCGGGGAGTTGCGTAGTTTCTACCATGGTTTATGATAATGATTGAGAACCGTACCAGCGGTAGAAAGTGAGTGATTGAATGGTCATTTTATTAGGCAGCGGTTTTGTCTTATTGGGCGTCGGTTTGTTATTCCTGGTTTGGCGGGGGTTTCGCCGGATAAAACGCACGGCCGGCACCTCACCGTCGTTCTTCATGCAGATGGCGTTGTATGCGGGCATTGCTGTCGGGTTGGCGTGTATCTTCGTCGGGATTTCGGCAGCATTCGGGAGGTTCTAATTGGCGTTCATCCAGACACGCCGGTCGTTGACCCGCGCGTTTTTATTTCCCTTTCTCCCTATGTTAGTATTGGACAATAAGTAGAAAGAAAAGGAGTCCCCTATCTTGGAAATTCAAGTCCAAAAAATCGTCGACATGGTGCCGGCGGAGCAGATTCATACGATGACGGTCACCCGCACGCCCGCCGCCCTCAAGAAGGAAGGGCTAGACGCCGCACTGGGCGAGGTGCTGGACAACTTCGAGGCCAGCGTCGCGGCGGGCCAGATGACTCAGGCCAACCTCACTGTCAGTACGGAGGTGCCAGTGACCTTCCGGTTGGAGACCAACGTCATCAACCTGCCCCTGGCCGACAGCAACAAGCTTTACCAGTTCTTCGACCTGGACGCGACGGCCCCGGTGAACGTCTACCTCGTTGTCGAGTCCGACGACATCAATGTCTCCCACCTGCGCATCGACGAAGTGGCCCCAGTCACGGAATTTCTTAGCCACCAAGACCAGGTGCGGGCGCAGATCATTCAAGCGGTCCAGGAGAAGTGGGATTACTTGCAGACGGTGGAGCACCCGACGCCGGCCGAGCAGGCAGCGGCGGAAAAGGCCGCGGCCGCCCAAGCCGCCGCCAAGAAGCCAGCCACCCGCCGGGGAACAACGACGACTCGGCGCAAGAGTCCAGTGAAGAAGACGACGACCCGCAAGACGGCCGCCGCAAAGGCACCCGCCAAGAAGACGACCACGCGGAAGACAGCGACCAAGGCCGTGGGGGCTAAAACGGCTACAGCGAAGAAGAGCACCGCCAAAACCGCCACTGCCAAAAGGTCGTCGACGGCGAAAACCGGTACCGCCAGGAAGAGTGGCGCGACTACCACGGCAGCAAAGGCTAGTCCGGCGAAGAAGACGACGACGCGTACCACGACGGCGAAGAAAACCACGAGCACCAGCAAAGCCGCCGCCAAGAAAACACCGACCCGCCGCACCCGCGCGACCAAGTCTCCGGAGGCGTAACCGATGATCGTCCAACAAGTCCTCTTACTGGCTGCGGTCGGCCTCTTTGCCGGTGTGATGGGGGCCATCCTCGGCATCGGCGGCGGGATGATCATTACCCCGGTGCTGACCATTATGATGGGCATCGATATCAAGTACGCCATCGGGGCCAGTATCATTGCTGTCATCGCCACCAGTTCCGGCGCCACCATCGCCTACATCAAGGATGACCTGCTCAACCTGCGGGTAGCGATGTTCCTGGAGATTGCCACGACGGTGGGGGCCATTTCTGGGGCGCTGCTCACCGGTGTCGTCCCCCACGGCGTCCTCTACGTGTTCTTCGGGCTGCTGCTCCTCTATTCCAGTACCAACATGATCCGCAAGCTCCGGGGTACGGCTGACGAACGTTACCAGCCCGTGACCCCGGACAAGTGGTCCGAGAAGCTGAATCTGAACGGCAGCTACCGCGACATCATCGCCCACCAGAACGTGGATTATCAGGTGAGAAATGTACCCGGCGGCTTCGCCATGATGTTCGGCGCCGGGATCGCCTCTGGCTTGCTGGGCATCGGCAGCGGGGCCTTCAAGGTGATTGCCATGGATACCATCATGAAGATGCCGCTGAAACCGTCCAGTGCCACATCCAACCTGATGATGGGGGTGACCGCAGCGGCCAGCGCGACGGTCTATTTCTTCAATGGGTCGATCCAACCGCAAATTGCGGCGCCCCTGGCCATCGGTATTCTGCTCGGGGCCACGGTGGGGACCCGCATCATGCAGCACCTGCCTTCCCGGGTTATCCGGATGATTTTCATTCCCATTTTGCTTTACATGGGTGTGCAGATGGCGCTTAAAGGATTCGGGGTGATCCACTGATGGCCGCTCGGCAAAAAGAAATGAATGAAGTGGAACGGCTGATTGGCCAGATCCTGCGAATCGGGGTGGTCGTGTCGGCCATCGTCATCAGTCTGGGACTGCTGATGTTGTTTATCCAAGGCGGCAGCGGCTATCCCGGCAACGCCGTACCCCTCGGCTTTCGGGCGATGTTTGCCGGCGTGGCGGCGTTTAAGCCCTTCGCCGTGATCATGCTCGGTCTCTTTCTCCTCATTCTCACCCCCGTGCTGAGGGTGGTGGTCTCGATTTATGCCTTCGCCGTGGAGCACGACACCATGTATGTGGTGATTACGACGATCGTCCTCATTATTCTCGTGATTGCGATGGTGATTGGTTATGCCGGAAAATAAAGAAGCAATTGTCATTCGTCAGCTCACCGCGGCCGATACGGCGGCCTTGCAGCTGCCCAACGAACCGTTCGGCCTCGTTGGCCGCATGGTCGTCACCCGGGACGCGGCCGGCTGGCACCAGGAGGTGGTCCCCGCGGCCAAGCCCAGTGAGCAGACGTTTCCCGATGAGCACTACCAATACACGGATATCGCCCAGCACGGGTTCGCCTTGGGGGCCTTCGCCGGGACCCAGCCGGTGGGTTTGGCCACATACGAAGACGCCATGTTCAAATATCTGTACTTGGACGATCTCAAGGTTAATGCAGCTTACCGCGGCCGCGGTATTGGCCGCCGCCTGATTCAAGGTGCCCGGGCCGAAGCCCAGCGCCGCGGCTACCAGGGCATCTACACGATTGGCCAAGACAACAACGTCATCGCCTGCCGCTTTTACTTGGGCGCCGGCTTTCAAATTGGCGGCTTGAACACCCGGGGCTATGCCCACACGGTGCAGGAAGATAAACAGGACATTTATTTTTACTGGGACTTTTAAGAACAGATCAGAAACGGCACCGGCGGGCAAGAGCTCACCGGTGCCATTTTGTTTGTACCGAGTCGTTTTCAGTGACAGAAAATAAATCTGCGCCTACACTATGGATGATGTTCAAAAAGTCACAATAATTAGGAGGAATCCATCGATGCAATTATCCGATATTCACACCATTGGCAACCTGGGTGCCGGCACAATGGGCCGCGCGACGGCCTTGCAGTTTGCCTGGGCCGGCTATCCGGTCTACTTAGTCGATACCAGTGAAGACGCCCTCAAGCAGGGCATGGCCAGTATTCAGGACGACCTGGCGACCTTTGTCAGTGTCGGCGTGGTGGAAGAGAGCGACGTACCCGCCATCATGGCCCGGATCACCCCGACTCAGGATCAAGAATTGGCCTTCAGTCACGCCGATTTCGTCATTGAGAACGTGCCGGAGAACTTGGGGTTGAAGCAAAAGGTCTGGGCCCAAGTCGAAGCCATCGCCCCGGAGACTGCCATCCTGGCGACCAACACCTCGGGTCTCAGCCCGACACAAATTGCAGCGTCGTTGAAACACCCGGAGCGCTTCGTGGTGGCGCATTTCTTCAATCCCGCCCACCTTATGCCCTTGGTCGAAGTCGTGCCCGGCGCCAAGACCGCCCCGGAGACCGTCACCCTCACCGTGGATCTGATGAACCACATCGGCAAGCACGCGGTGCCGTTGAAGAAAGAAGCCCCGGGCTTCGTCGGCAACCGTATCCAGATGGCGGTCGGCCGGGAGCTGATGCACATCGTGGATGAGGGTATCGCCACCCCCGAAGCCACCGACGAGATCATGAAGTACAGCTTGGGCCGCCGCTGGGCCGTCATGGGCCCGACCGTTAGTGCCGACTTGGGCGGCTTGGACATCTTCGCCGGTGTCAGCCAGTACCTGCTGCCGCTGCTGGATAACACCACTACTGTCAACCCGCTGTTGGCTGACAAGGTGAAGAAAGGCGAGCTGGGCTTGAAGACCGGCAAAGGCTTCTTCGACTGGACCCCGGAAAAGGCCCGGAAGATCGTGCAGCAGCGGGATAAAGCACTGTTGCGGATGCTGGCGGAGGACAAGCAGGACGAAAAAGATCAAACCCATCAGGACTAAGCGAGGAATCGCCATCACTCACGGACTACTCATCATATCCGAGGCATGCGCTATTGACGCATCCCCTTCTGGATTTTGTGAATTATACTTCAGAAAACGCTAATTTTCCGGCTTTAAGGAAGTATACTTCATTTCTTCATTTCACGCGTCAAGCCACGCTGAACGAAAAGCCCCGACCACATGGCAACTGCGGTCGGGGCTTTTCCTATTGCGTACTGAATCTTACTTCTGGTGGTCCTTCTTGGAGCGCCAAATTTCATAATCTGAATCATTCATCGCTTCCACATGGCCCAGCAGGCAACCGTTGCCGACTTTTGGAGTGCCACGTGCGTTGTTCAGCGACTGTGCTTGGCTATGCCCAGAATAATCGCCGTTGAGGTTAGTATACTAGCCACAATACCGTACAAGATGAGTGGCCAGTGTCCCAAGGCTTGCCAGAGAGGTGCAACAAATATCCCAATGCCGCTTCCTAATAGGGCACTGTATACTGTTGCATGCCGGTTGAGTGGCGACACTTCCGATGATGAAGCACTATGCGGTGAGCGGGTCCAAAGACGGGTAAATGGTTCCTGATTATGGCTGGCGGACCAAACATAATCCAGTTCTAGATATACGGTGCAAATCACCACGAGTGCAACCAATCCAGCAATGATTCCTCCAAAGAAATGAAGGGGGTGCATAATTTGGAAGGCAGCACCCGATGCAAGAACGAAATATCCGACCGTGGGCAGCAAAGGCATGTTCTTAAATACAGAAGAGGAAGTCTTAGATAAGGACGGCATAGGTTCACGTTCTTTCTGTTATTTACGGGTTTTAATCCGGCAATCCTGACAAGTGAGTTTCTTTTACTGATACCCAAAACTGTACGAAGGGTAGTATACCGTAACACCCTTTTTCCCGTGCACTACATGACCAGTACACTGAATCCAAATACCTCGAGAAGCTGAAATCTGTCCCCAAAGCTCTCCAGCCATTGCCGTGAATCCACTGGTGGTTTCAGTCGACAAGGTTAACCCCCACAGCACTTGCAGCACTCACTAGAACGCTCCCAAGTTTATATGCAATGAATCCGGTACCAAGCAGATGAATCACTTTAACAATAGCCGAATTCAAATATAAACGTACATAAGAGTGGGTTACTTTGAGGTACGTGCTTCCTTGCCGCAACATGTCCTGCTGGAGCAGTGACTGCTTGTCGGATGAAGAAAGCTTAGCGTATGCTGTTGGGTCAATCTGCTTAAGTGCACTGAGAAATGCTTCGTTAGAAATGTAATGCGTTTCTTCGGCAGGGTCCAATACGGGATTGTTGGGATCAATGCCGCTATTTTCGGGGGCACTGGGAGTCGTAATCACTGTGATGCAGTTGCTACATTCGAAAATGCTGTGAGACCAACGCTACCTCCAAGAAGAAAAGCAGAGAAAAGGGATACAGCCAACGTTTTTGATAACTTCATGCTATCGTCTCCTTATCAATGTTTTTAGAACAAAGTAAGGATAACAGGGTAAACAACATTTTTCAAGCTACCCAAAATATATACTAAGGCGTTACTTAATTCGCCTCCAAAAAACTGATATGACAGAAAACAAGTAAAAAGTCGGGTGGCAAACCCGTTATTTATTCACCTCCCGTTCACAAATTGTTCGACAAATACACACAAAATTTATGCTTGTTGATCAAAACTCGGGGATTTTTTATTTAAGGAATTATACTTCACAATTTGTTTAAAAATTGAGATTTCTGAAGTATAATTCATTATGGAGGTGGTCCCAGTGATTAATCGGCCCCATTATCTAAATCAACTGATTCAATCCATGGACAACGACATTATTAAAGTGATTACGGGCGTTCGCCGATGCGGGAAGTCCGTCCTGATGATGCAGTATCGCGACTACTTGCTTGGCCAGGGCATTGCGGCCGACAACATCATCTACTTAAATTTCGAAGCGTTTGAACTTGCTTCGATTCGCACGGAAGACCAGTTGCACCAACTATTGGGAGAACGCCTGACTAAGGGCCGGCAGCAGTACTTACTGGTGGACGAGATTCAATATGTCCCGGGGTGGCAGCGGGTAATCAATGGTGTGCGCGTTAGTTTTCAAGTCGATATCGTCATTACCGGATCAAATGCCATGATGCTGTCGGGTGAGCTGGCGACATTGCTTTCCGGCCGCTATATTCAGATACCGATTTACCCGCTGTCGTTTGCTGAGTTTTTAACCGGACAAGACATCCCGGCGGACGACGAGCGGCGCCTGCCTGCTGCGTTCCGTGAATATGAAGAATATGGCGGCTTTCCAGCCGTTGTCACAGCTGACAATACAGATTTGAAGGACAATTTGCTGGCGGGCATTTACAACACGATTTTGTTGAAGGACGTGGCTTCTCGGGGTGAGATTCGGGACTTGACAGTGTTGCAGTCACTAACGGCCTATCTTGCAGACAATGTTGGCAAACTTATCAGTGCCACAAAAATTGTCGGTACACTGCAAAATGAACACGTGCAGACCAATGCCCATACCATTAATCGGTACCTTGGTTTGCTCGAAGACGCGTTTCTTTTTTACCGTGTCCGGCAGTATGACTTACGGGGCAAAAACTACCTCAAAAGCAATGGCAAATATTTTATTGTGGATAATGGGTTACGCAGCGTGGCTATCGATCGGCGGCCAGGAAATCGGAGTAACCAGTTGGAAAATATTGTCTATCTGGAACTCTTACGCCGCGGGTATAGCGTGGACGTGGGCCGCCTCGATGAGGTTGAGATTGACTTTGTCGCCCGGCATCGCGATGGCGTCATCTATGTCCAGGTAACGTATGCGTTGCCGGAGAATACCCACGAAACCGATAATCTTCTCCAAGTTCCGGACAACTACCAGAAGATCGTGGTCACTCAGCAGCATTACGAGTTTTCAGAAATTGCAGGCATCCCCATCATTAATGTTGTCGATTGGCTTCTTGGGCCTGCCCGTGAGCAACTGTCAGAATAGGCCCTAAAAAATGAAGCATACTTCACTAATTTGGAAATTTCTGGATTTTAGGAAGTGTAGTTCATACAAATCCTGTTTTTTACTGTTAAGGAAGCGTGTTTCGCTTTTGGGGTACTAATTTATGCCACTAAAAAAGGCCCTGACTACTTGACGGTCGGGACCTTTTTCCGTTTCTCACTGAATCTTACTTCTTCTTGTCGTCCTTCTTCGGGCGGCCAATATCGTAATCGGAGTCGTTCATTGCTTCCACGTGGCCCAGCAGGTAGCCGTTGCCGACTTGCGAGAAGAAGTCGTGGTTGGCGGTCCCGTTGGAGATGCCGTTCATGACGATGGGGTTCACGTCATCAGCGGTGTCGGGGAAGAGCGGGTCCTGGCCTAGGTTCATCAGCGCCTTGTTGGCGTTGTAACGCAGGAAGGTCTCCACGTCGTCTACCCAGCCAATGTCGCCGTACAGCATCTCAGTGTACTGTTCCTCGTTGTTGTACAAGTCGTAGAGCAAGTCGTACATCCAATCCTTGAAGCGGCTCTGCTCGTCGTCGCTCAGCTCGTTGAAGCCCAGCTGGAACTTGTAGCCGATGTAAGTGCCATGGACCGACTCGTCGCGGATGATCAGCTTGATGATCTCGGCCACGTTAGCCAGCTTATTGTTCCCCAGGTAATAGAGCGGGGTGTAGAAACCGGAGTAGAACAGGAAGGTTTCCAGGAAGACACTGGCGACCTTTTTCTCCAGCGGCGTCCCATTTTGGTAGATCTCGTTAACGATCCGGGCCTTCTTCTGGAGGTAAGGATTACCGTTCGTCCAGGTGAAAATCTCGTCGATTTCTTCATCCGTATTCAGCGTGCTGAAAATGGACGAATAACTCTTGGCGTGGACCGATTCCATGAACTGGATATTATTGAACACGGCCAGTTCCTGGGGCGTCCGAATATCCTTGCGCAGCTGGTCGATCCCGTCCTGGGACTGCAGCGTATCCAGCAAGGTCAGCCCGCCAAAGACGTGACCCACCAATGTGTGTTCCATGGGCGACAATGTGCGCCAATCATCCAGGTCATTAGACAACGGGATCCGGGTATCCAGCCAAAACTGCTCCGTCAGCTTCTCCCAGGTCGACTTATCGATCTGATCCTCGATGGCGTTCCAGTTGATGGCTTTGTAATAATGGGTGCTTGTTTCAGACATATTTAACTCCTTTACCGAACTACGATGGGGGACGACTTAGTGCGAACGTGCCGCTTGGGCAAGTACATCGGGGAATGATGCGAGTGGTTGCGAGAATGTAGGCGATTTGGGCCCGGAGCCCAGGGGGCCTCAGCCATGAAATTGTTGTTAGCGGCTTTGCCGCTTACAACAAGGCCGAGCTTTGAGACAATGCGCTTTTTGCATTGGTTCAAAGTCGTGCCCATGGCGTTCCAGGCCCCCTGGGCGGAGGACCCAAATCGCCGGGTCAACACGTGAATTGTTCCGCCTCTAAACGGGCTCCGCGGCCCAGAAGCTAGGGGATAAGCCCAAAAGAAAGCAAAACCTAAGTGCGGGTTTTTCTTTCTTTCGGTCTTATCCCTACGCTTCTAACCGGGCCGCTCCGCCCTCTAGATAATGCACGACTCGCAATCATTACTCCCGACTTCCTGCGAATTATCGGTGAACGTCCGCACGTAGTACAACGACTTAATGCCCTTATAATACGCGTAGTTCCGCAAGATACTCAAGTCTCGGGTGGTCTGCTCCGGCTCGTGCTTCCATTCGTACAAGCCCTCCGGCATTGTCGCCCGCAGGAACAGGGTCAAGCTCATTCCCTGATCCACATGTTGCTGCGCGGCAGCGTAAGTGTCGATGACCTTGCGCATGTCGGTGTCGTAAGCGGAGGTGTAGTACGGCAGCGTATCGTTGCTCAGGTGCGGCGCCGGGAAGTACAGCTTGCCGTTCTTCTTTTCTGTCCGTTCCTCTACCAGCCGGGTGATCGGGTGCAGCGAGGCGCTGGTATCGTTGATGTAAGAAATCGACCCAGTGGGCGCCACGGCCAGCCGGTTCTGGTGATACAGACCGTATTCCTTCACGTTGTCCCGCAGCTTGGCCCAGTCGGCTTCTGTGGGTACGAAGATGTCCTTAAATAGGTCCTGGACCTTGGCCGTCTTCGGCGCGAAACTCTGCTGAACATACTTGTCGAAGTAAGTCCCGTCTGCGTACTTGGATTTCTCAAAGTTAGCGAACGTCTCGTGGCGTTCCTTGGCGATGTTGTTCGATTCCACCAACGTCCAGTAGTTCAGCAGCATGAAGTAGGTGCTGGTGAAGTCCAGGGCTTCCGGGGAACCGTAGCGCATGTGGTTGACCGCCAGGAAGGTGTGCAGACCCATGGCGCCGAGGCCGATGGAGTGGCTCTGCTTGTTGCCGTGGGCAACGCTGGGCACGGCGACAATGTCGCTGTGGTCGGTGATGTAGGTCAGAGCACGGGTCATGATCCGGATGGAGTGGCCCATATCGGGGGACTGCATCAGGTTCAAGATGTTGGTCGAGCCCAGGTTGCAGCTGACATCGTTGCCCATCTTGATGTACTCTTGGGCATCGTTGATCTCGGACGGCGTCTGCACCTGCTGGATCTCGGAGCAGAGGTTGGACATCACGATTTTGCCGTCGATCGGGTTGTCCCGATTGCTGGTGTCCACGTTCAAGATGTAAGGGTAGCCGGATTCCTGCTGAAGTTTAGAAATCTCGTTCTCCAGATCCCGGGCCTTGATCTTGTACTTCTTGATCGCCGGATTGGCCACCATGTTGTCGTATTCCTTGGTGATGTCCACGTAAGCGAAGGGCTTGCCGTAGAACCGTTCCACGGAGTAGGGGGAGAACAGGTACATGTCGGCATCATTGCGCACCAATTCGTAATACTTGTCCGGTACGACCACGCCCAGGCTCAGGGTCTTCACCCGAATCTTCTCGTCGGCGTTTTCTTTCTTCGCGGACAAGAAGCGGATGATGTCGGGGTGGAAGACGTTCAGGTAGACGGCGCCGGCGCCTTGCCGCTGGCCCAGCTGATTACTGTAAGAAAAGCTGTCCTCCAAGAGCTTCATCACCGGCAGTACGCCGCTGGACGCGCCTTCGATACCCTTGATGGGGGCGCCGGCTTCGCGCAGGTTGGACAGGGCGATGCCCACGCCGCCGCCGATGCGGGACAGCTGGAGGGCGGAGTTGATGCCCCGGCCGATGCTGTTCATGTCGTCGGTGAGCTGGATCAGGAAACAGGACACGAACTCACCTCGACGGGCCCGGCCAGCGTTCAAGAAGGACGGGGTGGCCGGCTGGTAGCGCTGGTGGATGATCTCGTCAGCCAGGTCCGTGGCTAAGGACTGGTTGCCATCGGCGAAGTAGAGGGCATTGAACAGGACCCGCTCCTCGATGTTCTCCAAGTATTCGGCACCGTCGTTGGTCTTCATCGCGTATTGGTTATAGAACTTGTACGCCGCCATGAAGGACTGGAACTGGAAGCCCACGTCCAGCAAGCGCTGGTACAAGTCGCTGATGAACTGACGGGGATACTTGTCGATGAAGCCTTCTTCCAAGTAGTCGTTGGCCAACAAGTAGTCGATCTTGTCGAGAATCGTGTCGAAGTGCTTCCAGTTCGGCTTAACGTTCTCTTTCAGAAAGGCCGCCAAGGCCTCCTTATCCTTGTTCAACGGAATCTTGCCGTCAACGGGGCGGTTGACCTCGTTGTTCAGCTTAAAATACGATACATCTTTAATGTCCAAGTCTTTCAGTGACATGGGCCACCACGGTCCTTTCTGCGAATACAGCGTGCACGGGAACAAAATTGGCGAAAAAAACAGCTAGGCGGGAAGCACCTAGCTGTTACTGAGGATGAGGCGCGGCCATCCAAAAAAGTATTAGCCGACCAAAGCCTTCAAGGAATCCGGCCGGAAGCCGACGATGGGGTCCGCGTTGGCGGGCATCACGACGGGCAGAGAACGGAAGCCCTGGGCCTTCAGTTGATCCACGTATTGCGGCTGTTCATTAATATTGCGTTCTTCAAAGGGAACGTTGTGCTGAGCCAGATAACGCTCGGTCATCTTGCACTGCATGCACCCATTACGCGTATAAATTACGACTTGACTCATATGAATCCCTCCAAGTACTGCTTGATTTCGTATCCTCAGTATAGGCGGTCTTGGGGGAAAACACAATATGTTGTGCTTACTTTTTGTAGGTGTACAACATACAGACGGTGGACCGCCACCCCGGCGAACCCGGGTATGGTGAGAAAGGAGCCGCTGATGGTGCGCCTTGCAAATGTGAAAACGACGTAGGCCGCTTTCCCAAAAAAGTTTTGGGGATGAAAACAGCCCGCGGGGGCGGGCTGTTCAGATACCATATTCAGGGGTTAGGACAATGCCGCCGTCACGGTCGGCTGAGTGGCCCGGGCCAGCGCGGCACTCAGCCGGGCAATGCCGGTCCGAATGGTGGCCGCGTCTTCGCCGGTAAAGTTCAGCCGCGCGGCGTTGACAACGCGCTTGGACGGATACAGATTCTTGCTGGGGATGTAGGCAATGTGGTCCTGGGGCAGGATCTCGTCCTTCAGCAGGACACCCATGTCCACCCCCGCCGGCGCGGTGAGCCAAACGAAGAAGCCGCCTTGGGGATCATCCGCGCTGAAACCGGCGGGCAGTTCCTGGTGCAAGACTCGCACCATGGCGTCCTTCTTGGCCTGATACACGGCCCGCAGCTTGGCTAAGTGGGCGTCCAGGTCGTTGTGCGCTAAGTAGTTGGACACGGCCACCATCGTCATGAACGGGCTCTCCAGGTCGGCCCCGTTCTTCAAGGCGGCGATCGCGGCGATCCATTTCTGACCGCCGCTGGCCCAGCCCAGGCGCAGGCCCGGGGCCAAGATCTTGGAGAAACTGCCCAGGGAGATGACCCGGTCGTCGGTGTCCAGCGCCCGTAACGTGGGCAGCTGTTCGCCGGTGAAGCGGAGCCAGCGGTACGGGGAGTCTTCCAGTACCACGACATTGTATTCCCGCGCCAGGCGCAGCAGTTCTTGCCGCTTAGCCAGGGACATCACCACGCCGGTGGGATTCTGGAAGTCGGGGATGGTGTAGATGAGCTTGAACGAATGAGCCATCAGGGCCTTGCGCAGGGCGTGCATATCCATCCCGTCGGCTTGCATCGGGATCTCGTAATACGTCGGGTCGTAATTATCGAAGGCGCCCAATGCACCAAAGTATGTCGGGGCCTCGACGACCAGGCCGTCACCCGGGTTGATCAGCATCCGGGCCACCAGGTCGATGGCCTGCTGGGCGCCCTGGGTCAAAATGATATCGTCCGGCTGGGTGGGGGTGCCGTCATTGCTCAGGCGCTGGGCCAGCTGCTCGCGCAGCGGCTGGTAGCCGTGGTCGCCGTGGTACTGTAGTAAGTTCTGGGTATTGCCAAAGGCTTCTTTAAAAGCGTCGCCCATCTCGGCGTTGGGGAACAAACCGGCATCCGGAAAGCCGCCGGCAAAGGAGATCAGGTCCGCATTGTCGCTGACAGCAAATGCATCGGCGATCCCGGCCTCAGTGGCCTTCAGTGTACGCTCCGCAAATTGTTTACTCATCATGATCGATCTCCTTCTATGCGCCGAGCCTTTTGCCGCTCAACTCAATCTCTATGATTATGATACGGCCCGTGTTATGATTAGTAAAACTCAACTTATTCATTTTTAGGTGAAATCATTTCATCATAGGAGGCCAACATGGCAGACTTTGCGTATCAGATCTTCACGGAAGTGGTCCAGCAAAAGACCTTCGTGGCCGCCGCCGGCCGCTTGAACATTACCCCCAGTGCGGTGAGCCACGCCATTTCTCAACTCGAAACGACCCTCGGTTTCCCCTTGTTCATCCGCTACCGCACCGGCGTGGAACTGACCCCGGACGGCAGCACGATTCTGCCGGTGATCCAGGATATTCTCAACAAAGAAGCCCAGCTGCAGCAAGTCGCGGACAGCATTCAAGGGCTGAATTCCGGACTCGTGCGGCTGGGCGCGTTCAGCAGCGTGTGCATCAACTGGCTGCCGGGGATCATTCAAGCATTCAAGAAGCGCTACCCCCAAGTGGAGGTGGAGATCATTCAAGGGACCTTCCCGGAGATTGCCCGCCAAGTGCGGCTGGGCACCGTCGACATCGGTTTCTCCACCCTGCCGGTGGAAGAAAACGTCCAGGTCGAACCGGTGGCGGCGGACACGATCCGCTGCGTTACGCCGGCGGACTTCCAGCCGAAGAACGGCCAATTCGTGACCGGGGCCGACATCCAGGATCAGCACTTCATTCTGCAGCAAGCCGACTACGACGGTGATACGAAGAAAGCGCTGGACCGCTACAACGTGACGCCGAACTCCCTGGCCTACTCCATCGATGACCAATCGATCCTGTCGATGGTGGAAAGCGGCCTGGGATTCGGCATCCTGCCGGACCTGGCCCTCCAGAAACTGGTGGGGAACGTGAATATTTATCCCTTTTCGGAGACTTTCCGGCGGACGATTTGTATCCTCACCCGGAAGGAAACGCCGGCACCGGCGCCCGCCCATTTTCTCCACGCCGTCCGCCGCTACTTGCAAGAAACTTACGGCAGCGATTACTTGGGGGCTTAGGACAGATCCTTGGCGGCGACGGCCTGGCGGTGGGTCATTAAGAAGTAGAAAGGAATCGCCACGACCAGGGCGCCGAGTCCGAGGACCAGCTGCAGTCGGGTGACTTGGCAGAGCAGCCAGACACTGACGGCGATGGCGACGACGGGGATGACGGGCCCCAGCGGCAGCCGGAACGCGTGGGGGACCGCCGCCCGGGTGTGCTGGAAGACCAGCACGGCCAGACAGGTGGGGATGTACTGGGCGAAGCGGGAGACCGCGCTGATCTGGGCAAGGTAGCCGAACTGGCCGGACCAGGCGATCAGGACGCTGATACTGATGGAAATCAGAATCGCCACATACGGGGCGTTCTTGCCGTTCCGCTTGGCGATGGCGGCGGGCATCATACCGTGTTCCGCCAGGGCTACCCCGGAGCGGGGCGTGACGTAACTGGAGGCCACCAGAAAACCGGCGGTGGACAGCAGCGTGCCGGCGGCGACCAAGGCGTTGCCGAAGCCGCCGGCGAACCGGGCGAAGGCCGCCTGGATCGGCGCGGTACTATGACCAAGGGTCGTTGCCCCCAGCACGCCGGTGCAGACGGTTTGAATCAATAAGTAGAAACCGAGGACGATACCGACCATGATGAGCAGAGCCTGGGGCAGGTTCTTCTGGGGGTCTTTCATGTCGCCAGCAGCCACCACCACCCGTTCAAACCCGGCGAAGGCGTAGAACATCGTCACCGCCGCCGCACCGAAGTGACCGGGCGTGTAATGACCCTGGGGGAAGAGCGGGGTGAAGTTGCCGCCCCGGATGAAGAAGATACCAATGGTGACGAACAGCAGAAGGGGAATGAGTTTCGACAGCGTCACGATGTTGTTGACGATCTTCGAGACTTTGACCCCGGCAATGTTCATCAGGGCCATCAAGCCGAGCAGGACCGTCACCGTAATGTTCTTCGCCAGCAGACCGTGGAGCGCCGGGAAGGTCGCGCCCAGCGCGGTGGCGAAGGCCACGGCCATCGTCGCCTCGGCAATGATTTGAATGGCCCACGTGACGAAGCCGACTTCAAAACCCACGAAGCCGCCGAAGGCATCCTTCGCGTACAAGTAAGGCCCGCCGTCCTCATCGTAGTAAGTTGCCGCCTGCGCGAAGCAGAGCGCAATGGTCACGACCAGTGCCGCGTCGAAGACTAGCGAGAAGATGCCGGCCGTCCCCATTAACGCCGCTGCTTGGTTCGGGAGAAGAAAGATCCCCGACCCGATAATGCCGTTGATGCCCAGTAAAACAATGCTGAAGAGTCCCAGTTGCGCGCCTGTGCTGTGGTGTTTGATCATGCTGCCGCCGCCCTATGTAATATATTTGCCATGCAGAATTAATGTTACGGTACGGCGGTGGTGCCGTCAATAAGAAAATGGAAATATTCGATACAATTTGTCCGCTCTGGCTAATCAATGTTCGGTATTGGCAATTCCGGCACAACGGGTTTCGCCTATTGCCCGGCCAAGGTATAATGAAGGCACAACGTTTTGGTTTTTATCGGAGAGGGGAATCCGCCCATGTGGGCATCTTGGAACTGGCTAGGCGTCGCCTGCTGGACGCTGGTCGTCATCATCTTGGTATTCGTGGTACACAACATTCGCCAGCGGCGGCTCAAAATGCTGGTCACCCAGCGCCGCCGGTTCTCCTGGCCCAATTTTCTCTTAGACATGCTGCTCATCGTTATCGTCGCGGCTGGCTTCGGCGGGATGATTTACGCCACCTTCCTGCACAGCGACACGGTGACGGACAAGAGCGCGATCCAGCTGGAATACCGCTACCGGGCATTGGTCCTGCAGACCCGGGACGGGCAAGGGTACTTCGTCCGGGTGCACAACGGCAGCGGCCACAACCCGATCCAGACGTATACGTACTGGACGCAGGGGGCCAAGTACCAGATCAACAGTCCTGAGGCGACGATTTCCACTGGCAAGACGATCGTGCCGGCGGAGGCGGCGGCCTATCCTTGGCCGACCAAGACGCTGGCAAAAGTTGACCAGAGTACCCGCTCGGCGTTCGTGGCGACGGTGAAGGCGACCTACAAGAACACGCCGTTCAATGGCCTCGGCATGCATGCCGGCCGCCCGGCCAGCTACCACGAGCTGATCCGGCTGCCCAGTGATGTGTTTGTTTACATCGACAATCCGGCGACGAAATAAAGTTAAGAAAAGGGCTGGGGCACTACCTCGCAGACAATGGCCTGCGTGGTGGATGGTGTCCCAGCCTTTTTCGTATTTGAGATTGGTTTGCGAGGCCCGGCGATTTGGGCCGGTACGGCGTTGCGCTCTGCGCTGCCGCCTCGTGGAGCGGGAGATGGTTGGCGGGA
>NZ_KI271601.1:0-11701 GCF_000469325.1 Schleiferilactobacillus shenzhenensis LY-73 | reverse complement strand
CCATTAACAACAATTTCACCACTGACGGCCCCCTGGCTCCGGGCCCAAATCGCCTACTTCCCATCCGACCGTGAGGTTTTTCGTACCAGCGCACAATCACCGGGCGTGCAGCCTGAACTCTATCCTCCCAGACTACCGCCGTAACAACCGCGGAAGGGGCTGCCAGGGTTTCGTATCGAGCGGAACTGTTCCAGCCCCCCGCCCGCGCGGAGCCCGGAGTCACCCGGGCCAAGACCAGGCAGTAACCAGTTTCTCAATCGATGTTAACCCAGCAGCCAGCTTTGGTTGATTAGGCGGTCGATGATGGCGATGAGCAGAAGCAGGACGAGGGGGAGCCAGAAATTGACGATGTCCCGCTGGGTCCACGGTTTCTTGGCTTTCTCATGGTCGAATATCATCATGCCCGCCAGGCTGATCTGGGCGACCCCCAGGAGTAAGAACCACCAGTCGGCTGGAATGCGAGTGACCGGTGCAGAATGCCACAGCCGACTGATCAAAAAAGCGGTAAAGGTAAGAATAATGCACCACGTGTCAGATGAAAAAGCCTTTCTGATGTTCTGCCAACGGGTCATGACCGCTCATCTCCTCTGAGGACTGGTCATCTACCTACCGTCCTCGTTGGCTTTATTATACGGCCGGCCGTCCTTGACAGCTGCCCAGATTGCTCACCGCTGCTCTCTGAGCAGGAGTACCAGAATAATGACCAGCAAGGCAGCGCCGCCGATGATGGCATGCTGGCCGAGCACGGGGACGAGGCTGGCGGAGAGGAAGGCGCCCAGGCCGAAGCCCAGGGCCACGGCGAGGCGGTCCCGGCTGCGCTGTCCGGCGTGCTGGCCGGTGCCCATGGCGGCGTTGGCCAGATGGGCGGCGCTGGCTTGAATGTTGCCGGTGGTCATGGTGGTGGTGTAAGGCTGGCCCTTCATTTTCCGGAAGATACTTAACTGGATGGCGGCGGTGAAGGACATCATGGCGATGACGACGGTGTCGGGCAGATGGGCACCAAACAATGCCACGGCGAGGAGAATAATGATTTCGGTAATGACCCCGACTAAGTGGGTGCGCCGCTGACCGGGCCGGTGGACGTAGCGGGCGATGATCGTAATCAGGAAGGCACCGAGATAGAAGGCGGCCAGCGGCAGCAGGTAGTGACCGCTGCTCGCCCACTGGCCGCGGGCCAGGTGAATCCCCAGCAGGATCACGTTCCCCGATTGCAGACTGGAGAAGACGTTGCCGTGCAGTAAGTAAGAAAAGGCGTCCATGTAGCCGCCGACGCCGGCCAGGATCATGGCCGCGGGCAGTTGTTCATGAAGCGGGAAAACAGTAGGATGGTTCGGTTCTTGAGCCACGGAAAGACAGACTTCCTTTCTCAAAATGAATGAATAATGGCTATTATGCCACGAATGGGCGGAAAAGTTGGCAAAGAGGGTCTCAGCCACGTAGAATAAGCTATCGGCTATCATGATACGGAGGTTAAACGAATGGAACAAGCACATACGCGAATTCGGGGACGGGACCTGGTCTTCGTTGGCATCATGCTGTTCGGCATGTTCTTCGGCGCCGGCAACCTGATTTTCCCTACTTTCATGGGTCAGCAGGCCGGCAGCCACGTGGGCGGGGCCGTTATCGGCTTCCTGCTCACCGGCGTGGGGCTGCCGCTGCTGGGGGTTGTGGCCATGGGGATTACCCGGACGGCCGGGGTCTTTAGCCTGGCCAGCAATGTTAATCGGCCTTTTGCCTATATGTTTACCGTGGCCTTGTACTGGGTCATCGGACCGCTCTTGTCCACCCCGCGGCTGGCCACGGTGTCCTTCGAAGTGGGCGTGCGCCGCTTCGTCGCGCCCCAGCAGCAGACGTTGTTTCTGGCTATTTTTTCGGTCCTATTTTTTGCGGCGGTATGGTTTTTTGCCAGAAAGCCGTCGCGCATTATGGAATACGTCGGCAAGATCCTGACGCCCACGTTCCTGGTCCTGCTGGGCGTGCTGATGCTCACGGCCTTGCTGCGGCCGCTGGGCGGCCTGAACCACGCCGCCATCGGCACCTACATCAGTCACCCCCTGAACACCGGCTTCGTCGAAGGCTATAACACCATGGATGCCCTGGCGTCCTTGGCGTTCGGCATCGTCGTCATCGATACCCTGCGCGGCTTGGGGGTCAAGGAACCCAAGCAGATCGCCGCTAACACGATTCGTGCCGGTGTTATCAGCATGGTCCTCATGGGCGTCATTTACGCCGGGCTGGCGATCATCGGCACTCAATCCCGGGGCGCTTTTCCTATCGCCCAGAACGGCGGTACGATCCTGGCTGAGCTGGCTGAACACTATTTCGGCGGCATGGGCAGCTGGCTGCTGGCGATCATCATCACCTTGGCCTGCTTGAAGACCGGCGTGGGGCTGGTGACGGCTTTCGGGGAGACGATGCATAAGCTGTTTCCCCGCTTTTCTTACACCGTCTGGGCCGCTCTGGCCGCTGGTCTGCCGGCCCTCTTCGCCAATGTCGGCCTGGACGGTATCATCGCCATCTCCATGCCGGTCCTGAACTTGCTCTACCCGCTGGCCATGATCCTCATCCTCACCGCCCTGGCCAGCGTCTTCCTCCCCGCCCAGCGCTGGACTTACACCTGGGCGATGATGTTCGGCCTCATCCCGGCCATCTTGAACATGCTCACTGGCTTGCCGCCAACGCTCCAGCACTGGACCGTCATCCCCGTCCTCTTGCATTGGGGAGAAATGCTGCCGCTGTACCAAGCTGGTTTCGGCTGGGTATTGCCCGCTGTTCTGGGTTTCCTCGTCGGCGCCTGGGTCGATCACCGACACGCACGCCGGGTCGCTTGAATTCCCTGAGGCGCCGCACTACACTGAAGTTAGGATAGTTTCGGAAAAATATAAGGAGGACCTAACCGATGAGTGAAAACGGCGAGCAGCAGGCAGTTAGCGACAAGGTACTGAGTGCCTTCGTGGATTTCTATCTGGCGGAAGGAAAGAACGAAGAACTGGACCTGATCAGTCAGTGGGACACCCACTATGTGGTGGCCGGTATCAACGAAGTCCTGCAGCTGAACAGCTACTTCAACCATGACGATAAGAAAGCAGTCTTGATCAACCGCAAGAAGGCGGAGCTGGAGGAATTGATCAACACTTTGATCGATGACCACGACGCGCCGAATTCCAGCGACGAGGCCCAATGGACCGACTGGTACCAAAAGCACCTTGACGACCTCTATTCCGCCGGCCGGGCGGACTAAGCCGTTTCTTGAACAACAAAGCGTCCCGTCACTCTGTTCAAACTGAGTGACGGGACGCTTTTTGTAATGTGAGGGAGAGAAATTGTTACGGTGTGGCTCGGGTGACTACGGACTGCGTAGATTGGGGGCGGCGACGCGCAACTAGTGCGAAGCCGGTCCTGCGGAGCTATATGTTGTGACACCAAGATTTTACAGTCGAGCAAGATGTAGGCGATTTGGGCCCGGAGGCTGGCGGGCGTGCCCATGGCGTTCCACGCCCAGCCAGCCGGAGGGCCCAAATCGCCGGGCCACTGGAAATAATTCACCCCCGCAAGTGGGCCGCCAAGTACCGTCCGGTAATACTTTCCGGTGCAGCGGCGACTTCCGCCGGTGTCCCCGCGGCAACGATGCGGCCGCCGGCGGTGCCACCCCGGGGACCGAGGTCCACCAGGTAGTCCGCGTTGGCTAGCATGTCCAGGTCGTGCTCGATGTAGATGATCGTCGCGCCCTGGTTGCGCAGGGACTCGAAGACTTGCAGCAGCGTACGGACGTCCAGCGGATGCAGGCCTACGCTGGGCTCATCGAAGACGAACAGGCTGCTCTTTTGATTTCTCCCCATCTCCGTCACCAGCTTCAGCCGCTGCGCCTCGCCGCCGGAGATCTGAGGCGTGCTCTCACCCAGGACCAGGTAGCCCAGGCCCATATCGGCCAGGTGCTGAAGAATACTGCTGATCGCCGGCACGTCTTGGAAGAGCGGCAGCGCTTGGCGTACGGACAGATTCAGCACGTCGGCGATACTCATACCGTGCCACTGCACCGCCAGCGTCTCCGGATTGTACCGCTGGCCGTGGCACACCGGGCAGGTCTCAACCATATCCGGCAGGTATTGAATATCCAGCGATATGGTCCCGGTACCGCCGCAGTTGGGGCAGACGCCCCCTTCGGTGTTGTAAGAAAAGTGACCGGCATCCCAGCCGTGGGCTTGAGCGTCCGGCGTATCCGCGAAGAGCTGGCGAATGTGGTCGAAGATCCCGGAATAGGTGGCCACCGTGGAGCGGGCGTTCTTGCCCACCGGCACGGAGTTGACGCTGACCACCCGGCGAATGCCCTTGGCCGTCAGGGCGCTGACCTGGCGGGGCAGGGGTTCTTTTTTATGCTGGGCCTTGAGGGCGGGAATCAGGCTGTCGAGGATCAGCGATGTCTTGCCCGCCCCGGAGAAGCCCGAGATGCCGATTAGCCGGCGCTTGGGCAGGGCGACACTGACGTCGTGCAGGTTGTTGTAGTCGCTGACGGTCAGCTGAATCGTGCCGTGGGCGTATTGTTTAGCCGGGTCGGCCTGCTGGCGGACGATGACCGGGGCTTGGCCGGTGAGAAATGGGGCGATTCGCGACTGCGGATCAGCGGCGACTTGGGCCAGGGTGCCGTGGGCGATGACGGTGCCGCCGTCTTGGCCGGCCCCCGGGCCCATTTCCACCATAAAGTCGGCCGCGTTGAGCAGATTCGTGTCGTGATCCACGACCACGACTGTGTTGCCCAGGGCGATCAATTTCTTAATGATTCCCACCAGGCCGTCGACGTTGGCTGGGTGCAGGCCGACACTGGGTTCGTCCAGGACGTAGAGGACACCGTTCGTCTCGCTGCGCAGGGTGCGGCCCAGCTGGAGCCGCTGCAATTCGCCGGTGGAGAGGGTGTTACCGGCCCGGTCCAGGGTCAAGTAGTCCAGACCCAGGTCCAGGAGCGGCTGGAGTGCACCGGTCAGTTCCCGGCTGAGATTTCTGACCAAGTCCCGCATGGTGGTGTCGTAGGTCTCGGCCAAGCGGTCGTTCCAGTCCGCCAGAGCGCCGAGGGTGAGGGCGCTGACCTGGGCAATGTTCTGACCGTTGATCAGTGAGGTGAAGAGCTTCGGGTTGAAGCGGCTGCCGTGGCAAGTGGGGCAGACCGTCATCTCGTAGAAACGGTCGAGGCGGGCCAGCGTACGCTCGTTGGTCGCCTTGGCGGCGGTGTCTTCCACCGCGAGGTAGGCGTTCTCGTAGAGGGCATTGTTCATGTGGAAGACCCGGCCGTTGGCGCTGGGCAGGTCCACCGGGTAGCCCTTCTTGGCGCCGTGGAGGACGGTATGCTGCTCCTTCTTGGTCAGCTGGTTGAAGGGGACGTCAGTACGGACACCGATGGCCCGGGCCACGTCGGGCATGAAGTTGCGGCCCGGCAGCCGCCAGGAGGCGACAGCCCCCTCGTCGATGGTCTTTGTCGGGTCGGGAATCAAGCGCTCCGGGACCAGCTGGCGGAGCAAGCCCGTGCCGCCGCAGGTGGGGCAGGCACCAGCTGAATTGAAAGCAAAATCTTCGGCCGACGGGAACCGGAACGTGACACCGCAAATGGGGCAGGTGATCTCACCCATGTGCTCGCCCTGAACGGCGGCTGCCTGGGCCACCTTGATGCTGGGCGGCAGCTGGTGGCCGTTGGGACAGCGGTGGGAGGCCAAACGGGAGAACATCAGCCGCAAGACGTTCAGGCTCTCGCTCATTGTGCCCACGGTGGACCGGACGTTGGGCACGTTCGGCCGCTGACGCAGGGCAATGGCCGCTGGAATATGGTGGACCGCGGTGACGTCGGCCCGGCCCACCTGGCTGATCCGCCGGCGGGTGTAAGTCGACAGGGCATCCAGGTAGCGGCGGGAGCCCTCAGCGTAGAGAATGCCCATCGCCAAAGAGGACTTGCCCGAACCGGACAAGCCAGAGATGGCTGTGAATTTGTTCAACGGAATATCCACGTTGATGTTGCGCAGGTTATGCACCCGCCCGCCAAGAACGGCAATATGATCTGGCAGTTCGCTCATCCGTTAGCCCCTTTCTCTGCACCGTCCGTCTCCGGGTGGTGATAGTGGACGTCAGTCATGAACATGAAGCCCGCCGCAGCTTCCGAGATCGATACGGTCACCCGGTCGCCAGTCTGGACGATGAACGGGCCGCCGAAAGGCTCTTTCTTCATCACCGTTAAGCGGTCGCCCAACCGTAATTGCAGGTCTTCGAAGTAGGTGAGAAATTCGTGGTTGTCGATGACCCGCTGGAGGGTGGCACTGTCGTCGGGCACGAGGGTCGCCAGGGTGATGTCGGAGTCGTCTTCAATATCCGAGTTGCCGGGGATGATCCCGCCGTGGGGGCAGCGCTTGGGCCGGCCCAGGAATTCGTTCAACCGGTCGGCTAATTTGTCGTCCGTGGCGTGTTCCAAAATGTCCGCAGCTTGGTGCACATCGGCCATGGCGTAGTGGAGCCGATCCGCCAGGAAGACTTCCCAGATGCGGTGCTTGCGGACCAGTTCCCGGGCCCGCACTAACCCCGCGTCTGTGAGCGAGATTTCGTTATAGGGGGTATGGAAAACCAGCCCCTCTTTGGTCAACGCCGTCAGCATCTCCGTGACGGAGGGGGCGCTGACGTTGAGAATATCCGCGATATTCTTGTTGGAGATCTTCTGGTGGTCGTGCTGCAGCTCGAAGATCGTCTTCAAATAGTTCTCTTTGTTCGGTGACATGTTGATCCCTTCCGCGTGTATTAGGTGACCCGAAAAAACATCTTTAGGAACCATTATAAGCGATATGGCAAGGGGAAGAAAGATGACCGCTCGTGAGCATGCGGCGTGAGCAGCCCCGAGTGTAAGCGCTATAATGGAATTAGGGCAGGAATGGGATAACGCAGTACCGTTTGTTGGCAGCAACCGTCTCAGTTGGGAAAGGACTGTGGTGGTCATGACGCTGTTGGTCTGGTATTGGTTGTTGGGGTATTGTGCCGTCGTGGCAATCGTAGCGTTCGTCCGCGCGGTCTTTGGCCGGCGCGGCCCCCGCTTTCGCAGCCTCTGGGAGAACTTCCTCGCCAGCTTTCTGCGGGGTGTTTTGTTCTTGACGGCGTTGGCGGTCATTATGTTTGGCCATTTGTAACCGCAAGACCGGGTCGGCACTGGGGATTCCCCCGGTGCGGCCCCTTTTTTGGTCCTTGGCCAGAACACTGGCCAGCGCCGCCAGCCAGCCACGGCTTTCTGCCCCTTCCCGCCGCCTCGTTCTTGCGCTACGATTGACTTGCTTAATGCAGCAGTGAGAAAGGGGACCGATCCCGTGGCCAGAATTGAAACCGCCGAGCACTACACGACCGTTGAAGCCTTCCGGGCGATCATCCGCACCCGTATCATGCGCTTGACCCGGACAGAGTTCCTCAACGATCCCAACGACACCCAAGTGTGGAGTCAGTTCATGCAAAAATTCGTCGACGCCAACCAGCAGCACATTGCCCAGACAGTCAATGAGATTGCCGGGGACGACGGGCCGCAGCTCCTTCAATTGTATTGGCACGCCCCCATTGAAGGCTTCATGACCTTCATGCAGCAGCGCATCAAGCTGTATGTGCTGGCCCTGTCCACCGACGAGGACGCGATTCCCATGTGGAACTACTACGGGTACGGCGGCATGGAGATGTCCCTGGACTTGAACGGCTTCATGCAGGATCTGCAAGGGCAGCTGCGGCCGGGCAGCCACGAATACATTGGCGCTTCCCGGGTGATCTACGTGGACCGCCACGCTAACATTGCGAAGGCCCGCATCGCCAGCGAATTCGAGGATTTCTTACTGGCCGACACCAACAACCTGGACTTGTTCACCGCCGACCGCCAAGCGCTGGCGGCCCGGCACCAGCCCACCGATGTGTTCGAGCGGACCGACCTGGGGCAGTACATCGACGACTTCATTGAATCGTACATCTGGTCGCTGCGCTACCTGGCCAAGACCCGCCAGCTCATCAGTATCACCACGACCCCGGTGGAGATTTATACCCGCCTGTTCGAGAATGACACCCAGGCCGTGGGCGAATACGCCTGGAAGAAAGACCTGCTCCTGCTCTTCGTGATGCTGACGGCGGCGATGAAGTCGGCGTCCTACCGGTACGAGAAAGAGTACCGGGTGTTTTACTTCGATGCCAGCCTCTCTGAGACCCCGCAGAAGCAGGAAAAGTTCGACATCCAGGCCCTCTCCGGGCAGAAATATCTGCGGCCCTACGTGGAACTGGCGGTGCCGCACCTTTCTGACTACCTTACTGGGGTCACCTTGTCGCCGCAGACCCAGAACCTGCCGGTGGATGCACCGGTGTATCTGGACGTGATCCAGTCGCTCCTGCGGCAATACGGGTTCCAGCACGTGACCGTCGGCAGTTCCCAACAACAGATTAGGTGGTGACCATATGGATATTTACTTAATGCGCCACGGGGAGACCCGGGCCAACCGCGACAACATCATTCAAGGCGACAGCAACGCGCCCTGGGCACAGCTCACCGCCGCAGGCCGAGCCCAAGCCGCCAGTGCCCGAGAGCGGTTGGCGGCACTGGCACCGACCCAAATATTCTGCAGCCCGCTGGACCGGACTCAGGAAACGCTGCAGCTGGCCGTGGGCAATGTCCCCGTGACCTTCGATACCCGTATGCGGGAGATCAACTATGGCTGCTTCCAAGGCCGCACCCAGACGTGGGTGAAGATGCTCTATCCGGAGTGGTGGCACGAGGCCGCGGGCAACGTCCGCGCGGGTTATGAATCCTTCGCCGGCGGCGAGTCTTTCACCGCCGTGACCCAGCGGGCGATGGCCTTTCTCCGCAGTATTCCCGAACAGCCCGGCCCAGTCTTGGTCGTGACCCACGGCTACGTCATCCGCAGCGCTGTCGCCGGTATTCTCGGCGTACCCGAGACCGGCACACTGCGCGAACCCCCCAACGTGTCGCTGACTAAGATCAGCCGTGATTGCGATAATTTTGCAGTATGGTACTATGGCCGGTAGCAGAACCAGAGGGCGGAGGCGGGCGCTTAGACCACCTGATTTAAGTGGTCCTAAGGCGAAAAGCCCCGCTCTTGGGCTTTTTGCCTTAGGGTCCTTAAATCATGGTGGTCTGCCCGCCGGAGCCCGTTTATGCTGGCAACAGCGCCCGCACAACATTTGACTTAATTATTGGAGGTTACATAATGACAGAAATCACGCTCGTGCGCCACGGCGAGACAAATTACAACGCAAAGGGCCTGATCCAGGGGGCCAGCTCGGACATGCCGCTGAACGACACCGGCCAGGAACAGGCGGCTGCTTTACGCGGGCATTTGGACATGCACCGTTACGACCGGATCGTCAGCAGCGACTTGCTGCGGGCTTTTTCTACTGCCCGCATCCTGAACAAGGACGCCGACTTGCCCATCGAACAGGATGAACGGCTGCGAGAACTGGATCCCGGTGATTGGGACGGCCATGAAGTGGCCCCACTGAAGAAAGAATTTCCTGGCGCTTTCGACGACCTGGGATTCCTCACACCCGATTACGCTGCCGTGGCGAATGGGGAGAGCTTCTCCGCCGTCCGCGAGCGCATGGTGGCCGTGACCAAGGACTATGTGGAGAAATACCCGGAGGGCCATTTGCTCTTCGTCAGTCACGGTTTCGCCATCCGGGCGCTGGTCGCTGAACTGCTGCACTTGGCCGATGTTTACCAAGTCGCTCAGATGCAGAACACCGGCGTTGCCCGTCTGACGATTAAACCAGACGAGCTGATGACGCGCCTAGTCTTCTACAACCGCGGCTTCAACGAGGATATTTTTTAGCCTGGAACGGTTGCACTGACTGCGAGAATTTAGTATACTATTTCTCGCAGTTGTTTTTTGCCGTTTTAGCTCAGCAGGTAGAGCGCATCCATGGTAAGGATGAGGTCACCGGTTCAAATCCGGTAAACGGCTTATCTATTCTCTTTCCCGGTTTTAGCTTAAAGAAGCAAGCCATACACACACATTAATAATGCGCTGTATGGCTTTTTTCGTATTGTTTGAAGATGAGCATGCCATTGATACCTGCATAACACGAGGCACGGCGGCACACACATAGGTACGGTTTAATTTTTTTGAAGTATACAGCAGTAAAATGTAGTGGAAGTATAATCTGTACAGGCTCAGTTATTGTTGCTTTTCAATTTTATGCTGTTCGCTGATGTTCTCTGTAAGAACGTGCAGCTGCTCACCGGCCATTCTGTTGAGCTTAAGTGTCCGCTGAGTATTTGATTCCCCGTCCTTTATCAATTCGGCATTCATGCTTTCTAAATTTGAAAGGACAGTGAGTTGTTCCAGTGACGCATTATCTCGGATATTTCCCTTCGCTTTGGGATGAAGCTGGCGCCATTCACCAGCTGTTAAGCCAAATAGCGCAACGTTTAACCTGTCGGCTTCACTAGCATAGGTATATGCGGCCTGAGCCTTCGTTAACTCTTGGGGAATGAGTTTTTCTCTGATTGCATCGGTGTGAATCTTGTAATTGGTCTTTGACAGTAACCGACGTACATTCCATTCCAGGTTTTCTGGTGAATTTTCTTGTTGTTTAAGTTGCTGATAGTCTTTGATAAGGTACAGTCTGAATTCAGGTGAAACCCACGCAGCAAATTCAAACGCAATGTCGGTCACGGCATAAGTCCCGCCATATCTTCCCGGTCTAGAAGCAATGCCAATTGCCGCAGTTACTTTGGCCCACTTTTGTGGAGTTTTTGTGGAGTTAGTGTAAACGCATTCGAACCGGCCTCAATAAGCAGGTTGGTATATGCCTCGTTATTGAATGCTTCATTGTGCAACTGCTCCCACAAACCCAAGTATTCGATTGTACTGTGGCTACGCATCCAGTTTCGAATAACCTCACCTGGTTCGTCAGAATTTTTGTACTTTGCAATGTCCGTCAAGCTGATCAAGTCCGTCTGCTGAGACCCCGTGTTGATCAGACGGATGTTTGTTCCATCGGTGCTTATTGTTTCCACCCGAGTTTTCATTTTCTGTTCCTCCATTCAGATTCTAAACCTGTCGAAATCGACAGGTTTAGAAATGTTGAGCTGTGGATAAGCCTGTGGATAAATCTCAACGTTTGTCGTAAAAGTACCGCCCGTTTTCTATTGCAGAGTGTTCCATATCCTGATGGCTCGTGCACCAACAATGAATGGAAAGTGTACATAAAATAGAGCTTCTTATGGGATACACTGTAACGCCTGCCGTCTAACGGGTACCCATGCACGAGGAAAGCATTATTCCTCATCATCCGCGTCCTCATCATCCCCAAACTCCGTATCCGCAATCGACTCCTCCAAATTATCCAGGATCTCATTCTGCTCAATGGTATTCGCCCACGTTTGCGCACTATCGCTGGCCTTCACGTTGGCGGCCATCATAATCTTGTCGTGCACGTCGTTGATGAAGTCATCGTACATGCGGTCAGCTTGGTGCTGGATGATGGCTTTGTTCCAGCGCTTGGCCGGCGCCCGGTGGTCGTTGACTTCGTTCAAGTGAGCGATGACCTTTTCCATCCAGACGGTCTTCACGTTACTGTTTTGTTCGATGTAGTCGGCTAATTCGTCGGTATCCATATTCGATTCCTGCTTTCTAAAATATCCTCAAATGTATACACACCCGGTCCATGGTGTTCCTTTAGATTTAGACCGGTTAAG
>NZ_KI271600.1:52231-57308 GCF_000469325.1 Schleiferilactobacillus shenzhenensis LY-73 | reverse complement strand
AAAAGGCTCAAAGCCGTGCCCACCACGTTCCAGCCCCCGCCCGCGGAGCCCGGAGTCGCCCGGGTCCAGCGCCAGACAATTACTTTTCTTCCCGCTTCAGCTTCAACACCTTCACGTCGTCTCCCTGCACGTCAATGACCATGTCGTAATCCGGGTCGTTGTCGATGGCGCCCAGGTTGACCCGCGTCCGGTCGTCTGTGTGGGTCAGCCCCGTCAGCCGCTGCTTCACGATGGTTCGGAACGTGTCCACGTCTTGGTAGTGGGCCTGGATCAGGTCCCCTGCCTTCGCCAAAGTGTAGCCGTCGTCGATGAAACTCTTAATGATCATGATCTTCGTCAGCGTCTTGATACTGTACCGCTTGTTCCCGCCGGTGGCGTGGCGGATGGGGTGGATCAAACCCTTTTTCTCCCAATACCGAATTTGCGTGGTGGTGGCGCCGGTGATGCGGCTGGTTTCACCGATCCCCATGGAAATATCCAGCGTTTTGAGCTTCTTTACAATGCTATCCAATGGTTTTGCACCGCCTTTCCTGATACTTGCTATTATGAATATCAGATTAGGTCTTGTCAATGTCACAAAATGTGGTAAAGTGGTCGTACAACATTTTTTCTGAAAAAGGTGGCTTGAGCGTGCAAGTTAAAGATAACAATGGCCGCCCGGTCAACGTGACGATGTTGGTCATCACGCTGGTTACGGGTGTGTTCATTACCGTGCTGAATCAGACGATCCTGGCGACCGCCTTTCCGACCTTGATGAAGGCCTTCAATATTTCCACCGCCACCGTTCAGTGGCTGACGACTGGGTTCCTCATGGTCAACGGGATCATGATTCCTGTGTCGGCTTACTTAAGTGCCAAGGTGCCGACCAAGTGGCTGTACATTACTGCCATGAGCACCTTCGAGTTAGGGACCGTCGTGGCGTTCCTTTCTAACAGCTTCCCGATGCTGCTGACAGCGCGCTTGATCCAGGCACTGGGCGTGGGGGTCACGATGCCCTTGCTGCAGAACATCATGCTCTCCATCTTCCCGATGGAGAAGCGGGGGACCGCCATGGGTATCGCCGGTATCGCCATTGGGGTGGCGCCGGCCATTGGCCCGACGCTGTCCGGGTATGTGATCGATAACTTCGGTTGGCGGACGCTGTTCGGCATGATTATCCCGGTCGCCGCCTTGGTGCTGGTGGCCTCGTTCTTCTTCATGCGCAACGTGCTGCCGAATACGAACCCCACGATCGACGTGCCATCGCTGGCGGAATCCACGCTGGGCTTCGGCGCCTTGCTCTACGGCTTCTCAGAAGTCGGCAACAAGGGCTGGGGTGATCCGGTGGTCCTGGCCAGCATCGCGCTCGGGGCAGTCGTCATGGCCCTCTTTGCGCGGCGCCAACTGCACCTGAAGAATCCCTTCGTCCAGATTCGGGTCTTCAAGAACCACGTGTTCACGCTCTCCACGATTCTGGCATCCATTTCTAACATGGCGATGGTCGGGGCAGAAATGGTCATTCCCCTCTATCTCCAAATCATCCACGGTAAGTCCGCCTTCGAATCCGGGCTGACGCTGCTGCCCGGGGCGCTGCTCATCGCCTTGATGAGCCCCGTCACCGGCGCCGTCTTCGACCGCATCGGCGCCCGCCGGCTGGCTCAGCTGGGCTTGTTCCTGTTGACGATTGCCACGATTCCCTATGCGTTCATCACCGCCACGACACCGTCCATTTACATTACAGTGCTCTACGCTGTGCGGATGTTCGGGGTGTCGATGGTCCAGATGCCGCTGACCACCAACGGGATGAATGCGTTGAGTGGAGAAATGATCCGCCACGGTACGGCTGTGAACAACACGGTCCGGCAGGTGGCGACATCCATGACCACGGCCATCATGGTCTCGGTCCTGACCAACGTGACGAACAATGCCAAGCCGGCGGCCAGCTTGTTGAAGCTGGACCCCTTGGCCTATAAGCACGACTTCTTCAACGCGACCCTGTCCGGCTATCATGCCGCATTCTGGATTGCCACCGGCTTCAGCGCAGTGGGCTGGATCCTGGCTTTCTTCCTGAACAAGAAGCAGCGGTCCCACGATGTTGATGTGGCAGAAATGAAGGAAGACAAGGAGGCGGCAGAATGATTCTGTGGATTCTTGGTATCGCCGTCATCGCGCTGTACCTCAGCTTTATCATGATGCGTTCCGGGGTGGCGCGGACGGCCTTGATCGCCGTATTCGGGGCCATTGTCTTGGGAGCGCTGGTTCTGGTCACCATTAACGACCAGAACAACTTCGGCATGGTGGAGAAAACCACCACGACGACCCAGACGATCACCTCGGCGTCGCCGAGCAAACAGCTGCCGCTGCTCCTGTACCAAAATGTGGGGACAAACGGTAAACGGCAAGTCTATATCTACAAGCACGACGGCAAAACGACGCATTCTAAAGCCGACTACGCTGTGACCAACAAGGTCCAGCCAAGCGCCAGTGCTCAGTCCGCCCAAGTCGTCAAGAAACGGACGACCTGGCGGTATCAAAACGACTTCTATCGCGTCCTCTTCGGGAACGAGAATGATGGCCTGTTCGCCAAGCAAGTGAACACCTATATCATCCCCAAGACCTGGACCACGCTGACGACCAGCCAAGCCAAGGCCTTAGCCAAACGACTCAAAGCCTTCCAGCATCCCAGTGCAGCACAAAAAGCCCAGATGCAGGCCGCCGTCGCCGCGCAAGTCAAAGCGGCGCGGATGAAGAATCCGCAAATGACCGCTGCCCAACAGGCGGCCGTTGTTAAGGAAGCAACGGCAAAGATTCAGCAGCAAGCGATCCAGGCTGCCATTGCGGCAGTGAAGAAATAGGCAATCCAGACAAAGAAAATAGGCGCTCTCCACAAAACTGGGATACGCCTATTTTCTTTGTCTTCGCTATTTTTCGTTGGTGACGATTTTTGGGGCTCGACGGGCAGCCTCTGCAGCGGTTGCTTCTTTGAGTGAAATGGTTGACCCGGGTTTTTCCAACCCGGCCATAACCGCGATTGCCTTGGCGACGTCGTACTTGTCATAAAAGTCGTCAATGAGCTGATCCATTGATTTTTGTCCAGAATCGATTTCGGTCAAAGCACCCACCTCCTTTACAAATTATACAACCTTAATCACGGATGTTTCCACTCTGTCTCGCTGCATCATACCGCTCGACAGCGGTTACTACGTCAGCAGACTTGATTAATAACTCTACCCCGTTTGGAATGCTGCTGTTTGGGAGCCCGTCAATTGCAGTGTGAGTCAGTTGTTCGACTAATTGAATGGTGCGTAATGATGAATCTTTCAAGAATAGGCAGAACAACTCCGTCATAATGCCATCCAGTGATTTCTGCACGCTGGTATTGCGATACTGGTTGCCGTAATACTTTTTCAGAATTGCCAATGCACTTTGAGTTTTCGGGTGGAGTAACCATTGCCGAAATTTCAACCTATCCTGATGATTTGTTGCAAAAGAGAGTATATTTTCCTCTGGAGAAGTCACTCGAAGTTTCAACACAACTGTACGACCACTAAATTTATCTCCAAATGCCTGTGCGAGGAACGGGTCCCCCACAAAGCTGTAGAAGCCATAACCGAGGTTTCCGGGATTCTTTCTCACTTTTCCAGACAATATTTGGGCTGTACTGTAGCGATCAATTTTCATCCCATGATATCCGTCGCTCAACAGCCGGTTGCCCGGGAACTCTTTCGTTGCATGATAAACCACCGCCGTATAATCTGCCATTGCACTCACCTTCCATTATTCACTCACAAGGTAGATTACGCAAAACGTTGCCAATGTTAAAAGAAAACGCAAAAAAGAAGGCAGACAATTTTCCCGCCCGCGGGTATTTTAGTGTAATCACCAGAATCCAATCCAGATATCCCCAATGCTGCCGCTTCCAAAACGATAAGGAAAAGCAAGGGAGGCCCGCATTTGGCCTCCCTTGCTTTTCCTTATCGTTTTATCCGATCTGCCGGTGGAACTTCTCAAAATGGAACAGCTTATCCACCCGGGCATAATATTCGTCCGGAATCTTCAAGTCCAAGGCCTTCAAGTTACTCTCTAACTGGGCCGGCTTGCTGGCTCCGGTAATCAAACTCGAAATCCGCGGGTCACGCAGCGCCCAGGCTAGCGAGAATGTCGCCAAATCGGTATTCAACTCGTCGGCCATGGCCACCAAGGCGTCCACTTTCTTCAAGTTGTCCTCCGTCAGCATCGCCTGAATCTGGTCCTGATAAGTGGCACGGGAGCCGGCCGGAATCGGCTTGCCCAGCCGGTACTTGCCGGTGAGCAGACCCTGGGACAGCGGGGAGAAAGGTACGATGCCCATCCCCAGCTCGCCGCAGACATCCATCAGTTCGTTCTCGATGTAGCGGTCGAAGATGTTGTATTGCGGCTGTACGACGCTCATCGGGTGCAGGTGTTCTTCCTTGATGATCGTGTTGGCTTTCTCCAAACGCACCGGGGTCCAGCCTTCACTGACGCCGTAGTAGAGGATCTTGCCCTGGTCGACCAAGTCGCTCAACGCCCGCAGCGTTTCTTCCATCGGCGTCTCTTTGTCGAAGCGGTGGCAGAAGTACAGATCGAGATAATCCAGCTGCATGTTCTCCAGCGACTGATCGATGGACTCCATGATGTGCTTGCGGGACAGACCGCGGTCGTTGGGACCCTCGCCGGTCGGGAAGTAGACCTTGCTGGAGACGACCAGTTCCTTGCGCGGGAACTGCTTCAGTACAGTGCCCAGGAACTTCTCCGCCTCGCCGCCGCTATACGCATCCGCACAATCGAAGAAGTTGATGCCATGCTCGTAGGCCAGCTTAATACTCTGCGCCGCCAGGTCCTGCTTCTCCTGCCCGTGCAGGTTCGTCATCCAACTGCCCAGCGCCAACGCACTGACCCGCAAGCCAGCTTTACCTAAGTGCCGATATTCCATATTTGAGACACGTCCTTCCAATTTCTGCTTACCAATTCAGTGTAGGGGAGAAAGGAAGCGCGTGCAATAAGGCACTTTTTGGTAACCAGAGGAGAGAGCGGAGCCGAGCGGGAGAAGCGTACGCATAAGGACAAAGGCGGGAAA
>NZ_KI271600.1:0-52033 GCF_000469325.1 Schleiferilactobacillus shenzhenensis LY-73 | reverse complement strand
AGCTCGTTTATGCGAAAGCCCCGGGCTTGGGCTTTTGGTGTTAGGGTCCTTAGACTGTGGTGGCCTGCTCGGCGGAGCCCGTCTATGGCGAAGCCGGAAACCCGCACTTAGGTTTTACCCTTGCCTGGCCTTAGCCCCTTGTGGGCCGCGGAGCCCGTTTACGAAGCGCGGGGAAAGCCCCGGGCTTGGGCTTTTGGTGTTAGGGTCCTTAGCCCACGGCAATCTGTTCCGTCGCTGCCCACATGTTTTTTCTCCCAACCGCCATTGACTGGCAGCGCTCCCGTGCCGTATGGTTTTCGAAACGGGAAACACGGGAGGGAAATCATGTCATCTTTTAAAACACGCAGCGTCGTCTTGATCCTGCTGGCGTTCGTCCTTGGCTGCAGCGAGTTCATCATCGTCGGCGTCCTGGACGACATCAGTACGCAGCTTCACGTCGGTGTTTCTACAGTGGGCTACCTGGTCACCATTTTTGCCCTGGTCTACGCGGTGAGCACGCCGTTTGTCACCTCGGCAGTGGGCCAGCACACGCTTTACCGGTTCGAGCTGGTTTTGATGATCATCTTCATTGGCGGGAACGTCCTTAGCGCCTTCGCCTTCACTTACCCGGTTCTGGTGGTGTCCCGCGTCATCACTGCCATTGTGTCCGGGCCCCTCATCTCCATCGGTCTGACCTTTGCCAACTACATCGCGCCCCTGGCGAAGAAAGCCTGGCTGATGTCCTGGATTTTCTCCGGCTTCAGCATTGCCTCCGTTTTCGGTGTGCCCCTGGGTACTTGGATCGCCACGATGGCCGGTTGGCGCATGGCGTTCGCGGCCATCGTTGTGATCAGCATCATCACGATGGTGTTGATGGCGCTGTCTTTGCCCCAGGACTTGCGCCAGCATAAGGCCCGGAAGATGGCCTCTGAACACAAACAGGGCAGCGGCGGTGAATTGGAATTGTTCCGCGACCGCCGTATCCAGCTGGGGATGCTCCTGCCCATGTTCAATCTGGCCGGTGCCTACGTCGTCTATACATATTTGCGGCCGCTGCTCTCTCGCACCCTGGGCTTCGCCACCGGCACCGTCACGATTCTGTTGTTCATTTACGGTCTGATGTCCTTGGCCAGTAACCAGCTTAGCGGTCGTCTGGCGGATCATGGCGGCCTACTGCGCATGCCGCGTATTTTCGGGATTGAGGCCATTCTGCTCCTCTTAATCCCGGCTGCGCTTCTGACCCGCGTCACCGGTTTGGCGGGTCTTTTCTTGATGGGGGTCATGATGTACCTCATCAACGCCCCGATTCAGATGCACTTCCTCGCCGTCGCCGAGCAGGATCACCCCCAAGCCATCGTCATGGCCTCGTCGCTGAATTCCATCTTTTCTAACTTCGGTATCGCCCTGGGCAGTGCCACCGGCGGCGTTATCGTCGACCACCTGGGCATGACTGTTACCGGCTTCGGCGGTGCGGTCTACATCCTCGTCGCCATGGGCCTCGTCATCTGGCTGAACCGGGTGAACAAGGCGCACGCGGCTAAGAAGGCGGAGGTTGCGGAAGCGGCCGCACCAGCCAAGAACTAAGGAAGAAAAGTGATTGGCTTCAGCAGCACACTTTGCGTGACTGCAAAGGTTCTCGGTATAATGGAAGCGCAACAATGGGGGCGCTGATAATGAAGGCCTTATCGATTAAACAACCGTACGCATGGGACATTATCTTGGGCGACAAGCCCTACGAATACCGGACGTGGCGGCCGGGCGCTGTCCGCCAATTTCTGCTGGTCAGTGCCAGTCAGCCGTCCCGAGATGACTTTGGCCTCGGTTTGGCCAACGGGTACGCACTCGCCATCGTAGATATTACCGGGACACCCCAGGCCGATGCAGAAGGCATGTATGCCTGGCCTGTCCGCGTGAAGAACCTGGTCACCCCGTTTCCGGTCAAGGGTAGGCTGCATTTCTACGATGTGCCGGACGATCAGATCGTTGCCCGGCCAGACCTTGCGGATGACCTGAAAGAATATCAAAAAACAGGGACGATTGGCGAGGATAGCCAGCTGTACCGCGATTATTTGGCCGTGCTGGATACGGTTGGCTGGGCCCAGATGCCCAGGAAGTATCAAAAAATTTATTCGGCGACGCAGGACTGGCACCAGGTGGCGGAAGCCTGGGTAAAGGGCCATGGCGGTTAGTTGTTCCTGATCAGCTTGACGTCGAATTGACCGCAGAAAAAAAGCAAAGGAGATATGGTCGTGGCAGAAAAGGAAAGTTTGCAACTGAAGATTACTTTACGAGGATTTCATCCGCCGGTCTGGCGGCGGGTCGTGGTACCTGATACCGTGACCTTGGCGGACTTGCACACGATCATTCAAATCGCGTTCGACTGGAGCGACGAACACCTGCATGATTTTTACAGCACGCAAAACGCAGAAGTGCACTACGGGCCAGCAGGTGACGAGACCGTTCAGGGGGACGAAGCCAAGACGCTGGCGCGGCCGCTCCTGGAAGACAGCAACGTGATGTATACCTACGACTTTGGAGATGAGTGGAAGCATTTAATCCACCTGGAGAAAGTGCTGCCGGCCTCGGGCTTCCACCGCGCACCGGTGCCGTATTGTGTCACCGGGCGCGGGGCCAGTCCGGCTGAAGATTCAGGCGGTGGTGATGATGCAGAGGACCGTACACCGTTGGACGTGGCGGCGATTAATCGGCAGTTGAGCGCTCATTTTGCCACGTCACAAACTAAAGCGGCAGTGAAGTCTTCTGACCCGGCAAAGTCCAAGGCTGAGGTGACACCAGCACCGCCGGAAGACGTCAGTGGCAGCCAGATTGCACAGTCGTTTGTAACATACTTACGTGATCATGCGGATGTTGGTGACGCTGTCGTCAGCGGAAGAAAGGTATCCCCAGCCCAAGTGAAGGATCTCGCTGATTACCTTTTACAGCAAACGGGTGCTGCTTCCGCTGATTCACTGGGTGCTGCGGCGATTAACGACACAACGCTGGCAAAAGACCTGGAGACGATTAAGCGAGGGGATATTGACAACCTGACTGACGCTTATTTCCAGATTAGTGATGCTGATTTGACCTCAGACCAGATTGTCCATGTCGTCCAAACGGTTATGGATGGCCAGTGGCTTTTTGCCCATATTACTGCCACAGACGACCAGCATGTCGGGACCCGGACGACAGCGGCCGCCTTACTGACAGATATGCTGATTGCCGATCAACGCAACGTTCCAAAACTGGCTTTGCCGGCTAAAATGCGGACTGCCGTTTTTCAAGCGGCCACACGGTATGCCCGAGCGGAAAAAGGGCTTCAGTTAATGCCTTGGAGTGACGGCTCGCCATTGAGTGCGGCGCTCAGCCTCTTGAACGCATCAGTCACTCATGTGAGTTACCCCAAGAAGATGTTGACCGACTTGCAAGATACACTGATTGCCATCTTCACCAATCTGCAAGCCCCATTTATCAGCAGCGAACCAGAGATCGTTCTAGGCATGCTGCTGACCGTTGGGGAATCTGGAGAGTTGACGCAAGCACGGTACAAGCGTATTTTAAAGCGCATCACGAAAGCCGTTTTTGCCGGCGACCCCAGTGCCATGCAAACGATGCGGGCCCGCTCCTGGGTGCAAGTGTTGTTTCCACTGACTTTTGGCCTGTATAACGACTCCGATTATGATGATGATCTGAGTGCTGACATCCTCATGGACGTCCTTGACTTCTATGATGATGAAGGGGTTACGCTCGACAGTGACGATGACGATGAAGGCTTTTTTGATCGGCCGGTTTGATTGCTGAGCAGTGATGAAGTGAAAACGGATAGCCAAGAGAGAAAGGCGGCAGGCCCCATGAAACGACTGCATGACTTCTAAGTACTCGGAAAGGAGTGCTTAGATATGAGTCGAAGCTTCAAACATGTACCGGTGGTCAAAGACTACAACCGGGGCATGAAAACATTGGCCAACCGCCAATTACGTGCCAAAATCCGCCGGGGTCTGTACGATGACGTCCTCGCCGGCAAGAGCAACCGGTACCGCCGGTTATTCTCCAGTTGGGACATCTCGGATTACGCTTTCCGCGGGGACATCCAGGCGTGGCTGCAACCGCGCCAACCCGTCCGCCATTGGGGGACTTACTATCGCCTGGACGGGCCGGCAGCCGATTCTCTGGATTCACTATTTAGCCATCCCTTTCATCGATGGGAGACGATCATGCGGCCCCTCGGTTATCGGCACACGAATCGCGTCCCTCAGCACTGGCACCCGCTGATGACCAGTGAGCGGACGTGGCGGTTAGAAAACGATACGTGGTCTTTCGTGCAGGCTTACCTGCGCAAGTGATCTTTAAAAACGAGGCTGGGGCAGAATCCACGACCAAGCAGAATTTGCTTGGTGGATTCTGTCCCAACCTCGTTTGTGTATTTCCTGGTTGAGTTTGTACCGGATGATTTGTGTCCTGGTTCCTTGGTCAGTTTCCCACCGTCGTCTTCCGATACTCCTTCGGGCTCACCCCAAAGTGTTTCTTAAACAGGAAGCTGAAATAATTCGGGTCCGTGTACCCGATGTCGAAGGTAATGTCGGTGATCCGTGCCTCCGACGTTCGCAACATGGCCTGGGCCTTGGCCAAGCGCAAGCGGGTCAGGTACTCGATGAAAGTGATGTTCATCGTTTGGGAAAACAGCGTGCTCAGGTATGCCGGGGAGATGCGCACCATATCCGCAATGGAACGCAATGAGATGTCCGGGTCGGCGAAATGGTCCTGGAGATAGGTCACGACTTGCTCGACGACCGGGTTGCTTTGGTCGTCCGCTTTTGATTCAGCCGCCGGACTGCCGCCCGCTTGCCACTGCTTCAGAAACATGGGCAGGGTGGCCAGCGCCAGGCTGGGCGTCTGGGCAATGACTAAGAGCTTGGCGTGGTCGTATTCTTGGGCCATTTTTTGAGAAACCGCACCGCTTTGCTGGCCGATCTGCTGCAGCAAATAACTCAATATATCGTAAATCTTGGCTGCACTGGGGCCAGGCGCGTGCGCATCACTGATACTGGTTTGGAGCTGAGCAACGACATCGTCAATTTCTGTCAGCGATAAACTGCCGGTGACAGCCGCCGCCTGAACGTTGCGCACCCGGACCGCCGGGTTGATGGGCGTGACATACGCCAGGTGCCGCACCAGCGTAAGACTCGTCCCAATCTGCGACAGCCGAGGCGTCGGTTGGCCCACACAGATGTGGCAGGGACTGACGGGCAGGGCAGTCTCGGTGCTGAGGACGTTGGCGACGTGGTCCGCTTTTTCCTTGGCAATCGCCGCGGTCTCGCCGCCAATGATGCCGGCCAGGTCGCCCGAATTATAGACGACCGTGAGCACCGTCGTATCCGGTCCGAAGAGTTCCCAGATGCGGTTGATGGCCTGGCGGTAGCTGGTCTCATCGTTCAGCGGTGTCTGCCGGTGGAGGTAGAGCGGCACGAAGGCCTTCGCGGTGAAGCAGAAGTCCACCCGGTCCTGGTGGGCCAGTAAATCGGCCGGCGTGTATTCTCCAGCCTCCAACCGCTTGAAGAAATGCTCCTTATAGTATTCTTTGTTCAAGATCGCTTCCTGCTGACTAGGCTGGCGGCGTTCGGCGGTCTCCGCGGCGATCTTATCCTGCACTTTGCGGATTTGGGCCAGCAGGGCGGCGGCTTCCACCGGTTTGGTCAGGTATCCGTCCACGCCGATATCGATGGCTTCCTGGGTGTAATTGAAGTCAGAAAAACCGCTGATGATCACCACGTGGAGCCAGGGCAGCAAATCCTTGGCGTAGCGGGACAGCGTCAGCCCGTCCATGAAGGGCATGCGGATGTCCGCCAGGAGCAGGTCCGGTTTCAGCTCCTGGATCATGGAGAGGGCCAGTTCACCGTCACCCGCTTCGCCCGAATAAGCGATGTCGTATTCCGGTCCGTTTTTCTCGATCAATTCCCGTAACGCATCCCGAATCAATGGCTCATCTTCCGCAATAAAAATCTTCAGCATGATGTCCTCCTCATTCTTTCCCCGGCAGTTGGGGCAGCGAGACGATGACGGTCGTTCCCCGCTTATATTCACTGGTAATCGTCAGCTCCGCCCGGTCACCAAAGAGCAGCTTGAGCCGCTTGGCCACATTGAACAGGCCATAGCCGCCTTCAATCCTGCTGTCGGGCGGCTGCTGCATATGGGCCTGGACTGCGGCCAGGGTGGCGGCGTCCATCCCAATGCCGTTATCCTGCACCGTGAACACGATATGGTCTGCCACCAGCGCTGCGGTCACGGTGACAATGCCGCGTCGGCGGCTATTCTTGATGCCGTGGTACACCGCATTCTCCACCAGCGGCTGCAGCAGCATCTTCGGCGTTTGGAAGGCCTTGACCGCTGCGTCCGCGGACACCGTGTAGGTCAGGATCGGCCCGTAGCGAATCTTTAGGATCGCCAGATAATCCTCGACATGGCGCAGCTCCTTGCCCACCGTCAGCCACTCGCTCCCCTTGTTCAAGGTGATTTTGAAGAAATCCGACAGGGCCATGGTGATCTCCTGGACCCGGGCATTGTCCCCGCTTTGGGCCAGCATCAAAATGGCGTCCAGACTGTTGTAGATGAAGTGGGGATTGATCTGGGCTTGCAGCACCCGGATTTGGGCCTCCGCCAGGGCCCGCTGTTTGGCGGTGTTTTCAGAGAACAGTGTCTGCAGCTGCCCGGTCATTTGGTTCAACTCAGTGGTCAGCTGGTCAAATTCCTGCACCCCCGGGTCCGCTAACGGTTTGTCCCAGTGGCCCTGAGCGACTTCGCCGGTGAAGGTCAGGATTTGGTTCAATGGCTGCTGAATCGACCGTTGCAGCCGCTGGCGGTTGCGCCGGGCTAAGAACAACATGACGCCCACCAGCACAGCCATTGCCGCCAGGAACCCGTAGAACAGCAGAAGCAGATCCTGACTCTTGGCCGCTGTTTGATTGATTTCCGCGACGACATACTCCCCCAGAGTTTCGTCCAGGAGCTCATCCACCTGCTTGGTCTGATTGAACAGGGCCACGTTATCGTCCACGGGCTGGTGCTGCGCAATATTCGTCTTTAACTGATCGACGTAGCTGGCCAGGGTTTTCAGCGTCCGCACGGCGAAGCCCAGCGACGCCCGCTGGTCCTCGGTCGTCGTGTGGGCCTGCAGGGTGGTCAGCCGGGCACTCAGCTGGCAGATCACGCGGGTCGGCGCGGCGGCGGTGGACTTGCCGCTGACCGTATCCCAGATGCTGCTCTCGATGTGGGCGCTGGCCTGGCTGCGGATCTCGTTGGCCTGGTTCACGTTGCTGATCATCTGGTTATACTGCCGTGTATTGAAGAAGAACAGCAGAGCGATGACCGCTAAGGGCAGGATGATCAGTACGGTGATCATCCGGTTGTTCACGATCAGCAGGCGGCGGATACTCGGTTGACGCCGTGGCTTCATTTTCTCCCCGCCTTCCTAATAGCGGCGCTTGACAGTCGCCAGATGGGTGTCGAATTCAGAAAAGACCTGGTCTTCCAAATAGTAGGAAGACGCAAAGGACTGCTGGTTCAGCACCAAATTGATCAGGTTCATCAGCTTTGGCCCGGTCTCCGGGTTGCATTCAATATCGGCGTTGATCTCGCCCCGGCGCAAGGCATCGATGCCCTCTTGGGTGGCGTCGATACTGACAATCACGATGTCCTTGCCGGGTTTGATATCCGTGGTCTTCAGGTACTTCAGAATGCCCAAGGTCATGTCGTCATTGTGGCTGAAAATGACGTCGATCGTGTGCAAGTCGACCTTTTGGGCCAGCTGACGAATCACCTCTTCCCCTTTGGAGATCATGAAGTCGCCGTATTCCGTGGCCACGGTTTGAAAGCGGCCGTCGCCAGCCAAGCCTTCCGTGAATCCCCGGGAGCGGCCGACGGAGACGCTGGAATCCTTATTGCCGTAAATTTGCACCATCCGCACCGGCCCCTGGTGATTCGTGAATTTCTTCTTCACGAAGGCGGCGGCCTTCTGACCCTCGCCCACGGCGTCGGTGAAGACGGCACTGGTGATGTACTTTCTTTCGGCCGGGGCAATATTGCGGTCGTCCAGGATGACCGGAATGCCCGCGGCCCGAGCCTCCTTCAGGACGGCGGTCCAGCCCGTCTCCACGATGGGGGCAAACACGATGGCATCGACCCGGGAGATGATGAACGACCGGATCTGCTTGATCTGCTGTTCCTGGGAGGAATCACCGTTGCGGTAGAGGACCCGGTACCGCGCATCGGCTGCGGCCGTCAGCACGGAGTCGGTGTTGCGCTGACGCCAGGAACTTTCTTGGCCTAATTGAGAGAAGCCGATGACGATGCTCGGCGCAGACTTGGCCGGTGCTGCCTTCTGCCGCGGCGCGCACCCGCCTAGCAAACACAGCAGCAGCACCAGCAGACCAGTCGTCCGGACGAATTTCATGCGTGTCTTCCTTCCTATAATTGAATACGCTTCCTTTAGTATACCATCGGTTATTCTCGCAAAAGTGCGAGCGCTGTCATTTCCAACAAATACCAAGGTTCATTGAAAGAAAATCAAGTTTTTGGTTAGCCTTTTGAATAAACGTCTAGGGAGCGGTGGAAGAATCTCATGGGAGCGGTTACACAATCTTGCGATAATGAACTTGTCAAATCGATAGGAGGTCACAAGACATGAAGAAGAATCATTGGTTAACCGCACTGATTGGGATCATCGCGATGCTGTTCCTGGTTGCCGGCTGCGGCAGCAACAGTTCCGCCTCGGGCAGCAGCAAGGGCGGCAAGGTCACCCTGGGCTTTTCTCAACTGGGGGCTGAGAGTCAGTGGCGCACGGCCAACACGAAGTCGGTGCAAAGTGCCGCCAAGAAGAACAAGAAGATCAACATGAAGTTCTCCGATGCCCAGCAGAAGCAGGAGAACCAGATTTCTGCCATTCGTAACTTCATTCAGCAAGGCGTCGACGTCATCGCCGTTGCCCCGGTCGTGGAAACCGGCTGGGAGACGGTCTTGAAGGAAGCCAAGGACGCCAACATTCCTGTCATCTTGGTCGACCGGATGATCAAGGGGAAGAACGTGGACGATCTGTATAGTGCTTGGATCGGTTCCGACTTCACCAAGGAAGGGCGCAAGGCCGGCGATTGGCTGGCCACTTATATGAAGAAGCAGAACAAGGCCAGTGAGAAACTGAACATTGCGTATCTGCAAGGAACCACTGGGGCTTCCGCCCAAGTCGGCCGCACCAAGGGCTTCGCAGAAGTCGCCAAGACCCACAGCAACTGGGACATCATCGAGAAGCAATCCGGCAACTTCACCCGCGAAGAGGGTAAGGAAGTCATGGAAGCCTTCATGAAGTCCTCCGGCGACAAGATCAACGTGCTGGTATCCGAGAACGACGATATGACCATGGGCGCCATCCAGGCCATTCAAGAAGCCGGCAAGACACCGGGCAAGGACATCACCATCATCTCCTTCGATGCCACCAACGACGGCCTGCAAGCCATCCTCGACGGCAAGATGAACGCCGACATCGAGTGCAACCCGATGTCCGGTAACGACGTGATGAAGACCGCCATCGCCCTCAAGGAAGGCAAGAAGGTCCAGAAGAAGGTCTACGTCCACGAGAGTCTGTTCGACATCGACAACGCCAAGAAGAATATGCCGCGGCCGTATTAATTGATAAAAAGGGGGGTCTGACAGATACCCGGGTTTTTGAGGGCTCCGCGGATTTGGGGCTGGAACGGGGTGACGGCGGTTTAAGCCCGCTGGGAAGCGCGGTCTTAAACACGCCTAACTGCATCAAAATATTGGGCCAAAAGCGCCCAATATTTTGTGCAGTTTCCCCCCCTGAGCCCCAATCCGCTCCGCCCTCAAAAACCCGCCCCTCAACCAGGATTTCTGTCCGTCAAGTGAAATAGTGAAAGGAGAACAAATATGCGTGAAACACCCACGGTCAAGAAGGGTGATGTGGTGCTGTCGATGCGCCATATTGCCAAGTATTTCCCCGGGGTCAAGGCGCTCGATGATGTGCAGCTGGACTTGCGGGCCGGCGAGGTCCATGCCCTGATGGGTGAAAACGGCGCCGGCAAGTCGACCTTGATCAAGGTGATGACCGGGGTCTACGAACGGACCAGCGGCACCGTCACGCTGCATGGTCAGGACATCAATCCGAAGACCCCGCAAGAAGCGCAGGATCTGGGCATCAGTACCGTCTACCAAGAAGTCAACTTATGCCCCAATCTCAGTGTTGCCGAGAACGTCTATATCGGCCGCCAACCCATGCGCTTCGGGCAGATCGATTGGCACAGGATGAACGCCGACGCGGTCAAGCTGCTGGAGAGTCTGGACATCCACGTGGACGTGACGAAGACGCTGGACAGCTACTCCGTCTCCGTCCAGCAGATGATTGCCATCGCCCGGGCGGTGGACATGTCCGCCGGGGTCCTGATCCTCGACGAACCCACGTCCAGCCTGGACAGTAACGAAGTGGCCCAGCTTTTCGCCATCATCCGCCACCTGCGGGACCAGAACATGGCCATCCTCTTCGTCACCCACTTCATGGATCAGGTCTACGCGATTTCTGACCGCATCACGGTTCTGCGTAATGGCCGTTATATTGGCGAGTACCTGGCCAAGGATCTGCCGGAACTGGACTTGGTGACCAAGATGATTGGGCAGAAATTTGTTGATGCCAACACCCAGGCCCACCGGCCGAGCAAAGATTATTCGACGGTGCGCTTCGTGCGCATGGAAGACATCTCCAAGCGCGGTCTGGTCCACGACTTCTCCATGGCCGTGCGGGCCGGGGAAGTGCTGGGCTTGGCCGGCTTGCTCGGGTCAGGCCGGACCGAGGTGGCCGAGCTGCTCTTCGGCGTCACCCACTTCGATGACGGCGTGATCTACGTCGGCAATGACGAGGTCAAGCGGATGAACCCGCGCAAGGCCCTAGCCGACCAGCTGGGCTACTGTTCCGAGGACCGCAAAGTCTCCGGCATCGTCGGCGACTTGAGCATTCGCGAGAACATCATGCTGTCGCTGCAAGCGAAGAAAGGGCTGCGCCGGATCCCGCTGAAGAAGCAGCAGGAAGTCGCCCAGAAGTATATCGACCTGCTGGACATCAAGACGCCCAGCATGGAGAAGAAAATCGGCGACCTGTCCGGCGGCAACCAGCAGAAGGTACTGCTGGCCCGCTGGCTGGCCACCGACCCGAAGCTCTTGATCCTCGATGAACCCACCCGGGGCATCGACATCAACACCAAGCGAGAGATCGAGAACCTGATCGTCAAGCTGTCCCGCCAGGGGATGGCCATCATCTTCATTTCTTCCGAATATGAAGAAATGGTCCGCACCTGCGACCGCATCATCGTCCTCCGGGACCGCCATGCCGTCGGGGAACTGACCGATAACCAGATCAGCCAGGACAACATCATGAAAGTCATTGCAGGGGGTGTCGCCCAATGAATCAAGTCAAACAGAAGCTGAAAGGCTTCATGCAGCACAAAGAAGCCTGGGCGGTCATCGGGATCTTGATCGTGCTCTTGTTCAATGTGTTCTTCTCGCCCAAATTTTTCCAGATCTCATTCAATAACGGCCACCTATACGGCAGTATCATCGACGTGCTGAACCGAGGCTCCTCCCTGGTCATCGTGTCCTTGGGCATGTGTCTGGTCATCGCCACCCGGGGCGTCGATATCTCCGTCGGCTCGGTCTCCGCGGTGGGGGCCATGGTCGCTGTCTTCCTCCTCAAGTCAGCCGGTATGGCGGCGGCCCCAGCGATCCTCTGCGGGTTGCTGGCCGGTCTGGCCTGCGGCGTTTGGAACGGCTTTCTCGTCGCCAAGCTGAACATCCAGCCGATGATCGCCACGCTGATCCTGATGACAGTGGGACGGGGGATTGCCCAGATCATCTCCGGCGGCCAGATTCTGACCATCAACAGCAAGGCTTATGCGTTCCTGGGGCGCGGCTACGTTTTCGGGATTCCTTTTCCCACGATCATCATGATCCTGGTGACCCTGGGGGTGTGGCTCCTGACCAGGAAGACATCTTTGGGCACGTCCATTGAAGCGGTGGGCATTAACGAGACCTCGGCGCGCTACGCCGGGATTTCCACCACCCAGATTCTCTGGATCGTCTATATCATCTGCGGTCTGCTGGCGGCGCTGTCCGGCATGATTGAGAGCGCCAACGTCTCCAGCGCCGACGGCAACAACAACGGGCTGCTCCTCGAGCTGGATGCCATTCTGGCCGTTGTACTGGGCGGCACCTCCATGGACGGCGGCAAGTTCTACCTGGCCGGCACGGTCATCGGCGCGCTGTTCATCCAGACGCTGACCACCACCATCTACACGTTCGGGGTGCCCGCCGAGACCATCATGGTGGTCAAGGCGCTGGTCGTCATCTTCGTAGTCCTGCTCTCCACGGACCGCGTCAAGAACGCCTTTGCCAAGCTGACGGAGAGAAAGAAAGCGGGGGTCGAAAATGCTGGCTAAATTACGTATCAAAAATACGGCCTTGGCCGCGGCCGTCGGGATCTTCGCCATCCTCTTCATCGCCGGCTCAGTCATGTATCCGAACTTCTTGTCCCTGCGGGTACTGCTTAACCTGCTCATCAACAACGCCTACATGATCGTCTTAGCCGGCGGCGTCTGCTTCACTATCCTCACCGGCGGTATCGACCTGTCCATCGGGGCGGTGGTCGCCATGACCAGTATGATCGCCGCGTCGCTCCTGCGCAGCGGGATGAATGCGTACCTGGTCATCGCCATCTGCCTGCTCACCGGCGTCGTCTTCGGCACCGTCCAGGGGCTGCTCATCCAGTACTTCGGGCTGCATCCCTGGATCGTCACCCTGGCCGGGATGTTCTTCGCCCGGGGGGCCTGCTACCTGATCAGCGTCGAGGCGATTCCGATTAAGAACCAGGCCTTCTACAACATTTCTCAATTCAAGCTGTACTTGGGACCCGGCCGCTTCATCTCGCTGAACGTGATCGTCGCCCTGGTGTTCCTGGCCCTCTGCCTGTACCTGGCGAAGTTCACCAAGTTCGGCCGCACCACGTATGCCCTGGGCGGTAACCGCCAGTCAGCCCTGCTCATGGGGCTGCCCGTAGCCCGGACGAAGATCCTGGTCTACACCTTCTCCGGTTTCAGCGCCACACTCTCTGGCCTGATGTTCACGCTCTACACGCTGTCCGGTTACGGGCTGAACGCGAACGGGGCAGAAATGGATGCCATCGCCGCCTGCGTCATCGGCGGCGTGTCCCTCTACGGCGGGATCGGTTCGCTCTTTGGACCGTTCATCGGTGTCCTGGTGGCCGGCGTCATCCGCACGATGGTCGACTTCCAAGGTACCCTAAGCTCCTGGTGGACGAAGATCTTCGTCGGCACCCTGATGCTCTTCTGTATCGTTCTGCAAGCGGTCATCGTGGAACGGGAAAAAGCCCGCAAGGCTGATGCCCAGCAGAAGAAGCGCAAGAAGAAAGAACCCGCACCGGCGGAATTGGCAGAAGCCAAGAGCTGACCCGGCAGGCATGAAAAATCCCCAGCCTTACTCCTCGGGCTGGGGATTTTTATGTGGTTTGTAAGCACCGCTACGATTAACCCGCGTAGGGAAATGCCAGATGGTGGGCTAGCCTTCTGCTGACTGGTGAGAATCGTCATTGTCATGGTATTGAAGCAGAGCGGGAGGGACAGCCTGGGCCTGCTTTTCTGCAAACCTTGCGGCAACGGCCAAATCATGGCGCAAGTCGCGCTCAAATTCAGCGTTTCCCTCGTCAGACATGTTGGCCAGCCACTTCTTCATAGTCGCTTCGTCGGGTAATTGGTAACTCATCAAGGCTCATCTCCTAATATAATTGTCGAGTCCGTTAACTGTTTTTGATCGATGATTGAATAGATTGGCTTCGCCGTAATTGTAGCATGTGGCAACGTTTTTTGGACGTCACCTTGCATGAACAAAAACGGTTCTGGGGCTCTTGGGTAATAGCCAATTACCTTCACAACAGTGAATACTGGGATAAAGCGGGACGGGTTGCCAGCATTCCAGCGTGGTATCCAGCGGCGGAGGGTATTGATTAAGGCACCCTTGTGTGTTTCGTCTACGCCAAGAAATACGCGAGGGTGACTACTTTTGAACAATGCGATGAGGCTCAAAAATCGCCGAACAGAATTTGGCTCGGTCAAGTCCAATACTTGGTTCTCCCGAGTAAGCAGCCAACATTTCACAATTGAATACCGGTGCTTGTTCGTGCGCTTGGTGGATAGCCAGAATGATGCGTTACCCAAATTGTCCCAGAAATATAAGCCAGCGCCGGCCCAATCCCCTTCTTCGGTTGACGCTGGAACAACGTGCCCGGCAACCAACACCAATTTTTTTTCGTCCACTCGAAAAAGTGGAATACGAATTTCCATCTGCAGTGACCTCCATTTTCATTTTGGTTCCATAGTGAAATTACGCAACTTGGGGCTCAAAATACGCGTGCATTCGAAATAAAACGAAAATCTGACTTGCTGTATTGCCGGCCCAGCAACGGGGTGGCTGACTTTGCCACCACATCTGACAAGTCGTCTTTGCTTCTTGACGAAATCGCCACCGTTGTTTTTGCCCATCGATGAAAAGCCAACGCGGGCAACACTTTTCAGATGACGAAGTCGCCAAAACTTGTTCATCGGCGGTTTGCTCAAAAGCATGAATCTTTGACAATGGCCGCAAAACAGGCGACTATAGTAGAAGAAAAGAAAGCGCTTCACCTATGAACAGACCTTGTTCGCTGTTCAGTGTGCTGATCTGGTGCGGGCCTTTCTGAACTGGCACGCAGTCGTAATGGGGGAATGAATATGGCAAAAGAAAAAACGACAACGGTGGCTGCGCCGCCGCGGCAGACGACCTTCCGCGAACGGTTCGACTATTGGCTGTACTTCTATGGCCAAAGCATGTCGTGGACCGCGCTCAACGGCTTCTTGGCGACCTACTTGATGATGATCGGCATCGACTTGACGAAAATTGCCACGGCGATGGTCTTCGTCAAGTTATGGGATTCGGTGAATGACACGATCTTCGGGATCATCTTCGATAAGGTCCACTTCAAGAGCGGCAATAAGAATCTGCCCTGGCTGCGCATCACGCTGATCGTCATTCCGCTGACCACGATGTTCATCTACTTAATTCCCGACAGTCTTAACCCGGCGGCGAAGCTGGTGTGGTTCATCGGCGGGTACTTGCTCTGGGACGCGAGCTACACCCTGAGCGATATTCCCATCTATAATATGACCACCGCCATGACCAGCAACACCACGGAACGTAACGGCATGCTCTCCATTGCCCGGGTCTACGCCATGGCCGGGGGCTTCCTCACTACGTTGATGGGGACATTCCTGGTCAGCGAGCGGGTCGGGTTCACCTTCACCCAGACCGTCGCCATTGTGGTCCTGATCGTCTTTCTCACCATGCTGCCGGTATCGGTGCGGGGGAAGGAACGGATCAAGGTCAAGCAGACGGAAGAAAACTACACCTTCCGGCGCATGTTCCATTATCTGCGCAGCAACAAGTACTTATTCCTGTTCTACAGCGGCTATGTTATCTCCGGCGTCTTGATGACCAACGCCGCCATCGACCTGTTCGTGTCCTACTACCTCTTCGGCAGTGCCTTGTTCAGTACCTTGATGTCCATTCTCACGGCCCTGCCCATCGCGCTGCTCTCCGTGTTCATTAACCCGATCTTGAAGCGGGTGGACAAGTTCAAGCTGTTCTACTTCAGCAATGTGGCCTGGATCGTCGTTGGCGCAGCCGTCTATCTATTCGGTTACAAGTCTGTCCCGGTGTACATTACCTTGATGATCCTGCGGTCGATTCCTCAAGGCTTCATCTGGATGCTGAACCTGACGTTCACCCCTGATTGTGTCGAATACGGCCAATACAAGACCGGCATCGACGCCCGGGGCATTGCCTTCGCTTTCCAGTCCTTCGCGGCCAAGTTCACGTCTCTGTCCCAGCCAGTGGGCCTGTTCATCCTCAGCTTGTTCGGTTGGGTGACGATCAATGCCAGCAGCTTCGCCGAACTCCAGGCCAAACATATTACCCAGACGCCCCAAGCCCTCAACGGTTTGTGGATCACAGCCACACTGGTACCGGTCATCGGCACCATCCTCGCCCTGATTCCGTTCAGTTTCTACAAGCTGAATGATAAAGATGTCCAGATCATGGCCCGCTTCAACGCTGGGGAGATCACCCGGGAAGAAGCTGACCGCAGTTTGTCTCGCAAGTATTGATGTTAGTCACAGCCATTATTCTATTCTTGGGAGGGAATTAACATGGCGGACAATAAACACCCTGCACCGGCGCCGGTGGCAGCCCCGCCGAAGCAGACGACGTTCAAAGAACGGCTCGCATACTGGTTGTATTTCTATGGTCAAAGCATGTCCTGGCAAGCCCTGAATGCCTTCTTGGCCACGTACCTGATGATGGTCGGCATCGATATCACCAAGATCGCCACCGCGATGGTCTTCGTTAAGTTATGGGATTCCATCAACGATACGATCTTCGGGGTGATCTTCGACAAGGTCCACTTCAAGAGCGGCAACAAGAATATCCCTTGGCTGCGCATGACGGTCATTTTGATTCCGCTCATGACCATCTTTGTTTACTTGATACCCGACAGCCTCAACCCCACGGCGAAGCTCGCCTGGTTCATTGTTGGCTACCTGCTTTGGGATGCGAGCTACACGTTGAGCGACATCCCCCTGTACAATATGTCCACAGCGATGACCACGAACACCGAGGAGCGTAGCGGCATGCTGTCCATCGCCCGCGTCTGGGCCATGGCCGGCGGCCTGCTGGTCACCCTGATGGGCTCGTTCCTGGTCAGTGAACGCATCGGTATGAGCTTCACCAAGACCGTCGCCATCATTGCCTTCCTGGTCTTCTTGACCATGATTCCCCTGGGCTTCCGGGGCAAGGAACGAATCAAGATCAAGCCGGCGGAAGAAAAGTACACGTTCCGGCGCATGTTCAAGTACCTGGGCCACAACAAATACCTCTTCCTGTATTACGGGGCTTACGTCATCTCGGGTCTGACCGGGACAGGCGCCGCCCTGGGCTTGTTTGTTTCCTACTACCTCTTCGGCAGCGCGCTGTTCACCACCTTGCTGTCGATCCTGACAGCCATTCCCATCGCCATCGAGTCCCTCTTCATCAACCGGATTCTGAAGCACGTCGACAAGTTCCGCTTCTACTTCTGGTGCGAAGTGGCCTCTGTCAGCGTGGGGCTGATCATCTACCTCGTTGGCTACCGCAACGTCGTGCTGTATATCGCCCTCGTTGTCTTGCAGGCTCTGCCCCTGGGCTTCCTGATGATGCTCAACCTGACATTCACCCCGGACCTCGTGGAATACGGCCGCTACAAGACGGGCATTGACGCTCGCGGGATTGCCTTCGCCTTCCAGTCCTTCGCGGCGAAGTTCATCTCCCTGGCCCAGCCCATCGGCCTGTTCATCCTTGGCCTCTTCGGCTGGATCTCAGTAAATGCCAGCAGTTTCGCCGAACTGCAAGCCAAACACATCACCCAGAGCAGCATGGCCCTCAACGGCCTCTGGATCACGTCCGCACTGATCCCTGTCATCGGCGGGGCGATCAGCCTGATACCGCTGCTGTTCTATAAGTTGAACGACAAGGACGTTCAGGTGATGGCCCGCTTCAACAATGGGGAGATTACCCGGGAAGAGGCAGAGAAGAGTTTGTCGCGGAAGTACTGATTAATCTTTGGTCAAGAAAGATAAGGCCCTCACATATCTGGCACGAGCAGATATGTGAGGGCCTTTTTATGGATGCAAGTAATTTGGATGTGATATATCAGTTGCAAGAAATAGTGTGGTTTGCAAGTAATATAAGTGTTGTTTCTTTTACTACGGACAACAAAAATAATGTTTTATACCAAGTATACCCCTTACAAAGGCTCAAACAGAAAGCATTAATGTTAACCCTGGCCAAAAAATGTTGGAAAAATATCAAAAACACTATTGCAATCGGTTCCAATAGGGCATATTCTAAAGATGCACATGTGTGAGAGAGATATTTGACGGAATAGGAGAACTTCAGTCATGGCAACTTGTGATCAGTACATCAACCCGTTGATCGTACAGCGGGCGGATCCGTTCATTTATAAGCATACGGACGGCTTTTATTACTTCACCGCCTCCGTACCGTCTTATGACCGAATCGAGATCCGGCGGGCCCGTACATTAGAAGGGCTTGCCCATGCTGCACCCCGAACAGTGTGGCGGAAGCACACCACAGGTCCCATGAGTCAGTTGATTTGGGCACCTGAATTACATTATGTGCACGGGAGCTGGTACATTTACTTTGCAGCAGCACCGAGTATCGGACCGGGACCAGACGGTCTGTTTCAACACCGCATGTACTGCCTGACCTGCGAGTCGCAAGACCCAATGGCCGGTGAAGAAGCGTGGGAGGAGCGGGGGCAAGTCAAGACTGCTTTGGATACTTTCAGCTTGGATGCAACAGTTTTTGAACGTGCTGAGCATCTGTACTATGTTTGGGCGCAGAAAGATCCAGCAATCAAAGGCAACTCGAACCTCTATATTGCGGAGATGAAGAATCCTTGGACGCTGGCAACACAGCCAGTACGGCTTACCAAACCAGAGTATGACTGGGAGACACGCGGCTTTTGGGTGAACGAAGGGCCAGCAGTCATTCAGCATGACGGTAGTATTTTTATCACATACTCAGCGAGTGCCACCGACGCCAATTATTGCATGGGAATGTTGAAGGCAGACGCAATGAGCGATTTACTCGCACCAGAAAGCTGGCAAAAGTGGGATCATCCAGTCTTTCAGAGCAATCTGGCCGAGAAGCAGTTTGGCCCTGGCCATAACTCATTCACTAAGGCCGAGGATGGTCAGACTGATATGCTCGTTTACCATTGCCGAGATTATACCGACATCAAAGGCGACCCGCTGTTTGACCCTAATCGCCACACCAAGATTCAACCATTTACGTGGGATGCAAATGGCAATCCGAATTTCGGCAAGCCGGTGCCGTACAACTATAACATCACGTCAATCGCGATGTAGCAATCATTCAGTCAACAAAAACACTTATGTGGAGGAGATATCATGTCAAAGTTTGTTCGTAAAGTGATGCTCGGGGCTATGGCCCTATTGTCCGTCGGTTTACTCGCTTCCTGTGGCAACAAGTCCACCGGGGCAGCCAACGGCAAGCATCAACTGACCTTTATGTTCCGAGGCGGGGATGCCGAGAAGAAAGCATACGGTGAAGCAATTAAGGCATACGAGAAGACTCATAAAGACGTTACCGTCAAGATTATCATGACCAGCGCGGACAATTATGCCACCAAGTTGCAGGCGGCCATTTCTGGCAACAAGACGCCGGACGTGTTCTACGTGGAGCAGAACAACTTAATGGCTTATGCCGACAATGGTGTATTACGCGATATTACTAAGGACGTCAAAAAGTCCAAGGTCGACTTGAACAATATTTGGAAGTACGGGGTTGACAGTTATCGTTATGATGGCAAGCAAGTAGGGAAAGGCGATCTCTATGCCCTACCAAAGGATGTCGGCCCGTTTGCCCTGGGGTATAACAAGACCATGTTCGAGAAGAACAACATTCCGTTACCAGATAAAGATAAAGCCTACACTTGGGAAGAGTTCGTCAAGGTTGCTCAGAAGTTGACGAAGGACACTAATGGTGATGGCAAGATTGACCAATATGGCACAGGCTTTAACGTCGTTTGGTCACTGCCTGCGCTAGCCTGGAGCAATGGCGCGGATTGGATCAATAAGGACAAGACCAAGGTAACGATTAACACACCGAAGTTTGCCCATGCCCTGCAAGAATTTGCAGATTTGCAGAATAAGTATCACACGACGCCGTCTGTTAAGGAATCTCAGTCTCTGGACACATATCAGCGTTGGATGAAAGGTCAACTCGCCTTCTTCCCCGTTGGCCCGTGGGATCTGCCGACTTACAGCAAACTGAGTTTTGACTATGACTTGATTCCCTGGCCGACAATGAGTACGGGCAAGTCTGCTGCGTATGTTGGCTCGCTTGGTATCGGTGTTTCAAAGAAGACTAAGTATGGCGAAGATGCTGCCGACTTGGCTATCTACCTTTCAACTAACCGTAAAGCACAGCAAATTCTGGTGAACAATATGATTCAAATCCCCACGTTGAAGGATATGGCGAATAAGTGGGCTAATGAAAAGAATCATGGTAAACCGCAGAACCGTCAAGAGTTCTTAGACATCGTTGAGAAGTATGGCCGCGGCTTGCCTGGCGCAACAACTTACAATTCCGAATGGTACGACATGTTTTACACTGACATTCAACCCGTCTTGGACGGCAAGAAGACAGCAGCTCAATTTGTGAAGGACGAGCAGCCGAAGATGCAGTCGAAGCTGGATGCGGCTAACCAGCAGAAGAAGACTGCTGAAGCCACTGCGGGTAAGTAAGCTCGATTATCGAGAAAAGGGATGTGCGTACACATCCTTTTTCTTTGAAAGGAGAATTCACCCTTATGGAATCAACTGTTAAAGACAAGGCACCCACGGATGGGCGCCGCAAGGGACGGGTGCGTGACTCGTCTCTTTACAAAAAAGAGCATCGTGTCGCGTTCTTAATGATTCTGCCGCCAGTCATTGGCTTCCTGATCTTTACCTTGTTCCCGGCTGCATATGCCGTGTTTGCGTCATTCACCGATTGGAACGGTATTGGGCAGATGAACTGGGTAGGGTTACGCAACTTCCAAGTTATGCTGACGGATAACTATTTTTGGACTTCGCTATGGAATACCTTCTTCATGATGATTGGGATTCCCATCGGCTTGATTCTCTCCTTCATTTTGGCCTCAGCCTTATCGCGTGGCTTGAAGGGGACGACATTTTTCCGAACCATCTATTACATTCCCGTTATTTCCTCCCTCGCAGCTATCGCCATTATGTGGCAGTGGGCATATAACGGCGACTATGGGTTGGTCAACCAAGTCCTGGCATTAGTCGGGATCAAAGGGCCAAACTGGTTGCAAAACGTGCATACTGTAAAGCCCGCCATCGTGGCCATGACTGTGTGGAAAGGACTGGGTTACTCAATGCTGCTGTACTTAGCAGCCATTCAAAGTGTTCCGCAGACATTCTATGAAGCGGCAGAACTTGATGGTGCTAACTCGTGGCAGAAGTTCAAGAACATTACGTGGCCGATGTGCAAACCAGTCACTTTCTTCCTGGTTATTACCAACATCATCGGCGGGTCTCAGCTCTTCACTGAAGTTAACATTATGACACCGACTGGCGGTACTGAATTTAGTTCGGCAACCATTGTTTGGTATATCTGGCAGAAGGCATTCAAGAATTTCCAGATGGGTTATGCATCTGCCATGTCCATCGTGTTGGGCATTATCATCTTCATCGTCACAGCGCTGCAGTTCTACCAGAACCGGCGCTCGGATTACAAATTAGGATAGGAGGTTGAGTGACTGTGTTAGCCAAAAGTAGTACCCATAAATTGTCTCAGACGCAATCGCGCCGTATCGCAGATTTCTTCATTTACCTCATCCTGATTGCAGGCGGTATTTTGATGATTGGCCCGCTGCTGTGGATGATTTCCACATCACTGAAGGATAAAACCGGCGTTTTCCAACTGCCGCCACAGTGGATTCCTAATCCGATCCATTGGGATGCATACCAACGATTATTCCATTTGTCCCAACTCCAAACTGGGTTTATGAACACCATCATCGTTTCTTTAACGGTCACCGTTATTGGTTCCTTTACGTCATGTATGGCGGCTTTCTCGTTCGCCAAATTACGGATGCCACATAAGAACGCGATGTTCCTGCTACTCTTAGTGGGTCTGATGATTCCCTACCCGGCAGTCATGATCCCGCAATTCATGATGTTCTCAACAATCGGTTGGGTCGATTCATTGAAGCCTTTGATTATTCCTGGGTTATTCGGGAATATCACGATGATTTTCTTCCTACGCCAGTACTTACAAGGGATTCCGGACTCAGTTGTTGAATCGGCTAAGATTGACGGTGCCAGTTATTGGACGATTTTCACACGCATCATTTTCCCGTTGATGCGGCCCGCTGTCGCAGCACAGTTTATCTTGTGGTTCATGGGTGCTTGGAATGATTACCTTGGCCCGTTGATTTACCTGAACTCACCAGAAAAACAGACTCTGCAGGTTGTTATTGCTAACTTAAGTGCCACATACGCGACACAGACAGACTATCCGTTGATCATGGGCTTGTCATTTATCTCTATGCTGCCCATCCTGATTATCTTCCTGATTTTCCAACGGCAGATTATTGAGTCTGTGGCATTATCCGGAATGAAGAACTAGATATCATTGGCAGAAAGGAAGTTGGTATGATGTGGGCAACAAAAGTAATGGACGTCCTTGCGGCCATTGAACGGGTACTGCTCATTAGCATTCTCACGTTAGCTGGGACCTTGGCTGGCTTGATCGTCACGGGGGTATTGCCGGCTACGAAAGCTGCATTCGCGGTAATTCAGCAACAAGCAATGGATTCTGGGACGAGCTTGCGAACATTGGCTGGTGTTTTCTACACGACTTATCGACAGTCATGGAAGCCATTACTGCCCACATCACTGATCAGCGCAGTTGTGAGTATCCTACTGATTCTGGACTGGTATGCGGTCGTGGCCTTGCATCTGCCGCTCCTGATTCCCCTGGTTATCCTAACGCCTTACTATGCGATGGTCGTCATCAACCTCCTCCTCGTGGACGAGACGGACAGCGTATGGTTTCAACGTTTGAAACAAGCAATGGTCTTACCGTTTGCTTGCTTCACGCGTTATATCGGAGTGTTGGCCATCTTTGTCATTGCCTTCGTTCTCAGCTGGCAAGTCAGCATTATCCTTAACGTGGCGTTAATTGGTGCTTACTTGATGGGCTTGTACTATGCACTACCAGCCTCGTTAGTTGGCCGTCCTGCCATTGCGAGAAGGGAGGGGACGGCTTGATAGCCAAGAGTTTTCCTGATGAAATGGGTACTTGGGACGTCCATGATCCAACGATCGTTCATGATGCTGCTGGCTTTACCATGTTTTCAACAGATACACGAAGGGCTGACCAGAATCATGCCACTCGGGGTATTCAACGGCGTCATTCCAGTGATTTGGTGCGTTGGTCAGATGCAGGAACCGCCCTCAACGGGATTCCTGCAGACGCTGAAGAATGGAGCCATGCCGGTGGTTTATGGGCGCCGGAAGTGGTGCCGTATGCGGCTGGTTATCGGCTGTACTATGCGGCGTCAACGTTTGGCTCACAGCGCTCTGCAATTGGCCTGGCCACTTCCCCGTCTTTAAGTGATACATTTACACCGCAAGGTATCGTTCTGCGTACCGACGGCGTGACTGATCAGCGTAACGCGCTGGATCCAAACGTCGTGATTGACGGGAACAAGGAATGGCTGTGCTACGGTTCATTTTTCGCAGGAATATATTTAGTGGAACTGAACCCTGCCACCGGTTTTTTGAAAGATCCTGGAGATGTCGGTCATCGTATCGCTGCTCGCCCACGGGCGCTGAATAATGGGTCCATTGAAGGGCCATTTATTTACCACTCGCCCGTGACGGATGATTATTATCTCTTTGCGTCGTATGATTCCCTGAGCCATTCCTACAATATTCGGGTTGGCCGGGCCAAGACAATCACTGGACCCTATCTTGACTATCACGGGAATAGCATGATTGCCTTGGACCCTGAGAGGGCGAACTACAGTGGAACAAAGATTCTCGGGAGCAGGCATTTTGCAGGCGAGCATCAGCAGTTGTTGGCACCGGGGCACTGCTCAGTACTAGACCTAGGCACTACCCAGTATCTCGTCTACCACAATCGCCTGCAGCCTGGCGGTCGACCTTTCGGGATGGTCAGCCAGTTGCATTGGACCACTGAAGGATGGCCAGTCGTTAGCCCGAACCACGTTCATTCTGTTGCTTCCGGTCATCCAGTTCTCCCTAACGCAATTCCGGGCGACTGGGACGTCGTGACCTTCACTGACTCAACAGACGTGATTGAGAGCCAAAGCATCAGTGTTACCCCCGACATGGTCCAGACGTCTGGTTCTGAAGGCTGTGTTCTTGCAGGCGTGGGCAGTGGTGCAGTCTGGCAAGAATACGATTGGTCGGTTCAAAAAGAGCGGGTCGTTTTTAGCGGACTCACTTCGGAAGGCTGGGGTGTCTTGGCCAAGCGTCAGGTCTAAGACCATTGAAAAACGAGCAGGGGATGCGTCTGGCATCTGCCTGCTCGTTTCGTTTAACTAACTGTGGTACAACTTAAGCTCGATATCCTGGTCGTAATTACCAAATCCCTTACCAAAAATCGTACAACCACCTTGGTTTTTTGCATCTTCCTTGATGGCAAAACGGACTTTGAATGTAGGCTGGTATGGATCCAAATCGGCCAGTGTCACGTCCGAAAACGGCTGAGCATCCAAGAAACTGCCGTCGTGATTGATGCGCACGGTCTTCATGATGCCATATTGGTTCACGTTGTCTGGCACCCACGCAGGTGTGTATTTCCCTCGAATGTCTGAGAAATCCCCGGGGCTCGTCCACGTGCCAATTTCCTTGTCATTAATCGAAAAAGTAATGTCGGACGGCCAGACGTTGTTGGAGAAGGGAAATTCAGAGCCTAATTCCATTGACAGATCCAGCATTTCCAACTTGTCGTTTTTCGTCAAGTAATTGGGAAACTGATATTCAACGAACCCAGCCGTCCACCAAATCATACCCGCTTTGATGCGGTCAGGATCCATGAAATATCCGGGGGTATCGACTTTTCCAATAAAATCATCTTGGCCGGCCATGCCACAGGATGGCTCAACCTGGTAATTTGTAAAATGTCCCACGGGTAATTGCACGGTGTAGGAGTCGAAAGCAGGATAAATGATTTGTGGAAAACGGACGTTGATATTGTCCACTTTCAACCGGGAGATTTTGTTGTGACCGTCCCGTTCGAATTCAATTAAACCAGCGTCCGCAAGCTTCCCCAAGTGCATGAGGACGATCGTACTGCTGAGACCCAATTCTGATGCTAATTCTCGAACACTCATTTTTCGCTGTGACAGTTTTTGAATGATGTTGAGCCGTACCGGACTGGCCAGTGCCTTATAAACCGGCAAAGACCGGTCAGAAATATCAAGTTCCATCGTATTCTTCCTCCATTCAGAGATGCGATAAGCGTTTACATTAATATAAATACTAATCCGTAACCCTCAAAAAAGCAATAGAACAACGGAAAGGTGATACAAAATCGTGAAATTGAAAAAACGCCATTGGCTGTTTTTGCCATGTCTGGTCTTACTCCTGGCGGTCGCTGCCTTAGCAAGCTGCCGAAAGGAAACAGCAGTACCGGTGAAACAAAAATTGACTGCCCCTCGAGTGAACAACGCTGCCGTTCATGATCCATCAATTGTTCAGACCAACGGGCGATATTACATTATTGGGTCTCACATGCAGTTCGCTTCATCAACGAACCTCATCCAATGGAAACAACTTTCGACCAGCGTTAAAGACACCCATCTTTTCAAAAATGTTACTGGCGAATTGGGATCTGCAATGCACGATGCCGAGACGGATACGTTTTGGGCAGGGGATATTGAACAGCTGCAGGATGGTAAATTCTATATGTACTATTGCGCTTGTCAGGGGAGTTCCCCCACATCGGTACTCGGTGTAGCGGTCGCCGACAAAGTATCCGGTCCATATCAAGACCAGGGCGTGATTCTTCGCTCTGGGGGGGCCATTAAGGATGACGCAGATTACAATGCCACCGAAGATCCTAACGTCGTCGATCCCCATGTTTTCCACGACAAGAACGGACAGCTATGGATGGTCTATGGTTCATACTCTGGCGGGATCTTCATTTTGAAAATGGATGAAGCAACGGGTAAACCTTACCCTGGACAAGGATACGGCAAGCGACTTTTGGGTGGTAACCACGTTCGTATCGAAGGCGCCTACATGCTTTACAATAAGCAAACCAATTATTATTATCTCTTCCTATCATTCGGTGGTCTTGCTGCGGATGGGGGATACAATTTACGTGTGTTCCGGTCCCGTCAGCCGGATGGCGGTTTCGTTGATAGCCAGGGGCAAGCGGCAGAAGATATTCGTGGTAAAGTCGGAACGACCTTCGATGACGCGGCCATTCAAAACTATGGCGAGAAAATTATCGGTAACTTCACGTGGAAGCAAGATGGCAAGAATGTGGGATATGTTTCACCGGGGCATAACACTGCCTTCCAAGATAAAAAGACGGGAAAGTATTTCGTGATGTTCCATACCCGTTTCCCGGGCAGAGGTGAGTATTACGAAGACCGGGTCCATCAACTGTTCTTTACTAAGGACGGTTGGCCAGTCCTGAATCCTGCTCCTTACGATGGCGAGACCAAAACGGATTATTCTGGCGATCAACTCGTCGGAGACTACCAGGTAGTCGCGATGGATAAGCTGATTACAGAGGAACCCGCTCGATCTAAGACAACAACGCTTGCACGAGATGGTCAGGTGACTGGTCAAATAACGGGTAAGTGGACGAACCGGAAGGGCCAAGGGACTATGCGAATCAATAACAAGACGTACACAGGGATTTTTGTTTCCTCTTGGGATCCATATCAAAAAGCCCAAACCATGATGTTCTCGGGAATCAATCCTCAGGGCGAGCCACTCTTCATGCGGCGGCTAGTGCGACGTTAGGCCGGTTGAAAACTCAGAGGCCCTCTTGTGCCTAAGTGCCACTAGCAGTACAATTTCATCACTGCAAAAATTATGCGGTCAAAAAAGACGATGAAAATGCATGTAAGCGGTTGACTTGTCCGGTCAAATAATTTAAACTTTGCAGTGTGAATAAGAAATGCCAACAAAGAGTCGCGGGTTCGGATGCCGGCGATGGGGTGGGAAGGTTTGCGAAACCTTTCTCCCCGAGTCAGTGCCGCCTGCCATGAAGGAGATTGTTTACTGATGGAATTAACAGTGCCCAATTACAAGTTCTGGTTCATCGTCGGCAGCCAAGCGCTGTATGGTGAAGATGACCTGAAGTCGGTCCGTAAAGATACGGAAGTCATCATCAAGTCCTTGAACGACAGCGGCAAGCTGCCTTATCCGATTGAATTCAAGGAAGTAGCCATCGATGCCGAGACGATTACGTCTGCCATGAAGGAAGCCAACTATCGCGATGACGTGGCCGGTGTCATTACTTGGATGCACACCTTCTCCCCGGCGAAGAACTGGATCCGCGGCACGAAGCTGTTACAGAAGCCGCTGCTGCACCTGGCGACCCAGTTCCGCGAGGATATTCCTTGGGACACCATCGACATGGACTACATGAACTTGAACCAGTCCGCCCATGGCGACCGCGAGTACGGCTTCATCAATGCCCGCCTGCGCAAGCACAACAAGGTCGTGTACGGCTACTGGAAGAATCCTGAAGTTCAGCAAGAAATCGCTGACTGGATGGATGTTGCCGTTGGTTACAACGAGAGCTTCAACATCAAGATTGCCCGTTTCGGCGACAACATGCGCAACGTGGCCGTGACCGAAGGCGACAAGGTCGAGGCTCAGATCCAATTCGGCTGGACCGTTGACTACTGGCCAGTCGCTGAATTGGTGGAAGAAGTCAACAAAGTTTCTGACGCCGACATCGACAAGGAATACGCTGACTTAGAGAAGAAATACGACCTGGTGCCCAGCGCCGGCGACAACGACCCTGAATTCTTCAAGGAGCACGTCCGTTACCAGCTGCAAGAAAAGATTGGTATTGAACGTTTCCTGGACCAAAGGGGCTACACCGGCTTCACCACCAACTTCGAAGACTTGCACGGTTTGAAGCAGCTGCCGGGTCTGGCCGTTCAATTGCTGCAAATTGAGGGCTACGGCTTCGGTGCTGAAGGCGACTGGAAGTCCGCTGCCTTTGGTCGGTTGCTGAAGATCATTGCCCACAACAAGCAGACCGCCTTCATGGAAGACTACACGCTGGACCTGCGTCCGGGCCACAACGTCATCCTCGGTTCGCACATGCTGGAAGTTGACCCGACCCTGGCCAGCACCAAGCCGCGGGTTGAAGTTCACCCTCTGGGTATCGGCGACAAGGAAGATCCGGCACGGCTGGTGTTTGACGGTTCGCAAGGCGATGCCGTGGACGTCACGATTTCTGACTTCGGCGACGAGTACCGGATGATCATGTACGCTGTCGATGCCAAGAAGCCCGACGTACCGGCACCGCATCTGCCGGTTGCCCGTCAGCTCTGGGTACCCAAGGCTGGCCTTAAGGAAGGCGCAACGCAATGGATCCACGCTGGTGGCGGTCACCACACGATTTTGACGCTGACGCTGACCACGACTCAACTGGCCGACTTGGCGACGATGTTCAATCTGACTTATACTGACATCAAGTAAACATAGTCCGCGCTAGCGGAATGGCATGACGCAGCCGGCCGATGATTCATCCATCTGGGTGGACGTTGACCGGCTGTTTGTTGAAGAAATCGCCTTTCTGTCCGCAGCATATTTAAAGGAGCAAAAACAATGAGCACAGCATCCATCAAGCAAGAAATCCAAGCCGGCGAAACGGCGCTGGGGATCGAGCTGGGGTCCACCCGGATCAAGGCGGTCCTCATCGACAGTCACTTCGAGACCATCGCCAGCGGCAGCTTCAACTGGGAGAACAAGTTCGTCGACGGGATCTGGACGTATCCCTTGGAAGAAGTCTGGCAGGGTCTGCAGTCGGCCTACACTGAACTGACCAACACGATTCGCACCAAGTACGGCGTGTCGGTCAGCCAGATCGGGGCGATCGGCGTCAGCGCCATGATGCACGGCTACCTGGCCTTCGATAAGAACGACAAGCAGCTGGTGCCGTTCCGCACGTGGCGCAACAACATCACCGGGGAAGCGGCCGAGCAGCTGACGAAGCTGTTCAACTTCAACATTCCCCAGCGCTGGAGCATCGCCCACCTGTATCAGGCCATCCTGAACCAGGAGAAGCACGTTGATTCTCTGGCCTTCATGACCACACTGGCGGGCTACGTTACCTGGCGCTTGTGCGGGGAGAAAGTCATCGGGGTCGGTGATGCTTCCGGCATGTTCCCCATCGACGAGAAGACCCACGATTACAACGCCAAGATGATTACCCAGTTCGAGAGTTATACCGGCGTCCTGGGCCACAATATTAAGATCCGCAACCTCTTCCCCAAGGCCTTGCTGGCTGGAGAGAAAGCCGGCATGCTGACGGATGACGGCGCCAAGCTGCTGGATCCCACCGGCACGCTGCAAGAGGGCGCGCTCCTGGTACCGCCGGAAGGCGACGCCGGCACCGGCATGACGGCCACCAACGCGGTGCGCAAGCGGACCGGGAACATTTCTGCCGGGACCTCGGCCTTCGCCATGGTCGTTCTGGACAAGCCGCTGCATGAAGTGCACCGGGACATTGACCTGGTGACCACGCCGGACGGGGCGCCGGTGGCGATGGTGCACACCAATAACTGCACCTCCGACATCAACGCCTGGGTCGGCCTCTTCGCAGAATTCGCCAAGGCGACCGGTCAGAACCTGGCCCCGGACGCGCTGTACAAGGCGTTGTTCAACGAATCCACCCAGGGCGATCCAGACTGCGGCGGCGTGCTCAACTTCAGTAACGTCTCCGGAGAGAATATCACCAACATCCAAGAGGGCCGGCCGCTGTTCGTGCGCACCCCCAATTCCCACTTCACGCTGGCCAACTTCATCAAGGCCCAGCTCTATTCTGCCTTCGCCCCGTTGAAGATTGGGATGGATATTCTAACGAAGAAAGAGCACATCAACACGGACGCGATGATCGCCCAAGGCGGCATCTTCCGCACGCCGAAGATTGCTCAGCAAGTCCTCGCTGACGCATTGAACATTCCCATTACGGTGATGGCCAACGCTGGTGAAGGCGGGCCGTGGGGCATGGCCGTCTTGGCGCAGTATGCGCTGAACAATGACGCCCACGAGAATCTGGCGGATTACTTGGATAACCGGGTCTTCGTTCACCCGGAGAGCAGCACGCTGAACCCAGCGCCCGTTGCGGTCAAGGGCTACGACGACTACATCGCCGCCTACCAGAAGGCCCTGCCCGTCGCCGTCCAAGCTGGCCAGGACATCGCTGATTACCAGCCCGCGAAGAAGGTGACAGAATGACGGCAGCACAAGGCGGCTACTTGTTTGTCCACTTCACTGGCACTGAGGAACACGCCAGCGACGAACAGATCTACTTCGCCCTCAGCCCGGATGGCCTTCACTGGCACGATTTGCACCAGCAGCAGCCCATCCTGACTTCTGATGTCGGTGAGAAAGGCGTCCGCGATCCCTTCATCATTCGCCGGCGCGACGGCCGCTTCACGATCCTCGCCACGGATTTGTCCATTTACCACCGCGGCGGCTGGTCGCACACCAAAGCCACCACCGACGGCAGCAGCGACCTGATTCTGTGGGACTCCGACGACCTGATCCACTGGACTGCCGCCCGCAATATTCAAGTGGTTCCCGCCGGCACGGGGTGCGCCTGGGCGCCGGAGACTGTCTGGGACCCCCAGCGCGAAAGCTACTTCGTCTTCTGGTCCTCCCCGGTCACACCGGGCGGCCGGACGGTCATCCTGGGCAGCTATACGGATGACTTCATCCACTTCTCCACTGCCGACACCTTCATCGACCGCGGGCCGGACAAGGGCATCATCGACACGTCCGTTGTCCGCACCGGCGACCGCTTCGTCCGGGCCTCCCGGGACGATGGCCGGATCACGCTGGAGAAAGCGGAGAACCTGCACGACCACTGGCAGTATTTGACCAGCCTGCAGGACTTGGACCTGGGCATCCACGGCGACACGGTGGAAGGACCGGAATTCGCTCATCTCGAGGATGCTTGGTGCGTCTACGTCGATCAGTTCGCCGCCGGTAAGGGCTACCTGCCCCTGCTTACGAAGGACTTGACCAGCACAGACCCGGCCGATTGGTCCGTCGCCCCCGATTATGACTTCGGTCAGTTGAAGAAACGCCACGGCGCCGTGATGGCCGTGACGGCTGAGGAGTATGCACGGTTGGAAAAACTGTAATCGTGTGTTCTGCAGCCCGGCGGATGAGGGCTCAACCGAAATAGGAACGCGGCAATTTCCCATGGAAAACGATGGCCAAGTGCGAAAATCGACGTGATTTTCGCACTTGGCCATTTTTTCTTCCGTTTACGACGTGTTGGTGCTCAGTGTGACAAGAATGGCGGGGGTGTCCTCACCCCTTTGCGCAGTGGATGCCGGCACGTGGTGCAACAAATACGCCACAGAGCGTTTACAATTCTGACGAGAAAGTTTTTCTGCCGTGACCTACTTTGTCTGCTTGTGCCTATCACGGTGACTGTTTAAAGCGTGATTTACTGCTGCTGCCACAAGAAGTGCTAAAACGGCCCACAGTAAATAGAAGACCCAGTCATCCAGAAAGGGAAAAAAGTTACGAAACCATTCCGATACTGCTGCGAAAATGCAGACAATAATGATTTGGACAACGTCACTTCTGTGAAATTTCCCGTCGTTGCGTGTTCCTGGATTACTTTGCATAGATTTATTGATATCCGTAGCTATAGGAAGCATAGTAAACCGTTACGCCTTTTTTTCCGTGGACAACATGGCCCGTCATTTGCAGCCAGATCCCTCGGGAGGCGGTGAAGTATCCCCACGCGTCGGCCGCCAAAGTACTGAAACTTTTTACTGTGGTTGCGGTGAGAGAAATGCCCACACTGCCGCCGATGACAAATGCTGAAGAAATGGTCGTTGCTAACGCTGTAAAACGTTTCATCATATCGCTTCCTTTACTTTTCTTAACCGGTTTCACAATAACAAGAAAAAACTGATCGGTCAAACGGTAGATTTAAGCTTGGGAGTGTTATTTATCCATGGTGGAGAGCCAGTATTACGGATTTTAAACGGATTCCTAGTTCTCTCTTCGTTATTTATACGAATAATGTTCACAAACCGGCCGATATGTTCATAAAAAATACATATTTTACTTCGAATTATTTACGGTTTGAAATAAGCAAAACTAAGCATAGAAACCTAATTGTCAATATACGAGCACTAACGCGTTGAAAGCGGTGGAGAAGTCATCGGTGGAAGAAGCCGTGCCTACCAGGTTCCAGCCCATTTTGTCGGAACTTTGGTACGGTATGCAGGAAGACGCTTTGCCCCACTCCTTTTTTTAAAATTAACTGAAGCATATGTCCACAGATCTGGACAAATCCCACCAACACAACGGACAAAAATGGTGTTACACTGTGTTTTAGTAAAAATGTCGCGGAATTTAGTAAAGGGGTACCCTGACACATGAGTAAAGACGAAAAGATCATCCTCGACGCGAATGACTTTGCCCGGTCGCTGATTGCGGCCAACCCGATGAAGGACGGCGAAGACGAGAAGCATTATATTAAACGCCAGCTCCTGCTTTACCTCGAAGCCCGCCTCCTCATCCAAGACTTCAATGACTTGGAAGAGACCCGTTTCGACGTCGCGAAATCCGAGCAGCGCAACCAGATCCTCCAGAAGATCATCGAGCACCGCTACCTGTAATCGGCAAGAAAGGACGGCTACTTTGTGAAGCACTTAAAGGAATACACGGCCTACGCCTCCGGCGCCCTTGGCCACGATGCGTTTTATGCCACCCTCAGTACATATTTGACCCTGTTCGTGACCAGTCAACTGTTCACCACCAGCAACAATAGCTTCAACCAGCGCATGATTACCTCCGTCACGGTCCTGATTATGGGTATCCGCATTCTCGAAGTGTTCTGTGATCCCTTGATCGGCGGGGTAGTGGACAACACCAAGACCCGCTGGGGTAAGTTCAAGCCTTGGATCGTCGGCGGGGCCATCGTGAGCGCCTTGATGTTAGCGCTTATCTTCACCGACTTCGGCGGCTTGGCTTACAACGCGCCCACCGTTTACTTAATTCTCTTCGGTATTGCCTTCGTCATCCTGGATATCTTCTTTTCCTTCAATGACATCGCTTTCTGGTCTCTGCTGCCGGCACTGAGCACCAGCTCGAAGACCCGGTCGCTCTTTGGCACGGTGGGCCGCTTCGGCTCCACGATTGGTGCCCAGGGCGTGCCGATGATCATTTTCCCGGTCATCATCTTCTTCTCCCAGCTCTTCTCTGGCACCCACGGCAGCGCCAAGACCCAGAGCGGCTGGTTCGGGTTCGCCATCGTCATCGGCATTGTCGCGGTGGCCGGCGCCATCTTTACGGCTGTTTCCACGAAGGAGAAAGACAGCCTAATCCGGTCCGAGACTAAGAAGACCCATGTGAAGGACGTCTTCCGGGCCATCGGCGAGAATGACCAGCTGATGTGGCAGGGCCTTTCTTACTTCTTGTTCGCCTTGAGTTATGTCGTGACGAATTCCCTGCTGGCCTATTACTTCCAATATGTGTTGGGCCGGACGGACAAGTTCTTCATGATTGGGGTCATTACCACGGTCCTCGGCATCATCTCCGTCGTGCTGTTCCCGAGTATTGAGCTGCTGATCAAGCGCAAGGCCATCTATGTGGGCGGTATCTGCTTGATGCTCATCGGCTACACGATGTTCCTCGTCGCTGGGACCAACCTGATGCTGGTCTACATTGCGGTCGGTATCTTCTTCTTCCCGTACCCGATGATCTTCCTGGCGGCGCTGATGACGATTACCGACAGCGTGGAGTACGGGCAGTGGAAGAACGGCACCCGCAACGAGTCCGTCACCCTCTCCGTGCGGCCGCTGATCGACAAGCTGGCCGGCGCGCTGGCGAATGGTCTGGTGATCCTGGCCGCCGTCAATTCCGGCATGGTCGGCAACGCCAAGCCCAGCAGCATCGCGCCCGCCCAGCTGCTGAAGTTCAAGGGCTTCATGTTCTTCGCCCCGATGATTCTTCTAGTCGTTTCTGCCTTCATCTACCTGGCCAAGGTCAAGCTGACCGAGAAGAAGCACCAAGAGATCGTCAACGCCCTGCAAGCCAAGCTCAGTGCGGAGCAGCAAGGGAATTAATCAGTGAGAAAAGCACGGCTGCGGCTGTGCTTTTTTGCTGGCGTTAAGCGGGCCGGTTGTGCTACGGTGGGAACAACAAGAAAAGGCTGTCATTGGACAGCTGCTGACAGAAAGAAGGTTTTTCCATGTCTCACATTCCCACTATCACGCTCCGCGACGGGCTCGCGGTGCCGGCTGTCGGTTTCGGTACCGCGGGTATCCGCGGCGCCGCCGGTGTGCAGGCGATGACCAGCGCACTGGCCCAAGGCTACCGGTTGCTGGATACAGCCTATAATTACGAAAATGAAGGCACCGTTGGCCTAGCCGTGAAGCGCTCCGGACTGCCCCGGGCCGACGTCTTGGTGTCCTCGAAGCTGCCCGGCCGCTACCACGATCACGCCATCGCCACGATTCAAGAATCCTTGTACCGGGCGGGGCTCGATTACTTCGATATTTATCTCATCCATTGGCCCAATCCCCAGCGGGACCTGTACGTCGAAGCCTGGCAGGCCTTGATCGATGCCCAGCGCTTTGGGTTGGTCCGGAGCATCGGCGTCAGCAACTTTCTCCCAGAGCACTTGGACCGGTTGGAGAAAGAAACGGGCGTCTTGCCCGCCATCAACCAGATTGAACTGCACCCGCTGCACAGTCAGGCCGCTTTGCGCCAGTACGACGCAGAGCACGGCATCATCACCGAAGCATGGAGCCCGCTGGGCGGCCAGGGCGGCCGGACGAAACCGGTCCAGGCACTACCACTGATTCAGCAGTTGGCCGAGAAGTACCAGAAGAGCCCGGCGCAAGTGATTCTCCGCTGGGAGTACCAGTTGGGCGTCCTGCCGCTGCCACTGTCCCGGAACACAGGCCGGCAGGCGCAGAACCTGGCCATTTTTGACTTTGCCTTGACCGACGCTGAGGTAGCGGCGATAACGGCGCTGGACGACAACGAAGAACAGTTCGTGGACCCGCGGGAACACGAAGAACTATAAGAACGGGAGCAATAAAAAGAGGTCCCGCCGGTGATTTGACCGGCGGGGCCTCTTTGCATGGATTGATTAGCGGGTTTGTGCGGCGATTTTCTGCCCAAACTCGGTCTGGTCGAAGTGGTCGATGATGTCCTTGAGTTCGGGGCGGCGCAGGCTGGCGCCGAAGAGCGGGCTGCCGGGTTCGGTCATGATACCGTCCGCGAGGCGGTAGTGAACGACGGTGTCGAAGCCCATGCTGTCAACGAAGGAGGCAACGGTGTCCACCGCGTCGTGGTCGTTCCCGGTGACGAACAACGCCTTACGCTTGGGGTCGCCGGCGGAGCGAGCTTCCTCCTGGAGGTTGTGGTAACCCATGTGGTTGAACGTCTTCACCAGCGTGGCACCATGGAAGTAGGCCTGGACTTGTTCGCTGGAGGTGCTGCTGGGATCCAGGACTTCTTCCCGGATGCCGTCGGTTTCCCACCAGTAGTTCATCGCATCGATGACCAATTTGCCCTGGAGCAAGGCCGGAGCGATGTTCTTGTAACGGCTGAGGGGAATGGCCAGGATGACGATGTCGCTGTTAGCCACTACGTCCGCGTTCTCGGAGGCAATGGCCCCGGGGACCAGCGTCTTGATTGTGAGGGCGATTTTTTCAACAGAACCGGAGCCAGAAATCCGCACGGTGTAGCCCGCATCGAGGGCCAAGCCGGCGAGGACGATGCCGACTTTGCCGGCTCCGAGAATCCCGACATTTCTAATCTCTTGAATGTCCATTATTTCGCCACCGCCGTTTCTGCTAGAATCTCCTTGACCCGAGGGATGACTTGCGTGCCGTACAGCTCGATCATGTGCTCGCGCTGGGCAGCGGTCTGGTTGCCGGCGCCGTAGACGAGGTCAAATCGGCCCAGATCTAATTGGGCAATCGTCCGGGCAATACGTTGAGCGACGTGTTCCGGTGTGCCAACGTAGAAGGAACCCACCTTAGTCTCGCCGTCGAACTGTTCCCGGCTCATGGGCGCCCAGCCCCGGGTCAGACCGATGCGATCGAAGTTGGCCTTGATGTTCTTGAAGGCCACCTCGACCGCTTCGTCTTCGTCATCGGCAATGAACCCGTGAGAGTGGACAGCGATGGGATATTCCGGTCGGTGGAGCTGTTGGGCGGCGGCGTGGTACAAGTCGATGTAGGGCTTGAAGCGCATGGCCTGGCCGCCGATGATGGCGATGATCACCTTGTAGCCGACTTTGACAGAGCGAATGATGGACTCTGGGGAGCCGCCGATGCCGATGTAAGTCTCCAAGCGGCCGTGGTCGGTCTTGGGGTAGACGTCTTGGTCCTTCAATGACGCGCGGAACTTGCCGGACCAGGTGACGGGCTTTTCTCGCCGCAGCAAGTCGTAGAGGGCCAGTTTCTCATTGAATAGGTCGTCATAATCGGTCAGGTCGTAGCCGAATAAGGGGAAGGACTCCGTGAAGGAACCGCGGCCCAGCATGACTTGTGCGCGGCCGCTGGAGAGGGCATCCAAGGTGGCGAAGCGCTCATAGACCCGCACCGGATCGTCGGAACTGAGGACCGTGACGGCGATGGCCAGCTTGATCTGGTCGGTCACCGATGCTAGGGCACCGAGGACGGTCTCCGGGCTGGACACACTGTAGTCCGGGCGGTGGTGCTCGCCGACGCCGAACACGCTGACGCCCAATTCATCGGCCAACTGGCCTTCCTTCACGATCTGCCGGATGGACTGCGCCGCTGTCTGCAGGCTGCCGTCCTCGTTGGCCACAATGTCGCCGAACGTCTCCAAGCCGAATTCTAAATGATCGATATCTACCATCTTAGTGCCTCCTAGTCTCTTCTGCTTACTTTTAGTAAGTGGATGATGACATCATACCGTGTTTTGGGGCGGAAGGCAAGCGGGGAAGAAAGAAATGGGTGGACAGTTGATCTGTTATGTCGGCGATCATTTGTCGTTTGTTTTCACTTTTCCGGGAAGAAATGCGTCATGTACTCATAGCGGATAGAGAAACGTTCACGAGCGATTCTCAGATGGCACTCGTTGACCGATGGCTTCCACGCCGTATATACTGCACGTATACGAAGGGGGAGATGAATCAGATGACTGTGAAAATCAGAAAAGTCGGCAACTCAAATACGTTGACCGTTCCCAACACGATCACGCCTCAGGCAAAGGAATACGATGTCTTCCAGGGGCGGGACGGCATGATCATTTTCATGCCGAAGCACAAGAATCCATTCCTCGATGAGGCGTTCATTCGCACGCACGATTGGTCTCAAACTGAAGAGAGTGGAGGCACTTTAATTGGCGAGGAAATTCCCCTAAAATAGTGGCTACGTGCCAGCGCAGCAGGACGTCATCTGGATCGATTTTGACCCTGCTGTCGGGGTGGAAATTGAGAAACGCTGCCCAGCCGTGGTACTGAGCCACAGGGGCTACAGCCAACTGACCAATTTGGTCGTGGTGGCCCCTATTACCCATGCCAAAGATAATCAGTTGCAGGAAGATGGGTACTTTGTGCCAATAAAAGTAGGGAACGTCGACGGGTTTGCAAACCTGTTACAGTTTTTTACCTACGATTACCGCCGCCGGAACGCAGAGTACGTGGGGCTTTTGCCAACGCCGGAGTATTTTCGGATTCGGTCAATGGTGCTTGATATTCTGCGGTGACATTGCAACATGTTGACGACAGAAAAAGCCTGCTTGGCTGTGATGTGACGTAATCCAGCAAGCGACCGCCTCCGGCGGCTTGGTATGGCCAAGTTTTAGTTGAGGTGGTTTGATGGAATACATTTCCCGATTGTACGCCTTGAATATTCCCGACCCAACGGAACAAACCACGGGTGATTGGCATTGGGGTGCGCTGGACTGGCAACAGATTCCGTTACTGGAATCCGTCGGCAGTGTTTACGGTGACTACGGTATTCGGCGCAACGTCACCATTCCCCACGCGCTGGGCCGGTTTAACGTGGCCAACCATATTCGCGCACTGCTGGACATGCTGGTGACGAGTCAATTCGACCTGGCTGGGGGAATGCGGGACGACTTCATTTGTAATGACGCGTTGACCCCAGAAATATTCAAAAAGGTCTGGGAGTTGCGTGATTGGCCGAATTGGCCACAGATCGACCGCTTCATGGGCAGCGAATACTTTATGGCATGGGAGGATTTCAAAGATGGCTGAGCGAGCACCGCAACAGGCCAAACATAAGCAGTTGATCACCAATTTCTTGACTGACCGAAACCGGTGCAATCCGCCGGCACTTCAACAGAAGCTGGCTGAGGTGCGGGGCATGTTTTTACTTACACGCTCGCTTCGTCCACCCCAAACGTCTCCGTCGGCGTCATCACCAGCCCGTTATCGTCAAACGTCAGCGGGTAGACAACATACCCCGACTGATCATAGTCCGCCCCGTTCCAGCGGTCGCCCCAGTAGAGGAGCTGGCCATCCGCCGGCAGCACGAAGGTGGGCTGGCTGCCGTAAGTGGTCTCGTCGCCGATATTGACCAAGTCGGTCCAATCGCCGTCTAACTTGGCGGCACTGGCGTATTGGCCCTGATTCGGCGCCCAGCCGGTGCAGAACGAGTTGAGCATATAGTACCGGCCGGCCTGCTTGAAGAGGGCGGGGGCTTCCCGGTATTCGCCGTTCCAGAGCCGGTTGACCAGGCGCTGAACGTTGAGGTAGTCGTCGCTGAGGCGATAGATATGCATGTCGGCGTTGTCCCGGGCCGTGGAGATGAAGTACGCCGCCCCATCGTCGTCTTGGAACAGGGTGCAATCCCGGGACATGAAGCCGAAGGGCTGGAAGGAACCGTGGTAGGTGAACGCGTCTTCCGGCCCGGCGGCGGTGGCCACGGCAGCGCTGGCTTCCCGGTAATCAACGCCGTTCTCGTAGTGCAGCCACATGACGTATTGGCCAGTCTGCTGGTTGTACAGCACCTTGGGCCGTTCTAAGTTGACCTTGTGCTGAGGATTGCCCAGATTCAGGGTCGCCCGCACCCGGGTCTTCGCCATGGGCGACGCCGTCGTCAGGCTGTGGCGTACGAAGGTCCAGTTCACCAGGTCAATGGACTTGTAACAGCTGACATAATAATTGGCCCGGCGGTCTTCGCCGTACCAGTAATAGGTGTCCGCCACCTTAATGATCGTGCCGCCATGGGCATGCAGCGGCTGGCCCGCCGTATCCTGCCAGACCGTTCCGTTCTTTTGTTCTGTGACCATCATTGAATGCTCCCTCCATTAATCTCGCTATTCCCATTCTCAAGAAGAAAGCCGCCCAAAAGTACCCCCGAACATAGGTAAAAGTAGGCGGATTTGAAAGAACTCGCCGTAATCTCGTGAACGGGCTTACAATTCCGTTATGGATGTGGCACAATGCCAAGTGAATACTGACTATGCATCAAAAAAGGAGACTTTCTTAACATGGCACATACACTTGCAGAAATCGATGCCCGCATCGCCCAAGGGCCGTTCCATCCCCAATGGGACGAGTTAGCCACCAACACCGTGCCCGCCTGGTGGGCGGACGCCAAGTTCGGTATCTTCACCCACTGGGGCGTCTTCACCGTGCCCCAGTTCGAGAATGAATGGTACTCCCGGAACATGTACGTTCAAGGGTCGAATGCCTTCAAGCACCACGTGGCGACGTACGGCCCGCAGAATAAGTTCGGCTACAAGGACTTCATTCCGCTGTTCACGGCCGAGAAGTTCGACCCGGATAACTGGCTGGACCTGATCCAGGCTTCCGGCGCTCAGTATTACATGCCCGTCGCCGAGCACCACGACGGTTTCCAGTTATATAAGAGCGCCCTTTCTCACTACAACGCCTTCGAGATGGGGCCGCACCGGGATGTCATTGGGGAGTTGAGAAAGGCGACGCTGGCCCGGGGGCTGCACTTCACCCTGTCCAACCACCGCGCCGAGCACTGGTTCTTCATGAGCCACGGGAAGGACTTCGACAGCGACATCAAGGAGCCGCTGAAGAAGGGGGACTTCTACTGGCCGGCGCAACCGGAACCTAAGGACCACTTCGACGCCAAGAGCGAGCCGTACCCGACGCAGGAGTATCTGGAGGATTGGCTGCTCCGCAACTGCGAGCTGGTGGATAATTACCAGCCGGAGATGGTCTACTTCGATTGGTGGATCCAGCACGAGGCCTTCAAGCCGTATCTGCTGAAGTTCGCGGCGTATTACTACGACCGCGCTGCCGAGTGGGGTAAGCAGGTCTCCATCTGCTATAAGAACCAAGCCATGGCCTGGGGCAGCGGCATCAAGGAGATGGAGCGGGGCGGCTTCAACAGTGCCCAGCCGTTCCACTGGCAGACCGACACCGCCATTGCCCGCAATTCCTGGGATTACACCACCACCCTGAAGTACAAGGACGCGCCGGAGATTCTGGACACGCTCATCGACACCGTCAGCAACAACGGCAACCTGCTGTTGAACTTCGGCCCTAAGGCGGACGGCAGTATTGCTGACACGGACCGCCGGATCCTCACCGCCATCGGCGACTGGTTGAAGGATAACGGCGAAGGCATCGATGGCTCCCACCCTTGGGAGCTCTCGGCAGAAGGCCCGACCCAAGCGGCCGGCGGTACCTTCTCCGATGCTACCGCCCCCGCCTACACGCCAGCGGACTTCCGCTTCACCAGTAAGAAAGGTGCCATTTACGCTTATCAACTGGCGCCTGGCGACACAGCGGATGCAACCCTGACCACGTTCAAGACGATGCCTGCCGGTCACGAGGACGAAGGGTATAACGGTATCATCAGCCGCGTGGAGCAGCTGGGGGTGGGCGTGGTGCCGTACGTGCTCGACGAGACCGGGTTGCATATCAGCGGTCAAGAAGTCACCAAGGGGATGCCTCGCGGGTTTAAGATCGTACCGGAGTAATTTAGGACAATGGGTATTGGAGGCAGTGCCACAGTTTTCTTCGATGATTGCGGTGATATAATATCCTTGCGGATGTGATATATGTTTTACCGAAGAGGTTCATTGCCTATTGTAAGAGGGCACGCCCAGCAACCGTTTCACTTTCTTCTGTGGTGGACAGCGTGTTGTTTTTGGGGGCAATTTTGATATAATAAGTACGAGGAAGAAAATACAGAGCTTCACCGCAACGGCTTTACCAACCGTTGTAATCTGTCGTTTGTGGCGGCTATCCGAGGGGATAGTCGTTTTTTGAATAGAAGAAAAGCCCCAGGCTTACCAAACCTGAGACTTTTCTCTTTGTGGCCGCGTTGCACATTATTGACGCCGATGATGCTGACGTTTACTGTGCTTGCCGGGACGCATCCAGGCATTGTAACTACCTTTAATGCCAGCAATAATGCCGGCGACCAGCACTCCGGAGATTACCCCAGAGACGACCGAGGTAATCGTTGAGGAAAGAAAATACAAAAGATCACCGCCAACAGGGCGATACGACGTTGCCTGTCAGCAGTCTATATTTTACAGGAGCAAACGGCGCATGCCCACAAGAATGTGAGCGTTCCCACATGCCGGTGGGAACGATTGTCTTGTTCGGGCCCATTGCAGTGCGCTTTATTCTCGTATAAAAAGACGGGTCGCCATGCATTGGCAACACCGTCTTTTTGTTGACTAATAATTCACCGGCTCATTCCGCGGCACCGGCGTATTTCCATACACCGCCTTCGCCGTCCAGTCCTTGGCCGGGTCCGCCCAAAACGGGTCGCTGACCGGTAAGCCCAGAGGCAGGAAGACCGTGGTGCACAGGTACACGCTGCCGTGATTGATGTAGCCTTCGCCCATGGCCGGCTGGTTCCCGTAGAAACCAATGTTCAGCCAGCCGTTGGCGTCAAACATATCCGTGGCAGTGGTGGTCTTCTGAATCACCGCGGTCAGTGCCGCCCGTACTTGGCTGGGGGCAACACCCTCCGGCAGGTCATGCCGCCACGCGGCCAGCGCCAGCGCGTGGAACGCGCCGAAGCGGTAGGTGATGGAGCGGCCCAGCACGGGAAAGGTCCCCTCGGGGGAAATGATCCGTTCCAGCGTCGCCGCGTAGCGCGCCGCCCGCTGGTAGACGACGTCCCGAATCGAGCGGGTGTAGTCATCTTGGTAATAGGTGACCGCGTCCACCAAGAGCGGGTGGATCACGTAGCTGTTGTAATAGTCCACGTGCACGTCCCGGCCGTCGCCGTAGATGCCGTCCCCTTTGTACCAGGCCATCATTTCTTTCAGGTAGCGGTCGATTTTCTCCTGGGAGGCATTGGGATCGCCCAGCTTCGCTCGCAGGATCTCCACCAGCACACTGAAGAGCACCCAGTTGGATTCATAGGGCTTGATCCGGGCCGTAAGTTCCAAGGCGTAGAGAAAGTTGTCCAGGTCGTCGCCCTCGAGGTCGTCCGTCAGTACATCGCCGGCGCGCAAGATGCCGTCGGCGAGGAAGGCCATGTCCACCAGCGGCTGGGTATCGCCGAGAATCGGCATATAGTCTGGGGAGAGCGGGTCCATGCCGTGGCGCAGACCCTCGTAATACAAGCGGATGTATTCTTCCCGGATACTGTCCTCGGCGGCCGGCAGAACCGGTGCGCCGAGCCACGGCCCGAGGCCGCACACCACGCGGCCAAAAGCCTCCAGCAGCGCGGAGGGTTTCAGCGGTGTCGTTTCCGAGGGCAGGTCCGCGTGCAGCGTGTCGTTGGCCAAACTGCGCAGCACCGGGTCGGCGATGCGCTGCATCGTTTCTAACCAATAGGTTCGTTCGTCATTCATTGTTCGTCGTCCGCTTTCTTACCAGATGAACAAGGCCTGGCCGGTGAGGCGCAGCAGGCCCTCTAGGTAGAAGTAATCGCCGTAGATCATGGGGAATTCGTGGCGGTCGTCGTGGAAGGCGGCCGTACCCTTGGCGAGGAGATAATCGGTGCTGTCCTCGAAGTGGGCGCGCTTGTCCGTCAGGACTTGCAGCAGGCGCTCGGCGCCGGCCCGGTAGACCGCCGCGTCGGCGTCACTGTCCACTTGCTCGGCCAGTTCCAACAGACCGCAGGCGGCGATGGCCGCTGCGGACGTGTCTTCCCAGTCATTCGGCTTGGCGAAGTCCACGGGGATCAGGCCGCTGGCCGGAATGCGGGAGAGGAAGTAGTTCGCCACCCGCTGGCTGGCGGTGAGAAAAGTGCTGTCGCCGGTGTGCCGGTAGCTCAAGGCGAAGCCATAGAGCGCCCAGCCCTGGCCCCGGGTCCAGCTGGAGCCTTCGCCGGCCCCTTGGCCGCCGGGAGCATCCTGGTAGGCGCCGGTCTCCGGATCCAAGTCCACCATGTGGTTCACGCTGCCGTCCGGCCGCAGCAAATAACGCACCGCCGTCTCGGCATGTTTCTCCGCAATGAACTTGAACCGGGGATCATGGGTCACCCGGCTCGCCCAGTAGAGCAGGGGCAGATTCATCAGGCAATCGATGATGAAGCGGCCGGCCATGGTGCCGTCATCCTTGTCATTCCAGGCGCGGATGAAGTTGCCGACGGGGTTGAAGCGGCCCGCCAGATTCTCGGCGGCCAGCAGCCCCCGGTTCCGCGATGCCGGATTACCCGTCAGTACGAAATCGGTCACGGCGGTGGGCAGCCATTTGAAGCCGTTGTCGTGATCCATCCGGTCGGCGGCCATGAGGTTCGGGTCCAGCTGCTTCTCCAGTGTCTCGGCGTTATCCCGGAACACTTGGCTGCCGGTGACGTGGTACAGCTGCCACATGAGGCCGCCCCAGAAGCCATTGGTCCACCAGGTGGGGTCTTTCTCCGCCATATCCACGAAGCGGCCGTGGCTGTCCGTGGTGTAGGGGATGACCCCGGCGTTGCGCTGGGCGACCACCGTCAGCTTGGCGATGGCTTGGTCCCGGGCGGTGGCGGCCCACAGGGGGACGTGCTTTTCTTCTCCGCTCATTCGTCCGACTCCCTTACTTCAGCTCGTTCATGGGGATCATGTCCATGTCGTCGTAAGTCTGGTTCTCGCCGCACATCGCCCAGATAAATGAATAGCTGCTGGTGCCGATACCGCAGTGAATGGACCAGCTGGGATTGACGACCGCCTGCTCGGGGGAGAGAACGATGTGCTTGGTCTCCGTCGGCGTGCCCAGAATGTGGAAGACGCGGGCATCGGGGTCGCTGAAGTCGAAGTACATATACGTTTCCATCCGCCGCGCATGGGTGTGGGCCGGCATGGTGTTCCATCCGGAACCGTTTTCGAGGACAGTATACCCCATCTGGAGCTGGCAGGTATCCATTTGGCTTGCGTCAATATATTTGTAGATCGTACGTTTATTCATGTGCGCCTGGTCGCCCATGGGTTTAGAAAGGGCGTTGGCAAACGGCAGCTTCTTGTTCGGATACGTCTTGTGGGCCGGTGTCGAAACGACGTAGAACTTGGCCGGGTCGGCGGCGTCCTTGGACGCAAAGACGACGTGCTTGGTCCCCATGCCGATGTAGTAACCGTCCTGCTTGACCATGTCCTCGGTCTGGCCGTCGATGGTGATGGTGCCGGCCCCGCCGATGTTGATGACGCCCAGTTCCCGCCGCTGCAGGAAGAAATCAACGCCCAGGCCCTTGTCCAGCTTGATCTCCAACGGTTCGTCCGTTGGCGTCACACCGCCAAAGATCATGCGGTCGTTGTAGGTATAAGTGAGCAGAATGTTGCCAGGTTCAAGGATCTTCGGCATCAAGAACTGCTCCCGCAGCTTGTCGGTGTCGTAATGCCGGATGTCCTCTGGGCTATGCGCATACTGGGTAACCATATTGAAACTCATGAATGATCCGCTCCTTTAATTTCTTAATAGGAAACCTTATTTCCCATACATACACTTTTGACTATATCATGCTGGGTCAGAAAAGCAACCGCCTTCACCGGGTTACGCGTTGCGGCCGTAAAGCTGCAAGCTGGTCAGCGCAGGAAAAGGCGAGCTGTCGTCCGCCCGCTGGAGGTCATGGAAAGTCACCGCCGTGGCGGTGTGCGGCTGGATGTCGAAGTATTGCGGTTCACCCGTCTTGCGGAAGGTGAGGACTTCGTTGGTGCCGTCCGAGAAGGTCAATACCCCCCGCTGCCACCAGCTGTCGTGGGGGAAATCGGCGCGCAAAACGACGCCCACCCGGCTGATCGTCACCGGTCGGCCCAGTTCCACGGTCATCGCCGCGTGGGGATCCTGGTTGATGCCCCAGGACATATAGGGATACTCTCCGTGCAGGCTGCTCGCCCAGACGCCGTCGATGGCGTTTTGAGCGAAGAACGTGGCATCGTTGCGGGTCTCCACATTGGCGTGGGCGTGGGGAAAGATGCCATCTACCAAAGGCTGATCGTGGGGATTCAGGGCCCAGTCCCGCTCACTGGTAATTTCGGCCCTGGTGGCCCGGCGCGCACTGAGGTAATGGCGCGCCGTCTTGAAGGCCGCTTCCGGCCGGGCATCCTGGGCATTGGGCGTCAGGGTCACCGTGTAATCCCACGTGGGCACGGTCAGGTAGACGATGGTCGGAGCCAGCGTCTCGTCGAATTGCACGACGTAATAGCCTGGCACCTGGTCCACGTGCAGCCGAATCACGTCCCCCTCCGTGAAAGTCATCTTTTGAGTGGCCACGAAGACGCTGTCCGTCCCCGTATTGTGCAGCGGCTTAGGACCCGCATCGTAATCGTTCTTTCCTTGTTTCACGTTCCCTGAAGCATCCAGAATCGTCAATTGCAGCATGGCCTGGGCATCCTTTCTGAACTTCATTGCTTATTGGAGAGAAATCGTCGCGGCCGGCAGTCCGGACGTGGTGGCGGTGACCGTCGTGTGGGCCGGGTCGGCACTGCGCACGTAAGCAATCAAGCAGCCGTCCGCCGTGCGCCGGTAGTCGGCGCTGTAATCGGTGTTGTCCGCCAGGTTGCCGTTCTCCAAGCCCAGCAGCGTGCCCCCGTGGACCGCCACCCGAACGACCGCGTTAGCCGCGGTGGCCCGGCTGGCGTTGTCCGCCAGGGTGTATTCAACTTGGTAGACATCGGTATCCTGGGTCGTGGCGGTGGTCGGGTCTTGCCAGACATGCGCCTGCAGCTGGGCTGGTGCACCAGTGGGCACCAGCGTGTCCGTGAGGGTCGTGCCCTCCGGGGTGGTGCCGGTCACCGTCAATGCGGCGTGGGTGTAAGTCAGCGTTGCTTCATAGTAACCGTGCTCACTGTCGTACACCGGCGTAGCCACTGGTTTACCGCCAAGACGGACTTGCAGATCCTGACAGTTAGTGTAGAAACGTACCGTCACCGCGGTCCCGTCGGCGTAATCCCACCGACGATAAAGCGGTTCCCAGTCATATTGTAACGTACCCGCCGGTGCGGTGACCATTTTCAGCACTGGAGATTTGGCCCACCAACTCTGGCGCAAATAGTAGTTGGTTTTCGGGAATCCAGCCAGCGTGAGCAGTCCGGCCCCGGACCCGTGGATCGGCCAACCGTGGGCTTCGCCCAAGTAATCAATGCCTGTCCAGAGGAACTGGCCAGCGACGTAATCATTGTCGGTCACGACCCGCCAAGCCGCGAAGCTGTGGCTGTTCTCGCTGCCCACGAAGGGCTTGTCCGGGAAGCGGGCGTGGTCCGCCGCGTAGAGATGTTCCTTGTAGTTGTAACCAACGACGTCCAGCGGCGCCAGCAGCCCCGTTTTGGCAGAAAGTTCCGGGAAGGCCGCTGCCAGCGTCACCGGCCGGGTCGGGTCATTGGCCTTGACGATATGCGCCAGTTCGGTCGCAATCATGCTCAACCGCTTGGTGTCCGGCCGATTGGGGTTATATTCCCGTTCAGCGGCCGGCTTATTGGCGTCGTTGTTCCCGGTCATTTCTTTGAATAACGGGTTGGCATACGGATCGTTGGGATAGTCCACCTCATTCCCGATACTCCAAGCGATGACTGACGGGTGGTTGCGGTCTCGCTGGACCATGTTGGTCAAGTCCGCCTTGTGCCAGTGCGGGAAGTCATGGCTATAGCCGCCGAACTTCGGGGGATAGACATTATGCCCTTGCCACCACTTGTTCTTCGGGTTCTCCCACTCGTCGAAGGCTTCATCGAAGACCAGGAAGCCCAAGGCGTCGCACAGATCATAAAGCGCCGGCGTGTGCGGGTTGTGGCTCATGCGGATGGCATTGGCCCCCATGGCCTTCAACGCCAGCAGTCGGCGGGTCCACACCGGCTGCGGGACCGCTGTGCCCAGGACGCCGGCGTCTTCGTGCAAGCAGACCCCCTTGAGTTTCAGCGGCTCACCATTGAGATGGAAGCCGGTATCCGGATCGAAGTCCGCCGAGCGAATACCCACGGTCTGTTCATAGGAGGCCTCTTCGGCCAAGTCGTCACTGGTCAGCGTCGTGCGCAGGGTGTACAACGTCGGCTGGTCAACGGACCATAATTCCGGCTGCTGCATCACCGTACTGCTGGCCATCGTCTTCGTCTCACCGCTGGCCACCGGTTCTGTGCGGGTCAAGGTGACCTGCTTGCCCGAGGCTTGGCTCGTCAACGTGTCAGTCACCGTCACCAGCTGAGTCCCCGGCAGATTGTTCCGCACCTGGTGGCTGACCTTGACCGTCGCCGCCGTCTTGGAGACCGCTGGCGTGGTGAACACCGTCCCGTAATCCGGAATCATTAACCCGGCATGGACCTCTAGTGTTACCGGCCGATTGAGCCCAGTCCCGTTGAACCAGCGCGAATCCGCCAGCTCTTCCCGGTCCAAGCGCACCGCCACCACCAGATCATCATCCGGGACCATCGTCAGCAGATCTGTGACGTCGAAGCTGAATTCGGCATACCCCGACGGCCGCCCGCCCAGGTGATACCCGTTCACCCACACATCACTGTTCCGATACGCCCCCGCGAACCGCAGGATCACCGTGTCGTGATCACTGCGGGTCAGCTGTTTCAGGGAGAAATGCCCCCGGTACCAGCCAATACCGCCATTCAGATACCCCGTCCCGCTGGCATTATGCCGGTCGAAGGGTTCGTGGACGCTCCAGTCGTGAGGGACGGTGACCCGTTCCCAGTCGCTGTCGTCGAAGTCTTTTTGCCAGGTGCTGGGGGCGTCCTTGTGTGAGAAACGCCAAGTGCGTAGTGCAATATGCTTCAAAATTTATTCCTCCTTGCGAATGTACTCACTAGAACAACTACATAGAATGTACGAGATTTTACCAGAATTGTCCATACAAGTGATTGCCCTTGTTTTAGTAAAAAGTCAAAAAAGTTTTTCTCGGAAGGGTTTACTTTTACCAAAAAAGTCGTTATAGTAACAGATGAAAACGCAAACACCGTGGAAATACGGTAATCATGGTTTATCCGGATAAATCACCAAGTAAAGCGTGTTGCATGATGGGGATCGAAAGACAGTACCTTTTTTACTAAACACTGAGCAGTCTGGGGAGACAATTCTTTATCTGAATGGTGAAAAACAACCCATATTTGTTCGGTACAGGCCCCTTTTGCTCAACATCGGGCAGCACGAACCGCGCTTTCACGTACAATGCTATTATCAAATTTTCCCAAGGGAGGAAAATCGTGATGAAGTTATGGAAAAAGGCAGGGCTGGTTCTTGGCGCATTAGCACTGGCCACTGGATTATCAGCATGTAACAGCAAATCGTCTGCAGCTAACAAAGATTTGACGGTATGGAGTGTGTTTGCCGCACCGTCAACGACGGTTAAGTCGTGGCACCAATCTCCGTTCCACACGGGTTTAGCAAAAGCCACTGGCGTGAACGTTAATTGGAAATGGCCAGCAGAAGGTGCCGATCAAGGGCAGGCATTCAACTTGATGACGACCCAAAAGCAATTGCCCGATATCATCTGGTACCAGTTGATGGACAAGAGTGAGCAGTACATGAAGCAAGGGATCATTCGTGATATGACCAAGGAACTGCCTAAAAAGGCACCGCATTACTGGAAGTTCCTGCAAGACCATCCCGAATATGCCAAGGCAATGCGTACTGATGACGGCAAGTATTATATGTTCGGCTTCTTCCGTGAGAAGCCTGAACAGGCCACTTGGGCTGGCCCCAGTATTCGTAAAGATTGGCTTGATGCACAACACTTGTCAATGCCCACGAACATCGCAGAATGGACACATGTAATGGAAGTGTTCAATAAAGTGTATGGCGCTAAGATGGCTTATACGGGCGACTGGTTTAATACCATTATGTTCGCCGGCGCTTTTGGTGCCCATGCGGCATTTGCACCCAATTATTACGTCGACAATGGCAAAGTGAAGTTTGCTTTGACTCAGCCGGAGTGGAAGAACTACATGGCCTGGATGCACTCCCTGTACACGAAAGGCTTAATTGACCCCGATGTCGCGACGCTGGATGCGCAAGGGATGCAGAATAAGGTTGCCAAGAACAAAGTGGGTATCGTCTTTGGTTCCACATCAACTATTGATACCTACAATACGGCGGCTCAACAGGCTAAGTCAAAGGCCCACTGGGTAGCTGCGCCTTATCCGAACCAAGCGGACGGGAAAGCACCGTCAGCTATCTTTAGTGAAGCCATGTACGTCAATGGCGGGGCTGGTATTTCTCCCGATGTTTCTGGCAAGAAGCTTGACGAAGCATACAAGTGGCTTGACTTCCCGTTCACCAAGAAAGGGAATGAATACTGGAACTATGGGCCAGAAGGTACTAGCTGGACGATGAAGAATGGTGTACCGACATTCACTGATAAAGTCACCAAGAGTAAGTTAGGTATGGCGACTGCAATTACTTTGTACAGTGGCAACTTGGGTTACGGCTTAGGTGTACAAGATCTTAACCTGAACAAGCAGCGTCAATCACCTGATGCCTTCAATGCTTCTAAGACTTGGTATGCAAACAACTCTGAGGCACAAAAGGAAGCTTATCCGACAGGTGTCAGCATGACCGATGCTGAATCCAAGGAAGCCGCTACGATTAGCAACACCTTGAATACGTACGTTCAGGAACACTGCTTAAAGTTCTTGAATGGCAAATTGTCTTTGGACAAAGATTATGACAGTTTTGTCGCAGGCATGAAGAAGCAAGGCTTGGATCGTCTGACAAAGATCAAGCAAGACGCTTACGATCGTTATGAAAAGCGTTAATCATTCATAAATCAGCTTGAGTGATTATCACAATGCAGTGATAATCACTTTTGCTTTACTGCACACATTTCTGAAGGGAATGAAAATCATGGCAGACAATGCAATTGCAGGGAATCGTATCGCTATTCCTCGGCCAAAGCCCTCTCTCGGGGATCGCCTAAAGAAAGACTTTAAAGAAAACAAATGGAAATACGTGATGGCGCTCCCCATCATCATCTACTTCGCCGTATTCGCTTATAAGCCGATGTATGGCTTGTTGATGGTTTTCCAAGATTACTCACCGCGTTTGGGAATCTCAGGCAGCCCTTGGGTAGGCTTCCAAAACTTCGTCCGGTTCTTTAACGACCCGAATGCTTGGCGAATTGTGCGAAACACGTTCAATATCAGTATCTGGAGTATGGTGGTAGGATTTCCGGCACCCATTATCCTGGCTTTACTGATTAATGAAATCCACAACAAGTTCTTTAAACGTGTCGTCCAGACGGTTTCTTACATGCCGTACTTTGTTTCGCTCGTTGTGATGTGCTCACTCGTCAAGTTCTTCACGCAATCTGATGGGCTGATTCCTGATATTTTGACGCACATTGGCATTGCCCGAACCAATCTGCTGGCGTCACCAGGCGCGTTCGTGCCAATCTATGTCTTGTCAGGTATCTGGCAAAGTGTCGGTTGGGACTCAATCATTTACTTGGCTGCCTTGTCTGGAATCAATTCAGAGCTGTATGAGTCAGCGCGTATTGATGGTGCCAGTCGGCTCCAGCAAATGTGGCACGTCACTTTACCGGGTCTGCGGCCAACGATTATTATCTTGCTGATTCTGCGGATGGGTAGTTTGCTCAGTGTCGGCTTCGAAAAAATCTTGCTGTTATATTCCGCATCAACATACTCCGTCGCGGACGTTATCTCGACGTACGTGTACCGGATGGGTATCCTGAATGCGGATTACAGTTATTCGGCAGCCATTGGTTTGCTGAACACACTGGTGAACGTCACACTGTTGTTGATTACAAATAAGATTGCTGAGAAGACATCTGGCTCAGGTCTGTTCTAAGGGGAGTGAGAGACATGACGATAATTAAACCACGGCGGAGGAAATCGAAAGAGCTTCTCCAGGAGACTACCGGTGACCGTATTTTTGGCTTCTTCAACGGCATCTTTATGATTTTCTTGATTCTCATCTGCCTATACCCGATCTGGTACGTCGTAATGGCATCGTTCTCCAGTTCAGGTGCCATTCAAGCCAATGTAGGCAAGTTGCTGTGGCCTAAAGGGTTCACTTTAGGCGCATATTCGAAAGCCATGGAGCACCCGTTAATCCTTTCAGGGTTTAAAAACATCTTCTTGATCCTTCTGGGATCATTGCCGCTTCAAATGGTCATGACGATTTTGTGTGGATACTTCATGGCCCAGAAAGGCATGATGTTTAAGAAGTACATCGTTGCCTTCTTCATGTTCACGATGTTCTTCGGTGGTGGTCTTATTCCCAGTTTCTTAAACCAGAAACAATTGGGATTGTACAATAACCTCTGGGCACTGATCATTCCGGGTGCGCTCAGCCTGTACAACGCCATCATTTGTAAATCAGCGATCGATGCGATTCCAGACAGTTTGTTCGAGTCTGCGCGAATGGATGGCGCGGGCGACTGGACCGTCCTTTTCAAAATTGTTGTGCCGCTGATTAAACCAACGTTGGCGGTCCTGCTTCTGTATTATGGTGTAGGGACTTGGAATAACTGGTTCAATGCCTCCATTTACATTGAAGACAACAACCTCTTGCCGATTCAAAACATCTTACGGGCCGTTCTGTTGGCAAACGATACGACACTGAATTCTGGCGCGGGCGCTTCCATCAACGAAATCAATACTTTTGCGGAGACCATCAAGTATTCAGCAATCGTTATTTCTACGTTGCCGATTCTCTGCATCTATCCCCCAGATAAATTGCCAACTGTATAGAAAACGACGCAACTCCTTGAGCTGCGCCG
>NZ_KI271599.1:50773-58118 GCF_000469325.1 Schleiferilactobacillus shenzhenensis LY-73 | reverse complement strand
ATTGACGGTTTTCTGACAAATACAGCGTTGTGCTCACCGCTCAGGGCGATACAATACGAATGAGTCAACTAATCTATCCGTGGAGGGGATCCATCGTCATGAAGATTTGGAAGAAACTCGCGCTCAGTGCGCTGGCACTGGTCAGCGTTGTCGGTTTGGCCGCGTGCAGCAACAAGAGCAATGCCCAGGCCAAGAGTGCCGGCTACACCCCCAAGAGCCTGAACGTCCAGTTCGTCCCGTCAGTCCAAGCCAGCAGCATCGAAGCCAAGGCCAAGCCCCTGGAGAAGCTGCTCCAGAAGCAGCTGGGGATTCCGGTGAAGGTATCCGTGTCCACCGACTACAACTCCATTGTTGAAGCAATGAGCTCCAAGCAGGTGGACGTCGGTTTCCTGCCGCCCGACGGCTACGTCCAAGCCCACAAGCAGAAGGCCGCAGACGCCTTGCTGCAAGCCGAGCGGTACAAGGTCGTTCAACCCGGCGGCCGCAACTCGACGAAGCTGACCGACGAGTATCGGTCCATGATCGTCGTGAAGAAAGGCTCCCCGATCAAGTCATACAAGGACTTAAAGGGTAAGAAAATCGCCGTCCAAGACGTCACCAGTTCCTCGGGTTACATCTGGCCCGCTGCTGAACTGAAGGAGAAGGGCATCAACATTGCCAAGCAGGATACGTTGGTCAACGTCAAGGGTCACGACCAAGGCGTCCTTTCTGTCTTGAACGGGGATACCGATGCCGCCTTCGTCTTCGAAGATGCTCGCAACCTGGTGAAGAAGGACGATCCTGACATCATGACCAAGGTCGTGCCGATCTACTTCACCAAGCCAATCCCCAACGACACCATCTCCGTGCGCGAAGACATGTCCAGTGCCTTCCGCAAGAAGCTGGCCAATGCCTTCATTAAGATTGCCAAGAGCAAGCAGGGCCACGCCATCATCTCCAGCGTGTACCAGCACGAAGGGTACGTCCATACCAAGGACAGCAACTTCAATATTGTCAGAAAGTACGACAAGATCGCGGCCAGCACCACGACCAATAAGTAACGCGTACCGCGCGGCAGAGCTGGGGGTACAGCCTCTAGCTCTTTTCGCGTATTCAGGACAGGAGGATTTTTTGTGACAGTTGCGCAGAAAGAACCGATCATCCAGTTTACCCAAGTGAACAAGGTTTACGAAAACGGCACGGTGGGGTTGAAGGACATCGACCTGACGATTTATCCTGGTGAATTCGTCGTTGTCATCGGGTTGTCCGGGGCGGGCAAGAGTACGCTGATGCGCTCCGTCAACCGGCTCCACGACATTACCAGCGGCGACATTCAGATCGGCGGCCGCTCGATCACCCAGGCCAAGGGCAAGGAACTGCTGTCGATGCGGCGGGAGATCGGCATGATCTTTCAGAACTTCAATTTGGTGAAGCGGGCCACGGTCTTGCGCAACGTGCTCACCGGCCGGGTCGGTTATTATCCCACGTGGAAGATGCTTCTCGGCATGTTCTCGGCGGCGGACAAGCAGAAAGCCTATGAGTCCCTGCAGCGGGTGGAACTGGCCGACAAGGTCTACGCCCGCGCCGATGAGCTTTCTGGCGGCCAGCAGCAGCGGGTCTCCATTGCCCGGGCACTGACCCAGGAGCCGCGCATCATCCTCGCCGATGAACCGATTGCCAGCCTGGATCCCCAGACGACCCACCGGGTGATGGACGACCTGAAGAAGATCAATGAGGAGCTGGGCATCACGGTGCTGATCAACCTGCACTCCGTCGAATTGGCCAAGGAGTACGGGTCCCGCATCGTCGGCATCCGCGCCGGCCATAAGGTCTTCGACGGCCCCGTCGCTAGTGCGGACGACGAGACCATCGCCGCCATTTACTCTGGCGCAGACACTGAGAAAGTGGGTGCGTAATCATGGAGATGTCGGAACATACGCAGCCGCGGCCCACCCCGCCGGCGGCGCCGCAACTGCCGAAGAAGCCCTTTGCCTGGGAACGGCTCGCCGTCACCGTCCTGATGATCGGCGGCTTGGTCTGGTCCGGGGTGGAGACCCAGGTCAACGTCGGCCAATTCGTCGCCAATTTTGGCCAATTCACCCAGATTTTGGCAGAAATGTGCCGGCCGGACTGGTCCTACGTCAGTTACGTGGTCGCCCCGCTGATCGAAACCATTAAGATGGCCGTCATCGGCACGGCCATCGGCGCCGGCATTGCGTTTCCCTATGCCTTTCTAGTGTCCCGCAACGTTGTCACGAACCGCTTCGTGACCGGTCTCTTTCGCTTCATATTGAATATCATTCGGACCATTCCGGACCTGCTGCTGGCGGCCCTGTTCGTGGCGGTCGTGGGCATCGGCCCGGTGGCCGGGATCATTACCCTGGCCATTTTCACCTTCGGCATGGTGGGCAAACTGTTCTTTGAAGCCGTCGAGACCATCGACGAAGGCCCGATCGAAGCACTCCGCGCGGCGGGGGCCAACCAGTGGGAGATCGTACGGTACGCCGTGGTGCCCCAAGTAATGGGCTTCTTCGTCAGCTATACCCTGTATGCGTTCGAAATCAACGTCCGCGCCTCCACCGTCCTCGGCTACGTGGGCGCCGGCGGGATCGGGGTCTTCCTCCAGCAGAACCTCGGCCAGTTCCGCTATGACCGGGTCTCGCTGATGGTGCTGGTGATCTTCGCCGTGGTGCTGGTTATTGATTACGTCAGTTCGAAAACCCGGGAGGCGCTGCTGTAATGGAACTTTCTGAAACACACAAATTACCCGCCCGCACCCATACTGGAGCGTGGCGCCGCTGGGTGGCCGGCGGCCTGCTGGTGGCCGTGGTCCTCTGGGCCTTCACCGGCATGCCGGCGCTGGCCATCAAGCCCAATGCGCAGCGTATCGGCGGGGCCATCATCGCCGGTATTTTCCACCCCGATTGGTCTTACGTGTATACCGGAGACGGCGAGGATCTGGTGTCCACGCTGCTCCAGACCGTGGCCATCGCCTTCGCTGGGACTTTCATTTCGGCCATCGTGTCGCTGCCCTTCGCCTTCTGGGCGGCTCGAGGCAAGCATAAGTTCTGGCTGGTGTCTCGCAGCGGCAAGTTCTTGCTCACCGCCATCCGCACCTTCCCCGAGATCGTTCTGGCCCTGATGTTCATCAAGGCCGTCGGGCCCAGTGCCTTCGCCGGGGTGCTGGCCGTGGGCTTCCACTCCGTCGGGATGCTGGCGAAGCTGTTCTCCGAAGCCATCGAGAACCTGGATAACGGGGCTGGCGAGGCGGTCACTGCGGCCGGCGGCACCCATCTGGATACCACCATGCTGGCCACGATTCCCCAGCTGCTGCCGGAGTTCGTTTCTAACACCCTCTACCGCTTCGAACTGGCCATCCGGTCGGCGTCCATCCTCGGCATCGTCGGGGCCGGCGGTGTCGGTACGCCGCTTATCTTCGCGATTTCTTCCCGGGCCTGGTCCCGGGTCGGCATCATCCTGCTAGGCATCGTCATCATGGTCACTCTGGTCGACTTCATCTCCGGCACGGTCCGCAAGCGGCTGGTCTGAGGCGTCATTCATGTCAATCGCGCGGCAGCACGGTACAATATTCCCGGAGAGTGAGAGATAGGGGATATTGGCAGAAATGAAGAAAAGAAGTTGGATTCTGATTGGCTTACTGGGCTTGGTGCTGCTGGCGGCGGGCCTATACGGCGGACACACGTACCAAGTGTCGATGGACCACGCCGCTCGCGAGCGCAGCGCCCGGGTGCGGACAGTGACCGCGAAGAAGGCGGCGGCTCAGATCAGCCAGTCAGAAAAGAAGGCCCGGGCGTTGGCGAAGAAAGCGAAGCCGGGGGCGGCTCAGGCCGCCCCGGTCAAGAGCGACCGCATTCCGGTCAGTCAGTGGCACCAGGCCAGCGCGCCGGTGCGGTTCCCGATCCTGATGTACCACGACATCGGCGTCGGCAACACCTTGATGATGCCGGCGGATCAGCTGAAGAACCAGCTGACCTGGCTGAAGCAGGCCGGGTATTACGAGCTGACCCCCAGCGAGGCGTACACCGTCCTTTCGACAAATCGCGTGCCCCAGGACAAAATCGTCTGGATCACCTTCGATGACGGTTACCGGGCGATGGCTACCCTGGGTTTGCCGCTGTTCAAGGCGACCAAGAGCCGGGTGACGGTCAACGAGATCAGCGGCTCTGTCGGCAGCAGCTGGAACCTGACAGAAGCCATGATCAAGACGATGCAGGCAGCCGGGGTGGACTTTGCTTCCCACACCGTCAGCCATCTGGAACTGAACAAGCTGCCGGCGGCTCGCCAGCAAACTGAGCTGACCGATTCCCGCACCGACCTGGGCAAGATCCTGGGCACGGCCCCCAACACGATTGCCTATCCGGTGGGGCGGTACAATGACGTTACGCTGCAAGACGCAAAGTCCGCCGGCTATCAGCTGGGCTTGACGACGACGCCCGGGCTGGCCGCGGCCAGTCAGGGGCTGTACAAGCTGGACCGGGTGCGGGTGAATCCGGGGAATACGCTGGTGAGCTTCATGAATCTGCTACGGACTGGGTTCTGATGGGCTGTCCCCTGGAGACAGGAGAGTTACGATGAAGAAATCGACGGCAATCTATTTGGGTATCGCTGCTTTGTGCCTGGTTGCGATAATCTGGCCAGAACTAAAGTGGTGGGTGCTGCCGCCTGCGGTGGTTGGCTTGATATGGCTTGTTTGGGTCGGTGTTGGCGAGGATCGGCGTAAGAAGCGGGCTGGGCGAGCCCAATAACAGTTTGGTAAATCTGTAGGCAGTGGGGTGCTATACTCTGGTGTCTGCTGGTGAGCCTTCGTGTGTCCAGTGCCGCGCTGTGCTTGCTATTGACGTCCGCTGCCAATTACGGTATCGTAACTAAGTATATGTCAAGAGGAAAGGGGGACGTTATCGTGTCACAAAATACCCATACAGGCGTATCCAACAACCGTCGGCCGGTATCCCGCGACAATTCCAAGGAACGTGTCGCACACACGACGCAAGTACTGGAATTCTTGGCGAAGCGCGCTAAGGAAGACGAGAACAAGTAATCGCGGCATAAAAGTACCAGTGGCGTCTTCATTGCACTACTGGTTTTTTTGTCCTCAAATTTTTGATTATTAGGCACCGCCGCAATTTGGAGTATTGACGATATGGCGTACTTCGGGATCTGTCTTCGGCACGCTCGCCATGTTACTTCGGCTCCGCACCTCATTGATCTGACGCACTTCGGAATCCGCTATCACAGGGGTACACCCTAATTTTGTTTTGGAATAATGATAGACGATATGGATACGGGCTAGAAGCCATGCTTTTTAGCTGAGCATATTTCTTGAGCTCTAAATCAAAAGCGACTACGTTGTGGGTGTCAAGAATGTGGCCACATTACTGACAGTTGGTTCCTGTTGATTTGTTAGGTGGATAAAGCTCGGCGCCGATGCAGCCATTTCTGCTATCTCAGGACTCGCGGACACAAGTCGTGGAATCTGGTTTGAATTCCATTTCAAAAACGTGTATGACAGCCACGGCCATCTGCTTGTATCGAATTTAGACATGTTTAGGTTTAAGTGGGGACGTCAATAATTGGAACGATAGTGAGTAAAAGAAAGCCAGAGGATGCTTATGTGGAGCCGCATAAAAAAGTATTTGAGCATCGGGTCATCGGACCCACTTGCTAACATGTTTGCTTTCGTAGTTTTTGTGGTTCCCGCAGTTGTCCTGGAAGCACCGATTTGGGTTTACTTCCTTGCGCTTCTCGGCATACTGGTTTTTGAACCACTTATTGGTATCCTCCTCAACCACGTTCGACGTTAAGCGTCGCGCAGCATTTTCCACCAACTGGATTTCCTGTTTTTCGAGCAGAATATCCCCGTAGCCGCTGAGGCGCTGGGATATTCTGCTCTTCGTGTATTTTGGCCCATTAACTGATTGAATGCTGAAAAACCAGAAACATCTTAGGCGGGCTAGTGAAGTTATCCGAAGATTCCACAAATGATCAATGACTGTCTTGCCTTTTGAATCACGAATTCCGTATAGAAGAGTAGTCGAGACCTGGCCCCAGCCTAGGTAGCAAATTTTGCTAAGACGTTGCCGCTGATCGCCGGTTAACCAGTCGCTGGTGTCCAGCTTGTTGCAGAAAAGATCACTATTTTCAAACAAGCGTCCCTCCTCAGTGCATATTCCTTGGCACCTGTCCACTATTCTGCTAGAATTGCCCGGATGTATTAGTAAGAGCGTACAGACTTCTCGTGAACGATCGGAGGAATTCGCAATGCAGAAACGTTATTATTGGTATGGCTCGTTCTTGGACTGGTATTAGCCGGGGCTGGCGTTGCGGCGTACCAATGGGCTGGTCACTTTGCACAGGATCAGGGGACTGTGCAGAGCGGCCGGCCTGCTGCAAGGAACAAGCAAGCCATACAATCGACGCAATCGCGGCGCAAGGCCTCCGCCAGCAGCAGCGTTGCGTCAAGCCAACCAGCGATTTCGTCGTCTTCGGCGGCGAGCAGCAGCGCGGTGGTGCCGCCCGCCGGCAATGGGCAGAATCATGATGCGGCGGATGCTTACGCGTATGATGCGGCAGCGGTCCGAGCGAAGATGAGCCAGACTGCCGCGTCGGGCGAGCCGCGGGTCGTCTTTCTCACCTTCGATGACGGGGTCAACACGACCATGACGCCGCGGATGTTGGCGACGCTGAAGCAGTATGGCGTTCATGCTACGTTCTTCGTCGTGGGCAACACAATCACGCCCCCGACGGCACCGATTCTGCGCCAGGAATTCGCCGAGGGTCACGCCATTGGGACACATAGCTTCGACCATGTCTACACCACGCTGTATCCCGGCCGGCAGGGGAGCACGGCGGCCATCGTGAAGGAGGCGGCCGATGGTGTTCGCGCGCTCCAGAGCGTCTTGGGGACGGGCTATTATCCCAAGGTGTGGCGCTATCCTGGCGGCCACATGTCTTGGCAGAACCTGGCCGGGGCGGACGCCGCTTTGCGGCAGATGAATCTCACCTGGATGGATTGGAACGCCGCGGTGGGTGATGCCCTGGGCGCAGCCTAATCGCCGCACACCGTCGAGGCTATGCTGGCGTATCACGCCGCCTCCCTGCGGGCCTACCTCCAGAGTGCCTACCGCGTGGTCCTGATGCACGACGCGCCGGACAAGGCCGTCACCCTGGCGGCGCTGCCCAGCATTATTCGATATAACTAAGGTCTCTGGGCAACCCCCTATCAAAACATAATTCATGATACAATTATGCCATGCAAGCGAAAGAGGTCTTACAGATCCTGCAAATCAGCCGCCCAACTTTGGGTCGGTGGCGCAAAGAAGGGATCTTAAAAGCAAGGAAGCTGCCT
>NZ_KI271599.1:50540-50763 GCF_000469325.1 Schleiferilactobacillus shenzhenensis LY-73 | reverse complement strand
GGATGCTGATACCGTCTATGCAATCGCCAATAAGGGCGAAAAGAGAGGAGTCTACCTTTACGCCCGAGTGTCCACTGCCAAGCAAAAACCAGACTTGGCAAAGCAGGTGGAGACGCTCAAATCGTTTGCGATGGCCAATGGCTATCAGATCGCTGGCGCCTATGCCGAAGTCGCCAGCGGTATTTCCTATGAACGCCGCAAAGAATTCTTCAAGCTGCTTGAT
>NZ_KI271599.1:50249-50500 GCF_000469325.1 Schleiferilactobacillus shenzhenensis LY-73 | reverse complement strand
CCGGCTCAGCCGAGTCGGCTTTGATCTTTTCAAACATTTGTTTGAAAAGTATCACACACAGATCCTGGTGATCTCCGACCTGACCGACAAGAAAACGGATGAACAAGAGATTTCCGAGGAAATCATTAGCTTGCTTCATTCTTTTTCCATGAAGATGTACTCCAAACGCCGGAAGCAGATCAATGCAATCCTCCGGCGCTCTGAAGGAGCGGATGAACAGAATGAAGAGCAAGAAAAATAGGCTCAAGACA
>NZ_KI271599.1:49070-50082 GCF_000469325.1 Schleiferilactobacillus shenzhenensis LY-73 | reverse complement strand
GACGTACCGGTGCCGTCAGGCGATCTTTCGTCATGAGTGGCTGACTTATGGTGCCCTAGATACCAGCTTGAAACAATCCTTCAATCAAGCGGACAGCATGGTGTATGGCACGATGCCCAAAGGGAACCGCCACTTGACCCAACAGATCCTGCGCCGCGTCGTGCATAACTTTGAAAGCTGGTCTAAAGCGCGGAAAGCATATGCTATCGAACCCGGAAAGTTCTTGGGCCGGCCCCGCTTACCGGGTTACCACGCCAAGGGGACCCGCAGCACCCTCTACATCGATAGCCAGACCGCCAAAATCAAAGACGGTCAAGTGGTGATTCCCGCTTTGGACAATTTCTCAATCCAACTGCAACACGACACAATCACCAAGGTCCACGAAGTGCGCATTATTCCCCAGCACGGCCGGTTCCTGGTGGAGATCGTCTATCCTTCCGGCATCGAAGAGATCGTTTATCAGCCGGACAATGGCCGCTTCCTGACGATTGACCCGGGCGTGGACAATGCTTTTGCGATGGCAACCAATGTCCCTGGTTTGACCCCGTGGCTGATCAATGGGAAGCCGTTAAAGGCGGTGAACCAGCTCTATAACAAGACCCGGAGCCGGCTGGTCTCTGTCCATAAACTGAGCGGCCAGAATTACACCAGCCGGCGGCTGGACAATGTGGAATACAAGCGGGACCGCAAAATTGACAAGTTTGCTCATGAAGCAAGTCAGCGCATCGTTGCTTATGCGCTCAGCCATGAACTGAACACGATCATTATTGGGTCCAACCGTCTCTGGAAACAGCGCAGCCGCATGGGCAACCGGAACAACCAGAACTTTATCGGCATCCCGCACACGTTAATAATTGCCAAAATCAAGTATAAGGCCAATTTAGCCGGTATCACGGTCCTCACGGCCAGCGAGTCTTATACCAGCCAGACCTCTTTTCTTGACAACGAACAGCCGCTTAAACAGTACGGCAACAAGGCGCGTAAGAAACATGGCCGGTCACCGAATAACCGG
>NZ_KI271599.1:43979-48753 GCF_000469325.1 Schleiferilactobacillus shenzhenensis LY-73 | reverse complement strand
CGGCATATGATATCGGAAGATATGTTCTGACATCATGTACCTAGGAATTCTTAATCTTATCGCGACAATGGGTACCGGTTCGGAGTGCTTGGGTAGGATTTCGGGGACAGAAAAGGCAGGCAGCGGGTGCAGCGCCCGAATGCCTGCCTTTTGCTGCAATTTAGCGATCGGCCAGCGCCGTCAATGCCGCCGTGATCAACGGGTCGTAGAACAGCCGGTAGCCGTCTGCGTTCGGGTGGGTGCCGGTGCCGCCGTGAGCGTGATTGCTGCCGTGGGCGTCTGTGTTGTCGTAGGAGTAGTCGTGCTGATAAGCGGGCAGAAAGGCGTTCAAGCCGCTCTCGTTGTAAATGTCACAAACGGGCAGGCTCCATTTCTGACAAATTGTCACGGAGACGTCGTGCAGCGTCTGCTGGGCCGCCAAAGTCCGGGCCGGGGTCTTGTGGGTCGTGATGTAGAGGATGTGCGCCCCTTGGTACTTGGTTGCCAGGGTCTGGCAGACAGTCTCGAAAGCCCCGCAATAAGTTGCCGGATCCAGTGGATCTGTGTAGCCGTCGGTCACCTGGCCAAGCACTTGGGGATCGTTGGTGACCTTGTCGTACGCGTCGTTGGCGATGCCGTCGAAGACGATGAAATCCGGTTTGGCGGCGGGGGCGTTCTGGACCTGGTGGACGATGTCGATCACCGGATCGCTGTCCGGGACGATGCGCATGGTGGCACCGTTGATACAATATTTCTCATCGGGCATGCCGTGGGCTTCGGCGATGTCTTCCACGAAACTGCGCTGGGCAGCGTGGCCGTTGACGACGCTGGTGCCGAAAGCGTAGAGCATTTTTCCTTGGAGCGGATCGGAATTGACCATGAATGGGGTTCCTCTTTTCCAAAATCTTGATGATCTGCTTTGATATTAGTATACTAGTAAGCAGTTTACAAGCTGCTTCGGGTTCTTCTCCCAAGGCCTTTTTTTATCCCCGTCAGCAGTTGTGCACCCGCTTTCTTCACCGTACAATGGGGGTGAATTCCATTTCTGAAGAAAGCAGGTCTTGACACAATGAACATGTTTACTCAAACACTCAAAACCCCGCTGAGCGACTCGGCGACGTTGACGGGTTACGTCCAAACCCCCAGTCCGGAGATGCCCAACAAAGAGCATCGGCCGGCGATTTTGGTGCTGCCGGGCGGCGGCTACACGATGGTTTCTGACCGGGAGGCTGAGCCGGTGGCCCTGATGTATGCGGCCCATGGCTTCCAAGCCTTCGTCCTGCGCTACTCCGTCTTGCCGGCGGCGTGGCCCAGCCAGCTGCTGGAGGCGGCCGAGGCGATGAAGCAGATCCGGGCGCACGCTGACGAGTGGTTCCTGGATCCTGACCAAGTGGCCACGCTCGGCTTCTCCGCCGGTGGTCATCTGGCCGCGGGTCTGGCGACCATGGCTGACAAGCCATATTTAGCGCAACAAGGCTATGACGCCAAGGATATTCGGGCTAACGCGCTGCTGCTGGGCTATGCCGTTACTTCACTGTCTCTTTCTGCCCCGGCCCACGGGGAACCCTCGCAGATGGAACAGGCCGTCCTCGGGGCCAACGGCAAGTCTGCGCCGCTGCTTAAGGAAGCGACCGAACTGGGGGAGCAAGTGACCCGCCAGACACCGCCGACCTTCCTCTGGGCGACGGCCACGGACCACGTTGTCCCGGTGCGCAATAGTCTGCTCTTCGCTGATGCCCTAGCCCAGGCCCACGTGCCCTTCGCCATCCACATCTTCCCCACCGGCCACCACGGCCTCTCCCTGGCCAACGTGGTCACCAACGGTCAAGGGGGAACCGACGTGGAGCCCACCGTGACGCCGTGGGTGAAGCTCAGCCTGCAGTGGCTGCAGCTCCAGTTCCCGGATGCGGCGATTTCTGACTAATTCGTCTCTTCTGCCGTCTGTTCATTGCGAGCAGGCGGCAGTGTTTATATAGAAAGAAAGGTTTTTCTGCCATGAGCACTGAACATAACGTTGTCCTCCCCCAGCATCTGCGGATCGCCCCGGCCACGCTGGCCGCGACGGGAGTGAGCCTGATCTGGGACCACCCCCATACGGAACCGGCGATCACCCAGTACCGGGTGGTGAAGACGGACGGGCTGCTGTACGCCGTTCGCGACACCAGCCAAACGCACTTCACCATTGCTGGGTTGACGCCGGCGACGAGTTACACGGTGACCGTGGAGGCGTGGGCCGGCAGCACCCGCGTGGGCACGCCGGCGGTGGTGGCCTTCACCACGAAGGCAGCGGGGAAGGTCCTGGACGTGACGAAGGCGCCCTATGCCGCGGATCCCACTGGGAAGACTCTCGCCACCGCCGCGGTCCAGCAAGCCATCACGGACTGCCCGGCCGGCGGGACGGTGTTGATTCCCGAAATGACCACCATCCGGACCGGCGCGCTGTTTCTGAAGAGTCAGATGACCCTGCAGGTGGACGGTGTCCTGCAAGGCAGCACGGATCCGGCGGATTATCTCGCCCCGAGCGACTATCCTGGCCAGGTCAATGCGGATGGCTTGCTGCTCAACCGATACGAAGGGTGGGAACTGCCCACTTACGCCAGTCTGCTGAACGCCGGTTGGCTGAACCAGGCCGACCGGCAGGCAGTCAATTGCCGGGACTTGACCATCTGCGGCGAAGGCACCATCGCCGGCGGCGGGGCGGCGCTGGGCGATGCCGAGAAGCAGTTGTACGCTGACCAGGAGAAATATCCCCTGTATGTCTCAGACACCATGGGCGGCCGCCGCAACCGCGGCCGGCTGATCCAGCTGATTCAATGCCATACCGTCGACATCCACGGTCTCACGTTAGTCGACCCGCCGGCCTGGACCGTGCACATGATTTATTGCGACACCATCACCAGCCACGACCTGACCATCTATTCTCCGCGTATCGACAACGGCGACGGCTGGGACCCCGATTCTTCCCGCAATCTCCTGATTTACGGCAGCACGTTCAATACCGGTGACGACTGCATCGCCGTGAAGTCCGGCAAGAACCCTGAGGGCAACACCATCGGTCTGCCCACCTCCCATCTGCTCGCTTTCGACCTGAAGATGCAGGGCGGCCACGGGATGATCATCGGCAGCGAGATGTCCGGCGGGGTCGAAGATGTCATCGTCCGCGACAGCCAGATTCAAGGCACCGATTACGGCTTCGAGATCAAGGCCAATCCGGACCGGGGCGGCTACGTTCGCCAGGTCACGCTGCAAGATTGCGTCGTTGATCGGGTGATGATCCACAGCATGCCGTACAACACAGATGGGGTGCCCGCGGCCACACTGCCGGCAGTCTCCGAGATCACCATTCGCGACACCGCGGTTACCGGCGCCGAGGAGCGGGTCATTCAGCTGGTGGGTTTTCAGCGCGATGGCGAGACGGCGCCGGTGAGAAAGGTGGTACTGGAGAACTTAACCTTGGGTGCTGCCAGTGCTGGTCCGAAGGAGATCTATCTCGACTACTGTGATGATGTTCAAATCCGGCGAGTGGTCCAGACAGCCGATGGACGGACACCGCAGATTATCCAAAACGAGGGGAATGTGCATGGCGTCACAGTGAAATAATATGATTTTATCTATCCATCATCATCAATGGGGACAGCAATTGTGATATGCACATTTTGGCATGCTGTCCTGACACAAAACAGACAATGAGGGAGTATTCGATACGTATGACACAGTTCCAACTACAAACAGATGCCGACAACCACTTAATCGGCCTTTATGCCGCCAACGACCCAGCCCACATGAACTGGGCGGCCAACGATCGGCCAACCGTCTGGGGCACGGTCCAAAGCCAACCGGATTTAACGGTGACCACCAAGCGCACCGTCACCGCTGACGTGCTGCAGTGGCGGAGAGCCTCACGCAGTACTTGCGCTTCGTCCGCACCCAGCTGTTGAACGAAGCGACCGGGGAAGTCTATAACGATGCGCCCCGGTCCGACGATTATCATCGGCTCTACAACTTTCCCTGGGTGGCGGACTTGTTTCTGCAGGTCTACCGCTGGCGTCAGGACTCGGCAGACTTGGACCGGGCGGTGCGGATCATGCGGTGTTACTTCCAGCAGGGCGGCGCCCATTATTACGCGATTGGCGTGCCGGCGCCGGCGTTGATCACCACGCTGCGGGCGGCCGGGCGCACGACAGAAGCCAACGCACTGCTCACGGACTTCCGGGCACTGGGCGACTTCATTCTCCGCCACGGCCAAGATTACCCGCAGCACGAAGTCAATTACGAGCAGAGCATCGTGGCGCCAGCCGCCATCTATCTCCTGCAGCTGTTCCAGCTGACCCAGGAAGAAAAGTACCGGGCAGGGGCCGCCGTGCAACTGCGCGGCCTGGCCGCTTTCAACGGGGACCAGCCGGATTATCATCTGAACGGCGCCGCCATTCGCCACTGGGACGGCTACTGGTTCGGCAAGCGGCGGCTGTACGGTGACACGTTCTCCCATTATTGGAGTGCGTTGTCGGGTATCGCGTTCCAGAAAGCGGCGGCCGTTCTGCCGGGCACCGCATTGCCGGCAGCCGGACCGATTTTTCGTAATGTCCTGAGTCTGATCCACCCGGACGGCAGTGCCTCCTGCGCGTTTGTCTACCCGCTAACGGTTAACGGCCGGCGGGCCCATTACGCGGACCCGTGGGCCAACGACCAAGATTGGGGCTTGTACTTTGCCCTGCAGTATGGCGGTTTTGCAGATTAACCGCACTGAAAACACGAGTGAAATGTGATTTTTGCGAAGAGATTGGGACCAAATTCG
>NZ_KI271599.1:35919-43852 GCF_000469325.1 Schleiferilactobacillus shenzhenensis LY-73 | reverse complement strand
AAAGGCTTCAAGCCGTGCCCACCACGTTCCAGCCCGTTTTGCCGGAGCTTTGGCACGACGTCGAGGGGGAATTTTGTCCCAATCCCTTATTTGTCCACAATAATGGACAGCGACCAATACCGTTGTTCTCTGCGTTCGTGAAAATCCAGTATTGGTACGGTCCACAGTCACCACAAATAAAGATTTTCTTCAAAAATCAAACTCAATACCCGCCTTTCTTCCCGTAAACTGGAAGTTAAAGAAGTTGAGGGGGAAGAATGAATGACGGTCATCGGTATTGATTTTGGCACAGCCAACGCGATGGTGGGCTATTTCGACGGCGAGGCGCCGCGCATCATTCCCAATGAATGGGGCGCCGAGCTGACGCCGACCATTGTGAATGTGGCACCGGCTGGGGAAGTCACCGTGGGGGCGGTGGCGAAGACCCGCAGTGTTCTCGCACCGGCGGCGACAGCGACGGCGTTCAAGCCTTTCTTAGGCAGCAGCAAGCGCTACGTTCTCCGGGGGGAGACGTTCACACCGACCGAATTAACGGCCCTGGTACTGAAGAGTCTGCGGGTCAACGCCGAGCGGTATCTCGGCGAGCCCGTCAGCGAAGCGGTACTCAGCGTGCCCACGTTCTTCGATAATCGTCAGCGGGCCGCGCTCATTGACGCCGCCCGCCTCGCCGGCCTGACGGTATTGCGCTTGATTGGGGAAGCGACTGCCGCAACGATGGCCGACACACCGCAAGTGACCAACATTGAGCGGATCCTGGTTCTGGACATGGGCGCGGATCATTTCACCGTCAGCCTGGTTCAGCGCACGGACGGGGCGGCCCAAGTGGTGCGCCAAGCCGTCGCTAATCATCTGGGCGGCGACGATTTCACCCACGCGCTCGTCGCCGACTTCGCTGCTCAGCAGCATCTCACCGCCATTGACGGCACCTTGTACCGCCAACTCTTCGACCAGATGGAAGACGTGAAGAAAGGCGACCATGCCGACACGGTGCTGATCAACGCCGGGGACCGGGAAGAAAGCTACCAGTCCGATAACGCCAACCTGAACCGGGTATTCCAGCCGCTGCTGGCTGCCATGCGGGCACCGCTGACCAGCGTACTCCAAGGGGCAGGCGTGGCACTGACTGATTTGGACCAGGTCGTACTCGCCGGGGCGGGGGCACAGCTGCCCGCTGTCCGCGCCCAAGCTGCCAAACTATGCCGCTGTTTGCCCGTCGTGGACCAAACCCCGGGCGACCGGGTCGTCTTAGGCTTGGCCACGGCGGCCGGCGCACCCGTTCTGTACCGGCAGCTGTGCGAAATGGCGCTGCTGCCGATCAGTGCCCACTCCTTTGGCACGCAAGCCACCCAGGAAACGGCCAACGGCGTGGTCGATGATTTCTTCGTGCCGCTGGTCAATCGCGGGGACACTCTGCCCACCCAGGCATTGTGCACCTTCACACTGGATCCGGAGGAACACACCACCAGCGTACCGGTGTTCTTGGGGGAACACCAGCACACGCGGGACGATGCGTTTCTTGGCGAGTTAGCCATTCCCAATGCGGCCGCTGCCCGCCAGGTTTCGGTTCGCTTTGCCTACGATGATCAGCTGAACCTGGCCGTCGCCATCAGTAACGACACGACCCAAGAGGTCGCTACCCGCGTCTTTGTCCTGGATCGCGATGCCACCAACGATTTAGAACAAGCCCGGGCGAAGAACCGGCTGGCGGCCTTCGCGGTACCGAGTCGGGCCGAAGCCGAGAATCAGTTGATTTTGACCCAGCTGGAACGTCTGAGCCAGGAATCCTCCGGGCCTGTGCGTGACCGCTTCGTGGCTGAACGCCTCCACTTCTTACAGCTTCTGACCAAGCATAACTTGGACGCCATTAATCGCGCCCGCACCGAATTTGCAGACTTCATCCGCGACGTACAGAGTGAATACATTCTCTAGACGAGCGTAAGAAAAGACCGTTGCTTCCCGGGGGGAGTGCAACGGTCTTTTTGGCGGTCATTATTGTTCGATATTTTGAATTTCAATAGGCGTCGAGCCAGGGACCAGTTTCCGCAACTCACCTTGAATCGTCGGTAAGGCTTGTGAGAAAGTCAACTGGACCCGCTGCTGGGCGGTGGTGATGAAGATGCCCACGACCCGGTCTTTGCCGTTGGGCAAGGTCACCGGGACGAGGGTGATCCCCGCGAGCCGGTCGTAGCGGATTACCGTGGAGACGAAGCCGTTGTTCACCAGCCGCTTTTCACCGATGCCGCCGACCCCGGCTTGGATGCAGTTCAGCAGGAAGCCCGAGAGGCCGATAATGATCAGCCAGCGGGAGAAGCTGTCCATGTTCGTGGAACCGCCCCAGCCCCAGGACATCAGCAAAATACCCAGGATCAGCGGCCAGTAATTGAAGTGGGCGCGCAGGACGATCTGTGCCTGCCAGTAGATAGAAACGATACAGCCCACCAGCAATACCGCATCCAGAGCAATCATGAATATTGTCCAGACCATTTCACACATCCTTACTTTCGTTTGCAAGGTCTAGTATATCATGCCTGGCCAATGTGCCTACGGACTTAAGTCTTATCCTTCCGCGGGCAGGTGGTAAAGCTGATCGAAGGCGTTGTCATAGGCGTTAGCGTGGGTGACCACAATGACGGTCTTATTATCGTGGTGGGCAATTTGGTCGAGAATATTGAAGACGGCGTCACTATTGACGGAGTCGAGGGAGCCGGTGGGTTCATCAGCCAGAATGATTTGTGTGGGTTTCACCATTATTCTGGCCAAGGCCAGCCGCTGCTTTTCACCGCCGCTAAGTTTGGCGACCTTCATCTTTTGATCGACACCGGGCAAGCCAACAGCGGTCAGCGCCTGACGAATCGTCAGCGCCTGATGCGGCTTGGTGAACCGTGTGCCAATCGCCAGATTCTTTTTAATCGACGCATCATCCAAGAGCTTGAAATCCTGAAAAACGAAGCCGAAAATATTGCGATAAAAGTAGCGCTTGCGGCGTTCATGCAAGTTAAGCACTGGTTCCCCGTCAATCGTGATGCTGCCGCTCGTCGGTGTTTGCAGCAGACCAATTGTATTGAGCAGCGTGGTTTTTCCCGCGCCACTGGGCCCTTTGATGCCAATGAGCTGGCCGGTTTGAAAGCGGCCGGTGAAATCATTGATGATTGTTTTCTGTTCAAGAGCGACGGTGATGTGGCTGATGGATATTTCCATGAGGCAATGCACTTCCTTTCGTTAATGTAGTAAGACTGAGGAGTAAGCACAAAGCCGCAATACAGGCCAGTGTCAATGCTGCTCCTAATTGGTTGGTCAAAAGTTCATAGGCGCCGACTGCCAACCAGCCACCCGAAAAGAGGAGGGCAATACGCGCAAGAAAACCGGTTCGGTGCCAGCCAAACAGTTGCAACAGGGTCAACTTTTGGGCACTGAATTCAAGGTAATACACATTACCGTTCAAGGTCAGGAAGACAGCGAGGAGGAGCAACAAGCCCACAACAGCAAACAATGTGTAGCCGTTTGTTATTTGGGCATCGTACATACTCCCAATATAGTCAGCAGCGGGAGTGTATTTTGGAAAAGTGGCAGACAATCCCGCAGTCTGGATTGTTTTTTTGTTTTGCTCTGGTTTGTTGGGCAGAAAGATGCCATCCGTGTAACCCAAAAAATTATCGGCATAAACTGCCGTACTCATTGAGAAATTTTCGGCAGTGACAACATTGATCAGGGGATCTTGCAATCCTTGCAGCCAAGGATCGAAGGTGAGCAAGGGCTGACCATTTCGAATGGTAATAATGTGGACGCTGTTGTCTTGTGGGAGTGTAGCATGACCAAGTTTCGCCCGGAATTCTTTCCCAACCACCGTGTTGTTAAACTGCCGTTGGGTCTTGAGGTAGCGTTTGACGGCGTCTTTTTGAGACGCGTAGCGCTCTGGCACCAAGACAGTATACACACTATCACGGGGTGAGATTTTTATTCGTCTGCCACGCGTATCGAATAACGGATTAATTTTCAAATATTCCGGAGACACCGTTATCTCGTTTTGGCCGAAACCAGGATTGAGATGCTGTTTTCCCGTCAAAGAAATCGATAAACGACCAACCGTATCCGATGCCGGGTAGAAAATAATGGCCTTATTTCTGATTGACGATTGGATAAATTGATTGGCGCTGGTGATTTCCTTTAGTACAGCGGTGGCATCGCTTTGGCTTGCTGGCGGACCGGTCCGTGGATAGTTGAGGTAATCAGTTAACACCTTGGTGTTTGTATAGCGCTGGCTGAGATTAATAACAGCACTGCGGACCGGCGGGTATACAAATTGAACGGCGATGCCAATGAGGCTGGTGAGAGTCAGCGTAGTGATCACTGTTGAAAGGAAGAGTCGCCGATATTGAACAGCGGGCCGGAAAACGAATTGCGTAACATCAGTCAAGCACAGGCGGAAAGTGAAGAGGAGTACTGCAATTCCCAATAACACAGACAGATAACCTGCTGATGTTACTGCTACAAGTCCCCAGCCGAGTCCAGATACTTTGGGCACTCCAATCTTAGCAATGACACCCAAGACGGCTGTAAGAGCTGCCATAAGCCAGGCACTCTCTTGGTTAGCCGCCAGAATAGCGCATAGAATTTGGCGACGCGAGTAACCGTGCAAGTAAAGCAGACTGACAAATCTTTGGCTGCCATAATAGGCGTTGGCAATCACAATGAGCCAGGCACCGGCAATAACGATGGAAGCGACAATGATTACGACAGTAATATACAAATTATTTTGCTGCCCATCACGACTTTTTGCGAGTTTGAGTTGGTGAGGTGACAGTGCCAACTGAGTGGTCAGAGCCGTTCGCAGTTTGGCTAGCGAGTATCCGGGAGCGTGAATAAAAAAGGTTCCAGAAAAGACATGATTGGCGAAATAACTTGTGAGACTAGCATCGTGTTTGGGATAAAACACATTGGTCACCGAAGCGAGTGCTGAATTACCATGCCATTGCGGATTACTGGAATAAATGGTTGTCGTTCCTCGAGATGTATTTTCTTTTTTTGCGATCACGATACCGTATTTGCTGGATAATTCACGGAGACGGTCAAGTTGCTGGCTGGTGTCCTGTGTGTTGACATCATCAGGAAAAGCTGCCTCAACACTGAAATAATCGTGAAACTCATTCTCTGCACGGGCATTTTGTACAGTAGAAACCAGCAGCGTCATCACAAAAAAAGAAAACACAGTCAATCCGCCGACTAATAGAGAGCGCACAATGCTCCTATTGAGGGTCATGATTGATGGCCTCCTTTGTTGAACTTTCAGTTTACTTTACGTCGTAGTAGGAATTGTGTTTATCGTATGAGCCGAATGCCTTAGTTGATGCCCGCGCCCAACCAGAAGACACCCACGATGAATACGACCAGTTGTCGTTCATAAATGCAGTGGTGCGGTGGGAACGCTTCTTAAGGTTGAAATCAGAGAATTGATAAAAGCCCGTGAGCCCCCACTTGACGCCATATTCCCACGTGCCGCCCTCTACGGAAATGGTCATCCGGGCAAGCGGATTGCCGAGGGGAATGTTAACCTGCTCGGATGTGAATGATGCGGCATTCGTGAACGCTGCATCATTGGTATATGCTTGCCCGTGGAGCGGTGCGATGGTATCTGCTTCTGCTACCATCGGGGGGGGTAATAGCTGTGCCAATCAGAGCCGCAGCCGGAAGAAGTGCAATCCGTGCAACCAAAGAACCTTTTGTCATGATGGAACATCTCCTTAACCAAAATAGGTACTTGTTGAGCATAAACTATTTTGGAAACGCTGTCAACGGAAACTGCTTAAAATGTTGGATGCATCGGTACATAATTGTTTGGGGGTTTAAAAAAAGGCAACCCGAGCTCTCGGGTTGCCCAAACTGCTTCTTCTCCTAATTCATTGTGCTTCTTGCAATGAATTATGCGTTCTCTTTGCTGAGGAAGTCCGTGAGCGGAATTAAACCTTCCGTCTCATACTTCTTCGTGAAGGCCGCCACAGCGTCCTTGTCCTGCGTCTTCGGGTCGATCTGCAGCTGTTCAACAGGCAGCGGCCGGTCGTTAGCAATGTGCACGTCGATGACGACGGGACCGTCAGCATTCTTTGCCTGGGCGAAGGCGTCCTTCAACTCGGCCAGAGTGTGCACTGTGAAGCCGGTCGCGCCCATGGCCTTGGCAGCCAGACCGAAGTCGGCATCTTGCAATGCGACCCCGGAGTGCGGCTGCTTGGTATCGTCCTGCTCGGCTTCAATGAAGCCCAGGCTGTCGTTGGACAGAATGACGTTGATGATCGGCAGCTTGTACTTCACTTCGGTCATGATGTCCTGCATCACCATGGAGAAGCCGCCGTCACCGGAGATGGACCATACTTGCCGATCCGGGAACTTGGTCTGCGCACCGATGGCTGCGGGGACACCGTAGCCCATGGTCGCGTACCAAGCGCTGGTGCTGAACTGCTGCTGGTCATGCAGCTTCAAGAAACGATAGCCGTCGATGGTGACGTTGCCGACATCCACTTGGAAGATGGCGTCGTTGGTGGCCATGTCGTTAATTTCCTTGAAGATGGGTTCCACCCGCAGCGGTACGCGGTCGTCGTTTTCAAAGCTGGTGACCCATTCGTCCCAGTTCTGACGGTTGGCCAAGGCCGCCCGGTACCAGCCGCTTTCCGGCTTTTCTTCCACGGCACCAAGCAAGGCTTGCACAGTCTTCTTGGCGTCGGCGAGGATAGCCAGATCGACCTTGTGCCGGCGAGTGAACTTCGTACCATCGATATCGACTTGGATGAAGGTGGCGTCAGGTTTCTCAAAGTACTGCTGGAACGGCATGTCGGAACCCAAGGTAATAATCGTATCTGCCTGTTGCAAGGTCTCGACACCGGGCTTGGTGGCAACCCGGCCGGCGGCGCCCATGTATGCGGGGGTGGCATCAGGCACGATGCCCTTCGCAATCGCGGTAGACATGATCGGCGCATGCAGCTTGTCGGACAACGCAATGATGTCCTTGCCGGCACCCTTGGACCCCTTGCCGACATAAATCAACGGACGCTTAGCGGCATTCAATAACTTCGCCGCTTCGGCAATTCGGTCCGGATCCGGTTCAGGCAGGATCGGTTTCTGGAACGTCGGCGCGGAGCTGACGTAGTTGTCGTCGATTGGCGTCCAGCCCAGATCCTTAGGAATCGTCACGACGGCGACCCCGTTGTGGCGGATGGCCTGGCGAATCGCCTCGTCAACGACGGCCGGAAGCTGCTTCGCCGTCATGGCGGTACGATTGTAGACAGAAACGTCGGCGAACATCGGGTTCTCGTTCATTTCCTGGAAGTAACTGGTGTTCATAATACCCGTGGGGACCTGACCAACCAAGGCCAGCACCGGGACATGGTCATATTGAGCATCATACAAGCCGTTAAGTAAGTGGACGGCACCAGGGCCGGCAGAACCGAACGTGGCCGCGATGTGCCCCGTAATCTTGGCCTGGCCGGCAGCCGCCAAGGCCCCGACCTCTTCGTGCCGGACTTGGATGTAATGCATCCGGTCCTTCAAGTTATACAAGGCATTCATGGTGGAGTCGAAAGACCCGCCAGGCAGCCCGTAAATGGTGTCGATTCCCCAGTCTAACAACACCTTGAGCATTGCATCGGACGCATTGATTTTTTCAGCCATTCAAAAAGCCCTCCTTGAGATCATGTTACTAATAAAAAATAAGTAAAATGCTTACAACACCATACTACGGCATTTGGCTTGTGAAGGCAACCAAAAAGATTTACGGCGTTGCGCTTCGCGCTGCCGCCTTTGGGAACGGGGGTGGGTCGCGATGCCCGGCGATTGGGGCCCTCTGAACTTCATGATTCTGGGAAATTGCTGTAACGCACGTGAAGGAGGCTGCCAGAGCCTCGTATCGAGCGAGACATTTCCAGTCTCCGAGAATGTAGGGTGACGC
>NZ_KI271599.1:27951-35909 GCF_000469325.1 Schleiferilactobacillus shenzhenensis LY-73 | reverse complement strand
ATGGGGGCTCAGCTGTGAAATTATTCTTGGCGGCTTTGCCGCCTAGAATAAGGCCGATCTTTAAGACAAAATGCGCACTTTGCATTTTGGCTTAAAGTCGTGCCCACAGCGTTCCAGCCCCCAATCCGCGCAGCCCGTAGTCACCCGGGCCAGAGACCAGACAGTATCCTGCCTCCTCCCCTCCTCCTAAACGGGCTCCGCCGAGCAGGCCACCACAGTCTAAGGGCCCTAACGCCAAAAGCCCAAGTACGGGGCTTTTGGCGTTAGGGCCGCTTAGCCTGGGTGGCCTAACCGCTCGGCTCCGCCCTCTGACACCCCTTACAAAATCGTTATTTGGCAAGCCTTCCCGCCATCGACTATACTGGAAATATCTAGGTGTAAGGAGCTGGCTGGCGTGAATATCGTGCTTACCGTTTTCATCATTCTACTGATCTTCAACACGGTGGGGGCCATCGTCACAGTGTTCCACCGCCCCCGCAACATTGCCAGTACGCTGGCCTGGCTGATGGTCCTGGTGCTGCTGCCCGGCGTTGGTTTCTTAATGTACGCCTTCCTGGGCCGCGGCCTGGCGCAGGAGAAGATCTTCGACATCAGTCACGGGGAGCACGTCGGCTTGCAGCACATGAAGCAGATGATCCTCAAGGACGACCAGGCCGACCCCGATAACCAGCGCTCCGACCACACCACCACCCACACCGCCCGGCAGCTCATCCGCTACTTCGTTAACGCCGAGGATGCCCCGCTGACCAAGCGCAACCTCGTCCAGGTCTACACTGACGGCCAGGCCCAGATCCAGGCCATCTTCGCCGACATCCGGGCGGCCAAGGAGACCGTCCACGTGGAGTACTACGCTTTCTTCAATGATAATATCGGCAACCAGTTCCTGGACCTGCTGACGGAGAAAGCCAAGGAGGGCCTGGAGGTCCGGCTGATCTATGATCCCTGGGGGTCGCCGCACACCAGTCGGCGCTGGTTCCGGGACTATGAAGCGGCCGGTGGTCAGGTGTATCCGTTCATCACGGCCCAGAACGTGGTCGCCAAGACCCGCCTTAACTACCACTTGCACCGCAAAATCGTGGTGGTTGATGGGCGCATCGGTTACACCGGCGGCTTCAACGTCGGCGACCAATATGTTGAACCGACAAAGAAGTTCGGCTACTGGCGGGACACCCAGATCCGGCTGGAAGGGACCGCCGTCCTTTCTCTCCAGGAGCGTTTCGCCATGGATTGGAACGCCTCGGTGGGTCGGGACGGCCAGCTGCTCACCTTCCAGCCCAAGTACTTCCGTCACCCGGACCCGAACCTGGACGGTCATGCCAATATTCAGACGGTCTCCGACGGGCCGGACAGCACGGCTCAGATCCTCAAGGGCGGCATGATGCGGATGATCATGCTGGCCGAGAAGAGTGTCTGGATCCAGACGCCGTACCTCATTCCCGACGACAGCATGATCGATACACTGATGATCGCCGCCGCGTCCGGGGTGGACGTGCGCATCATGATCCCCGACCGGCCCGACCACCCTTTCATCTACCGGGCAACCCAGTATTACGCCAACATCCTCACCTATACCGGCGTGAAGATCTACATCTACAACAAGGGGTTCATTCACGCGAAGACCGCTGTGATGGACAACAAGGTGGTTTCCGTCGGTTCGATGAACCAGGACATCCGCAGCTACGCCCTGAACTTCGAGGCCAACTGCTTCATCTACGATTCCCGCGTGTCCCAGCAGTTCACCGACATTTTCAAGGCAGACATCAACGACAGCACGCTGCTCACCCGCGAGATGATTTCCCAGCAATCCCGCTGGCTGCGCTTCAAGCAGTATTTCTCCCGCCTGCTTTCACCGATCCTCTAGTTTAAGGAAGAAAGGAGCCTCATTATGCAGCAGATCCCAGTGGCAGAAAATACCAGCGTCGCCGTTACCGTTTCCGGCCACGGCCAGCCCGTCGTCTTTTTGAACGGCTTCGGCGGCTATCAAGAAATTTGGACCGCCCAGGTGGCAGCGTTCACCGCTGCCGGGTACCAGACCGTAACCTGGGATTATCGCGGGCAGGGCGCATCGACGGGCGACACCGCCGCCAGTCTGCGCGTCCTCGCCGGTGATCTGCACACGGTGCTCAACACACTGGACCTGCAGACGCCCATCCTCATTGGCCACTCGATGGGGGCCAGTGTGATTTGGGCCTTTCTCAAAGACTACCCGGCCTTCGCGGTGAAGGCGGTGGTGACGGTGGACCAGAGCCCGATGATGGTCAATACCCAGAACTGGTGGTACGGGTTCCGGGGGTTGGACCGGGCCAGCACCCACCAGTTCTTCCAGCTGCTCAGCCGTCATCACGAAACACTGAAAGGGTTGGACGCGGCAGTGGCGGCACCGTTGCTGGCTGCCGAGAAGGCCCACCCGTTCTTCCGTATCGCCGCCGAGGAGCTGCTCAGTAATCATCTGCGTGCCGACTGGCGGCCGGTGGTGGAGAAAATGGCGTGTCCCACCTTAATGGTTGGCGCGCTGCAAAGCCCTTACTTCCCTGCCGGTTACGGCGACTGGGCGGCCCGCTGGAACACGCATATTCAGACGGCCACGATTGACGGGTGCGGGCACGATATTATGGCAGAGGTGCCGGACCGGTTTGATGCGGCGGTGCTGGCATTTCTGCAGACCTTGCCGCAGGCATAAAAAGTGCCCCTTCAACTTTTGAGGGGGCACTTTTTATGGTTAATTGTTATTCCGGTTACCGCCGAACAAGATGATCAGCCGCAACAGCTGCAAGAATGTCGCCAGCGCTGCCGCTACGTAAGTCAGCGCTGCCGCGAAAAGGACTTTCTTGACCATGACCACTTCATCGCTGGAGATCAGCGGGGAGCTGGCCAGGATGTTCACGGCCCGGTGGGAAGCGTTGAATTCCACCGGTAAAGTGACGAGTTGGAAGAGCAGGGCTAAACCAAAGGCCCAAATACCAATGTCAATCAGGGTTTGATTCATCCCCATAATGACACCGAGAATGATGATCGGCAAAGATAAGGTCGAGCCCAGATTGGCGACGGGGACGATGCCGGTGCGCAGCGCCATGGGCCAATAGTGGACCTTATCTTGGACCGCGTGGCCGCACTCGTGGGCGGCCACGCCGATGGCCGCGACTGAAGTGGACTCAGCGGTAGATTGAGAAAGGTTCAGCGTCTTATCTTTACCGTTGTAATTATCGGTCAGGTTACCGGCAATTTCTTTGATCTGCACGTCATGGATGCCAGCGGAGCGCAGGATGTACGCGGCGGCGTCGGTGCCGGTGGCGCCGGAGCGGCTGGTGTACTGGTCATATTTCCGGAAGGTACTGTTGACATAGGCGGACGCCCACCCGGAAATCAGCAGGCCGATGATAACGAGGATATAGGTGGGATCCCACCACCACATCATTGGGAACATGGTCATTACCCCTTTTTGTTTTCTTACCCCACAGCATAACAAAAAGACCGACGGCTGTCGTCGGTCTTAATACCGAATTATTCACCTGCGGGGGGCACGATGGAGACGGCCCGGCTGATTTGGTAGAGATCAAAGTCAGCGGGGGCGCTGGCATCGGTGTTAGCCGCGGGCTTGTAACCCAGCGCCGCCAGCGCGTCCTTGGTGGCGGCATCCCGAGTCGGCACCCAGATGGTCAGGGAGTGCAGCCCCAGTTCGGCGAAGGCAAAGGCGGACATGTGGCCGATGATCTCATTGACCACCGGCGGCGTGACCAGCGCCGGCTGAAGTTCTAAGTGCAATCCGGCTTGGCCGCTCTCTGGATCGATGGGGTCCAGCGCAAAGATGCCGACAAACTGCTTCTCCGCCCGGTCGGTGATGCCCCAGGTCAGCTGCTGGTTGCGCATGACGGCGACCATGGTCTGACTGATAAAGGTGACGGTCTGATTGATGTCGGCGTCGGCCGGCCGGTTGGCTTGAGCCGCGATGGCCGGGTCGTGGCGGATGGCAAAGACGTCCTTCACGGTGGCCACGGTCAGCCAATCGAAGGTGAAACGCGGGGTCATAATCGGATGATATTTTTCAAATTGTTCCATGAAGACACGGCTTTCTATGACTTAATGCACTGACTTAAGTATAGCAAATGGCGGCCCAGTGCGCAGGGATACGGACTCGCCCGAATTTGGTAAAATAGAAAGTCAGAGGTCAAGGGGAGGGAAACGTACTATGGAAGAAAAAGCCGCTGTTAATCTGACGTTTTTAAACCGCAACGTCCGCGCCGATTTGAACTTGGCGTGGCCTAACGCTGTGATTTTAGCCTGTGCCATTATGGTGGCCTGTGTCGGGCTGAATATGAATTCCACGCCGGTGGTCATTGGCGCGATGCTTCTGTCGCCGTTGATGAGCCCCATCGTCGGCGTCGGCTTCGGCATCGCCGTCAGTGATGCGCCCCTCATTGCCCGGGCCGTGCGGCTCTTTCTCGTGGAGGTGGCGATTGCCGTGGTCGCTTCGACGCTGTACTTTGCGCTTTCTCCCTTGAAAGAAGCCAGTCAGCAGCTGATCGCCCGGACGGCACCGACCCTGTGGGACGTGCTGATCGCCCTGTTCGGCGGGCTGGCCGGAGTGATTGGCAGCGCCAAGAAGGAGGGCGGCAACGTTATCCCCGGCGTGGCCATCGCCACCGCCCTAATGCCGCCGCTGTGCACCGTGGGCTACGGCCTTAGCCAGCAGAATTGGACCTACGTCGGTGGCGCGGCCTACCTGTTCCTCATCAACTCGTTCTTCATCGGCTTGGCGACCACGGCGGGGACCGTTTACTTTCGTCTGCGCAGCGGGCAGAAATTGGCCATTTCCTGGCGTCGGCAGCTGCTGGTCCTGGCCGCCGCGGTGATCGTCGCGATTCCCAGCCTCATTTCTGCCAGCGGGATTATCCGGCAATCGTACGATGCGGCCCAGGTCAATCAGTTCGTCGAGGCGAATCTCTCGGATGAGTACGTGGCCAGCCAGGACGTCAAGGATGACACCATCACCCTGTCGCTGATCGGCTCACGCTTGAGCAAGGACCAGATCAGCCGCTTGGAGAAAATGCTGCCGGCGTATCATCTCGAAGGTTACCAACTGAATGTGCGGCAGCTGAACAGCGGCGATTACATGACCACCGCCGAGTTCAAGACGTACATGCAGCAAGCCGCTCAGTCATCGTCCGCACCGGCTGCGGCTGCCAGTACGGCGGTGCCGACGGACTTAACCAGCCTCCAAGCGCAATTGTTGAAGGACTATCCCCAGCAGATCGAGCAGCTCTATGTCGGTCGCGTCGCAGACCGGACGGGCCAGACGAAGAACCTGGCGGCCATCACCTTGACCGCCGCAGGGCGCCAGGATCAGGCCGCGATTCAGAAGCGGGCTCAAGCGCTGGCGAAGAAGGCGGGTCTCACCCTCACCGTCCGTTTCTTCCCGCCGGCAACGAAGTAATCAGGAACAGTTAGAAAGGATGGCATTATGCCTAAAACAAAGTATTATGCAGTCGCGCGCGGTAAGAAAACCGGCGTGTTCACCGATTGGCCCACCACGCAGAAGCTGGTGACGGGATACCAAGGCGCCCGCTACAAGAGTTTCCCCACCCGGGCCGAAGCAGCCGCCTGGGTTGCCGCCGGTGGTCCCCGCACCCCGCGACCGGCCGGGGCTGCGCGAACAAGTCATCATGCGGCCTCTGCTCGCGCTGCTGACAGTAAAAAATACGCCGTCACCCTGTGGAGTGACGGCGGCTCGCGGAACCACGGCAACGTCCTGGGTGGTCACGTTAAACAGACGGACGTGGCGGCGTGGGCGTACTTGCTCGTGACGCAGAAGGATCAAAAACGGTACAGCGGCTCAGACGGCGAATTTGGGGCAACCAACAACCGAATGGAAATCATGGGCCTGCTCAACGGACTGCGCCGAGCGGAAGCGCTGGGCTTCGCCAATGAACCGATCCTGGCCACGCTGGATTCCCAATACGTCCTGAACGCGGTGACCAAGGGCTGGCTGGCCGGCTGGCAGCGCCGCGGCTGGCGTCGGGCGGGGGATCAGCCGCTGGCCAACGCCGAATTGTGGCGAGAGCTAGCCGGGGTACTGCCCCATTTCTCCCACATTGAGTGGCAGTGGACCAAGGGTCACGCCACGAACGCGGGGAACGTGTTCGTCGACCGCCTGCTCAACGACACCATGGACCGGCTGCTTAAGGATCGGGCAGGTCAGTCTTAAGGTAGTTGGAGACTAGCGCGTCCAAGTACCAGTAGAGGAGCACGAAGTCCGACCCAGTGCCGAAGTCCTGCATCTGAATCAGCGGCAGGTCGTTCTTCAAGCCGATGTGGTTGCTCATCTCGACACTGGTGGTGACGATGATGTCGTATTGCTCTGTGGAATCGTAGTTGCTGACCGATACGTTGAAGTTGGCGCTGACCTGCTGGCTGATACCCCGGCGCATATAGTAATTCGTCGCCAGGTCGGTCGTCGTGACCAGGCCAATTCTGAATTGCCGGCGGGTGTGAACGAGGAGCAGCAGCACGGTCATGGTCAGCCGCTCCACCAGCATATCTTCGGCGCCCGGGGCACTGAAGGCGGGCGATAGGCGCTGCAAGCGGGAAATGATCATATGAATGAACTGCATCTGCCCGGATTCGGGCTTCCAGTAGATTCCTTGCATGGCGGTGTAGACCAGCTGATGGGCATTCGTGATGGCCCCCGGCAGCAGCGCCATGGTGGTCAGTTCAGTGAAGAAAATGAGCTGCAGCTCCCGTTGCTGACCGCCTAAGTCGAACTTGCTGCTGAGCAAGTCCATGACCGCGTGGACATAGCTGCGCAACCGGCTGCTGAAAGGATTCGTGAGTAGAAAAAGCGTATGATACAGTTCGCTGTCCAGGGGAAAAACGTGGGCGTAGAAGGCAAAGACAAAGAACGCGACGCCCTCAAATTCCGGATTGATATGATTATTGCGGGTAAACAGTCGGCCCCAAATGGCAAACATGGCGGCCATTCCCGGCAATTCTTTAATCGTGGCCAGCCGGAACCCGCCGGTGTCGTCGTTCAGGGGTTGATTGACGGCCACCCGCTGCAGCAGCAAGTGCAGGTAGATCCGCACCGATTGCCGGGTATCCATGGGCAAGGGACCGGTGACACTATTCTGCAGGTCGGTGATGAACTGCTCGATCTGCGGATTATTGGTGTTGGTCAGCCGCTCGTCCCGGTCATTGACCACACTGAAGAGCAGGAAGTAGAAATGGCGGATGTCCACTTCCCGCCCTTGCAGCCGGTTATTACGGATCGCCAAATGGAATTGAGCGAGCAGTTCGTTCAACCGGCCCACGTGGCGGAACAGTGTCGATGAACTCATCAGCAGTTCCCGCTGGAGCGAGGTCATAGTGAAGTCGTTGTGCCAGAAAATGTAGACCAGGATCTGGTATGCTGACCCGTCACGAATCAAGAGATTGGTCACGTCTTCGAGTGTTGGCAAGTTGATCAAATCGAGAATGTACTCCGCGTCCGGCGGCCCCAGGTGGAAGGGCGCATCGGGGAAGAGACTGTTCAATTGGTCGCCAAGGATCGCCATGTGATCGGCAATCAACCGGGGGTCGACTTGCAGGTCGAGGGCCATCTGTTTCCGGGTGGCATGGCCGTTATGGGTGTAGAGGTACTGGATGAAGGCCAGGTCTTGACGGACCCGGGCATCCAGCAGATCTTCTTTTTCCATGGTGGCAGTCCCCTTTCTCACCGCCAAGCCTTGACCAAGCCCGGCGGTATCACGTTTCACTTATTTCTTCCATTCATTATAACGTGGTCATTCACAAAACAAAAACCAAACGTTCCCACAAAAGTGCAAAGCTGTGAGAAGTTTGGTTTGGGTGCGGAAGTGTGTTATTAACGGGCGAAATAGGGAGTGAAGGTTCGCGAGGCCCGGCGATTTGGGCCGATACGGCGTTGCGCTTCCGCGCTGCCGCCTCGTGGAGCAGGAAAAATGGAC
>NZ_KI271599.1:27559-27798 GCF_000469325.1 Schleiferilactobacillus shenzhenensis LY-73 | reverse complement strand
CATGGCTGAGCCCCGCCAGCCTCCGGGCCCAAATCGCCTACATCCTACCCAATCGGAGGATTCTTCGTGCCAGGACATATTTGCCGGAGGTGCCGCCCGCACTTGTATTTGCAGGCTCTTGTCATCATGCTCGGGGAGGAAGCTGCCAGAATTTCGTGACGAGCGAGACACTTTCAGTCTCCGAGAATGTAGGGTGACGGAGGGCGGAGCAGATTGGGGCGTGACAGAATTCGTATTTG
>NZ_KI271599.1:12848-27199 GCF_000469325.1 Schleiferilactobacillus shenzhenensis LY-73 | reverse complement strand
CTAGCTGCGCGTCGCCGCCCGTTTTGCCGGAGCTTGCGGAGCTTTGGCACGGCGCCCGGGCATGTTTTGTCACGTGTCCATGGCTAGCTCCGCAGGACCGGCTTCGCACTAGCTGCGCGTCGCCGCCCCAATCTGCGGAGCCCGTAGTCACCCGAGCCAGCGCCAGACACTGCCCTTCCTCGTTCAGTTACTTAAACAACCCCACGATCTGGTTCCAAACGTTCTGGAAAAACTGGCCGATGGCGTCCATGACTTTTTGGAAGAGGTTGCGGTTCTCTTGGGTGTTCAGCTTGTTGAAGATACTTTTGGCGTTGTCCTGGATGTCGCTCATGACCTTGCTCGCCTGCTCTTTGAAGCTGCTGCTGTTCAAGGCCCCGGAATCCCGGATCTGTACCAGAATATTGATGATCTGCTGCTTCTGGTTGTTGTTGATGACGTTGCCCAGGTTATTTTTGGTGATTTGGTTGTTCACGATGGTGGTGATGTCGCCGGTGGTGATGTTGCTGCCCTTTTGGGCCATTTCTTCCTTCGCCCCGGCCACTGCGTTGTTCAGCTGGGCATCAGAGTAACCGTCCTTGCCCTTGTTGGCCTGGTTGATGTCGTTCAGGGTACCCATCTCGTTCTGGGCCGCCGTGACTTGCTTCTGGTTGAGGGCGTCGCCGTTCTGGGCGAAGGCCGCGTAGACCCCGGCCAGGGCGCCGGAACCATCGATAGGTACGGCGGAAGTGACGTAGATGTTGGCGTCGGTGACGCCGGCGGTGAGGGCGGCGTTCTTGTATTGATCTGCCGTGATCTGAGTAATGTTGTTCTTGCCGTTATAGTTCAGAATCTGGACGTTGATGCCGCTGCCGCTGCTGGTCTTCTGGACGGCGGCGCTGGACCAGACGCCGGACGCGCTGGTGAAGGTAGAACCGCTGGGGTTCAGGTACTTGACCAGGGTGTCCCCGGTAATGGTGATGGTGCTGTAATTCGCACCGTTGAGCGGGCTGGTCAGGGTACTGATGGTGCCTTCCTTTTGGCTGGCGGTCAGGCTGGTGCCCAGGGTGACGATGGGCTGGCTCCAGTCGCCGCTGGCGGCGTGGGCGGGGGTGGTCAGGAGCAGGGCCCCGGCCACCGCGGTCATGATGATCATTAAGAAACGAACGAACTTACGCATGATTTCTTTCCTCACTTCTTCAAGGGATACATCGAGTATACCAGGAACGCCCGCTGGCGCAGACGGCCGGCGGGCGTTCTTAATTCTTCAGCAAGCAAAATCAGTCTTGAGACGGAGCCAAATGATGCAGCAGGCTGGCGACCAAAGCATCGGTCTCGCGCAAGGAAACGTCGTTGACGTCTGGCCGGGGACTGGCGGTGGTCAGCCAGTGCAGTCCTTCGGTGGGAATACCGTAGAGGGCGACGTTGGGCAGGTGATCGCCGGCAGCGGTGATCAAGGCACTGGTACGCCGGTCGACGGTGATCGCCCCCAGCGGCTGGCTGTGGTTGGGCAGTTCCAGGGTGTAAGGCCGGAGCAGCTGCTGGCGGTCCAAGTCCCGGAGCAGCGGGTTGGTCGCGGTGGGATAATTCACCGCCGGCAGCCGGGCTTCAATGAGAACGTTGCCGAGGAACCGCCGGCTGGGATACATCTGGGAGCGCACCGCGAAGGCATGGGCCGGCATGTCCAGGGCCATTTGGGGACCGACCAGCTTAACAATGCCGGCCTGGACCAGCGCGGTCAGTTCCTGGATACGCTTGGCTGGCGGACCGATGGAGAGAAAGTCGTTGATCGGCTGGAATTCTTTCAAGAAGATATTCCAGTAATCGCCGTCCGTCAGCAGCCGGTTTTCCACCACCTGGCGAATCGGGTCGCGCATGTCCCGGAAGACTTCCAGGGCACTGGTGAACGGTCCGGTCTCAGTCCCCCGGCGCGCTTCCATGTAGTCTCGGTGCAGATATTGCAGAACGAAAGTATCGAAGCCGGCTTCATCCGTAAGCTTTTCCGGGTGAGCCAGCACCTGCCAGTTCCACACCTGGCTGGCCGGCACTCCGAAGCTGTTAGCCGTTTTCGTCGGGTGGCCGGAACTTATCATCGCCGCCTTCAAGGCCTCCGCGTCGATGGTCGGGAAGTAGTCCCGCACCAGTTTCATATAATAAACGAATTCCACTTCGGCTTGGAGCAGGTGCCAGAACGTCAAGCCGGACACGTGCCCGGCCTTGTGCCACTGGGCCAAGCGCTCTTTGGTGAGAAAGCGGGGCGGCACCTCCACGCCATCGCCTTTCTCATTGAAGCCCTTGGCCCGGTAAGGAAAGCCGCCCCGTGAGCTGGCGTAGATCGGCGGTTCTTGGCCGCTCGCGTGGTAGATCAACGTATGCTGGGGACCGCGGGTGTACGTGCCGCCGCGGCCTTCGGTGAGGAGACTGACGTAGTCGAAGAAACTGAGCCCCAAACCGCGCAGGATCACCCGGTCGGTGGGCTGGACCGCGGCCAAGGCCGGCGCGGCGTCCGCCGGATTGCGCTGGGGAATGTAGGTCAGCCCGTAGCGCTGGGCATGGCTGCGCAGGTCTTCCTGCTCTTCGGTGAGGTCATTCTCGCTGTAACCCAGGGCCATGACCACGCCGTTGACGGTGGTCTGCTGGTCACCGGCGGTCAGCTGGACCGTGGTGTCGTTCAGCCAGTGCAGACCGGTCACAGTGGTGGGAGAAAAGGCAATGTCGGTGCCGGTGGCGTGCTGCTGAACGTAGTCGAAGAACCAGCGGGTGTACGCGCCGTAAAGTGCCCGGGAAGAATAGCCGCGTTCCTGCAGCTTATTGGCCTCTGTACGCAAAGCGGCGGCGGTGGACCATGGTTGGCGGCGCAGCCAGGTGGGGGCAATCTGTTTGCTCCACTGGTACAGGTTGGGGCCGGTGGTCAGGGGACCGCCGCTGAGGGCGACGGTGGCGTCGGTGAACAGGGTGATCTGGATGGGGATCGTGTTCATGATCAGCGACAGCGGCTGTTCCGGCTGCCAGACCATGCCGCCGATACCGGCGGGATCGTACAGGGTCACCCGCAGCGGGAAACGGTCCCGCTGCTGCCAAGCGGTCAGCCGTTCCAACGTCATTAAGCCGCGGGGACCGGCACCGATGATTGCAATTTCCATTGTGTCAACAACCCTTCTTTCAAATCTATTCATGGGGCGATCAGAATCATGCTCGGGTGGCGGCGGCCGAGCGCAACGCCGCCGCCTTTCTGCCTGCCCGAGTCATGATGGTATAATTAATTGATTGAAATCACGGACCAAATTACAGGAGGTTACCATGCCAAAAGTACTCGCCATTAATGCCGGCAGTTCCACGTTGAAGTTCCAAGTGATCGCCATGCCCGAGGAGACGCTCCTGGCGTCCGGGGGCATCGACCGGGCCAGCTCACCCGCTGCCGTCTTGACGATCAAAGACGCCCAGGGGCAAAAGCACGAGAGCCGGGCGAACCTGGAGGACATCGATCAGGCGGTGGATACACTGCTGACGACGCTAGTCGCCCAAGGGGTCCTCAGTGCGCCCGAGGAGCTGGCCGGCATCGGTCACCGGGTGGTGGCCGGCGGCGAGAAGTTCGCTGCCCCCACCCGGGTCACGCCCCAGGTCATTCAAGACATCGCCGCGCTGGCCGAGTATGCGCCGCTGCACAATCCCAGTGAAGCGGCCTATATTGCCGCCTTCACGAAGCGGCTGCCGGGCGTGCCGGAGGTGGCGGTGTTCGACACTGCCTTCCACCAGACCATGCCCCGGGTCAATTACCTGTACAGCATTCCCATGCAGTATTACCGGGACTATGGGGCCCGCCGTTACGGTGCCCACGGGACCAGCCACGCGTATGTGGCTCGGGAAGCAGCCAAGCTGCTGCACCGGGACCTGGCCGACTTGAAGCTGATCACGCTGCACCTGGGCAACGGGGCGTCAGCGGCGGCCATCACCCACGGCGAATCCCTGGACACTTCCATGGGCTTCACACCGCTGGCCGGCTTGACCATGGGCACCCGCAGCGGGGATATCGACCCGTCGCTCGTCGCCTACCTGGCCGGGAAGACGCACCAGTCCTTCCAGGACATGGTCCAGGTCCTGAACGACCAGTCCGGGATGCTCGGGCTCACCGGCCTGTCTTCGGACTTCCGGGACATCGACGCCGCCGCCCAGGCTGGCAATGAACGGGCCATTCTGGGGGAGCGGATCTTCGTCAACCGGGTGGTCAAGTACATTGGGGCCTATACGGCAGAAATGGGCGGGCTGGACGCCATCGTCTTCACCGGCGGCGTCGGCGAACACCGGGGTTCCCTGCGTCATGGTGTCCTGCGGCAGCTGGCTTACATGGGTATGACGGAAGACCCAGCCCAGGTGAATGCCCAGGCCACTGCCTTTCTCACCACCCCCGAGGCCCGGGTCCAAGCGCTGGTGATCACCACCAATGAAGAAGTGATGATTGCCCGGTCGGTCATGAAGCTGACGTCTCACTAGGCACGTACTGGGACAGAAAACGCTTGACCCGGGCCGTATATTCCGATGGTGCCGTGGCGAACGAGCTGGCGTGGTCCGCCCCGGGAACGATCCACATGTCCTTGGGGGCATGGGTGGCGTTGAAGCAGTCGATGCACATATAGGTCGGCACGAACTTGTCCTCGGCCCCGTGGATGAAGAAAATCGGCCGGGTATTCTTCTTCAGCTGACCGATGCTGGTGACGCTGTCGGCCAGCGACCAGCCCATGGTGATGCGGTTGATGCCGCTGACGATGGGCCAAAACGGCCACTTCGGCAGGTGGAACTGGGAACGCATCTGGTAGGTCAGTTCTTCTTCCACGGAAGAATAGCCGCAGTCTTCAATGATGGCCTTGACCTGGGGCGGCAGTTCTTCACCGCTGACCATCATCACGGTGGCGCCGCCCATGGAGATGCCGAAGAGGACGATTTCGCAATCCGGCCCCAGCCGAGCGATGACCTTGTTGATCCAGTCTAGATAATCCATGCGGTCCAGCAAGCCAAAGTTGATGTACTTGCCGGCGGAGCCGCCGTGGGACCGATTATCCGGCATTAAAACGTTGTAGCCGTCCGCCCAGAAAAGCTGGGCGCTGGCCGCCATTTTGCGGGCCTGGCCCTTGTAGCCGTGGGACATGATGACGGCTTTCTTTGACGGCCGGGCCGCAGGGAGATAGAAGGCTTGGATCTGCTGGCTGGGGTCGTCAGGATTCAGCTGCCACTTTTCTTTCGGGGCTTGCAGGAACCATTGGTCCGCTGCATAGTAGGGCGAATCCGGCGGCAGCGGGGTTTCTTCGGCTGACTGGTCCGCTCGCCTGAAGGCGTACTGGTAGAGCAGGGCGGAGACGACCGCGGTGCCGGCCGCCAAGGTGACAGGAGCGCCGACTTGGAGTATTTTCTTCATTGTAGTCAATGCACTTACCTCCTCGAGTTAAAGGATATGGATGAGGGAACCGACGGCCAAGACGATGATCGCTACGGTCCCCAGAATCAGACTGAGCGTAATGACGAAGGGGCTGAAGAGCAGGGTGGCGGCGGCCAGTACCGCCGTCGTGCCGGCCCACACCAGCAACGCGGTGATGATGCTCCAGGTACTGCCCCAGAGCCAGCTGCCCCACCAGGCCAGCAGTGCCAGCACCGCGCCCAGGACCACCCAGTAACGCAGCCAATACCAGACGCCGTGGTTCGTATCCGCGTCGATCGTCCATTTTGCCATTTTTTTCACCATTCCCTTGCACAAGCAATGTATTCTATGATTAATTTTACCACGACGGCGTCCGCCGCCGCGCGTTGGAGAAAGGATCTGCCCATGCTCTTCTTTATTGGTAACGAAACCCCTGGTTCTGCTGATACATTTGTTTCCCAAAGTCTGGATCTGGCGTTGACCCTCGCGGCCCACGAGGTCCCGGCCCGGGTCCTGACCCTGAATTACGACCGGCTGCTGACCCGTACCCCGGCGAGCGGCGGGGCCGCCGCCCTGGCCTTGAACCTGTGGGATGAATTGCAAAAAGTGGGGCAGCTCAAGAAGCGGGTCCTGACGTTTCGGGACTTGAACCTGGGGAATAAGCAGGACTGGTGGATCAACTTGGCGACCCAGGAATACCGCCCGGGCGATCGCCGCTTTGCGGTGGTGCACACGATTGCCGATTCGCCCCAGATCGATTACGTCGATTACTATGCCCGGCCGGACGAGATCCGCAAACGGGATTTCTTTGACCGCCGCGGATTCCGCTCCGTCAGCCAGTATCTGAACACCAACGGGACGGTGGAACAAGAAATATACTGGGACGTGCATGGCGCTCCGGTCTTGGAACACTATTTCGAACCGGTCCCGCACCAGGCGCCTCAAGCGGGCATGGTGCTGCTGCCCCGGCTGGGCGGCCGAGAAATGGTCTTTCCGGACATGGCGGCTGCCCTGGGTGTGCTGGCGACGGCCGCCATTGCCGAGACCCATGCCAGCGGGCCGGCCACCATCGTTGCCCAGGACGCGCCGGAAGTGTTGGCGGCAGTCCAGGCGATGAATTTACCCCGCCGGTTCGTATTCGCCCACCGCAGCAGCCTGACCCAGCAGACGGAAGACGATGCGCTGTGGACCCACGTGCAGACATTACTGGCCCATTACGCCGGGGTGATCGTGCCGGATCAGCTGCTGGCCACGCGCTGGGCGGCCCGCACCGGCGAGACCATCCGGGTGGCCCAGTTCCCGGTGCACGCCACATTCCCCGCGACGGCGCTGACACCGCTGGCAAAACGGCCCGCGGCGTCGGTCTTGACTTATTTGGACGCTGATCCCCAAGGCACCGGGCTGAAGGCGTTGATGACGTTGTTCACCACCCTGCGCCAAGCGGTGCCCCACGTGCGGCTGACCATTTACCAGCCTCAGCTGGGGGCTGCCACCGTCCCAACAGGCAGCACCCATCCGGGCGGCAGTGTCCAATTCATCAGCACCCCGGCCCAGTGGCGGGAGGCTTTGGCGACACATCAAGTGTATGCCAGCGTCCGCGCCTTTCCGGCCGCCGCGGTGATCATCAGTGCACTGGCCCACGGGCTGGCCGTGGTGGCCGCCAGCGACCACGCCGGTGCCTGGACGCCTTTTGTCCGGGCAGATGAAAATGGCGTCGTCGTGCCGGCGGCCAACAGCGGTCAGTTCGCCGCGGCCGTTAAGCAGCTGGTGCGTCATAAAAAAGCCTTAAACACGGCCGAGAAGACCTCACTGGCGCTTGCCCAGGACTATACTGAACAGGCTGTCATTGCCAAATGGCAAGCTGTCGACAAGGCGGGTGAGGACGACGGAAATCAATAACCCCCAATGGCCGTATCGCCATCCGTGGCTGTTTACGCTCATTTTTTTCGTGGGCTTCATGGCGGTGACGATCCTGATCAGCTGGCTGCTCCACCAGCCGCTGACCGGACTGTTCATCAAACAGCCCATCGTCAATGCGCTGTACATGACCCTGATCCTGACGCTGCCGGTCCTGCTGCCGTTGCCGAAGTGGTCGGGGAATGAGCGCTTTTTGTTGTACTCCGCTATTTTCTTCCTGATCATTCTGGTGGATGCGTATGCCTTGGAGGGCAACCGTTTCTACTGGTCCGGGTTCGGGACGCTGGCGCTGATCTCTTTGCTGCCAGGATTCGTGGCATCCTTCATCGTGGGCAAGCACATGCAGCGACGGCTGGCCAAAGAAAAAGCGGCCGCAAAGCCGCCTGTTCCAGAGCATCAAAAGAAAGCCGATCATTCTAAGTAACGCTGCCGCAGGGCAGTCAGCTGCACCGGTTTGAGCCGTAACGCGTTCTGCCAGAAGCCGGCAAAGCTGCCGTAAATTGTATCAATGGCGTGGAAGATGGCCGGCATGGCGGCGGCTTCCCCCTGCATCAAGTTCATCCGGGTGACCCGGGAATCCACGTGGGGATCGGCGAGAAACTTCGTTACGTCCGCTTCACTCATGCCGCCCAGGACCAGATTGGTGAGCAGATAGTCTTGGACGATCAAGTCGTCCGCCACCCCCAAGGCTTTCTCAATCAAGGCCGCGCCCATGCCGGTGCGGTCCTTGCCGGCGGCACAGTGGAAGACCACACTGTGGCCCGGGGTCGTGTTGGCCAGCAGCTGCTGGAACATGAACGAATAAGCGTGTTGGCTGAAGGGGTCGAGAATGATCTGCTGGTAAAGGCCGGCCAGGCCGTCGGCGTAGTGGAAGTGCTCCAGTTTGGTTTTCTTCCCGCCGCCGAAGAAGTCCTTGACCCGCTGCCACGCCGTGTCCTGGTCGCCGGCGGTCATGGCGTAGACGGGGTCGTGGTAGTAGTGGACCTCGCCGGGCAGCCGGTCGGGGGCCATCTGAGTCTCGCTGAGCGAGCGAAAGTCGATCACGACCCGCACCCCGTAGTCCCACAATTGCTGCTGGCCGCGCAGCGTGATGCCGCTCATACTGCCAGAGCGCAGGACTTGCTGGGTCTTGATATGCCGCCCGTCAGTGGTGGCAATCCCGCCCAGTTCGCGCAGGTTCACGCTGCCGTCCACAGGCACCACCCGATTGATCAGTTTTGCCATCCGCGTCAACTCCTTTTTCTTCTATTATACCGTCCTTGGTAAGCGGTGACAGTCGCAGTCCCGGGGTTGTCTGGTATAATGACCATGATGCTTCACGAAAGGTGGAATTCTTTTGGCACCGCTCATCTCCATTATTGTTCCTGCATATAACTTGGACGGGCTGCTCAACCGGAGCGTTCAGGCCCTGCTCCAACAGACCTACCGCAACATCGAGGTGCTTATTATGGACGACGGTTCCACCGACGATACATACCAGATCGCCACAGAGTTTGCCCGGCTCGATGACCGCGTCCGGGTTCTCCAGATGCCGGCCAACGTGGGCATCTCCCGGACCCGCAACGCCGGTATGGCGGCGGCCCGCGGAGATTTTCTCACCTTCTCTGACGGCGACGACTGGACCGAACCGACCCAGATGGCCTGGTACATGGACCGCTTCGCCAAGCACCCGGAGGCAGCAATGGTCGCCTGCGGCTTCGTCATTGAACCCACCGGCCGGCGGAACAAGTCCCGTAAGCACGGCATCGTCGATCAGAAAGAAATGCTTAATCTGGTGGCTAAGCCCAGCGGCCCGATCCGCGGATATACGTGGAATAAATGCTACCGCACGGATATTATCCAGGACCACCACCTGACCTTCGACGCCGACGTTAAACTGATGGAGGATGCCCTGTTCAATACCCGTTACTGCATGTACGGCGACCAGTTCTATATTGAGAATACGCCGCTATACCATTATGTACAGCGAGAGGGCAGCGCCATCCATGCCGGCGTCACCGTGACTAAGAAGGCCCGGGACATCATGGTGGTCAACGCCCGCATGCAGCAGATCATTACGGAAGGGCGGGAGCGCCAGGCCAAGCAAGATAAGCTGAAGACCAAGCACGCCCACCAGTCCATCTCAGATTAGAGGCAGCGATCATGGCCATGGATGTGGAGAAATACATTAAGGCCCATATGTACGGCAACCCAACGATCAACCCCGACGACAAGCGGGAATTCCTCGGCAACTTCCGGGAGAACGTCGCACTGGCGTTAACGGTGGGCCAGGCGGCAGTCACGGAGATTGCACCGCTGGTGAAGAAAGCCATGGCGGCCCTGCCCCAGGGCCGAATGTACATTAACGGCCGGCTGCCCTTCGGTGAGCAGCAGGAACTGATGCAGCTGGCGATTACCGGCTCGTATGCCTTCACCATCGTCACCGATTCCGGGGTGCGGGTGCACGAAGGAGACGCCGGGACAAAGCCTGGGGATATGGCCGTGGTCGTGGCGGATCCCCGGGGGCCGTTGAAGAAGCGGCTGGTGCTGTGAATCCGGCGATTTGAAGTGCTGGCCTCTTTTCAAATGGCCAAACAGGCGGCTCGGCATACTTGGTTAATCAAGTACGCCGGGCCGCCTGTTGGCGTACGCCGGATCGTCACTGGATGCTACGCAAGGACCGCCAGTTGGCATCATTGCCGCACTGGCACCAGCCATTGCCGTAACGCGGCCACCTGCTGTTCCGTCTGCGCCAGGTAGGTCGGCATTTGCAACGTCTTAAGCAGATTGATAATCACGGGGATACCGGCCAGTGTGTCTTCGTCGTTATCGTGGTGAAAGTTGGCGAAAGTGTTGTAGACCTGCCGCATCAGCCGAGGGTACATAAACCGTTCCTGAAGCGGGACGGCGTTGAACATTCTCAATAGTTCCTGGTAGGCCGGCCAGTCTTGTTGCCGGATGATGGGATCAAAGGCCTGCTGCAGCATATCGCCGGTGGTGGGCACTGTACTGCCGGCCTCTATTTGCACCAGCGGTGCCGCTCGATGTAAGTAACGTTTAAGCAGTGGGAATAGATTGTCCATATCGAGTAAAGGCAGAATATTGAACAAGAGGGTGACTTCATAGCCGTACCACGTTTTGGTGGTATAGAGAAAGTCCCGAATAATGGTCAAGTCTGGCTGGCGCGGCGCAATCTGTCCGCCGTGGTGATAATAATCCGCAAATGCCGACGCGATGAGACTGGTCGTGCGGTCGCCGAAATATCCTGTCTGCGCAAAGCTTTTCTCTGCCAGTACTGCAGCAGCGGAAAACTTGGCTGGATCTTCCGTCACTGCGCCGGCTGCCATGAGCTGCCCAATCTGTTGAGCCGTTCGGGTCGCCGCTGCCGAATCCGTGCTGCTGTATGCATTAGCAAATTCAGTGATCATGATGTTGAGGCGCCGCAGCATTTCCATCAAGTTGGTGGCCGACGTATCAATTTCGCCGTTCTCGAAACGGAAGTAATTCGCCCGGGACATGATCCCTTGGTAAACCGTCTTAGCGGCGATGCTTTTGCTGGTGCGAAATTGTTTGATGATAGGCCCGATGACACTCATGATGATTGCTCTCCTTCGCTGTTCACAGGCGGTCGGCGGCTGAGAAAGTACCGCGTGGATAACTCTGGGATAAATATACCATTCGGCGGTGGGATTACCAACCAGTGCACGACATCATCAATTGATTGTTTAGAGTTGGTATAGCCCAATAAAAAAGACGTCTCGCGACGTCTTTAGCGTATTAATTGAATTAATGATCAAGCTGTTTGGACAGTGCCAGCACCTCGTCCACGACACTGCCTAAATACTGAATCGTATTGTGCAGCGGGGCGTCGGTGGTGATGTCCACGCCAGCCACCTTGGCTTCGCCGATGGGGTCCAGGCTGTCGCCCAGGCTGAGGAAGTTCAGCCAGTCCTGCACAGCCCCCGGCTGATGGTCGCGGATACGTAAGAAGGCTTGGGTCGATACTGTCAGACTGGCAGAGTAGGTATAGGAATACAGGCCCATGTAATAGTGAGACTGGCGCATCCAGGTCAGGTCACTGTTATCGTCCAGCTGGAGGGCGTCGCCCCAGAAGCGCTTGAACACCGTCCGGGTAATGGCGTTCAGGTCCTTCGCATCGAAGGCCTCACCCCGGTCCACCATGGCGTAGACTTCCCGCTGGTAAGCGGCTTCCAGCAGATGGGTGATGAAATTGTGGAAGTAGGTGTTCGTCAACAACTTCGTGTAGGCGAACCGCTTCATCCGCGGGTCATCGGTGCCCGCAATCAGACTGTTGGTCAGGAGCAGTTCGTTGAACGTGGACGGCGCTTCAATGATATAGCCGGAGGGCGTGAAGGCCAGCGGACCATGTTTTCGGGCAGAAAGGATGCCTTGGCCCGCGTGCCCCAGCTCATGGACGAGGGTATAAATATCGGCCAGATTGTGGGTCCAGGACATGAGAATATACGGATGCACGCGGTACGGCTGGGCACAGAAGCCGCCCGTTTCTTTCCCCACGTTGCCCACGAAGTCTACCCAGCGGTCCGGGAAGTAACGCATGATCATGTCGTGGTAGTCCGGGCCTAGCTGGGCGGCGGCTTGGCTGATGTAGCGCCGCGAGTCATCAATCGAGACCGTGGGGGCAAAGTCCGGATCCAGGTCGATCAGCCGGTCCGCGAAGGTCATTTCCTTGAGCCCCCGGGTTTTCTGGAGGTGTTTGATGTATTTCTGCATGATCGGTCCGAATTCATCGGTGATCAAGTCGATCTGGCGGTCGAAGAAGCTGCGGGGTACCTCTTGGTCGTACACCAGGTAATCGACGACGCTGGCGAAGCCCCGCAGCGTGGCCAGCCGCTTTTCTTTCATCACTTGGGCATAGTAGTTGGCCGCAACAGTGTTCTGGTACTGAGCAAGCACCTGGGAGAACGCGGCAAAGGCGGCGCGGCGCACCGTCGGGTCTGGGTCGTAGGCGTAGAGGTCTTCATACATCGTGAAGGATAGCGGATAGGTCTGCCCGTCGACGGTGAAGTCCGGGAAGTGCATGTCCGCGGAGCGGGTCTGACCATAGATGGTGGAGAAGGCGTTCAAGGTGGGAGAAAGCTGCGCCAGGGCCGCTTCTGTGTCCGGGGTCAGGCGAATCTTTTTGTCCCGGCGCAGGTGGCGGACGAGCGGTTCATAGTCTGGGTCGGCAGCGGCGATTTGGTCCAGGTCGGCTTCGCTCAGGGCAGAAAGGGCGCTGGTGAAGGCGGTGAAGACGGCCGCGGCTTGGCTGAAGACGGCTTCTGCCGAGGCGCCTAGTGCGCGGTAATGCGCGTTCGTGAGATCAGCTGCTTGGGGCAGGTAGGCATACGTATCCAGGTGGTCCTGCATCCCGTAAAGTTTGCTGTAGGCGGGTAAAGCCTTCAAGGCACTGGCCGCATCGGTGATTTTTCCTTGAGTGGCGGCACCGAATTTCTTCGTCTCCTCAGCAAATTCTTGCAATGCTTTCTTAAAATCATCTTCTGTCGGATAAAGGGCCGTTAAGTCCCAAGTGTAGCGTTCTGGCACCTCGTCACGGCGGGGTAAAGCAGTCGGTTCAGTCATGAAATCATCCTTTCTGCAGGAACGGGCAGCGGCCGCGCTCCGAGCTTGTTCTCACTGTAGCGCAATTTTGTGGCGGTCACAATAATTTTTCTGACATTAAGGCCGGCTTCCTGGTTTTCGGCTAACAGTCGCCAGCGCCGGTGATTTCTATTATAATGGGACCAGACATGGAAAATTTGGAGGCTGACATGGTTAAAACAGGTAACGTACCCGAATTGAAGTTGTTTGCACTGAATGGCAATCCGTCGCTGGCCAAGCGGATCGCGGACGCGGTGGGGCTGCCGTTGAGCGGTGCGACCATCAAGCATTTCAGTGATGGCGAAATTCAGGTCAATATCGACCAAAGTGTGCGCGGCGATGACACCTACGTGATCCAATCGGTGGCCGACCCCGTGAACGAGAACTTCATGGAATTGATGATCATGATCGACGCCCTGCGCCGGGCCAGTGCCCGGACGATCAACGTCGTCCTACCGTATTACGGCTATTCCCGGGCCGACCGCAAGACCCGTTCCCGCGAACCGATCACGGCCAAGCTGGTCTCGAACTTGATCGAGATGGACGGGGCGACCCGCATCGTGGCGGTCGATCTGCACGCGGAACAGATTCAAGGCTTCTTCGATATTCCGGTGGATCACCTGCAAGCCATTCCGCTGCTGGCCACCTATTTTCTGAACCAGAAGTTGTGCCAAGATAAGGATGATTTGGTCATTGTGGCCCCGGACCACGCCACCACCAAGCGCGCCCGTGCCGTCGCCGAGTACTTCGGTGCACCGATTGCCATCGTCGACAAGCGGGACGAAACTGATACGACCATCGATCCGATGGACATTATCGGAGACGTCAAGGGTAAAGTAGCCATCATCGTCGACGACATGATCGATACCGGTACACGCCTGGCGGCCTCCGCGTATTCCCTGCAAGCCGCCGGCGCCACCCGCATCCTGGCTGGTGTCACCCACGCGGTATTCTCTGCCGGGGCGGTGGACAAGATTGAAGCGGCACCGCTGGAGCAGATCGTCTTCACGGACACGATTCAACTGCCGAAGGATAAAGTACGGGACAAGTTCGTCCAGCTGTCCGTCGGTCCCTTGATCGGCCAGGCCATCCGGATGATCTTCCAGAACCAGTCCGTTGACGAGCTGTACGACTACCATACCGCGAAGGATATGTTCATGGTCAACGACCTCAGCCAGGATAAGGCTGTGGAGCAAGAAGACCGGTAATTTTACAGACTGGGACGCAAAAACACACCCAAGCAATTCGTCGCTCGGGTGTGTTTTTGTATGCAATTAGCAATCGAAAATGGGCTCGCGGGGGACCCAGCGATTTGGGCCGGTACGGCGTTGTGCTTCGCACGGCCGCCTCGTGGCGCGGGGAGATGGCACGCGAGACCCGGCGATTTGGGCCGGTACGGCGTTGCGCTTGCGCGCAGCCGCCTCGTGGAGCAAGGAAAATTGATTCGCGG
>NZ_KI271599.1:5342-12780 GCF_000469325.1 Schleiferilactobacillus shenzhenensis LY-73 | reverse complement strand
GCAAAAACCGCGGTCTTCAAGCTCGGCCTTGTTGTAAATGGTCAAAAACCGACCATTTACAACAATTTCATGGCTGACGCCCGCCAGCCTCCGGGCCCAAATCGCCTACATCTTGCTGGATCGTGAGATCTTCGCGCCACGACGTATTCGCCAGCGGAGCTCGTAGTCACCCGGGCCAGCGCCAGACACTAACCTGCTGACCAATCTGCACAGCCCACAGTCCTCCGGGCCAGTTACCAAGCCACCGCCATCTGGGAGTTAAGATACTGAGGATGCTCCAGCTCGTCGACCACGGCCACGGCGTAGTCCGCCATGGAGATCTCAGAACGGCCGTCAGCATCCCGCAGCAGGATGCCGGCACTGGTCCGGTACGCGCCGGTCTTTGGCCCATCGGCCAGGAACCGTTCCGCCGGGCTGATATAGGTCCACGTCAGCTGCGGCGCCAGATCGAGTACTTGGGTGCTGCGCGCCATGTACATGGACGTGGCGTAGATGCTTTCTGGAAAGTCGGGCGTTTCGTAGAACCGAGTGGTCTTCGTTTCATCTGCAAAACTACTGCCGGCACCGCCCACAACCAGCAAGCGGACGCCGGTGCCTTTTAACAAATTCGCCAGGGCTTCCGCCGCCGTGACATAGAGCCGTTCTTGGCCGCGGGGCGCTCGGTAGGCGGACACCAAGGCGTCGAGCCCGGCGATGTCTGTCGGGGTCATCGCCATGATGTCCGCCTGAATCAATTGCAGCCGGCGATCATGGGCCAGCGTCATGTGCCGAGCAAAGCCCCGCACGCTGTGGCCCCGATCTAATGCTTCAGCCGTGATGAACTTGCCCACCCGGCCGGTGGCGCCAATGACGCCGATTTTCATACGGTTACGGTCCTTTCTCTACGACTTCTGTTCGCCGGGCTGGAGGGCGTTCAGGTGCTGGGTGAGGAACACGCCCAAGGTCTTCCCGCTGATGGCGGCCCGGACCTTGTCGGTGAAGTCCAGGGCGAAGAGCCGGTCAGCGGCGATGATCTGGTCCACCAGTACTTGCGGCAAATCGCGGTAGAGAGAATAGCGATGCCGCTCGGTCTCGTCTTGGTGGAAGAAATGAACGTGATAAACATCCTCGTCAGCGAATTGATACGCCCGGATCTGGACCGGGAAAACACCGGCCGTGTTGCCCCGGTCGACGTATTGGCTGACGACCTCTGTGCTGCCCAGCCGCAACGGCCGGCGTAATTCGGTTAACGCCGCTTCACCCACAGCATTCGCCAGAATAGGCTTGCCTTCGCCTTCTCCGCCTGGCCACAACGTTTCTTCGGGATCGGCAAGGAAAGCCCGGCCAGCGTCGGCCACCTGCCAGGAGATCGTATTCCGGTCGATGGCGACCTGAATTGTCGCGCCCTGGACGGTAATATCCACGGCGGTCTCTTGCCCCGTGGTCGTTTCCAAGTGATAAACGGTCATCGCGATTACCTCTTTCTTTCTCACCCCCAGTGCGGGGGTGCTCGTTACCTGATTGCCACTGTCATCAGCGCCACGCAACGTGGGGCATGATGTAATCACTTAAGACATTCCGCAGAATAATGAAACTGAGGGGCACGGAGACAGCTAACGGAATCCAGAGGAGCAGGGTGCCCGAACCCCAGATGGAGACGAGGGAGAAGAATGATTGGCCGATGGGGAAGAGGAAGATGGCCGCGAAACAGGCCACCAGGACCGCCATCAATAGAATCTTCAACCGGTCGAAAGGCTGTGACACGGCGGCCAGGGCCGTGAACCCCACTAATCCGGTGAGCAGGACGGTGAGGGTGCCCGTGGTGTCCGCGTTCAACCCCAGCAAGCCGCTCATTCCCTGCATCAGCAAGGCATAGGCAATTACGCAGAGGGCACCGGGCGCGGCGGTGATCATCACGTTCTCGTAGAACTTACGGGCAATGGGCCGATAATCTGGCTGCAGGGCCAGGAAGAATGTGGGAATCCCCACGGTCAAAGCAGAAATTGGGGTCAGCTGGATGGGAATAAAGGGATATTCCATACTGAAAATCACACTGATCAGGGTCAGGCCGATGGAATAAATTGTCTTCACCAGGAACAGGGAAGCGACCCGTTCGATGTTGTTGATGACCCGCCGCCCCTCATTGAGGACGAAGATCATGGCGTCGAAGTTAGCATCCAGCAGCACAAAGTCTGCAATTTCCTGGGCGGCATCCGATCCCCCGGCCATCACGATGGCACAGTTGGATTCTCGCAAGGCAAGGATGTCGTTGACCCCGTCGCCGGTCATCCCGACGGTGTGTCCGGCCCGTTGATAGGCTTGTACCAGACTGCGTTTCTGAGTGGGCGTGACCCGGCCGAAGACCGTATAGCGGGCGACTAGCGCATCGAAGTCGGCCGCTTCACCCACGGTACTCATGTCGATGGCCGCAGCGGCGTTGGGAATGCCGGCGCGCCCGGCGACGTTGGCCACGGTCAGGGGATTGTCCCCAGAGATGACTTTGATCGTGACGCCTTGGGCGCGCAAGTAGTCAAAGGTGCCGACTGCTTCTTTCCGCAATTCATCGGCAATATAGACCAGCCCCACCAGCTGCATGTCCGCGGGGGCATCATCCGTGGCCATCACGGTAGTGCTGCGGCCGATGGCGAGGACCCGGAAACCATGATTGGCGGCGTCCGTTATTTCCCGGGAAATATCGTCTGGCAGATCTTTGAACATAAATTCCGGGGCCCCAAAGACGGTCGAGCCATCGCCGAAAGCGGCCGCACTCCATTTACGGGCCGATGAGAAGGGCGTAATGTGCTGGGGGGCCATCATCCGCACTGGTTTCGTTAAGTACTGCTTCAACGCCGTGGCCGTCTGGTTATCATCGTTGATGGTATAGACGGCTTGCGCCAGCCAGTCGCGGATTTGGTCAATGCCGTAGCCGCCCACCGGATTGAGCTGGGTAACGGACAGTTTGCCGGTCGTAATCGTCCCTGTCTTATCCAGACAAAGAATATCGACCCGAGCCAAGGCTTCAATGGCGGATAAGGAACGTACCAGCACCCGCCGCCGGCCCAGATTCATGGCCCCGACAGCGAGGGCGACCGACGTCAACAGCACGAGGCCTTCGGGGATCATCCCGACCATTGCTGCACTGGTCCGCAGAATGGCATGATTGATGGTCCGGCCATGCTGCAAGCCGCGCATGAACAGCAGGATACCCAACGGCACCAGCGCATAAGTGATGAAGCGGATAATCTGGTTGATGGTCCGCAGCAGCTCGCTGCTGTTGTTTTTCTTCTCCTGCTTGGCTTCCTTGGCCAGCTGGTGGACGAAGCTGTCGGCGCCGACGGCCATGACCTGGATGGTGGCGTTGCCACCCACCAAGTAGCTGCCCGACGTGACGGTATCGCCCACACCCTTGCGGATCGGCCGCGACTCCCCGGTGATCGAGGACTCATCCATCTCGATCCCGGCTGTCGCGCGGACGATACCGTCAACGGGCACGGCATCGCCCCGTTTGAGCTGGATTAGGTCATCCAGTACCAGCGCTTCTTGATCAGCCGGCTGGATCTGGCCGTCGCGGACAACGGTACTCGGTCGTTGGGCCAACAGCGAGACGGCGTCGAGCTGCCGCTTGGCCCGAATCTCTTGGAACGTGCCGATGACCGTATTCACGACCACCACCAGCAAGAACAGCAGGTTTTTGTAGGAGCCCGTACTGACGATGAGCACGCCCAGGACGACGTTGATAATGTTGAAGAGCGTGAACAAGTTACCCCGCAGAATCTGCCCAGTGGAACGGGTGAGGGGCTTGGGTGCTGTATTCCGTTCCCCAGCTTGAAGGCGGGCTTGGACCTGGGCGGTCGTCAAGCCAGTCTTCAAATCTGTGGGGGTCATATTACCGGTACGCTTAGCCAAGCGCCGATCACTTCCTATTCTGTAGAGTCTATTCCGATTTTAACATAACGTGTCAGAGAAGCGCTTTAATCGTGCTTACCGACCATATTCATTTAAGAAAGCCGTCACTTTTTGCTGGTAACGCTGGGGGTTTTTCTCCCAGGATTGGGCGTGGGCCGCGCCGGGCACGATCCATAATTCTTTAGGCTGTTTGGCCGCGCGGTAATTCGTATAGACCATCTTCGTTGGTACAAAGGTGTCTTTGGCCCCGTGAATAAACATCATCGGCCGCGTGTTTTTCCTCAGCGCAGTGGGTGCGTCGCCATGGTCGAAGTTATAACCCGCCTTGATCTGGGCGACGATGTTCACGGTGTTGATGAGCGGAAAGGAAGGTAGGCCGAAAAGGGCCTTCAGCTCGTGTGCCAGCTCGTCATGAATCGAAGAATAGCCGCAATCTTCGATGACGGCCTTGACCTGATGGGGCAATTTCTCTCCGCTGACAAACATCACGGTCGCTCCGCCCATGGACACCCCGAACAGGTTGATCTGGGACTGCGGACCATTCTTGGCGATGACCTGCTTGATCCACTTGACATAATCCAGCCGGTCCGGCCAGCCATAGCCGGCGTAATTGCCCTGACTGGCGCCGTGACCCCGGTCGTCGGGGGCCAGCACGTTGTAGCCCATGGTATGGAACATACGGATGTAATTGGCCATATCCTCTTTATCGTTCATGTAACCGTGGGCAACCACCATGGTTTTATTCGTCTTGCGGGCGGCGGGCACGTAGTCTGCCACCAGTTTCAGATCACTGTCTGCAGCGGTCTCGTGCCAGGTGACTTTTTTCGTGGCCGCGAGCCAGCGCTGATTACGGGCCAGCACTGGGTCATTTTTATTGCTGAGGAAGCTTTTCTTCCCCGGGACAAAACCGTAATTGTACATGTAGAGACTGGCACCGGTGAGGACGGCCAGCGCCAGGATGACCAGCACGCTGAGCCAGACCGTGAGTTTCTTCCGCCAGGACCACTTTTTCCGCTTCTTCTGTTGTGCCACACATGCCACTCCCTCAATACCGCACCGCGCCATCGCGGTACGCTAGATAAATAAACTCCTGTTGTTCAGTCTACCAATTTGACGGGTCAGCGCAACTTTGCAAGCTTTTTTACAGAAAGCGCGGGGTGAACCCTGTATAATAGAAGTAGTGCCATTTTTTGAGAAAGGAGTCGATCCCATGGTCGCCAAAAGTATTGAAAGCTTGTACGATAAGCGCCACCCCGCTGCCAGCGAGGAAAAGAAACGCACTGGGCTAGGCAAGGTCGCCGGTTTCGTCGGGCTGCTGTCCAATATCGTTTTGTTCGGCATCAAGCTGGCCATCGGCCTCTTCTCCGGGTCCATCGCCATCATGGCCGATGCCTTCAATAACTTGTCGGACACCGCTGGGTCCATTGTTACCTTGGTCGGCTTCCGTATGGCCGGGATGCGGGCCGACCGGGGCCATCCCTATGGCCATGAACGGTTTGAATATATCAGCGGCATGCTCGTGTCGATGCTGATGATTTTTGCCGGCTTGGATTTCGTTCAGAGCTCCATCGAGAAGATCCAGCACCCCACCAGTGACAACATCACCATCATCGTCTTGCTGACGCTGGTGGCGTCGATCCTCATCAAACTGTGGCAGAATTTCTTTTACCGCGAGATGGGCGCAGCGATTCAATCGGATACCTTGAAGACCACGGCTCTGGATAGTCAGACCGACGTCGTTGCCACCTTCGCGGTGCTGGTCTCGGCCAGCCTTTCTCAATTCGCCCACTTGAACATTGATGGCTGGATCGGCTTGTTCGTTGCCTTGTACCTGATCTACGAAGGCGTTGACAGCATTCGCGGGTCGGTCAACAGCCTGGTAGGAAGCCGCCCGTCGGAGGACGAGGTGCAGAAATACACCGACCAGTTGGCGACGTACGACGACATTCTCGGCTTCCACGACCTGCTCATCCACCATTACGGTCCCACTCAGATCTTCGCCACTGTACACATTGAATTAGATAGCCGCTGGAGTCTGGATCAGGCCCACGAAGCGATTGACAAGATCGAACGGGACTTCCAGAAAAAGCTGGGCGTCGAATTGGTGGCCCACATTGACCCCATCGACATTGATGACCGCCTCACCGCGGAGATGTACGAGCGGCTCCAGACGATCATCAAGTCCATCGGCGGCGGACTGCACACCCATGATTTCCATATTGAACACGGTCCGCACCACACCCGCATCGTCCAGTTCGACGTGGTCGTGCCCGACGATTATCCAGAGGACGATAAGACACTGAATCTGCGGATTCTGGCGGATCTGCGCCGGTACTATCCGAATGTCACCACCGAGATTGATTTCGACCACAACTACATCGGCCACGACCACACCGCTTTATGAGTGCTTACATTTGAATAGATGTTCATGTGCGCATACTTGCACGCACACTTTTTCAAACACGGTATACTGGGACACAGACTTTCAGAAAAGAGGCCTGCGTCCCTTTTCTCACGTCATAGGAGGAAACTATTCATGCGTAAATTGCTTAAGCCCTTACTGGTATTGCTGGCCGGTGCGCTGCTGATTCTGACCGGGTGCAGTCAGCAGGGCAATGCCAGTGCCGCCAAGAAGATTACTTACGTGACCAGCACGGACTTCTATGCCGAACCGGCGGCTGCCGTGCTGGGCAGCCACGGCAAGGCGGAACCGATCATTCACAGCACCAGCGTGGATCCCCATGACTTCCAGCCGACCACGGCGGACGGCAAGGTCGTGGCTGGCGCCAACGTGGTCCTGGTCAACGGCTTGGGTTACGATCACTGGCTGAATAAGCTGGCCGCCAACAGTTCTGCCAAGCTCCTCACTGTGGCCAGCATCGTTGGCGCCAAGAATGGCGACAACGAGCACCTCTGGTACCGGCCGGAGACCATGAGCAAAGTCGCCGATGCGCTGGTCAAGGAATTCAGCAAGCTCCAGCCCCAGAACAAGAAGGATTTCCAAGCCAACGCCGCCAAGTATAAGAAAGAGCTGGCCAAGCTGACACCGCTGATCAATGCCAAGAAGACGACCAACAATGGGGCAGTCGCTGTCACCGAGCCGGTCTTCGGCAATATGCTGGATGCCTTGGGCTACAAGGTAATGGACAATGCCTTCGCCAATGCCACCGAAGACGGCAACGACCCCTCCACGGCGGTCTATGCCAAGGTGGAGAAGGCCATCAAAGACAAGTCGATCAAGTTCTTCGTGGTCAACACCCAGACGACCAGCAAGGTGATCACGCAGTTGACTAAACTGGCGGAGCAGAACAAAGTGCCCGTCGTGCGGGTCACGGAGACGAAGCCGAAGGGCCTGGACTACGTGCAATGGATGAGCAAGCAGCTGAAGGAAATCCCCGCCAGCGCCAGTAAGTAACGTGCTTGACAGAGTTCACTGAGTTGCAAAAACGAAGCTGAAGCGATGGGATTCGCTCCAGCCTCGTTTTTCGTTGTCGTATTGTTCGCTGGGCCCGGCGATTTGAGCCCTCCGGCTGGCTGGGCGTGGAACGGGTTA
>NZ_KI271599.1:4835-5181 GCF_000469325.1 Schleiferilactobacillus shenzhenensis LY-73 | reverse complement strand
GCTAAGACCAATCTCACCACTGAGGCCCCCTGGCTCCGGGCCCAAATCGCCTACATCCTGACCGATCGTAAAGTTTTCGGTGCCAGGATACATTCGCCAGAGGCGGCCTCCTGAACTTCATACTTCCGGGCAACTGTTGCAACGCCATGGAGGAGGCTGGCAGAATTTCGTGTCGAGCGAGACTCTTACAGTTTCCAAGAACGTAGGGTGACGGAGGGCGGAGCGGGTTGGGGCTCAGTGGTGGAAACAGCTAATGCCGAGTGGTTTTCTCGGCATTAGCTGTTAGGCGTGTTTGAGACCGCGCACTTTGCGGGCTCAAACCGCCGTCACTACTAGCTCCGCAGGC
>NZ_KI271599.1:0-4825 GCF_000469325.1 Schleiferilactobacillus shenzhenensis LY-73 | reverse complement strand
TTCGCACTAGCTTCGCGTCGCCGCCCCCGCCCGCGGAGCCCGGAGTCACCCGGGCCAACGCGAGACTTTTACTTCTTCCCACTCACTGGACTTTCTACTCGTTTCACCCGCGCCGTCCGCAGATTTCTGCTCATCCGCAGGTAAGCAAAGAAGTGGAACAAGATGCCCAGGACTAGCAGCAGGGCGGAGAGCGGGATGGAGAAGAAGGCGGCGATGATGGAGGCGCCGTAGATGGCCACGCTGCGCAGGGGGTCGAACTTGATGGTGGTGTAGAAGTCGGTGGTGACGTGGGGTGCTTTGAGATTCATGTGGTGGTGCAGGTATAGATACATTAAGAAAAACGTAAAAGACACGAACAGTGCCACCAGGTCGTACATGATGAACGCCACCCGCATGTCCGCCACGTTCCCGGTGGCCAAGGTGTTCGCCACGAGCGCCATGGGGTAGTCGATGAGGGTGATACTGAAGAGCAGCAGCAGGTTCAGCATGTTCACGCCCCGATCGATGCGCACCAGGGTGTTAAAATAATCGTGGTGAAACAGCCACAACGTGCCCACATAAAAGTAGGACACCACGTATGCGGCCATGATTGGCCACTGGTTGAGCACGGCCGTGAACAGGTGGCCAGCGTGGTAGTCCGGTACCTGGAAACTCAGCACCAAAATCGTGATCAGGATGGCAAAAACGCCGTCACTGAACGCTTGAAAACGACTGACAGACATAGACAAATCCCCCCAAAATCGGTACGCTACAAGTATAACTTTTTCTGGAATCTTCGTGGATAGGTGGTCCTGAATCAATGCAGGCGTTATTAAACAGCCCGGACTTTCCCTGGGCGGTGGTCGGTCTGGGGGCAGCGGTCGTGCTCCTGTGCCTGGGCGTATTCCTCGCCTGCTGGTTGACCGAACCCCGCCGGCTGGTGAACGGCGTCCTTTTTAATATCCTGTTTGTCGTTTTTTGGGCGTGGCTGGGCGGAACGATCATCGTGTCGAAGAATGAAATCCTGATTCTTGTCACGGGCACCCTCTTTCTGATTGCGGTGGTGCTCATTGCCTTGATCTGGGCGACCTCCGCTATTTGGCTCCTGCTGAATGCACGCATCGTGTGGAAGCGCGAAAGCCATACGGTGGCCAACATGCTGACCCTCCTGACCGGGATCGCCATCATCATTCTCTGGGTGCTGACCGTCAATTACGGCCACCTGCCGCAGTGGCTGCAGGTATTGGTAACGACGGCCAACGTGGTGGTCCAATATGGTACCTTAATTCTCTTCAATTTCGTGTCCAGCTTGCTGATTTATCAGTTCTATCCCATTCCTTACAAGCAGCAGTACATCATCGTCCTGGGTGCTGGTTTGCTCAACGGGGACACTGTTTCCCCACTCCTAGCCGCCCGCATCGAACGGGGGATGAAGTTCTATTACCGCCAGATTCGTAAGGGCCGGCCGGCCCCGATGATCATCTTCTCCGGGGGCCAGGGGGCCGATGAGAAATTATCCGAGGCCGCGGCCATGCGGGCTTACGCCGTTGCCCACGGCATTCCCGAAGAAGCGACCCTGCTGGAGGATATGTCCACCACCACTCAAGAAAACTTGCGTTTCTCCAAGGCCATCATTGAACACCGGGAAATGGGCGGCCGTTATCGCGCCATCTTTGTTTCCAATAATTACCATATCTTCCGCGCCGGGCTATATGCCCGGGCCGAGGGCTTGCGGGCCAATGGCCGCGGCGCCCATACCTCGTTCTATTATCTGCCCAACGCCGTCCTGCGGGAGTTTATCGCTGTCACGTTGATGCACAAGCGCCGCCACCTGATCGTCATGGCTGGCGTGTTTGCCCTGTACGTCTTGCCGGCCATGATTATTGCCCTGCACAATTTGATTCATTGAGACCGCCTCGTGGAGACGTCTGCCAAGCGTTGTACCGCCGTTGATGATATTCTACCAACGGCGGCCTTTTTTATCTTGTCCGTCTTCCGCCCGAGTGAACATAACAAAAACGTTAGGGCACAGCGGCCGCCCGCTTGCTAAACTAGAAGCATAGTCAGTTGATCGATACGGTTCAGAGGCCTTTCTTTCTGCCTGCTGACCGCAGATTCCATATATAGAAAGCAGGAAAACACACCATGGCGAATGTCGTCGAAGTGAAAAAAGTACGCAAGGTCTACGGTAAGGCCAACGAAAAACAAACGGTGGCGTTGGAGGATGTGTCCTTCAGCGTGCAGTCCGGGGAATTCATCGGCATCATGGGGGCGTCCGGATCGGGCAAGTCTACCTTGTTGAATATTCTCTCCACGCTGGACAAGCCCACTGCCGGGGACGTCCGCATCAACGGGCAGGACGTGACCCAGTTGAAGGGCAACAAGCTGGCGGACTTCCGCTCCCACGAGGTCGGCTTTATCTTCCAAGACTTCAACTTGCTAGAGAACCTGACGGCGCGGGAGAACATTGCCCTGCCGCTGTCCCTGCAAGGGGTCAGTGCGAAGAAAGTGGCGCCCCAGGTCCAGGCGGTGGCCGAGAAGCTGTCCATCACCGAGATCCTTGACCAGTATCCGACAGAAATTTCCGGCGGTCAGAAACAGCGGGTCGCTGCGGCCCGGGCCTTGGTCGGTCAGCCGGCGATCCTGTTCGGCGACGAGCCGACCGGTGCCTTGGATTCCCACAGTGCCCGGGAGCTGCTGGACACGATGACCGATCTGAACCAAAAAGACGGCGTGTCAATTCTGCTGGTGACCCACGATCCATTTTCTGCCAGCTACTGCCAACGCATCCTGTTCATTAAGGACGGGGTCATCGGCCAGGAGCTGAAGCGCAAGGACCAGGACCGGACGGCGTTCTACCACCAGATCCTCGATGAACTCGGCACGTTCGAAGACTAGGAGGCGGCACACATATGTTATGGAAACTCGCCCTGGGCGGCATGAAAAGCCGGCTCAAAGATTACATTGTCCTCTTCTCCGGTCTGACCATCTCCGCGGCCATCTTCTACATGTTCCAGTCGCTGGCCAGCAACCCTGAATTTCTGAAGGCCAACTCGACCCTGAGCATGATCGTCTACATCTTCTACTTCGGCTCCGTGCTGCTGGCCATCATTACCTTGGTGTACATCCTCTACGCTAACTCGTTCCTGCTCACAATGCGCCAGCGCACCTACGCCATGTTCATGATGCTGGGCGCAAAGTCCGGCAAGATTGCTCAGCTGATCTTCATTGAAACGGTGGCGGTCGGTTTGCTGGCGACCATCGTCGGGACGGCCATCGGGGTCGGCCTGACCAGTGTCATCAGCAAGGTCCTGGTTGCCCAGATGGACATTACGATTACTCACTTTTCTCCGTGGAGCACAGCGGCGGCTATCGTCACGGCCATTTTCTTCCTGGCCCTGTTCGCCATTACCGCCATCTATAATGCCGGCAAATTGGTGCGTACCCCGGTCCTGCAGCTGCTGAACCAGGATAAGACACCAACCCGGTTGAAGCGCAATACCTTCATGTGGGGTATCGAAGTGGTCGCCGGCCTGATCCTGCTCGCCATCGGCTACTGGTCCATGGCCCACTTGAACACCTTGCAGCTGTTGGGCATCGGCATTGCCCTGGTGACCATCGTCCTGGGGTCCTACTTCGTTTTCGATGCGTTCTTCTTGATGATCATCCAGCTGCTGCGGCGCAACACGAACTTCCGCCTGCACGGTCTGCACAGCTTCACGCTGGGCCAGCTGAGCTTCCGCATCCGGGACTTCACCCGGCTGCTGTCGATGGTGTCCATTGTTTTCGCCTTGGCCCTGGGCGCTATCACCGTCGGCCTAGGCTTCCACGATACGATCCAGACCATGACCAACCAGGTGTCGCCTTATGATTTGATTTTGCACGATCCGACTAGCACTCAGAAGGAGAAAGCCCGTCAGATCGAGCCGACGAGTACCACGACGTATCAGTACAAAGTCGACAGCAAGGCGGTTTACTTCTCCGCCGGCGAGTTCGACAAGGCCCCGTATCGGGAAAATGAACAGCGCCAGAACAAAGATGGGTCCTACAGTGCCAAACTGACGAAACTGACCGGGGCGACGATGCTGCAATCGCCAGATAGTTACAGCGGGACCTTGTCGTCCTTGGTGACCAGCAGCGCCAGCGGCGCACCGATCAAGGTCCTGTCCGCTGCCGCCTTTGCGCAGCAAGCCGGCCAGACCCACACGGTTACGCTCTACACCGTCAAAGACTTCATGGCCAGCAAGGATAAAATCAAGCCGTTGGCCACGGCCGATGATGCCCAGCAAACTGCTGCAGCAAAGGGCAAGACCAATGATTCACTGGGCTTGAACCAGAAGTACGTCGTCTATACGCTGTACAACAGCATGATGTCCGGCTTCGAGTTCATGGGCCTGTTCCTGGGCATTGCCTTCCTGGCGATGCTGGCGTCCTGCTTGATGTTCAAGATCCTGTCCAGCGCGGCCAGCGATGCGCTTCGCTACCAGATGCTGGCGAAGATCGGCACTCGCCGGGGCTGGCTGAAGAAGTCCATCCGCCAAGAGATCGGCACGCTGTTCCTGCTGCCGGGTGTCCTGGGCATCATCCACGTGCTCTTCGGCCTGCAGATGTTCAAGGTCACCAACCTCCTGCCGGCGCCGTACAAGAACATCTGGCTGCCGTTCCTCATCTTCCTGGTGCTCTACGTCCTTTACTACTTCATCACGGTGCAGCTCTACAGCGGCATTGTTCTGCAAGATGCACAGGGTGAGGAGTTCCAGCGGGGCGAGTAGGGAGAAAAGATTGGCGGGGCCCGGCGATTTGGGCCCTCCGCCAGGGGGCCTGGAACGTGGTGGGCACGGCTTGA
>NZ_KI271598.1:52355-64802 GCF_000469325.1 Schleiferilactobacillus shenzhenensis LY-73 | reverse complement strand
GATAGAGACGGATCTTGTGGGTTTTGACCGGCATGGGGAACACCTCCGCTAAGCTGAATAAGAAGTGGGAACGTTTGTTTTATTACACTTCTAGCTTAACAAAAGGAAACACATCCAGCAATTAAAAGTGCTCGACACTAAAACCCTACATATCCCACCATTTCCAAGAGTAACAGTGTGCCCTTAGTTCAATCTATCCAGTATCTGACACCATTTGTCCATATTTGATGATCTTTTTGGTAAACATTCCGTACTCCTTCATCAATTAGTCAGTGTGTGTGTTGAATGCCGGGAACACCAATAAAACAAAGCAAGCTCCCTATTCCTTCAAAAACAGAACAGGGAGCCTGCAACCGCTACTCTACATATAGAGTGCCCAAAAAGTATCCTACTAAAAATCTACAGAGACGTCAAGCGCGATGCTTAATCGTCCTTATCGTCATCATCGCTGTCGGTGTCATCATCGTCATCGTCACCAGAGAAATCCGGTGTGTCGTCATCGTCATCGCTATCACTGGCGGTATCGGTGTCGTCATCATCATCGGAGAACTCTTGCAGCTGACCTTCGATACCGTCAGCCAAACTGTCGTCGGTATCATCGTCGTCAGCCGGCACGTCCTTGGCCAATTTGCTCAGTGCAGGCGTGTCGTCATCGTCATCGGTGTCGTCTTCATCGTCGTCATCATCGAAATCGTCGTCTTCGGGATCGTCGTCGTTGTAGTCAATGACGTCATCGTCACTGTCCACGTCGGCCAAGAAGGCATTGACCTTCTTGCGCTTCTTGCGCCGAGGCCGGTCTTCATCGTCCTCGTCGCCATGGTTGACCGCTTCGTCCACCGAATCGAAGGGATACCAGGAGCGCAAGCCCCAGACATTGTCCCCGAGGGAGATAAAGCTGCCGTCGACATTCAGATCCGTATAGAATTGAGAAAGCCGATCCCGGATCTCCTCGTCACTCTTGCCGAGGTAGTTCTGGATCTGGTTGACCAAATCAGCAAACGGCATGGTCTCGCCACGCTGTTTGAGAATGGCGTGGGCAACCTCGATCATCGACAGTTCGTCTTTATTTTCGCCCTTAAAAACGTCAAGATTCAAGCGGATACACGTCCTTTCACAGTCTTCTGTCCATCATACGCTGCTAGGCATGGAAAATCAATTGGAGCTGATAATCACCTAAATATTCGCCGCCCGCCAGTAATTGGTACGCAATGTCGATCTGCCCCGCCAGAGGATCCTCCCGCAGGCGGACCCGCAGTGTCTGAGTCAGGGTTTCAATCGACAACATGCCGTAGGGGGTCCGGTAGGTGGCGATGATCCGCTTGCCGTCACTGAAGAACAGCTTGGAGAACGTGTCCCCCGCGGAGCGGCCCCGGGTCACTTGGACGTCGCCGTTGCTCATCAGTTTCAGCGTCACCGGCTGGTTGTCGTCATGATCGCCGCTTTCCTCGTAGCGCAAGTAAATGTTGTCACCCACCTGGGCCAGGGTCCCCGCCTCATCGTAGACGTGGTGGGTCTCCTCACCTTTCTGCACGATGTTCGTTTCCAGATGAATACTAATGGGGATCGCTGATTCAAGAACCACGATCGCACTTCCTTTCTCACTGTCTTCCTATCCTTATTCTACAGCAGTCCGGCCGGCAGCGTCACCGCCTCGGCTCAAGCCGTCTCTGTGCCCGTGGTATAATGGTGAGCGTAATTGACAACTGGCACCTATTAAGGAAGGACGCAGTATGTATTCTTCACCGCTATTGCCGCGGGAGAAAGTCTTCCGCGACCCTGTGCATAATTATATCCACGTCGAACACAAAGTGATCCTGGACCTCATCAACACCACTGAATTCCAGCGGCTGCGCCGGATCAAGCAGCTGGGGACGAGTTCGTTCACGTTCCACGGGGCGGAGCACACCCGCTTCACCCATTCGCTGGGCGTCTACGAGCTGACCCGTCAGATCTGTGATAACTTCAAACATAATTACCCCACCAAAGAGCCCGGCGACGGCCTCTGGGACGATGATGCGAACCGGTTGGTGGCGCTGTGTGCAGCACTGCTCCACGACATCGGCCACGGCGCCTATTCGCATACGTTCGAGCACATCTTCGGGACCAACCACGAGCATATCACCACCGAGATCCTGACGTCGCCGGAAACGGAAGTCAACCAGGTCCTGCGGGGGATCGCCCCGGACTTCCCGGAGCAGGTGGCCAGCGTCATCGCCCACACCTATCCCAATCCCCAAGTGGTGCAGATGATCTCCAGCCAGATCGATGCCGACCGGATGGATTATTTGCTGCGGGACGCCTACAACACCGGCACCAAGTACGGTCTGTTCGACGTCACCCGGATCCTCCGGGTGATGCGGCCCTACGCCCAAGGCATCGCCTTCGAAAGCGACGGCATGCACGCAGTGGAAGATTACATCATCTGCCGCTTCCAGATGTACCAACAAGTTTACTTCCACCCCGTTTCCCGGGGCATGGAAGTGGTCTTGCAGCACCTGCTCCAGCGGGCTAAATTTCTCTACGAACACCACCAGCTGGGCGAGTTGACCCCGACACTGCTGGTGCCTTTCTTCGAGAACGACTTCACCCTGCATGACTACCTGAATCTGGACGACGGCGTGCTCAACACGTACTTCATCTACTGGCGGGAGGACCCGGACGACACCTTGCGCGACCTGGCCCACCGCTTCCTGGACCGCAAGCCCTTCAAGTCCGTCACCTATTCCCAGGAGACCCGCGGGCTGATTCCCAAGATGCGCGATCTGATCAGTCAGGCCGGCTTCGATAAGGATTATTATGCCGCCTTGAACGACAGCTACGACCTGCCCTATGACGCCTACGACCCGTCGTCGAAGGAACCGAAGACCCAGATCGAGATCATGGCCGAGGACGGCAGCCTGCGCGAGCTTTCTACCTTGAGCATGCTGGTCGCCGCCATCGCCGGCCGCTCCACCGGGGACGAGCGCTTCTACTTCCCCAAGGAGATGCTGACGAAGACCGACGGCGGGCTGTTCACGCCCATCTACCAAGAGTTCCAGAGTTACATTCATAACGGCGCCATCGCGGCGCCCCAAGGAAGAAAGGATACAACTGATGCCGACGTATAAAATTGCCGCCGTCGACCTGGACGGCACGCTGCTCAACGAACATAGCCAACTGAACCCGCGCACCATTGACGCGGTCAAAGCCGCCAAGACCAAGGGTGTCCACGTGGTCATCTGCACCGGCCGGCCAATGACCGGCGTGCGCCACTTCTTAGAAGAACTGGACCTGCTGGGCCCTGACGATTACGTCATTACCTTCAACGGCTCGCTGGTCCAAAAGACCGCCGACGAAAGTGTCCTGGTCCGCCATACCCTGGCGCTGAGCGACTTCATTGACCTGGAATATCTGGCCCGCAAGCTAGGCAGCCACATGCACGCCGAAGACGACCACTTTATGTACACCACGAACAAGGACATCAGCCCCTATTCCGTCGGCGAGAGTTACTTGGTGCAGATGCCTATCCATTACCGGACGATCGACGACTTTGCCCCCAGCAAACGCTTCTCGAAGGTGATGTTCATCGACAACCCGGACATCGTGGAGAAAGTCTCTCACAGTATCCCTGAGGAATTCCAGGGGCGCTACCACTTCGTCCGGTCGGAGCCGTTCTTTCTGGAAGTGCTGAATCCGAACGCAAGTAAGGGTAATGCGTTGAAGGGCTTGGCCAAGCGGCTGGGCGTGCCGATGGACCAAGTGATGGCCTTCGGCGACCAGGGCAACGACTTGAGCATGATCGAAGCGGCCGGTACGGGTATCGCTATGGCTAATGCCACTGCTGAGGTGAAGGCCAAGGCCCAGCTAGAAACGGCATCGAACGTGGATGATGGTGTGGCCCAGATGTTGGAGAAATTGGTGCTGAACGCGTAAATAGCAGTTTTTAGACAAAGTAACTTCTGACCTTCGCAGAGCATGGAAACGGGATACTGCAAACCTAACCCGAGTCCGGAACCGTTGGGTATTTCTTTGTTTTTTTTATAACCCTCAGCATTGTACTTCGGTTGATAATTCAGAAGAAATATCCGAATTTCAAAACCCTATTTTTCAAAATCGTAAGCGTATTTCCTATTTCTATACAAAAGTAACAAGGATACAGCCGCTATGGCAACACTCCAAATTGCAACAACAAGCATGGCTTGCTCAAAGGAACCTCTACCCATACGGTAAAAAGTAAAACCGTTAATCGTTTCCCCAACATTGAAATACGTGAACGGCAGCCAACTGACGTGTTGCACAAAGAATCCCAACCCGATTGTGAGCAAAGTAAGCACTGTCGTCAGCAGAGCATTGCGGGTAATCACACTCCAGAACATTTGTACAGATTCGCCAAGCATTGTGAACATAATGAGCAACCATCCCCCACGTGTCAATATTGTTCCCAGGCCCATGAATGATTGCTTGCCATTGATGTGCCACAAAACAATTGGGTATTGCAAGCTTCCACCCCGAGCGACAATCAGAGAACCCAAAAGAAAAATGGCTGTTGAAAAAGTAATGGCAGCGACAATTACCACGATGTCCAGAATCCAACGTTCAGCCCATAAGTGAATTGAATCGATACCGTTAGTTGCTAGAAGTAAAATATGTCGATGTGCGGGATTCAATTCATTTGCAAACGTTAACCCAAGCAATAGAACACCTAAAATGATGAAAATCTGTGGTATATTTTGATGGACCACATACCAAACAAAATACCAGCCATTCGTATAAAATCGGGCTCCGCTGACCTGAGCAGTCTCATCATATTTATCTGGATCACCGGTGTATCGTGTAGGAGTCAACTCATCTAGCAGTTGCCTTGACGGGTAAAAGGGTGTTATGTCTCTTTTTAGAACCCAACTGAGTTCTTTGATAGTGTTGTCAAGTTCAGTTTGCGAGAATGCCGGACCTGATAGAGAAGTGCCTGTTGCTCTACTCACAATTTGCTTTGCGTTGGATGTTCTCTCGTTAATTGGCTTTTTTGATTTCTCCAGGCTTTTTAAGTAGGCTTGCGCATATGGTATTGGGCCCGCATTAAGTTGTGTCAGCTCGTACTTAGAACCCAACGTAAATGCATCGTCTTGTGTTTTTTTGCCAGCCGCAGGCAGTGAGGAAATGTTTTTAACAAGTCGACCACGATACGACTCGATGTAATTGTGTTGCTGTTCAATTTGAATCCAGAATAGTACACTCAACATAGTAATGGTTATTAAGCATATGGCGGCTATTTTCCTGAAACCAATTTCTTTTTGTAACAGCTTGAAGTACATAGTATGCCTCCAACGAAAGGATACCCGTACAAAGAAGCAGCACGGGTATCCTCTCTCTACAACTTCTGTTTAGTTAGCTAGTGAAAACGTACCAGTATAGTATGCAACATAGCCATCCACAACCCCATGGAACTCATTACGTTGTGCACCCCGCGAAGCATACCAATTCCCATTAATTTCAACCATTTGTCCGACTGGTAAATACTGTGGCGGGGGAAATGGCAGCCACATGAAATATTTTCCCTTCAATACTGGCGCCGGATCGGATGCTGCTAAGACAGTTGTTTGCGCGGATAAAGATGATTGTGCTAGCGTAACAATGCCCGTGGCCAATCCACCTGCAACCAAAAGGGAAGCCCCTAAAGAAAGAATCTTCTTCATGTTTTCTACCTCCTGTAATTGCACGCAACAAAATCATGATCATAGGTGTAAATCAATTGAAGTTTGCACGCTGAACATCCCTACTTCACAAGTGATTACTTGTGCTTGTCTTGCTAAAACTCCTTTCCCCACGGGCAGACAGATTGCAAGCGTTTCAACGCCTACTGCGAATCTTGAACCGATTTTCTAGGAATGTCAATTATTTGAACTTCAGTTGTAAAACAGGCAGTTTAAACACGAACACGGCTGATAATTATTTTGCGGATTAAATCAGTTGCTAATAAGGTTCTGGCATCTTCTCCAGCTCTCGAATGATAAACTTATCCTTCGATTTCTCTTGATTCATCAGGTCTCTGTCGGTAAAAATGTACGTTTGAAGATGCTTTACCCGCCAGCCACTGGTCCAATGCCCACCGGTGGGAAGCGCGTTTCAGTGCGAAGCGGGCGATGACGATGGGCTGCCAGGTAAGAATATTGAAGTCCTCCAACGGGGGGGCTATTTTTTTGTAGTCGGTGGTGGCGAAGAAGTAGCCCGGGTTGTAATAGGCCGTCCGCCGGTGGCGGGAATAATAGTAATCAGCGGCTTCGCCCAGGTAAGTCGGCGGGGCGATGGTCACCCCGAATTCTTCCTTCAGTTCTCGAGTCAAGGTGGCTTCCTGGTCTTCGCCAGGTTCCATTTCTCCCCCGGGCAGGATCAAGGCGCCGTTCGGTGCGGCCAAGGTCAGGATGCGCTGGCGGGCGGCGTCTGGGATGACGACGTACGCCCCAATCCGGGTGGCGTAGGGCATGCCGGCAGGTAATGTGCCAAAAGTGGGAATCTTCGTGGTCATCGAATCAGCTCTCTTTCTTCTTGCCCGGCTGCATGGCGGCTAATGCCGTCGTCATGGCCGTCAATTCGGCGGTCGTGACCGTAGGGGCCGGGGCGTTGGTCCCACTGTAAAGCAAGTATTCGGCGTTTTCAACCACCGGCGCTAACGTGTCCGGCGCCAGTCCCAAGTGCTTGGTCAAGCGCGTGTAATAGCGGGCCAGGGTTTCCCCCGTCGGGCGGGCCTGCCAGCGGCGAGCCTGGCGGTCGAAGTGCCGGAAGACGGCCGCAAACGGCTTGCCTGCGGCCCGCTGCAACCGCCATTGGGTCCAGCGCAGCTGCAAGCGGCGGCGCTGCCAGAAGGCCAGGCCAGCAGCGATGAGCAGCAAGCCGGTTGCGATTGCGGCAGCGATGAGCGGCCAAGGTAACGTGCCCGTGCTGGTGCTGGCCGCAGCTTGAACACTGCTGCTGCTCGCAGCCTGCTGCCCGTTGCGCCGGGCCGCGGCACTGCTGCTGCTGGCTGAACTGCTGCTGGCAGACGCCGCCGTGGGGCTCTGGTCGGCGTTGACTTGGCTGGCCTGCTGGCGTTCATCAGGATTGATGAACCCGGGTGTCGGTTCAAACGGGACCCAGCCGATGCCCTGGAAGTAGACCTCCGGCCACGAGTGGGCGGCGGAATTGAGGATCTCATACTCGTACCGGCCGCCGCCGACGCTGCCGACCTGGTTCCCACCGTTAAAGCCTTTTGCCCAGCGGGCCGGAATCCCGGCACTGCGCAAGAGGACGACCATGGCGGAAGAAAAGTTATCACAGTACCCCGTCTTGCTGGAAAACAAGAAGTAATCGACGTAATCCCGGCCCTTGGGCGTCCGGGGAGTATCGACTTTGGAGTACACGAACTGAATACCGTCCCGCAGGTAATCGCGAATTGCCGTCACCTGACCATAGTAGCTGGTGGCCTTGTTGGTGAGTGATAAGGCGAGCCGGCGGGTCCGCTGGGTCACGCTCTTAGGCAGGGCCAGGTCCGCTTTGAACTGGTTGGGCGCCGCCGTCGTCGTGGGATTTTGAGCATTTTCTAACTGACTGATCGTGTACTGATACTTCTGGTATGTACCGGTCAGCTCCCGGACACCGGCGAAGGGCCGCATCCGGCCGCCAGTAATTAGGCGGTTGCGGCTGGGCGCCCAACCGATGAAGATGTTACGCTGCTGGTCATCCACGGTATCCAACGTCAGCTGGCCATAGGGAAGGGGCACGTAATCGCTCGCTTGGGTGAAGGCCATCGTCAGCGGATGCTTGGTCTTGGCCGTTGCCGCTGTCATCCCCGCTGCCGGCAGCGGTGTGGGCAGGGCCCGCAGGCGGGCGATCTGGTCGCCCAGGCTGGCGATCCAGCCGCGGCCGGTATATTCGTCCTTGGTCTCGACCCGCCAGTAATGGTCCTCGTAATCCGTGGCCGTGAAGACCACCGAATTGTCGTCGAACAGCGGGCCGCCCAAGTCGGTATCGTCCTCGGAGAACCCCGTCCGGGCATCCCCCGCGCCGAAGCGTTCCAGCGATTGAAAGAAGCCCGCAGTATTCAATTCACTGCGCAGCAGGGCTGTATTGTCCACTAGCGGAGTGGTGACCGCACTCAGCGTGGTATGCGGGGCACCAGCGGCCTGCAAGGCCCCGCCCGCCGCGGCGGCAATGACCGCCGCCACGGCGACGACCGGCCAGCGCAGCCGCTGTTTCTGCAGTTGATCGACCAAGGCCAGCACGACGGCGGTGAGAAAGAGCTGGAGGATCGTGACGGTCAGATCGTCGCCGTTGAAAATATTCACGGCACACAGATAGAGTACGATGACGATCAGCGTCACCGGCCAAATATGGTAACGGACATACAAAATGGTCAGCAGTGCGACCACCGCTAAAATCAGCACCAGGCTGAGAAGCGGCGGCACAGTGGCTGACGAACGCATGAAATAACTCTGCCAGCTATCCTGGAAGCGGCCGACCAGTGCCGGCAGCCAGGCGGCCGAGAGCGGTCCCCGCCCTGGGAATAACAGATAGACCGGGACAAAGGCGGCGGCCATCAGACCAATGATGCTCGCCGGCCACCAGCGGGTCTGCCAGCGCCAGGGCAGGACACAGAGAATGGCCAGGCCGATATAGATATACAGCGGCCACGCCGCGGCCAAGTGGTTGACTTTGACAAAGGGCGGGACGGCCAAGACCAGCAGCAGCGCATGGAGAATGATCCCCAGCGCGCCTAAAAAGCGATTTGCGGCATGATTCATGAGCTTGCCCGCTCCTTTCTCTCGATAACGCCGCCAACCAACTGGCCGTCCGGTCCTACGGCCACTGGCACGACCCGCACCCCGGCAGCCGGACTGGCCATGGGTGGGCCCAGAACGACGATGGTCGCCCCGCGCAGGGTGTTATTGACGGCGGGGGTCCAAGCCGGTGCCGTCGCGGGCGGCACATAAGCCGCCGCCAACCGGCTGGTCAGCTCGTGGGCATGCTGCCAGCCGCCCTCCGACGCCGGCCACCAGAACCAGACGTTAGTCCAATTCCGGGTCGCCTGCTGGACGCCAAAGAACAGCGCCCACTCCGCTTCATTGAAGTTCGCGGCGGTGCGGTTGAACACGACATGGATGAACGGCGTCGGCTCGGGGGTCAGCTCCCGGATCATCATGTGCCCGGCCCGAGCCGTCACCCGCCAGTCGATCACGTTCAGCGGGTCCCCCGGAATGTACCGGCGATACCCTTTTAACGAATAAGGGTCGGCGAGGCCGGCCAGCTGATGGGCACGGAGAAGATTCAGCGTGGGCAGGAGCTGCCGGACCGCCCGGGCGGGTACCCGGGGATAGATCACGAGAGCCACCGGCACTTTGACCCGCCGGCCCTTGCTCAGCAGACCCAACAGGTCAGTCGCCTGGACCGGGATTTTTATCTGGGAATAAACCCCGCGGGCCAGGCGGGTATGTAATGTCACTGAGACCCGGTGCCGCCCGAGCAGCGTGGCCGGTGTCCCCCAACCGTCAGCCGCAGCGACCCGCAGCTGGGGCTGCCACTGCCACCAATGGCGGTTGGTCACCGTGCCGGTGAGGAGCAGCGGCGTATCGGCGGGCCTTTCTGCCCGCTGCACTTGCCACTGCACCGCGGCCAAGGGCCATACCAGCTGCAGCAGGCACAGCAAAAAAACGAATACGAAGGCGTACCAAACCGCCCAGATCATCGCCGTGTTAAAGACCGCTGCCAGCAGGAACGTGCCGCCCAATACGCCGCCAAACAAGAGAAAGACCAGGATCCGTTTCAGTCTGGCCATGGCGTTCACACTGTCGGTACGCTGGTCTGACGCAGGATGTCTTGAATAATCTCCGGCACCGGGTCCTCCCCCACAGTGGTCTGGTTGAGCACGAGCCGGTGGTGGAAGGTCGGACCAATGACCGTCTGGAAGTCATCCGGCAAGCAGTAATCCCGGCCCATGCACAGGGCGTAAGCCTTCGCCGCACTGACTAGCGCCATTCCGCCCCGGGGCGAGATGCCCAGCCGCACCCGCGGGTCTTGCCGGGTCGCATCGATCAGATGCCAGGCATAATCAATCAAGGCGTCGCTGATATGCACGTACGTCGCCATATTCTTCAAGTTTTGCAAGTCGGCTGCATCGATGACCGGCGGCACGTCGTTGATGTGGGCTGCCGGGTCGGTCCCCGCCAGCAGCTTCCGTTCGGCCCGTTCATCCGGATAGCCCAGGGATAACCGGAACAAGAAGCGATCGATCTGGGCTTCCGGCAGCGGATAGGTCCCCTCGTAATCCGTCGGGTTCTGCGTCGCTAGGACGAAGAAGTCGGGACTCAGCTGGTGGGTGGTCCCATCCACCGTCACCCGCCGCTCGGCCATCGCCTCCAGCAGAGCGGCCTGGGCCCGGGGCGTGGCCCGGTTGATCTCGTCCGCCAGCAGCACCGTGGTGAACACCGGCCCCTGACGGAATGAGAAGTCATGCTGGACCTCATCGTAGATGGTTACTCCGATAATATCGCTGGGCAGCAGGTCCGGTGTGAATTGAATCCGCTGGAACGGCAGCTGCAAGGCGTTGGCCAGACTGCGCACCAGGGTCGTCTTCCCCACCCCGGGAATATCCTCGAACAGCACGTGGCCGCCGGCCAGCATCGCCGCAATCGTCAGCATCACTTGCTGGGGCTTGCCGATCACCGTCTGCTCCACGTTGGCGGCGATGGCATCAATACACTCTTTGGCGCTGACACTGTCTTGTATGATCACGATCCGCACTTCGCTTTCTCTTCATGATGTATAACTCCATTGTACCGGATTTAGGGCAGAAAGTGGTTCCATAAGGTGCGGCCGGCCGGGGCAATTTCGTATACTGAGGATAAGGGTATTCATTGCAGAAAGGGGAACTTCACATGCTCAAAGAATTCAAAACATTCATCACCCGCGGCAGCGTCATCGACCTGGCCATCGGCGTTCTCATCGGCGGCGCCTTCAACGCCATCGTCGCCGCCCTGAACGACACCATCCTCTCGCCGCTCATCGGCTTATTCATTGGCGGCATCAATCTCCAGCACAGCCTCATCTTAACGGTGGGCAAGGCCCAATTCCGGTTCGGCGCCTTTCTCCAATCCATCATCACCTTCCTGATCACGGCCTTCGTCATCTTCCTCATCGTGAAGGCCATCAATAAATTGCGACCGGCGGTGGAAAGCGCACCGCCGGCGCCCAGTGAGACAGATTATCTTCGAGAAATTCGAGACTTGTTGGCTAAAAAAGAGCAGGACTAAAAACGGTCAGCGAAGTGTTGGAGGGCGTGGTCAATTCCCTCCTCATCATTAGTACGCGTGATGAAATCGCCGCCCGCCTTGGCGGCCTCTGTACCGTTGCCCATCACGACGCCCGTCCCGGCCCACTGAAGCATGGGGACATCATTATTTCCGTCGCCGATAGCCATCACTTGGGCCGCCGCCAGGTGCAAGAGCGTCGCCAACTGCTGCAGCGCGGCCCCTTTGTCGACGCCGGGATGCATCACTTCCAAGAAGTTATCACTCGCCCGAACCACGTAGAACAGGTCGCCAAAGGCCGCTTCGGCGGCGGGCTGAATGGCATCCAGCTGATCCGGCCGACCCACGTAGACCGCCTTCAGCATCTGGAAGTCCGCAGGCATCTCAGCTGGTTGGCGAATATACAGGCCGGCAAAATTTTCTGCGGCCTGGACCACGGTCCAGCGATCCACATTCCGGTCCGGGGTATAAATGCGAGAATGGGTATCGAGCACATTGAAGGGCACCTGGTGGGTGGCCGCAAAGTCCGCCAGGGCCAAGTAATCCTGCCGGTCCAGCACCTGGGCCTGGAGAATACGCCCGGCGGCGGTCTCAATAATGGCGCCATTGCCAGTGATGACGTACTGGTCATGACCGCTGATGCCCAGGTCGGTCATAAAGTGCCGCACCCCGGCCAGCGGCCGCCCACTGCACAGTACCACTTTCACCCCCTGCGCAAGTTTTTCGCGCAGGGCGTTTTTCGTTCCTGGGCTGATGGTCTGGTGCGAGGTCAGTAACGTGTCGTCGACGTCGATGGCAATGAGTCGGATAGTCATGAGGTTGTGTCCTTTCTTACATCTGGGTAATACGCAATTGTCTGGCGCTGGCCCGGGTGACTACGGGCTCCGCAGATTGATGTGCAACAGTTTTGTTAGACAGTCTGTAAAAGCTTATGCAGCCCGCGCAAAGTGCGCGCGGTCTTAAAGCTCGGCCTTGTTCTAGGCGGCAAAGCCGCCAAGAACAATTTTCAGCTGAGCCCCCATCTGCTCCGCCCTCCGTCACCCTACATTCTCGGAGACTGGAAACATCTCGCTCGTCAGGTAATCCTGGCAGCCTCCTGGACGGACGTTATGGAAGTTGCCGGAAGTATGAAATCCAGGAGGCCACCTCCGGCGATTATGTACTGACATCGAAGACTTTACGATCGGACAAG
>NZ_KI271598.1:45163-52182 GCF_000469325.1 Schleiferilactobacillus shenzhenensis LY-73 | reverse complement strand
GCCCACCACGTTCCAGGCCCCCTGGCGGAGGGCCCAAATCGCCGGGTCTCGCGAATCCTTTCCACGCCCAGCCAGCCGGAGGGCCCAAATCGCCGGGCCCGGCATATCTCGCCCCACACGGGGGAAACACAGCAGTGCCTTTCTCAAAAAAGCCCGCCGCCGGCGGAAAGGTCGGTAGCGGGCGGGTAATGAGCTGATTACGCTTGGTTCTGGAGCTGGTGCTGGATGCTGAAGAGCGGGCTGACAGGTTCGTTCTCGTAGATACGGACGATGGCCTCGCCCAGCAGCTTCGCCACGGACACTTGAACCATCTTCGGAATCATCTTCTCCGGCGGCATCTGGATCGAATCCGTCACGACCAGCTGTTTGATGCTGGAGTTCTGGATGCGGTCGATGGCCGGGCCAGAGAGGACGGGGTGGGTACAGCTGGCGTAGACTTCAGTCGCGCCGGCGTCCTTCAACGCCTGGGCGGCCAAGGTGATGGTGCCGGCGGTGTCGATCATATCGTCGATAATGATTGCCCGCTTGCCTTCCACGTGGCCGATAATGTTCATCACTTCGGCCACGTTGGCCCGGGGGCGGCGCTTGTCAATGATCGCCAGCGGGGTCTTCAAGAACTCGGCCACCTTCCGCGCCCGGGTAACGCCGCCGTGGTCCGGAGAGACGGTGACGGCGTTCTCGTTCAAGTGGTGCTGCAGGAAGTAACTGGCCAGCAGCGGTGCGCCCATCATATGGTCCACAGGAATGTCGAAGAAGCCTTGAATCTGAGCGGCGTGCAGGTCCAGCGCGACAATCCGGTCAGCACCGGCCCGCTGGAGCATGTTCGCCACCAGCTTCGCAGTGATCGGCTCGCGTGCCCGGGACTTGCGGTCCTGGCGGGCATAGCCGTAATAAGGAATAACGGCGTTGATGGTGCGGGCACTGGCCCGACGCAGGGCGTCGATCATGATCAGTAATTCCATCAAGTTGTCGTTGACGGGTGCTGAGGTGGATTGGATCAGAAAGACATCCGCGCCCCGAATACTCTCGTCGATATTGATCTGAATCTCGCCGTCAGAGAATCGGCTGACCGAGGACTTGCCCAGTTCCACACCCACGGTCTGGGCGATTTTTTCTGCTAAGGGTTTATTCGAATTCAGTGCAAAGATCTTCAGCTTTTCGCCGAAACGATTTTCAACCATGTTTGCCTCCGCTTTTCCTTATTGCCACTCTTGGCTCTTGCTCAACGGTAATTTGTCCCAAAAATCGGGCTTGTTCACTTGCCGTGCCCGGGCAATGCCCATGGCGTGGTACGCAATGTCCTTGGTGATGGTGGAACCGGCAGCGATGAAGGCGTGGTCCGCGATCTCCACGGGCGCCACGATGTTGCTGTTGGAGCCAATGAAGGCCTTGTCGCCCACCGTGGAGTGCCATTTCTTCACCCCGTCGTAGTTGACGAAGACCACCCCGCAGCCGACGTTGATGTCGCTGCCCAGGGTCGCATCGCCCACGTAGGAGAGGTGGCCCAGCTTGGTGCGGGCACCCAGCGTGGCGTTCTTCACTTCGCAGAAGTTACCGACGTGGACGTCCTCGCCGATATCGGCCTTGGGCCGCAGGTGAGAATTAGGACCGATGTCGCTGCCCTTGCGCATGATGGCCGACTCAATGGTCGAACTGGTGATGTGCACGTCATCCTCGATGGTCGCGTCGATCAGCAGAGAGTGGGCACCGACCACGCAGTGCTTGCCGATGGTGGTGTGCCCCTGGATCTGGACGCCCGGTTCAATCACGGTATCCTGGCCGATGGTCACGCCGACGTCAATATACGTCGTCGCCGGATCGATCATGGACACGCCCGCCATCATGAAGTCATGGTTGATGCGCCGCTGCATCACCTTCGTGGCCGCCGCCAAGGCGACCCGGTCGTTAACCCCCATGGACTCCTCGAAGTCGTGCATCCGGTAAGCCGCGATGATGCCGCCGGCCTTGCGCATAATGGCGATCACATCCGTCAGGTAGTACTCGCCTTGCGCGTTCTTGTTGGTCACTTGCTTCAAGGCAGAAAACAGGGCTTGATTGTCGAAACAGTAGACCCCGGTGTTAATTTCTTGGATAGCGGCTTCTTCGTGGCTAGCATCTTTTTGTTCGACGATACGCTCCACGATACCCAAGTCGTTGCGGATGATGCGGCCGTATCCCGTAGGATCCGGGGCCGTAGCGGTGAGAATCGTGGCCTTGGCGCCCTTCTCCGTGTGGTACTGGAGCAGCTTGTTCAGCGTCGCGGCGGTCAGCAGCGGTGTATCCCCGCTGACCACCAGCGTCACGCCTTCCTTGTCCGCCAGCAGCGGTGCGGTCTGCAACACCGCGTGCCCTGTGCCTAGCTGTTCTGGCTGGTCGGCGTACGCAGTGCGGTCGCCCAGTGTGGCTTTCACATCCTGGGCATCGTGCCCGACAACGGTGATGATCTGCTGCGGCTGCACCTGACTGACCTGGGTCAATACGTGTTCGACCATCGTCCGGCCGCAGATCTTGTGCAGCACTTTATGGACGTCCGACTTCATCCGCGTGCCCTTGCCCGCGGCTAAGATCACGACATACCTTGGTTCCATTCAGAAACCCCCTGCTTTCTCACAAATTGTCCGTATTCATTCATATCATACAGGAAAAAACGGCCCAGCGCCACAGTAGGACGGCGTTGGGCTGCGCCCAGCCGCCTTGTTTTCGGGGTGCTTGGCCGGTACAAAGGCCCGCGTGAGCAATGGTGGGTTGCCCGGGACCAAAAAAGCCGGGTGACGAAGTACTCTCCCCGGATTTTTCTGAAACTATTGATTCGGTTAGCTACTCAGATCGCCCCAGCCAGCCGGAGGGCCCAAATCGCCGGGCCTCCGGAGCTGCCCTACCGCTCTGGCACAGCCTGAGTCAAGTCTTCCAAGAAGGTCGTTTTCTCCAGATAGTTCCCCGGATTCGCCACGATGGTCTGGGCCTCCGTGTCAACATCGTCCACCCGCAGCAAGGACGAATAGTTAGACACCATCGGCTTGCCGGAGAAGATGGCTTCGGCAAAGACCGCGATGCCCACCAGTTCCGCGTCGAACTCATTGATCAGGGTGCGCATGCCGTTGACCGTGCCGCCGCCCTTCATGAAGTCGTCGACCACGAGCACTTTGGCGCCCTCCCGCAGCGACCGCTTGGACAGCTCCATCTTCTCGATCCGATTGCTCGAGCCGGACACGTAGTTGACGCTGACCGTAGAGCCCTCAGTGACCTTGGAATCGCGCCGAACGATGACGAAGGGCACGTTCAGGAAGCTGGCCGTGGCTTGGGCAATGGGAATCCCCTTCGTGGCCACCGTCATCACCACGTCCACGGAATTGCGGACGTACTGCGTGGCAATCAGCCGGCCGATGTCGTTCAGGATCGTCGGCTGCCCCAGGAGGTCAGAAAGGTACACGTACCCGCCGGGCAATAAGCGTTCCTTTTCTGCCAAGCGCGCCGCCATACTCTGTAAAAACGTCTCGGCGAACTCTCGGGACACGGCGGGAATGTAACGGACGCCGCCAGCGGCCCCCGGCACCGTCTGCAAGATCCCCGTCCCCCGGGCGGCAAAGGTCCGCTTGACGATGGCCAAGTCTTCACTGATGGAAGACTTCGCCGATTCGTACCGGGCGGAGAAAAAAGTCAGGGGGATCAAGGTCTTGGGACGGGCCATTAAATATTGGGTGATATCGATCAGTCGTTCGCTGCGTTTTACTTTCATGATGGATTCCTTTCAGCATTTGCGTTATTTCCGGTTATTTTCTCTATTTTCTATGTAATCGTTCGGAAAGTCAAGACGGAATTGGCCGGCCGGGCGTTTTGCCGCCTTTCTTCTCTTCCCCGGGCAAGTCTTCCCCGTTAACAATCGATAACCATTATCATATACTAGGAAGTGTAATTAACGTTCCTGAGAAAGGTGAGTGCTATGGCGCACAAGACGTATACGGATTATTTCTTCGATAAGACAGCCTTCAATACCTTAGATGGCGGGTATATCCCGTTGAAGGTGAACAAGGACGCCCCGGCCCAGCCGCTGGCGATTCCGGCGCTGCATCCGGCGGACAGCGAGGATGCGGACCACGTGGAATATACCGTCACGGCCAAGGCCGGCGAGGTGCAGATGCTGCCGGGGAAACCGACCAAGACCTGGGGTTACGATGCCAACGTCCTGGGGCAGACCATCGTCTTCAAGGAGGGCCAGCATGTCACGATCCACTTGAAGAACGACCTGCCTGAGCTGACCACGTTCCACTGGCACGGCTTGAACGTGCCGGGGCCGTATGTGGACGGCGGCTGCCACGCACCGGTTTACCCGGGCGAGACGAAGGATATTGAATTCACCGTCAAGCAACCGGCGGCGACTCTCTGGCTCCACGCCCACCCGTGCCCCGAGACGGCCGTCCAGGTCTATAAGGGCCTGGCCGCGATGGTCTTAGTGCGTGACGCCCAGGAAGAAAAGCTGCCGCTGCCCCGTAATTATGGCGTCGACGATATCCCGGTCATTCTCCAGGACCGCCATTTCAACCGCCAGAACCAGTGGGACTACGAAGCCGATTATGACCCTGATGGTGTGCAAGGTCCGACTGCCGTCATCAACGGGACGGTCAACCCTTACTTCGACGTCACCACCACCCGGGTACGTCTGCGCATTCTGGACGGCGCGAACCGGCGGGAATGGCGCCTGCACTTCGGCGACGACCATGAATTCGCCCAAGTGGCCTCCGATGGCGGCATTCTGCCCGGCCCCGTCTACTTCACCCACTTGATGCTCACCTGTGCCGAGCGGGCCGAGGTCGTTGTCGACTTCAGCAACTACGCCGTTGGCGACACGGTCACACTGTATACTGACGACACCCCGCTGCTCGCCTTCCGCATCAAGGCTAAGAACGACAACGGTCACGGCGAGCTGCCGGAAAAGCTTGTCGACATTCCTCGGCTCGTGCCAAATCCTGACCTGCCGATCCACAAGGTCATCATGTCCGGCATGGACGAAGAAGTGATGCTCGACGGGAAGAAATTCGACATGCAGCGTATCGACAGCACCCAAGAATTAGGGGCGACCCAGATTTGGGAAATCGCCAACACCAACGACATGACGGGCGGCATGATCCACCCGTTCCACGTCCACGGCGGTCAGTTCCAAATCATTTCTCGTAATGGCCATGCCCCCTACCCGAATGAGCTGGGCTGGAAAGACACGGTGGGCGTGAACCCCCGGGAGAAAGTCCGTATCGCCATGCGCTTCGACTTTGCTGGGGTCTTCATGTATCACTGCCACATTCTGGAGCACGAAGACGGCGGCATGATGGCTCAAATCGAAGTCATCGACCCCAGCAAGCCACGGCCAAAGTACAAACTGATGGACCACCACACCTTGATGACGGCCTTCGCCAAGGAGCGCGGCGTCAGCATGGACGATATGTGGATCGGCGCCATGGGGTCCTATAAGAAAATGGGCATGCACATGTAATCTGCTTGCTTAAGCAGCGAAAAAGACACGGCTGGACGGCCTTTCCCAGGCTTCCAGCCGTGTCTTATTTATTGTCTTCTGCGTCGCCAGAGCCTGGCGTATGCATCAGCCGCACCCGGTCCCGTAACAGGTCCAGGATAGCCTGCAACCGGTCGATGGTGTCGTCCAAGGTCAGGTAATAGTAGACCTTGTTCTTCTGCTTGTACGCGTCGATCATGCCCACTTCTTTTAGGATCTTGAGGTGGTGCGACGTTGCCGGCTGCGACATCCGAATCTGCTCGGCCAGCTCATTGACCGTCAGCCCTTGGTCGGACTTGTCCCCCAAGAGCATCAGCAGCTTCTGCCGCGCCGGACTGGCCAGCGCGTTCAGGTGGGCAATATCAGAGCGGAACTCTGCCGCCGTGCGTTCTTGAACCTGTTCAGCAACCGAATTGGCGTGTTTTTTCTTGGCCATTATTCTGCCTTAACTTCCTTTTCTTGATGTTTTAACGGTCGAACAACATAGACTTCGGGTACAAACCCGCGCAACCCGTTGTAGATTCGCTGGGCGCGGCTGCGGGTGGCGGCGATACCGAACACGGTGGGACCGGTCCCCGTCATTTGGGCAGTAATCGCCCCGAATTGCCCCATTTTTTGGCGAATCCGCCGAATCTCCGGAATTTTTTCTTCCGAAATGGTCTCCAGCGCATTCCCCATACCTCCGGCCATGAGCGGCAAGTCGTGCTGGCGAATACCGGCGATGACCCGCTGTGTATCAGGATGGGGCAAAGCGGCCGGGGTCGTGGCCACGCTGAGGATCTGCGGAGTGGAGACCGGTACCGGCGGCTTGGCGATGACGACCCAGCAATCCGGCGTCGCGCCCAGCGGCGTCACGATTTCCCCCCGGCCGGTGACCAGGGCGGTTTCGCTGTACACGCAAAACGGGACATCCGAGTCCAGCGTCAAGCCCAGGGCTGCCAACGTGCGCCGGTCGAGCCCCAAATGCCAGAGCCGATTAAGGGCACGCAAAACCGCGGCGGCATCAGCGGAGCCGCCGCCCATCCCCGCCGAAACGGGAATATGCTTCTCGATATCGATCGTCACCCCCTGTTCTGGGGCATAGCGCTGCTGAAGCAGTCGCGCGGCCTGATAGGCCAAGTTGCGGCCGTCTTCGGGTAAAAACACGCTGTCTGTACTGACGTAGATTTGGCCGTCTGACCGGGGGGTAAGGTGGAGCGTGTCGTGCAGATCCACACAGGCCATCACCATTTCCCACTCGTGCAATCCGTCACGGTGGACGTACAAGGCGTCGAGTGACAGATTGATCTTAGCGGCTGCCCGCTCCATCATTTCTTCCATAAGCTTCACCGCTGTCTATATTGTGCTCATTATATCGGATTTTGCGCGTACACGCTACCAACAATCCGTGACGGCGTTGCGCTTTCGCGCGTCCGCCTCGTGGGGAGTAGAAGTGGTGCGCGAGACCCGGCGATTTGGGCCGATACGGCGTTGCGCTTCGCGCGCCCGCCTCGTGGATCACGGGATACACCCACGA
>NZ_KI271598.1:5081-44986 GCF_000469325.1 Schleiferilactobacillus shenzhenensis LY-73 | reverse complement strand
CAAATCGCCTACATCCTAGCCGATCGTAAGATCTTTGGTACCATGACACATTCGTCGGAGGTGTCGCCCGGACTTTCGTACTTTCAGGCGACTGCTGCGACGACCGTGGAGGAAGGTGCCAGTGTTTCGTGTCGAGCGGGACATTTCCAGTCTCCAAGAATGTAGGGTGACGGAGGGCGGAGCGGGCGGGGGCTCAGCCGCGAAATTCTTGTTGGCGGCTTTGCCGCCTACAAGAAGGGCGAGCTTTGAGACAAATGCGTTCTTTGCATTTGGCTCAAAGTCGCCCCGCAGCGTTCCAGCCCCCGCCCGCGGAGCCCGGAGTCACCCGGGCCAGCGCATGACACTAACCTGCCTCCGTAAACGGGCTCCGCCGAGCAGGCCACCGCAGTCTAAGGACCATAACACCAAAAGCCCAAGTGCGGGGCTTCTGGTGTTATGGCCACTTAGCCTGGGTGGCCAAAACGCTCGGCTGCGCCCTCTGGCCTCTGTACAAAAAAAGCACGGTCAGCGACCGCGCTTGTATAATGGCCATCTTCTGGATCAGCATGTCGTGTTATTTGTCTTGGCGGCGCTGTCGTCGAAATCGATCTCAATCGACTTCGTCAACAAATCAGTGTACGAGTATGATACGCGCTTAAACGCGTTCGTCGCCGGGTCGAGATCCACAACGAAAATTGCCGGGTATGTCTCTTTCAGAACCCCGTGCCGTCGTGTAATCTTTTTCCGTCCTGCCTGAGCCACAACAGTTAAGTTGTCGCCCAAACGCTCATCCAAACGATGTTTGATATTCGCGATTGTTACTGGCATCGACTCACCCCTCAATATAGGTCATTATACCCGTTCAATGAAAGAAAGTCAATTTATTCCAAAAATAATGAGCCAAAATCGCGTTTTTCGTTAAGTGCCATCTCATTTTTGTGGTTGCAGCTTTTCACTCAATGCCCTGTATGCGGGAATGGAAACCGTTTCAGCTCGGGCGGTGGGGGCGACCCCCGCGTGAGAAAGCGCGGCGGTCAATGTGGCACGGTGTTCCGGGGTGCGGCCGTACCAATTCAGCAGATTATTCATGATCGTCTTGCGTCGCTGGGCGAAGCAGGCGGTGACGACTTTGTTAAAGAACGGCTGCTCGGTCAGAGGTACCAGCGGGTCGGTCAGAAAATCGAACACGACGACCGCTGAATCCACCTTGGGCGGCGGGTTGAAGGCCGTGTGAGAGACGGTGAACGCCACTGTGGCCTGGGCCCGAATCTGGACGGCAATACTCAGCGAACCGTAGGCCTTACTGCCGGGGTCAGCAGTGATGCGGTCGGCGACTTCTTTCTGCATCATCATCACCATCCGCCGAATCGGCAGCCCGCTCTCCAAGAAGTGCATCAGAATAGGGGTGGTCACGTAGTACGGCAGATTCGCGACGATGTTCAACTCAGGCGCCAGGGCGGCGAGTTGGGCGGGAGCGGCGTCCAAGATGTCTTGGTGGACGATGGTCACGTTGGGATAATCGTGCAGCGTATCCTGGAGCACCGGCAGCAGGCGCTGATCAAGCTCGAAGGCCGTGACGTGCCGGGCCGCCTCGGCGAGGTACTGGGTCAGTGCGCCGATGCCCGGGCCAATCTCAATCACCGCATCAGCGGGGGTCAAGTCGGCCGCGGCGACGATTTCCGCCAGTACCCGGCCGTTGGTTAAAAAGTTCTGGCCGAGGCTCTTCTTCGGCCGCAAGTGGTACTGGGCCATGATCTCCCGCGTGCGGGCGGGATCGGCGATACGTGGTGTCTGGTTATCCGCCATAAACATTATCCTTTCTGCTATTACCCGGCCACGCCCGCACCACGGCCCCCAGCTGACTGGGGGTGATGGCGAAGGCGTTGAGCCGCTTCAATAATTGCTTGCCGTTGACGTGCCCCAGGTGCAGGGTAGCGGCCACGTAGTCGCGCAGAGTCACTGCTTGGGGTACGCCGGCCAGGCCGAGCCGGAGCAGGTCCTCTTCGGTCACGGGGTCAGTTGACGGCGCAGCGGCGGTCGGCGTATACACTTGGGCCAGGGCGGTGCGAATCGTCTCGTTGCTGGCGTGCTCCACACCGAGCGTGCCCTGCTTCACCGGGATCCCGGCGGTGCGGGGCAAAAAGGCTTGCTTGGCCCCCGGCACTGCCGCCAGGATCGCCCGGCGGATCTTCTCCCCCGCGTGGTCGGGATCGGTGAAGATGATCACGCCGCGGCGGGCTTGGGCTTCCTTAATGGCCGCCACCGTCTCCGGCGGCAGTGCGAACCCGTGGGTCTCAATCGTGTCCACCGGCCCGAGGGCTTCTTGCAGTCGCTTGGTATCGTCCCGGCCCTCGACAACGAGTACTTCCTTGATCATGCTCCGGCCTCCTCGATGCGGAACGCCCGCATGGTATTGGCGAACGTCTGCTGGGCGAGGGTATCCGTGTCCACCCCGCGCAATTCAGCTAAAAAAGCCGCCGTATCTGCTGTGAAGGCCGGCTCGTTGCGTTCTCCCCGATGGGGCAGCGGCGCCAGGTACGGGGCGTCGGTCTCCACCAGCAATCGGTCGGCCGGCACCTGCCGGGCACTGGCCTGAACGTCTGCAGCGTTCTTGTACGTCACGACACCGCTAAAGGAAATATACATCCCTAAACTGAGGAATTTCTCCACCCATTCCGGGGCCCCGTTGAAACTGTGCATGATGCCGCCAAAATGGCGGACATTACTCTGGCGCAAAATGTCCCAGGTATCCTGAAATGCTTCCCGGGTATGGATGACCACGGGCATATCCAGCTCGGCGGCCAGGGCCAGCTGCTGGGCGAAAACGGTGCGCTGGACCGGGCGGGGGCTGGAGTCCCAGTGGTAGTCCAGGCCGATCTCGCCGATGGCCACGGTCTTGGGCTGGGCCAGCTGTGTCCGCAGCGTGGCCGCAGCCGCTGCGTCATAGTTCTTGGCACTCTCCGGGTGCCAGCCGACCACGGCGTAAAGGTCGGCAAAACGCCGAGCTAAAGCCAGGGCTCCCTGGTTTAACTCGGCGTCGCTGCCCACGATCGCCATGTGTGTTACCCCGCGGGCCGCAGAGCGAGCGACATAGTCGGCCTCGTGCCCGGCAAAGGCGGAATCATTCAGATGGGTGTGGGAATCAAATAATCGGGCCGTCATGTCTGCCTGCTTTCTCACTCAGCCGACCAGCGACCCGTTCACCAGATCGTCGGGTACGGTGAGCAGCTGAATCTTGCCGTCGTGCTCTGCCGACAGCAACATCCCTTGACTCACTTCGCCCCGGAGCTTGCGCGGCGCCAAGTTGACCACCGCCAGCACTTTCTTCCCCACTAAGGATTGGAAATCGGGGTAATAAGCGGCGATGCCGGAGATAATTTGGCGGTGGGTGGGATCACCCGCATCCAGCTCGAACTTCAGCAGCTTGTCGGCGTGGGCCACCTTGGCCACGCGGATGATCTGGGCCACCCGGATCTCGGTTTGGTCGAAGGTCTTGAAGTCGATCTGGTCTTTCGTATTGTGCAGATCCGTGGCCAGCGGGTCGAACTTGGCACCCTTCTCGGCATTCAGGTCCTGGACCACCGCGCTGGGATCCTTTTGTTCGGCCTTCATCTCGTTCTTGATGTAAGCCACTTCTTCCTTGGTGTCCAGCCGCGGGAACAGCGGCTCGGCGTGGTCCGTCACCGTGATGTCGGCGGGGAATGCCCCCCACTCCGGCTTGCGGGCCACGACCGGGTCGGCGTCGGCCAGCCCCAATTGGGCGAACATTTCCTTGGGCGCCCGGGTCATCACCGGGGCAATCAGTACGGCCACCAGCCGCAGGGACTCCGCCAAATGGCCCAGAACGCTGTCCAGTGCTTTCGCCGTGCTGTCGCTCTTCGCCAGCTTCCACGGTTCGGTCTCGTCAATGTACTTATTAGCCCGGTTGATCAGCCGCCACACTTCGTCCAGCGCACTGGGGAAGCGGTAGTGATTCATGTCGTCGTCGTACGCGACCAGCACATCGCTGGCCGTCGCCACCAGGTCGGCATCGAATTCGGTTTGGACAGAAAGCTCGACGGGGACGTGCCCGTCCCGGTACTTATTGATCATGGCAATCGTTCGGTTCAACAGGTTGCCCAGGTCATTCGCCAAGTCATAATTGATCCGGTCGACGAAGTCCTCGGGAGTGAACACACCGTCACTGCCGAATGGGAAGGCCCGCATCAAATAGTAGCGCAGCGCATCCAAGCCATAGCGCTTGACCAGCATTTCCGGATACACCACGTTGCCCTTGGACTTGGACATCTTGCCGTCCTTCATCAACAGCCAGCCGTGGCCGTAGATCTGCTTCGGCAGCGGCAGCCCCAGGGCATGGAGAATGATCGGCCAGTAGATGGTGTGGAAACGGACGATTTCTTTACCGACAAATTGAACATCCGCCGGCCAATATTTCTTAAATAAGGAATCGTCATCACTGCCGTAGCCCAAGGCCGTAATATAGTTGAGCAAGGCGTCGACCCAGACGTACACCACGTGCTTCGGGTTGCTGGGAATCGGCACGCCCCAGTTGAAGCTGGTCCGGGACATGGCCAGGTCTTCCAGGCCGGGCTTGATGAAGTTGTTGATCATCTCGTTCTTGCGCGACTCCGGCTGAATGAAGTGCGGGTGGTCGGCATAGTATTGCAGCAGCCAGTCGGCGTATTTGCTCATCCGGAAGAAATAGGACTCTTCCTTCACCAGCGTGACCTCGTGCCCCGACGGCGCCTTGCCGCCGATGACCTTGCCATCCTTGTCGCGGTATACCTCGGCCAGCTGCGTCTCGGTGAAGTACTCCTCGTCATCGACAGAATACCAGCCGACATACTCGCCCAGATAGACATCGCCCTGCTTGATCAGCTGTTCGACGATGCGCTGGACGGCCTTTACGTGGTAATCGTCCGTGGTGCGGATGAACTTGTCGTTGGAGATGTCCAGCATCTGCCACAGTTTCTTGATGTCCGCCGCCATCCCGTCGACGTACTCCTGGGGCGACATATGTAACGCCTCGGCCTTCTGTTCGATCTTCAGACCGTGTTCATCGGTCCCGGTCAGGAAGAAAACGTCGTAGCCCCGCATGCGCTTGTAACGCGCCAGGGTGTCGGCGGCGATCGTCGTATAGGAATTGCCGATGTGGAGCTGACCGGACGGGTAATAAATGGGCGTGGTGATATAGAAAGTGGGTTTTGCTGCTGCCATGAGATGAAGCCTCCATAAATGGCTGCCGTCAACGGGGAAATGAGCGCCGCCCGGTCTGCCTTATTCGACAAAAGAAATGGCCGCCAGCGACAACGCACTTGCAGCCATCGGTTCCGTCACTTGTAACGAGTATAGCACAAATCTATTGGGCTCAAGAAAGCGGGCTGGTGCTGACCCGGGTGACTAGGGGCTGCGCAGATTGGGGGCGGCGACGCGCAGCTAGTGCGGAGCCGGTTCTGCGGAGCTAGTGGTGAGCACGGCTTGTTTTGCCTCCGCTTGCTACGCGTTGACACTCGATATTCCGGGAGTGTGATTTTTGTCCCAGACCCTTCCACCACTGAGCCCCCAATCTGCTCCGCCCTTCGTCACCCTACATTCTTGTAGGCCAAAGTAGCCTCACCCAGTACGAAAACTGACACCTTTCTTCAATAATGTTCAAGCTTCTCCTCCGGTGCATGGCACTTCAAACATGGGCACTCAGCCGCTGGCGATTTCGCGTTCGATATCCCCCCAAAAAATTCAAACTCAGCAGGAGCACTATCCAAATGGTGAGTACAGCAACGCCTGACAAGAAACTCAGCGAGGCATTGCGGAATTGGTGGGCATATTGGCCACTGACAACTGCGACGCCATTGAAGTAAGTCGTCGGCAGCCACCTGCTGACTTTCTGGAGCGGCTCAATGACGAGGGTCGCGAGGTGCATCCCAATCAGCAAAAGCATAGCAATAAAAAGTGCTGGAAACTGATCCTTCACGAGTCTGACCACTGTCAACACAACAATGACGATGAAAATAATGGAGAGCATTTGCAGTACCAGTGCTGGCCCAATCAGGTCCCCGCCGGCCACGTACTGCATCGTTTCGTGCCCGCCGGAGAACTGATATGTGAAATAAGGATACGACAGGCTGCCGCTGCCAAAAATAGCGGTCGCCCCGGCAAAGAGCAGGATGTTGATGATTAAGTAGAAAAACACAGCGGCAGCAACGCCTGAAACTGTGTCGACCAGCAAATGCTGCGGCGCAGACAAGGGGAGCAAGCTGGCAATATTCATTTTGTTCCGATAGTCATCGCTATAAAGTTGGCTGAGGATGAAGACAATGGACAGGCCAAAGAGAACTGGTAGATATTGCGTATTGAGCTGCAGCAGGAATTGAATGCCCGTTGTTGGTGCAATGTCATTCACAAAAGGCAGAGGATGGGCGTTTAAGTATGAGAAAAGGAGCACGTTTCGTTCATATGCATTTTTCTCCTCGGTACTTACGCCAGACGCTTTTGATTCGACTGATTTTACTTTCAGGGCTTGCGTCAGCTGAATTTCATACGCGGATCGCCACTGCCCATGAGCAATGGCAGCGATTAATTCTTGACTCTGAGCCAGTTGCTTTTTGGTGAGCTGGATACTGCTCTGGGTGAGTTTGTAAGCTTCACCATTCTTTTTATAAGATGCCAAGGCCGTCTTCATTTGCTTAATTGCTTGTCTCTGAACGGTGATGTTGCCCTGCGCATCAGCTACCAGAGAAACGCTTGGTGCGGTGTGGACATTCAATCCCAGGACACTAAACGCAAGAATCAGGACAATGAGCAGAGCAATGATTGCCAGGTTGTTCTTGGTCATCTTTTTGATTTCAAGTAAAAAGTAGGCCATGGTCATCCCTCCATGATCTGCAAATCACGGAAAATCAAGCGGTGGGTGTGACTCACATGCAGCTCACTCCCATAATGCGAGGTCAGCAGAATGCATTTGTTGTGTTCGCTGATCTCCGTTGAAAGCCGTTGATACAATACCATTCGGCTATGCTCGTCTAAGCCATTGGTGATCTCGTCCATCAGCAGATATTTTGCCCCGCTGACGAAATACATGGCAATGATTAATTTTTGTTTCATACCCAAGGAGTATTTCTTGATGGGTACATTCTGGAATTCCTCCACACCGAGAAACTGCCGCTCGGCGTTCAAATCGACCGAGGAGCCCCACTGGCGTTTAACGAAAGACAAATAGTCGGCGCTAGTTAAGTTGGGATTCAGCCAACTCCCGTCTTCAAAATAGAAAACATCCTCTCGTTTCTGGAAAAATGGGTGACCATCGTAAAGAACCTTGCCATTGGTTAATCGGATGAGACCTGTAAGTGCGCGGAGAAAGCTGGTCTTTCCGGTCCCATTTTCCGCCTCAATTTGGTAGAAATTGTGCAGACTGAAATCGAACGAGAAGTCTTGTAAAATTGGTTCACGTGTCGCTAACATCATTTTTTGGACTGTTAACATGTTTGACCTCCAGAAAGTACCAGAATAGGGTGTGACAGGGTCAATAATCAGACACCATCACACCCTTCTCATCTACACAAAGTTGCTATTCAACATGGTGGTTTAGTAAAAACCCGTGTAGAAATTTGTTTGCAGGTAACGAACAAAATTCCAAGCCCCGTCAATTTGCTGGTTTTGGTAACCCGTTTGCTCCGACCAGGCTGGAATGGTCTCATAGCGATAAGAATTAAAATTCGACTCTTCGCCAGTAAACGTATTACGATCAAAGTGATAAGACTTGACCGCCGTCCGTGTTGCAGCTTGCGCGCTAGAAACCGACTGTGTCACACCAACCCCAGCAGTTGCAACAGCAGCAACCGCCAGTAGAGAAACCAGAAACTTCTTCATTTCAATAGCCTCCGGACTTCAAACCCTACAACACCAGATCCTCGATGAGAGTGCTTGTTAAGCACTCCCTACTGAAGATAAGCATAATTTAGTCCCCCCAGCGAGTATTTGGATTCAGCTTTTAGTGCCCATAATTGTAAATTATGAAACACTAAATTATTGACATACGAATTTTATTGTGTACAAACTTACTGTTTTTGCATTTTTAATCATCTGTTTATGGTATACAGTTATTAAATTATGCAAAAATGGCTACCCATCCAGGTAGCCAACACGAATCCAATATCTGTCTACAAGCCTCTTGAATCAGATCTTGCTCTGCGCTGCGTTAGCACATCGGTGAATTCTTTCAATAATCACACGATAGCCGCGGTTAGCCAGTATATTTCCCCACCACCGGCAAATGTTCCAGCACCGTATGCTTGTGCGGGCTGTGGTCGATGACCGCGCTGAGATCTTCGCCGGCGTCGTGGCCGTGGTGGTAGCCGTCGGTCCATTGCTTCACGTTAGTGACGTCGTAGACCGTGCCGTCGATGGCGACATAGGCTTTGCGGCCGTCAATACCGTCGTATTGGGCGAGTTCTTCTTTGGTGAATGTTTTTTCTGCCATGCTTCTGCCTCATTTCTGATTGATCGATTGAACCACCATTATATATCGAAACCAAGCTGGCGGGGGTTCAGGTCGGTGAATGCCAGACCCAGGAGATGCTGGAGGGCCAGGGCGTTGTCGGCCGCGTCGCCGCCGGCGTTGTTATTAAAGATGACCGTGGTCGTCTGGGCTTGTTCGGCCACTTGGCGGACGGCTGCAGCCAGCTGCTTCAGTTCCTCATCGTAATAGCGGTACAGGGTCCGCTTCCGCCGCCAGCCCGCGCCGGGATTCTGCCAGCCGGCCAGGTTGCGGCCGTGCAGGCGGAAGAACGCCTGAGCCGGGTCGGTCACTGCGGGGTAAAACGGCACACTGTTGCCCTGGGTCGCCGGTTCGTCGGCGATCGTCAGGCTCATGCCCAGTTCTTTCAGCAGCAGCATGCTCTCCTTCACCAGGCGCGGCTGGTACCAGGTGTTGTTGCGCCATTCCACCGTCAGCGGCCAATCGCCGAACAGCTTTCTCACCTGGCGCAGATACAGGATATTCTCCCGGGTGGCATTGAAGAAAGGCGGCCACTGGAGCAGAACGGCCTGGAGCTGGCCGTGGTCGCGGAGGTCTTGGAAAGCCGCCTTGAAGGCCGCCACCGTCGTCGGCAGGTCAAAATCGGTGACCCGTTCGTGCTTGGTGATCACGGCGTTGGCCTTGACGATGAACTGGAACTGGGGCGGTACTTGCAAGCGCCAGTGGCGGACCACCGCGGGCCGGGGGATGGCGTAGAAGGCGGTATCCACTTCGACGACCGGGAAGAACTGGGCATACTGGGCCAGAGTCAGCTTACGCTCCCCGCCCAGCAGGCTGGGATGCTCTGACCAGGTGGTCAAGCCAATCGTGATGGCCATCAGAGCAGATTCCCTTCCTCATCCCGGGGGACCCGGACGGGATCCAGCAAGGTGAAGTCGGTAAGCCGGTCAGCGACGAAGTCCGTGTGCACATAGATGGGCTTGCCCGCCAGCAACTGGGGAATCAGCCGCTGAATGTCGGCTACCACGCCGGTATTGTCCGCCCGGGTCAGCCACTCCGGGGGATACGGCTGCAAGATGCCTTCCCGCATCCACTGGGGGTACTGGCTCTTAACGATCGGTGCAGCCAGTTCGGCCTTGAATAAATAAATCCCATCGCGAAAAACGCCGTCCACGTACCAGTCCATCAGACCCAGCTGACTGAGCTGATAGGCGTGATCCTCGATCGCGGTTTCTTCCCGAATCTCTCGCTGGGCCGCCTGGGCCGGGGTCTCACCGGCCTCCACCTTGCCGCCGATGCCGTTCCAGAGACCGGGATAGGGCGACTTGAACCGATTCAGCATCAGTACCTGCCGGCCATCGGTGAGCAGGGCCAGCGTGTAACGATATTTGGCCATGGCCATTCCTCCTTTGCCTATCTTCTATTACAGCCTAGGCGGGGCGATGTTGCAAGTACGAATCTCTAGGGCCAAAAAACGAGCAGCTCCGCAGAGCTGCTCGCCGTTTAGAATGTCTTACTTGCTGTTGCCTACGCTGTAGGTCAACTGGATGAACTGGCCTAGCTGACGGCCATTGACCAGCTTCAGATTCACGTCCGGCAGATCGTGGCTGACCAGAGAAATGCCGTCGCCCAGAAGCACGGGGGCAATGGTGACAATGAGTTCGTCGATAAGCCCGGCCTGGAGCAGGGTAGTGAAAATATCGGCCCCGCCGACCAGCCAGATGTCGTCGCCCTTCTCGGCTTTCAACGATTCCACGAAGTGCACGACGTTGCCGGCCACCACGGTGGTGGGGTCGTCCGTATCGTGCAGGGAAGTGGAGAAGACGTAGCCTTTCTTATCCGAATACGGATAGCTGCCGGCCAGCTTCAGCGCTCGTTGATACGTCTTGCGGCCCATAATGACGGTATCGATAGAGCTGTAGAAACGCTGATAGGCGCTTTCGGCCTCCGTCGAATCCAATTTTGTCAGCCATTCGGTGCTGCCGTTGCGCTCCGCAATGAAGCCGTCCAGACTTTGGGCGATCTGTAAAATGACACGCCGTTTCGGTACCTTATCTTGTTCGTTTGTCATCGTTCATCCATCCCTTCTAAACTACACGTCAATTGTAGCGCGAAAGCGCTTCACTATGCTATGCGCGGCTAGGAATTTCTACCTGCGCCGTGGCCAGCACATGACCATTTAAAGCGCGGCGGAAAGCGTTGTACCAGAAACCTTGTTTCAGCGGCAGCGGCGCATCCAAGGCGTAAACGGTCAAGGTGTAGTCGTGGGTCTGGTCCGGCGGCTGCGGGCCATTGTAGCGCTGGCTGACCAGCGGGTCTTGGACGTTGACCATCCGGCCGGCGTTCGAGTTGCGGCCTTGGATGAAGTCGAGCGCACCGCTCTGGCTGGCATTCTCCGGAATTGACGTGACGCTGGCGGGCAGGTTCGCCGCTAACCAATGGAACCAGATGAAGCCGCCCACGGGCACGGCGTCGTAATCCAAGACGGACCAGGCGAAGTATTGTGTCCCCGCCGGGGCACCGCTGATACTGAAGGGGAACGAGACGATGGGATAGCCGCCCCGCTTGGCTTCGGCTGGGGCATATTTGGCGTACTTGTCCGGCATTTCGGTACCGGACCAAGGCAATGTGATTTCCATCACGCAAGCACATCCTTTCTCCCTTCATTGTACCATTCCCACTATCCCCGCGAGCCGGCGGCAGACGTGGTAAGATAAGGAATAGAACGCTTTACTTAAGTTTAGAAATGAGGCAATCACCCGATGACAAATGATCCCGAACTCAGCGCCCCCGTCCAAGACTTGCTCAAGGACGTCCGCGCCCACTTCCCCGCGCCCATTACCCTGCAAGTTGACGACAACATCAGCGGCCGCATCACCCACGACGCCGCCCAGCAGGAAATGCAAAAGGACGGGTCGATGGTTCTGCACGTTTATGACGCCACCGATCTGGACTACACGGTTTCCCACGAACTGCTGCACATTGAGATGTATCTGAAAGGCTTCCCGGCCATGAGTTTGCCGGTCACCACCGGCGATCCTAAGGTGGACGACCAAATTTCTGCCACTGCCGTATCGATCCACAACAGTGCCAGCCACTTGGTGATTGGCGCCGAACAGCGCCGCATGGGGGTCATCACGAACCAGACGGAGCAGGCCTTCATCAGCGGCATCAGCGACATTGTCCCGGCCGAGCCCACCGACGGCACGGACGACGGCCACCTATTCTACCGGGTCTTGACCCTGTTGGATGGGTTAGCTTTCTTCGCCGATAACGAGGACCACCTGCCGGCCGAGTGGCTGCAGATGTATCCGGAAGCCTTCGAGGACGCCCAGCGGCTGTACGCCACGATGACGGCGAAGGTGATCGACTCCCCCTTCGCCGTCCGCCGGGCGATCGTCAAGACGTTCAAAGACTTCGATGCCATGCTGGATGAATTGGGCTACGTGCCCATGCCCCACGACCAGTTCTGCGCCATCGCGCCGGTCCTGAGCCAGCGCCAACTGAAGCTGGAATTCCGCCAAGTGTACGATATTCTGCACAGCGACTTCGTCAACCGGACGACAAAAGAAAAGGCCTTCTTGGCGATCGGTAAAAGCGACCGCCAAATGGCCTTTGCGCTGCCTTTGAAAACATTGAGCCAGGATGATGCGCTGAAGATCTATGACCGTACCACCGCTGATGTGCTGAAGCAATTCGGTATCATATACTCCGTGCGCAATTAGCGCCCGCCGAAGTTGAGGATGAACACGTTGGGCAGCGTCCGGTAAAGCAGGACCCCCATGTGGTACGCCACGACGACGAAAAACAGCACGACGAGGAACATGAAGATGTATGAGAGCGCAAATGATAATTTCTTGGACATCAGAATGGTCCCTTCCCCTCGGCTCCGGTCCTATCAACTAGGTACCGGAGCTGTTTCTTACAATACCAATTATACCTCTTTCAGAAAGGAAAATGACAATGTTCGACCTGCAAAAAGCCATTGATCAAGCCCACCACGTCACCTTCATGACCGGCGCCGGCGTGTCGACCCACTCGGGGATCCCCGATTACCGGTCCAAGGGCGGTCTGTATGCCAATAGTGCCGATCCGGAATATCTGCTCAGTGCCGACAATCTGCGGGACCACCCAGAGAGTTTTTACGACTTCGTCAAGACCCGGATGTACTACCCGGACGCCAAGCCTAATGTGATTCATGAGAAGATGGCGGCGATTTCTAACAAAAAGGGTACCATCGTCACCCAGAATGTGGACAACCTGGACCTGAAGGCCGGGGCCAAGCACGTGGTCCAGTTCCACGGCACGCTGTACAAGGTCCACTGCCAGAAGTGCGGCAAACAGGTGCCCTGGCAGGACTATCTGAAGGATATGCACCACCAGGAAGACGGCGGCATTCTGCGGCCGGACATCGTCCTCTACGGCGAGGGTATCAATCAGCAGACGCTGGTCCACGCCGTCGAAGCGGTCCAGGCCGCGGACCTGATCATCGTCGTCGGCACCAGCTTCCGCGTCTATCCCTTCGCCGGGCTGGTGCAATACGCCCGCCCCGAAGCCACGCTGGTTGCCGTGAACAAGGAGAACATTGCCACCGGCGAGGACATCCACATGATTCAAGCCGACGCTTTGACGGTCTTCCAGAACTTGCATGCTTAAGACAGAAAGGAGCCGGCCACGATGGCTGAACCCACTGATTCCCAAAAAGAACTGACGGCTTTACGCGACCAAATCAATACGCTGGACGCGCAGATCGTGCCCCTGCTGGAAAAACGCCTGACCGTCGCCGAACAAATCGCCCAGGTCAAGCACAGCCAGCACCTCTCGCTGACCAACCGCGGGCGGGAGCAGACGATCCTGGCGCAGCTGAGCCAAACCGTGACAGATAAGGACCACGCTCAGTATATTCGGGAGCTGTACCAAGATGTGTTCCTGGTGTCGAAGCAATACCAGGCCCAGGTGATCAAGCAGCTCCAGGATGCTGAAAAGCTTTAGGCAGGACTGCTTTTTCAGCCAAGTCGTTGACGACTTGGCTTTTTGTTTGCTCTCCAGGCGCGATTCGCAAGCATAAAGTTCGCACCGGCTGAAGTGGGCAGCGTATGATGCAGGTGAACGATAGCGCATTCATTTTTGCAAAATGTACCGGTTAGTATGCTTTTTTCTCCCCCCGAAGGAGGCTGACCAGTGATGCTCAGTTTTTGGCGAATCAAAGGGCTGCGGCTGCGTTTTTTGATCATCTTCGGCATCCTCACCGCGCTGGCGCTGACCCTGCCTGCAGACTTCACGCCCCCGCGCTTTAACAGCGAGCTGGGGATGTTTGCCTCATTCTTCAGTATCAACGGCAACGGCAGCTTGTTCACGACACTGCTCTTGTTCACGAGTGCCGCCCTGCTGATCACGGATTATTGGATCACCGCCTTGCATACCCATTTGGCCCAGGCGATCATCGTCCGCCGCTCCCGGCGCTGGCTGGTGTGGCAGATGGCAGGTACCACATTTGTGTTCACTTTTCTCTTCCTGCTGGTCCTGCAAGCAGCAGTCATCGGGGTCATCGTCCTGGTGCACGGCCCCCATCTCTTCAGCGGTATCGTGGGTTCTGACCTGCTGCTCTCCGATAACCCCGATTGGGCCCTGACGGCCAGCATCTTCACCCACTGTGTTGGCTATGCTGTATTCACGGATTTTGTCCTGATGATTGGCCTGTGGGTAGAAAAACCGTTTATTTTCCGCATCACCGGGCTGGTGGCGGCGCTGGTTATGATCTTATTCCATCGGCATGCGGGAAAAAGCCGGAATCATTCAAGCGGTCATGGAAGACCAAAACCTGGTGCTTCTCGATGAACCGACCCGCGGGCTGGACGAAGCGTCATTGAACGAATTGGTCAAACTCGTCGCCGAGCTGCAGCAGGAAAACAAAGCCGTCATCGTGGCGGCCCACGACAATTACACCCCGCTGGGCTACACCGCCCACTACCAGTTGGAAGGGGGGCATTTGTCACGTACCGGCAACGCAGCGTCCTCTACCCCGTCCTCTGGGGCCTAACCGTCATGGTGATCCGCTGGCGGATCATCCTACCCGCCGACGGCCAGTTATCCTTCTTCTTCGGCTGGCCCCACGGTACCCAGTTTCAACAACTCATTGCCGTCGGCGTGATTGCCGGTGAAGCCCTGACGATGGGGGCCGCGATGCGGGATCTCACCGGCCTGTACCCGATGATCGCGGTGCGCTCTTCCCGGCGCGGGTTCACCCGGATCGTCTACCGGGAACTCGGGCAGCTGTGGCTGACTTTCGCCCTCATCACCTGTCTGACGGCGTTCCCCTGGGTGGGCTTCCAGCCCCTCTGGTGGCTGGCCAACACCCTGCTGCTCGGCATCACCATGCTATTCTTCACCCAACCGCGAATGGACTGGGCGGCCGTCGAATTCTGTGTCGGTGTCTGTGCTTGGCGGCTGCTGATCCAATTCCTCATTCTGGGCTGGTGAACACGAAAAAGACGTTATCCCCGCATTGCTGCGCAGGTAACGTCTTTTCTTGTGCCAGCGAGGAGGAGCTGGCAGTTAGTTAACGCTCATCATTATTGTTCGTCGTTGGCGGTGGCGCTGGAGTAAATGGCATCGGTCGTTTCTTTGTCGAAGAAGTGGGCCTTGTTCAAGTCGAAGGCCATTTCCAGGTTGTCGCCAGGCTTGTGGTAGTCACGGGCATCGACCCGGGCCACGAATTCAGTCTGATCGACCCGGGCATACAGCATGGATTCGGCACCCAGCAGCTCGGAAACAACCACGGTCGTCTTGGCTGTTGCCTTCGGGAAGGTCTCGATGAAGGCTTCCTCGGCGTGGATATCTTCAGGCCGTACCCCTAATACCAGATCCTTGTCGTCGTAACCTTGGTCTTCCAAGATCTTCAGACGGCCTTCAGGTACTTGCAGGTTCAAGCCCTTGCCGTCGGAAACGAAACCGTCCTTCAGGTGAACATTGAAGAAGTTCATGGCCGGTGACCCAATGAACCCGGCAACGAATTCGTTCTTCGGACGATCGTAGACTTCCGCAGGCGTCCCAATCTGCTGTACCTTACCCATGGACATAACGACGATCCGGTCGGCCATGGTCATGGCTTCGGTTTGGTCGTGGGTAACGTAGATGGTGGTCGTCTTTAAGCGCTGGTGCAGTTTAGCGATTTCGGCACGCATCGTCACCCGCAGCTTGGCATCCAAGTTAGACAAAGGTTCGTCCATCAGGAAGATGGGAGCATCACGGACGATGGCCCGGCCCAGCGCAACACGCTGCCGTTGACCACCAGACAGAGCAGCCGGCTTACGATCCAGGTAGTCGGTCAAGCCCAAAATCTCAGCGGCTTCGTCGACCCGCTTCTTGATGTCGGCTTTCTCGTACTTCCGCAGCTTCAACCCAAAGGCCATGTTGTCGAACACGGTCATATGCGGATACAGTGCGTAGTTCTGGAAGACCATGGCGATGTCCCGGTCCTTCGGTGCCACATCGTTCATCACTTGCCCGCCGATCTTCAAATCACCCTTGGTAATATCTTCCAAACCGGCGATCATCCGCAGGGTCGTGGACTTACCACACCCAGAGGGGCCAACGAATACGATGAACTCTTGGTCCTGAATGTGCAGGTCGAAATCACTAACGGCGTAGACGCCCTCTTGGGCATCCGGATATTCCTTATAAATGTGGTCCAAATCAACTTTTACCATTGTCTGCGTCTCCTTTACTTGTTTACGTTTACATCATACTTGGAAACGATTGCAGGGACAATGACCAAGTCGCTCAAAGATTACGGGTACTTTTTGTGCACATTGCATGATTTGCATGATTTGCATGATTTGATAAAACCAGCTTTGGTCCCAGGGGCGGGGACCAAAGCTGTTTTTATCAAATCGGGAGCAGTTGAGATGATGCCGGTCGACATTTGCCACGACCTTAGCGGCTTCTTAAGGAAGCGGCAGGAAGGTTCCCGAAAAGCATCATGCACCCCCCGGGTAAGCGCAATCAATTCCAGGGATTCAAAAAGCAGTGCGATCCCCGCTGGTCATTCTGCGGAAACGGCACTGCGTGTGCGTGAGATGATTCAATTGGAATTACTCCGTCCGGTCTACCTGCAGCTCGCCCAGGCGCTCGTACAGCACGCCTTCCCGCAAGCCGCTTTGAGAAAAGGTCAGCCGGTCGGAGTCTAAAAACCGCAACAGGTTGACGATGGGCACCATGCCGCCGACGATGATGTCGGCCCGGTCCTTGCTCAAGCCGGGTATCTCCTTGCGTTCTTCCAGGTCCGCCCCGAGGACGGTGCTGAAGACGCGGTTGACCTGGTCGGTGCTCATGCGGTAGCCGTGGATATTCTCGAAGTGCGGTGTCTTGTCGGCCCGGCGTTCGATCTTGGCCAGCGTCCGATTGGAGCCGCCCAGGGCCACGATGGGCAGGTTCTTGGCCTTGTCCAGCCACCAGATCTCATTGTAGAGCCGGTCCATGGCGGTGATCATGCGAAACAGATCCGTCGCCGTAATGTGTTGGGGATCGAGGTACTTTTCTGTCAAACTGACCGACCCCATGGGGATACTGATCAAGTTCTGGACACGCCGGTGAAGCATGTAGATGAGCTCAATACTGGCCCCGCCAGTATCCATGATGACGCTGTTGACCACCGGCAGCGTGTTGGTCACGCCAAGGTAGTCATAGTAGGCCTCTTGCTCCCCGCTAATGACCTTGACCGTGACCCCGGTCTCCCTGGCCAGGCGGGCGATGAAGTCTGCCTGATTCTTGGCTTGGCGAGCCGCCGCGGTAGCCAAGGCCTTCAAGTGGACATTCGGTAGTTTGCGGAAGGTCGCGGCAAATTTCTTAACGGCCTCAATGGTCCGGGCCATCGCCTCTTCTTGGAGAATCTTCTCTGGACCCATCCCCTCGGACAGACGCACCATTTCTTTCTCTTGCGCCACCACTTTCGTCGTGCGGTCGTCGGCGATCTTGGTAATCGTCATCCGGACTGAGTTGGATCCTAAGTCAATTACGGCCAGGTTTTCCATCTAATTCTTCCCTTCAGAATCGTTTTCTGCGTGCGGGTTGCTCATCAATGGGGTGAACTGGCGGGGTGAATCGTCGTTGACCCGTCTCTTCTCTTGTTCCAATACTGGCCACAGTGTGTCCGCAATGGACTGCGCGTGGGCCAGCAAGTACTCTTGGGCGTTGAGCCGGGGCAGACCGCGGCCGTCCAGGTGGGTCCAGCTGCCGTCATTGTGCAGGACGCGGGTCTTGACGGTGTCGTCCCAGAGAATGTTATAGATATTGATCACGTGCTGCCGAATATCATCCACCAGCAGCGGGAAGAGCAGTTCGACGCGGCGAGACAGGTTCCGGTTCATCAGGTCTGCGCTGCTCAAGTACACGTGCTCCTCGCCGTCCGCATAGAAGTAGTAGATCCGACTGTGCTCCAGAAAGCGGCCGACGATGGAGTGGACAGTGATGTGGTCGCTGACGCCGGGGATGCCCGGGCGCAGGTTGCAGATGCCGCGCACCAGCAAGTGGATCTCCACGCCGGCGGCACTGGCCTCGTAAAGTTTCTCAATCATGTCGGTGTCCGACAGGGAATTCATCTTCATCTGGATGAAGGCCCGTTTACCGGCCTTGGCGTTGGCAATTTCTCCGTCGATCTGCTCGTGCAGGAACTTGCGGATGCCTAAAGGAGCAATCACCAGCTTGTGGAAGTACGGCGGTTCGGAGAAGCCGGAGAGCATGTTGAAGATATTGGAGGCATCCAGGCCCATGTCCACGTCGGCGGTGAACAGGCCCATGTCGGTGTACAGCCGGGCGGTGACATCGTTGTAATTCCCGGTGGCCATGTGCATGTAGCGGCGAATGCCGTTTTCTTCCTGGCGAATCACCAGGGTCAGCTTACAGTGGGTCTTCAGGCCGACCAGGCCGTAGATCACGTGGCAGCCGGCACGTTCCAGTTCGTTGGCCCAGTGGACGTTATTCTCTTCATCGAAGCGGGCCTTGAGTTCGACCAGGACCGTCACCTGCTTGCCGTTCTCGGCGGCCTGCTTCAGGTAGGTAATGATCGGTGAATGGGAAGAAACGCGGTACAGCGTCATCTTGATCGCCAGCGTCTGGGGATCCTCCGCCGCCTGCTTGATAAAGTTCACCACGGGGGCGAAGGAATCATAGGGGTGGTGCACGAAGATATCGTGCTGGGCAATCAGGGAGAACATGCTATGGTCTTCCATCGGTGCCGGTTCGTAGGGTGTAAACGGCGGGTAAAGCAAGCCGCGGTGGCCGCTCACCCCTTTGATCAGTTGGCCCAAGAACTTCAAGTTGATGGGACCGTTGACGGGGTAAATACTCTCGGGCGTCAAGTGCAGCTCCTTGGTCAGCCGCTTGAGCAGGCGGTCGTCCATGTCGTCGTCGATCTCGATGCGCATGACGCCGCCCCGCTCCCGCTGCTTCAGCTGCTTCTCGATCTCCTTCATCAGGTCGGAGGCATCTTCCTCCTCCACGTCCAGGTCCATGTCCCGGGTCAGGCGAAACAAACCCATGGCCTTGATGCTGAAACCGACGAAGAGCTCGGCGATGTAATGCTTGATGACTTCTTCCAGGAGGACGAAGACATTATCGCCGCCGGGCAGCTTGACCACCCGGGGGAACACGTCGGGCACCTGCATGAGGGCGAAGGACTTGTCTTTCTTACTATTCTTCTTGGCCAGCCGCAGCGCGATGTTCAAAGTGTTGTTACCGATGAACGGGAAGGGCCGGGACACGTCCACGGCCAGCGGCGTGAGCACCGGCATGACGGTCTGGTGGAAGTAATTATCCACGAAGTCCACTTGGGCGGGCCGCAGGTCGGCGAAGTGCAGCAGGTGAATGTCGGCTTCCGCCAGGCGCGGCAGCAGCGAACGGTTCAGTGTGGAATACTGCTTGGCGACCATGGCGTGGGTCTTCTCGCTGATCCGGGTCAGCTGCGTCTCCGGCGTCAGCCCGGCGGCGTCCGTGCCGGTGTAACCGACCCGCACCATCTTATGCAGCGAAGCCACCCGGATATTAAAGAACTCATCCAGATTGCTTTGGGTAATGGCCAGGAAGCGGACCCGCTCCAGCAATGGGTTATCCTTGTCCCGGGCCTCCTCCAACACACGGTTATTGAAGTCCAGCCAGGAGAGTTCACGATTAAAGAAATATTCAGGCTTTGCCCAGTCCATATTGACCTTTTCCTTTCAATTCTGCTGTCATACCGTAGACTTCGGCGAAGAAATCCGCCCGGTTATGGAACGACCATTTCTCCAGTTCAATGTCTTCCCGGCTCTCCGCGGTGATCTGAATCGCCGTCTTCTTCAAGGATACCGTCAGCTTGGTGATCTTCTGCTGGCGCGACACGTCCAAGGCGTCCGCTAAGCGCAGGATCGCCGCTAGTTTGGCCACGACCATCCGCTTGGTGTTGGGCAGCGGCGACTCCTGCAATTCTTCAATACTGGGGGAGTCCGTACTGTGGAAGCGGGTGATGGTCCCCACCATCTGCTGTTCTTGAGTGGATAAACCGAGAATCTCGGACGCTTGAATGAGATAGTCCGAATGGCGGTAATGCTCGTGGACGTCGACGAAGCTGCCAATATCGTTCAAAGTGGCCGCAATCTCCAGCAGCAGCCGTTCCCGTTTACCGAGACTGTGCAGCTTGCGCAGCCGGTCAAAGAGCTGCAGAGCGAAGGTGGTCACTTGGTCGCGGTGGGCGGCATCAACTTGGTAGCGGTCGGACAACGCCCGGGCGGAGCGAATGATCTGCTCCTCCGGCTTGATCAGGAGCTTGGCGTTGTTCTGGCGCAGGGCGTAGTTCACCGCCAACCCGTCGACCAGTTTGAGATTCGTGATGTCCAGCTCGCTGGTGCCGAAGAAATTCATCATCTGGTGGACCAGCATCAGCACCGGCTGCACCTGGGCCATGTCGGCGTCAGCCAACTGGTAATGCGCCGTCAAATACTGGTCGCTGCTGTGCACGGCTCGGCTGTAAAACTCGGTGAACTGCGCCACCGGCAGCGCCACGCTGCGCTTGCCGGCCGGAATCAGCGACTCCATGATGGACAGCGCCGAACCCATTAAGATCATCGTGGGATAATCCCCGTCCACCGGCAGGATCCGGGTGAAGTCCCGAATCTGGCTGTTAATATAGTCCTGCAGGACCTCATTATAATTCGGTACGTGCCGCTTCACGTCCCGCATCACTTCGAATACCCGCAGCGGCCCCAGCTTGAGCGTTCGCGAGAAGATGAACTGGCGCTCCCGGTAGAAGGTGAGTTCAACACTGCCGGAAGAAATGTCGACTAAGATGGCCGCCGTCTTGATGATGTCCCGGAAGCTGGGCAGAAAGGCGTCGGTGGCCAGGTTACGATACAGTGATTCTTGGCTCTGATTTAAGTACATAATGTCGTGGCCGGTGCGGTCCTGGAGCTGTTCGCGGACGAACTCCGCGTTGTCCGCCTCCGCAACGGAATGGGTAGCCACGACGTAAACCGCGTCGGCCCCCACCCCGGCAAAGATCAGCCGAGCCTGGTTCAACACTTCGGTCACCCGGTTCACGGTGGCCGGTTGAATCCGCTGGTTGGTGAAAATGTCTTCACCAATGTCCACGTCGGTTTGGGCGCTTTCGACGACGTGCATTTTTCTATCCACGGCCCGGATGAAGACCGCTTGGGCGCCGATCACGACGAACCCGATAATGCCTGTTCCTTTTGCCATGGTATTTTCTCCTTGGGCGGCACCGCCGCCGTCAGTGAGTGACAGTCAGTCGATTCCGCGACGCAATTTAATCTCAACGCATTGCGCTAAACAAATACGTAATGCACGATTCACCCCTATTATAACGAAGTTAGGCGGGACAAAAAAAGGCGCAGAGGCGTCTTTTTTTGGTCAAAAGCCCAGTACCATCACCGGGGCCGGCCGGTGATCAGGCCGGTGTAATGGCGGTTGGCGGCAGCGACCAGCCGGTCGACTGCCGCCAGGGGCAATGCCCCGCTGGATTGCTGACTGAGCCGAATCAGCGGTGTGTTCATGATCGTCGTCTCCATGAAGCGGTCTTCGGCGGAGGTGGGATGGTCGGTGCCGATCATCTGCTGCTTGGCGATGGCCGTAATTTGGCGGACGACCCATGAGTATTGGCCCATTTCCTTAGGCGTACTGTACTTGGTGAACTCGCCCGGCCGCGGCTGATGCGGCGGCGTGACAGTGCGGCCGCTGAGCTTTTCAAAATCGGCGACCACGGGCAGGCCTTGGGGGTGCCGGTACCAGGCAGGAATGGGGGCGGCTCGCCGCGTCCGGCTGGTCCCTTGCAGGGTCACCGGCAGGGTTGCGGCAACTTCGGCGGCCGCACTGCTGGTGGCCACGATGACGGTCCTTTGCCCCTGCGGCAACACAAACTGCTGGGCTTGGTCGTCCCACTCGCTGAAGGCTTGTGCCGGCAAGTCGATCGTGACCGTCTGAGCGGCACCGGGTGCGAGGGTCACCTTAGCAAATCCCTGCAGCGTCTTGAGCGGCGTTAACGCCGCGTCCGGATCATTCCCAACGTACACTTGAACCACTTCGGCGCCGGTGCGAGCGCCAGTGTTGCGGACGGTGACCGTCACTTGGATCGTTTCGCCGGGCTTGACGGTCGCTTGACTCAGGTGGCTGTCGCTCACAGCAAAGGTCGTATAGCTGAGGCCGTAGCCGAAGGGGAAGCGGACCGGCACCTGGGCTTTCTCATAATAGCGGTAGCCGACGTAGAGGCTCTCCGCATAGGCCACCGACAGGGTATTGCGGTCGTAGAGGGCACTGCTGGGTACGTCGGCGTAGTGCAGCGGATAGGTCTCGGCCAGCTTGCCGCTGGGTGTCACCGCGCCGTAGAGCAGCCGGGCGGCGGCGGTGCCGACGTGTTCGCCGCCTAAGTAGAGATTAAGCAGCCCTTGGACCTGGTCGAACCAGGGCAGCGTCACCGGAGCGCCCGCCACGAGCAGCACAACGATATGGGGATTCACGGCGGCAATGGCAGAAATCAAAGCATTCTGGTCCGTCGGCAGCGCCATCGTCTCCCGGTCAAAGCCCTCCGACTCGGCGGTCTCCGGCAAGCCCGCAACGAAAACGACCTTGTCCGCCGCTTGTGCCGCCGCGACGGCCTTCTTCTGGTCGCGGCCGTCCGCGTAAGTGTAGGTGATCCCGGCAGCGTTCAACCCTTGGGTAATGGAGACGGTCTCCGCCGCGTTAATGTGGGACGAACCGGCCCCTTGGAAACGGGTGGCGGCGGCCATCTGACCAATGACTGCAATCTTATCAGTCGCGGTTAAAGGCAGGATGTGGTCGTCATTCTTCAGGAGAACGGCCGCTTGTTCTTCAATCTTTTCTGCCAACTGCGCATTATCCCGCAACAACTGGTCCCGGTCCCCGGTGAAGGCGGGCCGAGGCTTCTGGGCCAGCTGGGCAATCTTCGCCACCGCCCGGGTCAAGGCCGCGGGCTGCAGGCGGCCGCTGGCCAGGTCCCGGAGGGCTTGCTTGTCGAACAAGTGCCTGTTGCCGGGCATTTCTAAATCGGTACCGGCGTTCAGAGCGGCCGTCTTATCGTTCAGTGCGCCCCAATCGGTGATCACCGTGCCGCGGAAGCCCCACTGCTTGCGCAAGACAGTGCTGAGCAGATAGGCGTCATCGCTGGCATAGGTACCGTTGATCAAGTTATAAGAACACATCACACCCTCCGGCTGTGCTTCCGTGACAGCGATACGGAAAGCCTCCAGATAGAGGGCATGCAGCGCGATTGGGTCCACGAGGGAATCCGAGCGGAGGCGGTCATTCTCTTGGTTATTCACCGCGTAATGCTTCAAGCAGGCACCGACACCGGCACTTTGCGCCCCTTTGATCCACCCGGCCGCCAGCTGCCCGGCAAGGAACGGGTCTTCACTGAAGTACTCAAAGTTGCGCCCGCACAACGGGTTGCGCTTAATGTTCACACCCGGTCCGAGGACCATGTCCACGTGCAGCGACCGTGCTTCCCGACCAATCGCCGTTCCCATCTGGGCCACGAGGGCGGGGTCCCAGGTGCAGGCCAAGGCACTGCCGGTGGGAAACGCCGTGCTCGGGGTGCTGTCGTTGATGCCTAAGTGGTCCCCCGCGCCGGCCTGGAACCGCAGTCCGTGGGGCCCGTCACTCATTCGGAAGCGGGGAATGCCCGCTTGGGGAAAAGCTTCCGTCCCCCAGAAATCGACACCAGACGTTAGTTTCACTTGCTCTGCCGGCGTCAAGCCATAAGCGTTGGGCACCGGATATTGTTTTTTCTTCCCAAACAATGGAATCGCTCCTCCCAATTCGCGTCATACGGCTCAATTGTACCTTGTTCAAACGCTATCATGTTAAAATAAGACTTGTAGGAGGTGGCAATGATGATCACTTCGATTATCCTCAAAATGACGGGCTTCTTCGGTCCCGCGGAAACGCTGAGTGCCGAAATCACCGCGGATACGGTGACGGCCCGGCTGACCAACGGCACGAGCCATGCCGAAAAGACAGTCGCCCAAACCCTCCGGGGCGCCGATGCCCAAGCGTGGCAGCAGCGGCTGGCAACGATTGCCATTGACCAGTGGCAAGACGACTATCCCCAAGACCCGACCGGCATGATCATGGACGGCACCCAGTGGACCCTGGCGGTGGCCTGGGCGGACGGCCGCACCCGCCAGATGAGCGGTGACAACGTCTTCCCGGCTGGCTGGGACGACTTGACCGATCTGCTCCAGCAGGCGGCCCTGGCCCCGAACGGCCATATCTTGCCGCCCCAACGCTGGCAATTCGACTTCGTGCGCTTCGCCGACCTGAACCTGCCCCACTTCCACGGCGACACCGAACAGATTCAGCACAGCAAGATTTACCAGCAAACCATTCTCATCGACCCGGCCCGGCACACGCTGCAGCTGCGCACCGCATTCCCCGACAGCCGGCCCAGCCACACGACCACGTACACCGATGCCCACCTGGTGGACGCCCTGGTGCCTGCCGTCAGCGATGCGGTGCAGGGCTTAGGGCAATTGACGACCACCAAACTGGACACCACCGATTACCCGGCGGCGGCTTTCGGCATCGTGTTAACCTACCAAGACGATGACCAAATCATCGTCCAGACCGATGCAGACGATACTGAGATGCTCGCCTTCTGGCGCGACCTGGAACGGCTCGTGGACCGGGCCATCACCCTCGCTCACCATGAAGATGACCGGGAATGGCACCAGTTCGGCCCTTTCCCTGAGTATTACGTCCAGGTCGCCTTCAGCGACGGGGGCAAGGCTTACACCTACAAGACCGACATCCCGGATCTGGCCATCAACGACCAGGTCACCGTGCCGGTGGGGGCCAATGACCACCAACTGATCGGCACGATTGTCGCCATCAGTGACACCCTGCCGCCGAACCTGACGATTCCCGCCGATGCCATCAAGTCGATCAGCGGCAAGAATGAATGACCCCTGCGGCCGCGACAACGCGGCCGCTTGTTTGGTCTACCTTCATTAGCAGAAATGTGCTAGGGTGAGTAAGTAACCGAATTCACTGCGGTTTCCTGCCGCAGACCCTAGGAGTGAATAATGTGCAATACGTGAATATTGGTCACAGCGGCTTGCGGGCGTCCGCCGTCGGGCTGGGCTTGATGCGGGTCGCCAAGAAGAGCGACGCTGACGCCGCCCAACTGGTCGCCACCGCCATTGACCATGGTATCAATTTCTTCGATAACGCAGATGTTTACAGTCAAGGGCAGGCCGAAGAAAAGTTCGGCGCCGCCCTGAAAATCGCCGCTGTCCCCCGGGACCAGCTGGTCATCCAAACCAAGGTCGGGATTGCCGACAAACGCTATGACTTTTCTAAAGACCATATCGTGGCGGCCGTGAACGGCTCCTTGGAACGGATGGGCTTGGATTACGTTGATTCGCTGCTGCTTCACCGGCCGGATCCCTTGATGGAGCCCGACGAGATTGCCGAGGCCTTCTTGCAGCTGCAGAACCAGGGCAAGGTGCGCCAGTTCGGCGTGTCGAACTTCAACCCGATGCAGGTGGCACTGGTCCAGCAGGCGGTGCCCATGCACCTGATCGCCAACCAGCTGCAGCTGAGCATCATGCACACCGGCATGATCGACTTCGGGATGCACACCAACATGGCTGACCCCCGCAGTATCGACCATGACGGCGGCATTCTGGAATACAGCCGGCTGCACGACATGACGATCCAGGCGTGGTCGCCGTATCAGTACGGCTTCTTCGAAGGGGTCTTCATCGACAACCCGAAGTTCCCGAAGCTGAATGACAAGCTGCATGAGCTGGCCGCCAAGTACGGCAGCAACGTCAACGCTTTGGCGGCCGCCTGGATTCTGCGGATTCCGGCGAACATGCAGGTCATCGCCGGGACCATGAATCCAGAACGGCTGGCCGAGGTCGCCGACATCGACCGGATCAAGCTGACGCGGCAGGAGTGGTATGACATTTACTTCGCTGCGGGGAATGATTTGCCTTAACTTGGGTTGAAAAAGGCGCGTTCGCTGTCGCGCAGCTGCGGCCCGGTGACTCCGGGCTCCGCAGGCGGGGCTGGAACGTGGTGGGCCGACTTTAAGACAAAATGCAAAGTGCGCATTTTGTCTTAAAGCTCGGCCTTTCTGTAAGCGGGCAAAGAACGCCCGCTAACAGAAATTTCACCACTGAGCCCCCGCCTGCTCCGCCCTCCGTCACCCTATTGTCGTGGCGACAGGTCATCTCACGGAGCCCTGCCGAAAATACCCGTTCATTGTGATGCAACCACCTACGATGTTTTCACTCGAAATTTCCGGGGCAAGAGTTGCAGTAGCTCATTTTTAGTAGAAAAGAACGGTCTTCAAAAAGGCTGAACTAGAATTCACCGACCGATCCGTCTTTGACGGTATTCGGAGAGTGAACTTTGGTCCAGCCTTTTCTTTAGTATTTGGCATATCAGCAAGGTATACTCAACTCGTTCAGGAAAGGACGAGGAGACAATGATCAATTTGCCGACGAGCCACGGGTATCAGCAGTTTTCACCTAACGTATTAATTGATGCTGCAGTCATTGCGCCGCTGTTCTTACTGTTGGCGATTGGGCATACTGTGCATTTACTTCGTCAGCGAACATCAGCCCTCAGGATACTTCTGATTTGGCTGTTCTATGGGTATCTTTTTGCGGTTGCTGCCCTCACGTTGTTCCCAGTTTTTTTGTATTCGCCTGATAATCCGATTCACCGTTATGGGTTTGGCCGGCAATCCGCAATGATAACGCTGAACCCCACTGACTGGCTGCACTATCTGCCGACACAAATCGTCGGTAATTTACTCCTGCTGGCGCCGCTGACCTTCATTGGGGGCTTGCTCTTCCCTAAATTGCGGCGGCTGGCACCGGCCATTGCGACAGCATTTCTGACCGCGCTCGGGATTGAGTCTTTGCAGCTCGTCATGAATTACTTTTATTTAGGCAACCGCGCGTTTGATACCGGCGACTTGCTGCTGAATACGCTGGGCGGGGCCCTGGGCTTCGGCATACTCGTGCTCACAAGGAAACTCTATGCGCACCACCGTGGGTTGACGAACTAGAGCGGTCACTGGTCCTCTCCGTGTTTTTCCAAATAACGTTGCAATAACGGCGATGTTTCATTCACTGCATCCGACTGGTTTCGTTCGTTCAGGGCCAGCATCTTATTCCGCCGAACAAGTTCAGTTTGAACGTAATTGGCGATGAGGCGTTCGAACGACGCCCGGTGGCCATTGCGTGCATCTTCTAAAGCAACCATGTAGGTATTCCGTGATGCCTCATCCGGCATCACGTTAATCACTGGATACCCAGCTTGCGTCAGGGCAAAATTCATTAAGAGACGAGCCGTACGGCCGTTACCGTCAACGAAGGGATGAATCGTCACGAAACGTTGATGCAGATCAGCAGCATATTGAACCGGATGTTCAGTTGCTTGGGCATGGCGAGACCAACGAATCAACTTGGCCATTTCTTGGCGGATCTCAAACGGGGAAACGTAAGGATGGTCTTGCAAACCGTTAGGCCAAACGTCAATCACTCGGTAAAGACCCGCTTCAGACTTTGGATTCGCTGTTTGCAACGTCGCGATGCGGTTCAAGTCCCGAATCATTTGTTGACTCAGTGGTTGTTTATGCGCCACCAGGTCCATCATGTATTCATAAGCATCGTTCAGGTCAATTGCTGCCAATGTGTCTTTCACAGAGGCCCCATTAACTGTCACACCAGCGTCTAGAATTGACGCGGTTTCGTAGCGGTCTAAATGACTGCCCTCGATAGCATTGGACGTCCAAACATGCTCAATCCGGATGTTTTTTTCCAACATTTTTACCTGGGTCGGCGTCAGTGGTCGATAGTGATCCATTTCTGCTTTTAACCGTGTAATTTTTTTCAGTAGCTCCCGTAAATCAGCCATTGCTGACGCCTCCTGTCTGGTTTCATTATACAGACAACGGACAAGAATTTTAGCACTTAAAGCGTCACACCCTGAATCCCATGGTCGTATGTCCACTGCTTGATGGCCAGCATGTCGCCGCTCTGATAATAGGCGCTGATCAGCTCGTTCCACTGAGGCCAAAGATTCAGCGGTACATTGAACAGCCCTGCCCCGTGGTCGATCAGCAATTTGTTCGCGGCCAGCGTGGCTGTTCGTTTGTTGCCATCCCAGAAGAGCTGCTGCCGCATCGTGTGGTATAGCATGGTGAGGGCTTTATCGGTGGTACTGCGGCTGCCCTCTCATTTCTTATCTGCGCCGTCCTGTTCATCCTCGTCATCATCATCTTCTGGATGCTCGTCCACCAGCCCGCTGCCCTGCCACCAGGGCCGCAAACGGCCACCGGCGTCCCGGCGGCGGCCGGGCAAGAAGAACAAGATGACGAGGACGAGTCCAAACAGCAAGATGCCCCGGGGGGAGAACGTGGTGCTGCGGCGGCCGTAAACATAATCCTGGATCTGCTGGGTCGTCAAGGAGCCGGCGGGTTGGGGGTAATGGTACAGCGCGTTCAGCACCGCCGTGAGCGCCCGCACTGTCTGGCGGAACCCGGTATTGACCGCAGCCGCGCGCGGACTGCGGAGATTCTTGGCGGCATCACTCAAGATGCGGTCCGTCATCGCCTTGGTCAACGTCGGGGTCAAGGCGTGGCTGGTAATGATTTTCGCCGCCGGCTGGCCGCTGTTCGGCGCATACAAAAGGGCCGCCCGATACGTCCCGTCCGGCAGGTAATGGGCGCGCACAAACTTCTCCGTGGCGACCAGGGACTTGTCGCGGGGCACGGTGACCACGAGCACTTGCAGTTTCTTCTCCCGCTGGCCCAGCACCGTGTTTGTCTTGGCAACATACTGCCGCACTGCGGGGTCGACTAACCCGGCGGTATCGGCGACGCCGTTCGCTGGCAAGACCACGGGCAGACTAGCCGCCTGCACGGGCCGGCTACCAACGAGTAACAGCCCCCAGAGTACCGCAAAGGCGGCGAGGACACTCCCCCACCGCCCTTGGCGTTGCCGCAAATTATTTACTGCTGCTGGAATCATTCAGATCCACCTTAGGTACTTTCTGCGCGTTGGCATCGGCCTTGAAGTACGGCTTCTTGCCCATCCCCATCATGTTCGCGAAGATGTTCTTCGGGAAGGTGACCACGCCGGTGTTGTAAGACTGCACGGCCGTGTTGTACCGCCGGCGTTCCACCGCAATGCGGTTTTCAGTGCCTTCCAGTTCTGTCATCAACGTTTTGACGTTCTCGTTGGACTCCAGCTTCGGGTAATTCTCGTGGATGGCAGAAATCAATGTCCCCACGCTTTGGTCGATTTGGGCGTTGGCCTTCATCTTATCCGATGCCGAATTAGCTTTGGAATAGTTGCTGCGGGCGTCCGCGATGTCCCCGAACACCTTTTGTTCCTGGGTCATTGAGCCCTTCACGGAGTTTACCAAGTTGGGAATCAAGTCGGCCCGCCGCTGCATCACGGTCTCCACGTTGGCCCATTGACTGTCCACGGATTGACTCTGCTGGGCTAAGCCGTTATAGGTAGAAACGCCGAAGATGCCCAGCACGACGACGACCGCTAAGACGATCAGCCACGGCAGGTAACTGCGGCGGGGTTGGTTGCCATTGTTCCCATTTTGCATACTGTCCGCTCCTTCTGTTCATTCGTTAAGACCATTGTATCATGTTGCCCTGCGGGGGCGTCGGTCGCAAGTTGGATGTTAGGCACCCGGGAACCGTTGCGGCGCCGCGGGGTTCATGGTGACCACCCAGTCGATACCGGCTTCGATATGGTAGAGGTCCGCAAAGGACGCCTGGTTGATGGCTACCCCCAGGTTGAGCAGGGAGTTGACGTAGACCAGCGGCTCGCCCACGACCACAGAAGCGAAAGAACGAGTGTAGCGCATCGTATTCTGGTAGCGCAGCTGATCGTGGTACGCAATCGACACCTTGACCGTGTCGCCGGTCTTGACGCCAAGCGTGTTGAAGGCCGTTACCGGAATATTGGTCCAGACAGATCCGAAGCGGGGGTCGGTGATGTCCACTGCTCCCGTCACTTCGTTCTGGCCGGTGGTCACCGGCGCCAAGGCCAGCTGCACCAGTTCATCCGGTGTCGTCAGCGGGCCCAAGTCCGCGAAGGGCAGCTGACCGCTGGCCAGGGCCGCACCAATGTAGGTGTACAGATCCCGGCCGCGGAAGGTATGTTCCTCGTTGAAAGCAGCCAGGGCTTTGCTGGTCGGCGTCTGGATCTGACGGACGGCCCGCAAGCCTTGATAATGGGCCAGATGGGTGATCGTGCCGTTGTCCGGCGTGACGATGAACTTGTTGTCCATGGTCTGGACGGCGATCGGCTGCTGGTCATTGCTGACGCCGGGGTCCACCACGGAAACAAAGACCGTTCCCTCAGGCCAGAAGCGCACCGTTTGGTAGAGCCGGTAAGAGGCCGCAAAAATATCATACGGCGGAATATTATGGGTCAGGTCGTGGACCGCCAAGCGCGGCGCCACGGAATAGGCGATCCCGTACATGGCACTGACGGAACCGTCCATCTGACCAAAATCGGTTTGTAACACTAAATGGGCCAAGTTTGCCGCTTCCGTTCTTTAATAGTGGGTAAAGTAGTTCAGGCCGATGGCGTCCCGGACTTCCTGCAAAGTCTGCTCCGCCACTTCCCGAGCGTGGGCGGAGCCTTTCTTCAACATCGCCAGCACAGCCGCCGGGTCCTTGGCGTATTGCGCGCGGCGGTCGCGGATGGGGCCGAATTCGGCTTCCAGGACATCGTTCAAGTAGCGTTTCAGCTTGACGTCGCCCAGACCGCCCTGCTGATACTGCGCCTTGAGTTCGGCGACTTTGGCCTGGTCGGTGGCGAAAGCATCCAGATACGTGAAGACCGTGTTGCCTTCCACCTTGCCCGGATCTTCTACATGGATATGGCCCGGATCGGTGTACATCTGCATCACTTTCTTCTTCATCGTGTCGGCGTCATCGGACAAGTAGATGGCGTTGCCCAAGGACTTGCTCATCTTGGCGTTGCCGTCGATCCCGGGCAGGCGGCCTTGACCCTTCGGCGGGAAGACGCCCTGGGGCTCGACCAGGACATCCTTGTGGTACGTATGGTTGAAGGTGCGCACGATCTCCCGCGCCTGCTCCAGCATCGGCTCCTGGTCATCGCCCACGGGCACACTGTCGGCCTTGAAGGCAGTGATATCGGCGGCTTGGCTGACGGGGTAGATCAAGAACCCGGCCGGCACGCTGTCGCCGAAGTTCTTCTGCTTGATCTCCGTCTTCACCGTGGGATTTCTCTCCAACCGGCCCAGGTTCACTAAGTCTAGGTAGTACATGGTCAGTTCAGAAAGGGCCGGGACTTGGGACTGAACGAAAATCGTCGTCTTCTCCGGGTCCAAGCCGACGGCCAGATAGTCCAGGGCGACTTGCAGCAGCGAGTCGTGGATCTTCTCTGGATCATTGGCGTTGTCCGTCAGGGCCTGCATGTCGGCAATCATCACGAATGACTCGTAATTCCCCGAATTCTGCATGGCGACCCGGTTCTTCAACGAACCTAAGTAGTGGCCAATGTGTAATTTGCCGGTGGGCCGGTCGCCGGTCAATAAGATGTGCTTTGCCATAATACGTTCTCCTTCATCTTCCGCGCTAGGGCGAAAATAGTCTCATGATTCAGTTTGGGGAATAGGGAGAACGTTGTCAAGGTTTGGTCCGCTGCATTGGTCAATGAAAGCTGTTACCCGTGCGCCAATTAACAATACACAAACACGCCCGCATTGACTGCTAATCACCAGGGCATCACTGTATTGTCCGTGCCGCGTCGGTTGTATAATGATAGCGGGTGGCAGTCGATGCGGATAATGCTCGGATGGAATCAGGTTTTAACACGTGTCATAATTCCGGAAAGAGAGTGCTAACATGATTGCCAAAACCAATAAATCAAACCTTGAAGAAGCCCATCCAGTGATGTCCAAGTATCCTGCGCAACTGCTTATTGTCGCGATGCTCACGCCGTTCTATGCAGTAATCGTGTGGCTGGCACGCATCGGTTTGGCGGCCAGTACGGCAACAACTGTAATTGGTCTCGCAAGTCTGTTTCTATCTTTTGCAGCCTGGCAAGGATCAATTTTTCTCTATCGTCACGGTTTCCGTTTCCGTCGTCAGTAAGTTAGTATCCGTCCCCCGCACGCGTCGCGTTGCGGGGGTTTTATTCTTGGGACTCATTTTTACATTAATGTGATAGACTCGCCCTTTCCCAACCGATATGGTGAAACAATAGCGTTGCACTGCCCCTGTTGCCTGAGCCAGGCTGAGACGGCGATACGCTGCTTTCCATTATATAGACAACCCATTGTTTTGGACCGCCGTCAGGAGGCATTCAAATGAATCACAGTTTACCGCTTATTATCGTTAATGGCATTTTCCTCGTCATCATCTTTGTGGTCTACTTCCGGCAGCGCCGGCAGCACCCTGAAGCCCCCGCGTCGCGGACCCCGTGGTATGCCTGGCTGGTCGTGTACTTGCTGGGGGCCGGCTTGATCTTTTGGCCTTACGACCACACCAGCTTCCAGAATTACATCACCTATTCGCTGACGTGGCGCTTGGCTTTCCTTGCGGCCCTGACCGTTCTCTTTGGGATCGGCTACCTGATCAATCGGCTCTTCCATCACCTGTTTCATTTTTAACCAGGGACTTCGCCGGTTCGCCAGAAGGCGGGCCGCCGTGTCTTTCACTTGCACAAGCCGGCTCAACCGGCTACACTATTCTCCAAACCATTTCTGACCGTCACCCACAATGTACTCAAGAAAAGGTGGGAATTAATGCAAGCGAAAGAACGCCAATATGAACAAGCCCGGGTGGACCGGGTATCGCAAATCATCACCGCGCAACTGGCTGCCGCCCAAAACGAATTAGCCCAAGCCAAGGCCGAAACGCGGCGGCTGGACGAAAACTACGGCGAAAACACCAAGGTCAACACCTTCGAAGTCGACGACCGGATGGAAACCAACGCCGCCGTCCAGCAGCAGAAAAACATGATCGCCGGCCAGATGGAGAGCGAGCGGATCCTCCAAGACACGGAGAAGCGGCTGAGGCTGCTGGCGGGGTCGCCGTATTTCGGGCGGATCGATATCCAGGAAGCCGACGGCCGCGACACGCTCTACATCGGCACGGCCACGCTGATGGACGGGGATGACCACTTCCTCGTCTACGATTGGCGGGCGCCGATCAGTGCCCTCTATTATAACGGCACACTGGGGCCGGCCACCTACGACGCGCCCATGGGCCGCCAGCAGGTGGACCTGACCCGCAAACGTCAATTTCAGATTACAGACGGACACATCGACAACATGTTCGACACCAACGAGACGGTGGGCGATTCGGTCTTGCAGCACGTCCTTGGGCAGCAGACCGATGAGTATATGCGCAACATCGTCTCGACCATTCAGAAAGCCCAAAACGACATCATCCGCAACACCGATGCCGATCTGCTCCTGGTCCAAGGCGTCGCCGGTTCCGGCAAAACCAGCGCCATCCTTCAGAGGGTAGCGTACCTGCTGTACCACGCCCGCAACCAGCTGGATTCAGACCAGATGATCCTATTCTCGCCGAACCGGCTGTTTTCCAGTTATATTTCTAAAGTCCTGCCCAGCCTGGGCGAGAAGAACATGCGCCAGGTCACCCTGGCAGAATTCCTGGGTCAGCGCTTCGAGGGGCTGCACGTGGAGTCCTTGTTCGAACGCTTCGAGGCCGACATGGCCAATCTGCCGGCGGCCACCCAGCAGATGCGCCGCTACAAGGAGAGTGCCGCCTTCATGGATCAGGTGCGGGCGTATCTCCAGACCACCCCGCCCCAGATGCTGGCCTTCACCCCCATCGACTTCAACGGCGAGACCTTCTTCAGCCGGGACGAGATCCAGCGCATCTTCGCCAAGCTGCCAGCCCAGATGCGGCTGGCGGACAAGTTCCTGCGGACCAAGAACATCTTGATCACCCGCTTGAAGAAACGCCTCCGGCGGCTGGCCCTGGAAGAAGACATCGAAGACGAGGTCTCCCTGCTGGACGATGCGACTTTGGAGCGCTGGACCCGGGACAAGGAATTCACCGACCCGGACGCCGAGCTGCACTACCTCGCCCGCAAGCTGGTCTTCCGCCGCTACGAACCGGTCTACAACGCCATCTACAACAATTACTTCATTGATTTTTACCAGCAGTACGCCGCTTTTCTCACCACCGCCCGGCCCGCCGGCATCAGCACCGCCGGCTGGGCCGAGATGATCGCCGCCTTCACCCAGCACGTGGAACGGCACACGATTCCCCTGAGCGACGCCGCGCCGCTGCTGTACCTGCGCGACCTGCTCACCGGCGGCGGCCAGAACCACAGCATCCGCTACCTGTTCATCGACGAGATGCAGGACTATTCGCTGGCCCAGATCACGTACCTGCGCCACGCCTTCCCCAAGGCCCACTTCACTCTGCTGGGCGATCGGGACCAAGACGTCTTCAGTGCCCACTATGAGAAAGAGGACCGCCTGGCCGCCGTCCGGGCGCTGTTCCGCGGGGGCCGCATCAGCAGCCACACGCTGAACAAGAGCTACCGTTCGACACAGGAGATCACCAATCTGGCCAAGGCCCTGCTCCCCGATGGCGGCGACATCACTGCTTTCGCCCGCTCCGGGGAGAAACCGACGTACATCGTCTGTCCCCATACAGAAGCCATTGCCGCTGTCTCCCGGGAAGCGACGGCGCTGCTGCAGACTAACAAAACGGTGGCCATCCTGACAAAAACTGCCCAGGAAGCCACCGCACTGTACTCCCGGCTCGCCAGCGAAGTGCCGGTCAAGCTGATGAGCGAACACGACCGGTCGTTGGCACCGGGAATCCTCATTCTGCCGATTTACCTGGCCAAGGGGTTAGAGTTCGATGCGGTCATTGCCTACGACATCTCCGCGTACAACTTTGGCACCGCCGGCAGCGCCGATGTGCTCTATACCATCTGTTCCCGGGCGATGCACAGCCTGGTACTGATCGGCATTGACCGGCCCTCGCCGTTGCTCCGCGCCCTGCCGACCACCTTGTACGATTACCAAGATTTACGGCCCACCCACGCGGTGGTCTGAGCGGCCTTCACCCATTGTCTGTTAACGCCTGCCTTTTTGACAGGCGTTTTTGTTTGGCGTTGATTCGACCATGAACAGGCTTTTCACAGCTGGGCGGTGCATTGGCCGGGTCGCCCGTCAATCTTTGTGTAATTTCGAACAGAGTTTGGCAATAGCCTGACCCAGCAGACGGTCAGACGCCCTTTCTAATGCGTATTTTTCCCACTTGACGATCAAGCCGCCAGGGGCTTTTCTTTCACAAACCCGGCTATACTGACGGTGAACAGACGAAAGGAAGTGTCCATGATTCTCATGATCAATTATCGTCAGGCCCGCCGCGCACTGTGCCTCAGCGGCGCGGCCTTGCTTCTGCTGGTACCTGCGGCCCGCGTCCAAGCGGCAGCGGCCGAAGGTGGTCCGGGCCCGGGCGACAGCGGGTATAACTTGAGCTTTACGACCGCGGTGACCAAGCCGACGAAGTACTTTGCCGTGGCCGGTCCGGACGGGGCTGCCGGCAAGTCCACCGCCGAGTTCTCGGTCCTCTCTGGCAGCCTTGCCCTGGTCGCTGTACCCGACCTGAACTTTGGTCCTGTGCCGGTACGAACGCTCATGCTCGGCGGCAGCCAGGCGCTGAAAGATAACACCGTGACCGCGGGTACCGATACCGTCCAGTCGAAAAACCAGCATGCCTTTGACGGCAATACCACCGGTCAGCTGATCGTCGACGACCTCCGCGGAACCGGCACCGGCTGGCAGCTTACTGCCAAACTGGCGGCCAGTTTCGCCGCTCCGGATGCGCCGGACCTGACTGACGTGACGATGCCCCTGACGGCCGCCGCCACCACTCAGGTGGGTGACGCGACCGCCTTGGCCATCGGTCAGACGGTTACCGCCGGCGGTACCACGTTAGCGACCGCTGCCGCCGGCAACGGTATCGGCCGCACCAGCTGGCAATTCAACCAGGCCGCCGCTGCCAAGCTGACCTTCCCTGGTCAGGCCGCGAATATTCCGGCCAACACCGTCTATCAATCCAGCATTACCTGGACGCTGGTCACTGGCCAGTAGTCCAGACTTGGCGCCCCCAGCGGCTTCATCGCCTGCTGAGGACGCCGCTGTTTAGCGTGGAGAGGTGAGAAAGGTGAATAAAAGACGTCTGTTTCTCCTGAGTATCGTCTGGCTGGCCGTCTGCGTTTGGGCAGCCCCCGGCGCGCAGGCTGCGACAACCTCCGGCGGGGCTGCGTTCGTGGTCACGCCGGTGTACCCGGCCAACCAGACCGGCGGCCGGCCGGGCTACTTTGTGCTGCGGGTGACACCCGGCCAGACGTACCAGCTGCAGGTCCAGGTGGCCAATCTCAGTCAGGCCGAGGCCCGGACGATTCGCCTGACCCCGGTACCGGCGACCACGACCAATGTCCCGGACATCGATTACACGCCGAGCCGGCAGCCCCAGGACCCCAGTGCGCGGTACACATTGAACCAGTTCTTTTCTCCCCCCGTCACCATTACCCTGCCGGCAGGCACCGCCCGCATCGTCACCTTCACTTACGCGATTCCCGCCCAAGGCTTCCCTGGTGAAATTCTGGGCAGTCTCTACGCTTTGGACATGACTAAGACGCCGACCGTCAAGGGCCAGTTCACCCTCGCCAACCACTTCGCCCGGGCCGTAGGCATCGTTCTCAGTACCGCGCCTGGGCAGTCAGCCGCCCCGCAGCTGGCCTTGGGCAGCGTGGTGCCAACCATCACCGGCAATCAGTCAGCCGTGAAGGCGGTGATTAGAAATGAAGCGCCCCAAAGCTTCAGGGATCTGGCATTGACTGCTCAAGTATCGCGCACCGGTAATCCGAGTGTCCTCTTCAAAAAACGGCTCACCAAGGGGGCGATGGCGCCGACGAGTCAATTCACCTTGACGATTCCCGCCGGCCAGCAGCTCACCCCGGGGCATTACCAGCTCACGGTAACGGGGACGGCACTGGGTAAAACGTTCCGGCTCGTGCGCGGCTTCACCGTCACTGCAGCCGCTGCCCACCAAGCGGTGATCGTTCATCCCGGTGCACCGCAAAATAGGGTCGTATGGTGGCTGATTCTGGCCGCCGTGGGCTTCGGCGGCGGTGCCACCGTCCTCGCCGTGATGATTCAGACCCGAAAGAAGCGTGGGCGTTATGCGGTCAAACACAGTTAAACACTGGCGCTGGCTTAGCGTGCTCCTCCTGCTATTAGTGGGCGGCGGCCTCTTCGGCATCACCGTCCCGGTGGCCGGCGCAGAGATTGGGCCAGAGTTTCCAGCCAGCCCTCCCGGCTCTGCGGGAAAATCCACTTATGGCCTCTTCACAATTTGGTGGGTCAATTACGGTTTCATGTCACCCCCTGCGGACACGTCCACAGCTCAGGGCCAGCACGTCCTCATCCCCATCACCACGACAGCTTACAGCGGGTTTCCGATGCCTTGGTTCTTTAGTAAACATGTGCGCAGTGTCAGTGTGCGCGAATATGTTGGTCCCGGTCTTTGGGCACCCTTACCGGTCCAGACGCCGACCATCACTGAGGTTGATCCCACCGCGTCCTTTACGGTGGATCTGGGCGTGGCAAACCGCGTGGGGACCCGCTATGTACAATTCAGTGTCACTTACACGGACGGCCACGTCATTCGCAGTGGTGTCGTCGCCTTGACCACGGTGCCGAAGCCAGTGAACGCCACCGACCTCGCGCCGACCGCCACCCCGCCGACGATCTTTTGGGGGCAATCAGCGGCAATTGCTGCTCACCTGATGCCTGACAATAGTACAGGCAGTGTCACCTGGTCCCTGCAGCCCGCGGCGGCTGGCACGCTCAACCCGGCCGACGGCACCACCACCCAGCTGACTCCTAAGGATGTCCAACCCAACGATCCCTATCTGCAATATAATCCGGCCGGTTTGCAAACGACTCTGCAAGCCCAAGTCACCAACCCCGATGGCAGCCGGCTCACCCGGCAAACGCAAGTCATTATTGGCGGCTTGACCCCGCAAACGGCCGCAGCAGGCAGTACGTTCTCCTATCGCCCGGCGGCTTTGAACCCGGCTGCATTCCCCGCCGGCGCCACGGTCCGTTACCAGTGGACACTGCAAAAACCCAGCCGTCAGAGCGTTTCGCCACCTGGCACCACGCTGAACCAACCGGATTTCCGCTGGACCAACATCCCCGGTAATGCGGCCGGGGAATACTTTCTGCAGCTGACTGTGATCTTCACCACCGGCGGCCATGACTTCCAGTGGGTATCCAACGTCACGACGCTGTGGGTCAACCCGGCGGCCATTCGTTTGCGGGCGGTACCGAACTTGACCTTCATGCTGGCCGGCGGGGGCGGCAACCGGGTTCCCACCGGCGACGACTTGAACGCAGCCGCGGGGACGATGCTGGTCTACCAAGCAGGACAGACCAGAACCGGGGCGGCCTTCGACGGCAATGATCAGGGCCGCCTGTTAGTAGATGGCAGTCAGTGGTCGCTGGCCGTCGCCGTCAGTCCGTTCACGAATACCGCGACCAACGCGCCGCTGAACGTCACACCAATCTTGGAGCTCACGTTGAACGGTACCCGCCAGACTATTCCAGCCGACGGAGGCAGCATCACCGTCCTCAAGAACCAGCGCGACGCCCTCGCGGCCGCCATGGACGACCAAACGACATTATTGATTCCCCAAACGCCGCTGGTGCCGCCAGGCACTTACCAAGCCGACGTGACGTGGACGGTGACGACGGCCCCCTAAGCACACAGAAAAACGGCCTCCCGCAATCATCGGAGGCCGTTTTTCTGTACTGCCATTTCTTCTATGCTAGTTAGTAAATGAAGATCAAGAGAAAATTACTCAGGGCTTGGGCGACCACAGCGGCCCAATAATTCTGGGTGATCCCGCCGAGAAATGAAATAAAGCAGCCCACGGCAATCGCTACGGCGGTCCCGATAGCCAGCTCCGGCGAGACCAGGGCCCCTTGGATCAGCCCGCCCAACAGGATGGCCAGGGCCAGGACGGCATAATGGCGGCTGCGCCAAATCCCATTGAACCACAGGCGGGTGAACAAGGTCTGCTCCACCAGAGGCACCACCAGGCTGAAGGCGGTGGAGAAAATCGCCCGATCCAGCACGGTCATATTGCGCAGGAAGCGCTGCGCCGGCATCACCGGGAAGTTGGACTGAAAGTGCAGGTAAGCAGTACCGAAACGCGCGGCCGCGATGACGATCAGCACCCCAATCAGGGGCCAGTAGACGCGGCTAGCAAGAAAGGTGGCGCTGCCCTGGTGGGCTGGCACCCGGTGCGTCCAGGCCAAAGCAATGATGGCCAAGGCAACGGCGGCGCCGGCATAGATCATCACGGCTGTATCGGTCGTTTTTTTCACTAACACGTATTGATACTGATACCATAGCAAACCACCGTACAGGATCCCGATGATCAGGAACTGGGTCCACGACTGACCCGTGCGTTGTGTCTCGTCCATATATGTATTCCTCCGTGACTGCTTGATGGCTACATTATAGCGGAAACGGGGTGGTAAGAAAAACATGAGAGGGCTCCGCCGAGCGGTTAGGCCACCCAGGCTAAGTGGCCATAACACCCAAAGCCCCGCACTTGGGCTTTGGGTGTTATGGCCCTTGGACTGTGGTGGCCTGCTCGGGGGAGCCCGTTTATGGGCAGGGCAGCTGTGTGGCCCTGGCCCGGGTGACTCCGGGCTCCGCAGATTTGGGCGGCGAAGCGAAGCTAGTGCGGAGCCGGTCCTGCGGAGCTAGCTGTGGGCACGACTTTAAGCCAAAATGCAAAGTGCGCATTTTGTCTTAAAGCTCGGCCTTTATGTAAGCGGCAAAGCCGCTAACATCAACTTCACA
>NZ_KI271598.1:4867-5071 GCF_000469325.1 Schleiferilactobacillus shenzhenensis LY-73 | reverse complement strand
AGCCCCAATCTGCTCCGCCCTCCGTCACCCTACATTCTCGGAGACTGGAAATGTCTCACTCTCCAGGAAATCCTGGCAGCCTCTTCCGAGCACGTTGCGACGGTTGCCCAGAAGTATGAAGTTCGGGATACCACCTGTGGCGAATGCGTCTTGGCCCCAAAGACTTTACGATTGGGCAGGATGTAGGCGATTTGGGCCCGGAGT
>NZ_KI271598.1:0-4767 GCF_000469325.1 Schleiferilactobacillus shenzhenensis LY-73 | reverse complement strand
TCAAGCCGTGCCCACCACGTTCCAGGCCCCCTGGCGGAGGGCCCAAATCGCCGGGTCCCGCGAATCTTTCTCCCCACACCAAAAATGCCGACTGAACCGACGCATACGCGTCATCAGTCGGCTAATGAGGTGGTTACTTGCTCACATAGGTATATTTGTAGTCAAAGTGGTAGCTGGTCGGGAAGTAAACGATGCCCTTCACCTTCGGGTTATTTAGGTGCAGGACGTAACGTTGGAACAGCGGAATGACCGGCTTCTCGCTCATCAGCCGGCTGTGGGCCGCCTGCAGGTCCTTGGTCCGCTTCGCCGGGTCGCCGGCGTCGGTGGTCTCGGCCGCCGCCAGGGCGCTGTCGTACTGACTGTCATGCCAGTTCGTCCAGTTGAAGCTGGACGTGCTCTTGAATAAATCCAGGAACGTGGTGGGATCAGGATAATCGGCGCCCCAGTTCTTGATGTACAGGTCGAAATTCCCCTGCTGTGCCGCTGCATCGGCGGCTTTCTGCGGCATCGTGACGATGCTCACCTTGATACCGTTCAGGTGATTCTCAATCTGGCCCTGGAGATATTCGGCGATGGCCTTGGCGTCGTCATCGTCCTCCGTGAGCAGCCGCAGACTCAGCTTGCCGCCGAGCGCACGCTTGGCCTTGGCCCACAGAGTTTGGCCTTTCTTCACGTTCGTCGGGGCCAAGTTGCCGGCTTCCTTGGCGAAGTCCTGGCCGGTCACCGGATCCTTGTACATCCCCTGGGGGATCATCCCCAGCGGGGGCACGCTGCCGTCGCCCAGGACCTTAGCCGCCAGGTTCTTCCGGTCGATCACTTGAGAAATGGCATTGCGCACGGCGGCGTTATCCAGCCCCTTCGTCTTGGTGTTCACCTGGAGGTAGCGGATAGACGACCCCCGGCGGGCAACGGCGGCGGGATTAGTCTGCTCCTTTTGGGCGTAATCGCCAGTCAGGGTAATATCGTCCAGCTTACCCGCCGTGAACAGATTACTGGCCGTGGCGGTCTCTTTGACCACTTGGAAATTGAGCTGAGTCAGACGGACCGTCTTGGCATCCCAATACGTCTTGTTCTTCATGAACGTCCAGCTCTGCCCGGTCCCGTTCCACGCCTTCAGCACGAACGGGCCATTCGCCAGAATCGTCGCCGCGGACGTCCCGAACTTAGGGGTTTTCTCCACATACTTCTGATTCAAGGGGAAGAAAGTGGGGAAAGCGAACAGTACCCGCAAATACGGGACCGCCACGCCCATGTCAATCTGGAGCGTGTACGGGTCCAATGCCTTGACCCCCAACGTGTCCGGCGCAGCCTTCCCTGCCCGGATCGCCGCAGCGTTATGAATGCCGTCCAGCAAATTGGCGTAAGGCGCTTTGGTGCTGGGCGTCACCACCCGCCGCCAGGCATAAACGAAGTCCTGGGCGGTGACCGGGTCGCCGTTGGCCCAGCGGGCGTTGCGGCGCAGCGGGATAACATACTTTTTGCCGTTGTCCGTGGGCGTCACCACTTTGCTGGCGATCCCTGGAATCGGCGTGCTGGTCTTGTCCAGGCGGTACAGACCCTCGTTGTTGCTGGAAATCGCGGTGAGACTGTCGCCGTCAGTGGCCTGGGCCGGGTCCAGGCTCTGAATCTCCGAACTGGTCTGGATGGTTGCCGTTTGCGTCGGCGTGCCGGCTGCTCCGCTCTGCTTGGTGCCTTGGCCGCATGCTGCTAAAAGGGCGGCTAGGCCCGCGACAGCAATGATGCCCCATCGGTGTGTCTGTTTCATGTATTTTCCTCCATGATGGTCTTTATTTGGTGTAGTTGATCAGCTGGTTCTGCAAGAGCTGACAAGGCCAACAGCGCATCTGCCCCACTCCTTTCTGGTATCGGTGAGAAAGCCGCCGGAAAGCAAAAAAGTCCCCGATCACTGCACAATAGGCAGCAACCGGGGACTGTTGATTGCATCAGCGCATTATCGTGACCGCACGAAAATGCCCGCCGCGTCCCTGGATCGCCGCCGGGTTAGACAAGTCATACAGGTCATTGCAAATTGGCAGACGATCATGGGGCACTGCTCCTTTCTTTCTCACGCAATAAACCGTATCTTACGGGGTAGTGGGCCAAACGTCAAGCAGAATCACTCGAAGACGCTGGCTTGCCGGTCCACCAGCAGGCCGCAGATGGTCTGGACCGCCGCCACGACCAGGAGCACCGCCATCACCGGCGCCCAGCTGCCCCACAGGCTGTGCAGGAAACCGGCCAGCATCGGCCCGCCGGCCGCCAGCAAGTAGCCGATGGCTTGGGCCATGCCGGACACCGCCGCGGTCTCCTGGGGCGTCTTCGTCTTCAGGGAGAAAAGCGCCATGGCCATACTGAACGCCGCGTTCGTGGCGAAGCCGAGCAGCACGCAGACCAGCAAGGCGAGCGCCAGCGGGATGCGAGGCAGCAGCAGGCCGCCCAGGCCCAGGAAGAAAAGTACGCCGATCGCCCAGATCAGCGGGGCCTGCTTGGTCCGCCGGCCCGCCAGGTTCGGGAATATGTAAGCCATCGGCACCGCCGCCAGCTGCAGCAGGCCCAGCATCAGGCTGGCGTTACGTTGGGAGATACCGTAACTCATGAGGATCGTCGGCAGCCAGGTGAGAATGGTGTAGAAAAGCAGGGACTGCAACCCCATGAAACCAGTCAGTGCCCAGGCCAGCGGTTGGCGCCAGACCGGCTGGCGGGGCTTGGTCGGGGTGCCTGCCGGCGCCGCCGCAGGCTTGCTGATGGCCGAGCGGCCGGGCAGGAGCTGGACGGCGATGGCGACGATCAGCGTGACCACCGGGAAGACCGTCAGCACTTGCAGTGTCAGCGGCCAGCCGAGCACGTTCGCCACCGGCACGCTGAAGCCGGCGGACATGGCCGAGAAGATCGTGGAGGACAAGAGGTACGCGCTAGCCATCGTGCCGATCTTGTTCGGATAGAGGGCCGCCACCAGCACTGGGGACAACACGTTTAACACCGCAATGGCGCAGCCGATGAGCAGCGTACCGATCAACAGCAAGGGGAAGGAATACACGCGGAACAGCGAACTGACAGCCAGCACCGCCAACGCCGTGAGCACCACCGGCATGATGCCGAATTTCTTCGTCAAGCTGTTGACCAGCGGCGACACCAGGGCGAAACAGATCAGCGGGATCGTCGTCAAGCTGCCCAGGAACCAGCTGGGCATGGCAAAGGACCGCTGAATATTCGTCAGAATCGGCGGCACCGCCGTAAGAACGGTCCGCAGGTTAGCCCCGATGAGAATAACGAGGAGGAAAAAGAGAATGCTGCCGGAACGTTTCGTGATGGGTTTGGTGGTCATACTGGGCCTGCTTTCTTTAATCTGGTGGTCAGGCGGTGCAGAAAGGCGGCGATGGTCTGGATTTCACCATCCGTCAATTGGAGCTGGCTGCTGAGGGCACGCAGGTAAGCGGCATAGATACCCTCCGTGACCTGCTGTCCCGCCGCCGTGATGGTGACCTGGTACCGGGAGGCATTGGCCGGATCCGGCTGGGCCGCCACGAACCCGCGCTGCAGCAGACCATCCAGCACCGTGGAGACAGTGCTCTTATTCAGCTGCACGAGATCCGCCAACTGGCTGAGGGAAAGCCCGGGAGTATCGGTGACCGTATCCAGTACCAGCAGCTGGTTCGGCGTCAAACCGTGCTGGGCCGCAAAGTGCCGCAGCAGGGACCGCTCAGCGCGACGCAGCTGGCGGTTCATGCGGGTGATCTCTTTAAGCTGCGCCAAGTCCGTCATCCCAGCCACCCTTTCTCAAGCGTTCGATTGCGAACACTACGAGCATAATCTTTTGCCAGAAATCATGCAACTGGGTGAGTTCGGGTATACGCACACGCGTTCAACATGGTAGAATGGAAGAACATAGAAAGCAGTTTCATTACTGTGTCACCGCGGCCACACCATCCGCTAGATTGGAAGACATAATGACTGATAATATTCCGAACAACGCCCACGCTGCTCATGACGCGCCGCCGCGGACGATCCGCCAGGCGCAGCAGCTGCTTCAAGAAGCCACGGTAATGGAGTTTGCCACCATGGACCAGCGCGGGTTCCCGAACATTGTGGCGCTCACGCCGCTGACTCTGGACCGGTCGCTGAAGCACGTCCTGTTTTATACGGACCGAGACACCACGACGATCCGCAACATTGCTGAGTCGCCCAAGGCCAGCATCTACTGCTTCAACGAGCGCCACCACTGCTCCCTGGGTCTGCAGGGCTATGCCGGCTTGATCAGCCGGGACGAAGTTCAAGACAAGTACCGTGCCGACTTGACCGCCTACCAGCAGGCCCTGGCTTACACCCACCCTGTTTTTCTGCGCTTCACGACAATTTTCGTGAAGGTCCGCTACCAAGATAACGTCACGTTTCAGAAGCTGCTGAATTGAGGAAGAAAGGGCTGCCCTTTCTCCGCACCCAGTCAATTGGAGCAGTGAATGATTAACAAAAAGGCCATCAAACAGGGACAAATGGTGTCAAACATTAGGTGAATTGCCCCAGAGGAGCGGTAACGCTCTGCGGGATGGTGGGATTATGGGGATTTTGGGACCGAACGCTTTTGATTGCTGGATGCGTTTGCTTTTGTTAAGCTAGAAGTGTAATAAAACAAACGTTCCCACTTCTTGTTCAGCTTAGCGGAGGTGTTCCCCATGCCGATCAAAACCCACAAGATCCGTCTCTATCCCAATACCGAGATGCAGTCTGTTCTGGTGGAACTGACGGACTACGGCCGCTATTGCTGGAACC
>NZ_KI271597.1:51669-68408 GCF_000469325.1 Schleiferilactobacillus shenzhenensis LY-73 | reverse complement strand
CGGCGCAGCTCAAGGAGTTGCGTCGTTTTCTATACAGTTGGCAATTTATCTGGGATGGAGTATCGTTTCGGGACGCGCCAACATGATGTTGACAATGTGTTGTAAACTAATGCCAAATAAGCCGAACAATGATAAATCAGCACCAAGATTGATCCAGGGTTGTGCTAAAAAAAACAGAATGCCAGCCTTCTGTGTATAACTTAGATGTCTATTCTGTATGACTGGGCGGAAATACCGCATGCAGTCCAAATTCCCCTGTACCCATCTGCTTCTTTGGCGCATTAGTTTATATGGGCTGGTCAAAGCTTGTTGGGAAGCATAAGCTGAGTCTATATAGTGAACTGTAATCCCATGAAGCATCAAGCGCAGTGTCAACTCATAATCGTCCAGCAAAGCATTGCCCCAAGGATGCCAACCAATTGCACGAACCACCGGTAGCAACCGAAAAAACTGGCCATTACCGGAAAGACCAACAGTGTGCGTGTGCATCCGCATATTTTGAGCCTCATTATTCACGGTGAAAAATTCGAGATCTTGCGCAGCTTGGAGTGAATTTGTAAATGGACCGTCCATTTTTACCCGAAGTTGACAGATGTCGTGCCCGGAATCTGTGAAGAAGTGGTTGAGTGCAAAAAATGCATTATTAGATAGCCCACCGTCGGCATCCAGCACACCAACGACAACTTTACTCAAATCCCTTTGATGTTGCCGGGAATCATGCCGAATCCAATCCATGGCCTGATTCAAACTGTCCCCTTTGCCAATTTGGGCATGAGGAAGTTGCCGCCGAACGATTAAAATCCGCATATCGCCATCGGCCACGCTAGATGCACGGTGTACTGTATCGTCGGCAGATGCATCATCCACCACGATCACGATACCGTTAAAATCATTCTGAAGCAGCCTATTGAGGGTGTGCTGGATGATTCTGCCTTCGTTCAGCGTAGGGATAATAATATAATAGAAGAGGCCATCGCTGGCCTCTTCAGTATTTTCCAAAAACTCGGACTGCAATTTTGGCGCATGCATAATACCCAACATCATACTCAGCAAAATGTACGTAAGGAAAATATACAGGGCAAGTTCGAAAAATACTGTCAATCCCTCAACAATCATGATTTATTACCTGTGCGGACAAACACAAGCCGTAGCACTAGAGCGGTAGCGAATGCCAACAAGACAATGCCCAAAAATTGTTGAGCCAAGAGAACTCCTGCCCCTGCAACGCCTAACTGTGGCAACCTTGAATTGCTCATCTTCATGCCTCCTGATCTTGTCTAGCAGACAATTAATGTGAACCAGTCCCAAACCTGCTGAGTATTATTTCACGATTTTCGGCACAAAGCAATTTAAACGACTCGATAATTATTTGTCGGCCACCGTGAACCGGGTCTGGCGGTGCTGAGGCTGTTCAATCTCGTCCAAGACCGCCACGGCCATGGTTCCGGCAGTCGTATGGGACTGACCAGCCGCGTTATGCAGCAAGGTGTTCGTCCCCATCAGCACTTTCGTTGCGGGTCCGGCCGTGAAGTCCCGACTGGGAGAGATGCCCACCCAGTTGACATTTTTCACTGAGCGGAGAAACTGCAGCTCGATGTACTGACTTTCTGGGATGGCAATGAACTGGTCACTGCCAGGCAACTTGCGCAAGTCATCCACGACCAGATGGTGGTCCGCCCCGGTCTGTAATGAACCGGCCCCAAGAATGAAGACCACCCGCGGCTTATTCGTTCCCCGTAACTCAGCCACGAGGCGAGTCGCCAAATCAATGTGCAGGTAGGCATGCGCCGGATCGGTGGCAAAAGCGTCCACCACCGCGTCTGCTGCATGCCAGTCTTCAGCGGGTACTTGAAACGCATCGACCGCCATGGTATGGATACCGGCTACCTTTTTGGCGAGAGCCGCCAAGTCATTTTCTGACCGGGCCATCGCCGTCACCGTATGACCGCGTTTCACCGCTTCTTGGACGATTGCGCTGCCAGCCATGCCGGTGGCTCCAATCACTGTGATATTCAATTGACTCATCCTTTCTGAACCGATTTTTCGTGGCAATTGTCAACTTGAGCGGGGACGCTCTCTTCAGCGTGGGCCGGCTTTCTGAAAAACAATGCCCATACCAATAATACCCCAGCGAGCACTAAAAGGATGACAACGAACAGCAGGCCGTTGCGGGCCCCGTTGGCCGTGCCAGCCGCTTGGCTCACACCGGGAACGGCTTGGCCCATCGCGACGATGGCGGCGACGACAGACGTGCCGACGGCGCCGGCAATCTGTTGGACGGTCGTCATAATCGCATTCCCATCGCTCTTGGTCTTCAATGTCAGGTACGACAATCCTTCGGTCATGATGTTACCAAACGAGATGCCTAAGCTGATCATATATACGGTGTAAAGAACCGCAATCATTACGTTGCTTAAGTGGTGGGCAAAGAGCATCAAGGTCACGTTGCCCACGAGTGCGAAAATAATTCCGGTCATCAAGGGCGGCTTGGCGCCCCAGTTATCATAAATCCGACCGGCAAAAGGCGACATGGCTGCCCCCAGCAACGCGCCGGGAAGGACCAGCAGGCCGGCCGCGTTAGCGCTGCTGCCATTGACCAATTGGATGTAGTTGGGCAGGATGAAGCTCAAACCGATCGTGGCGATTTGGAAGGCGAGAATGGCAAAGGTCATGGCCGCAAAGCCGCCGTCCCGCAAGATATCGAAATTCAAGATGGGGTTAACGCGCTGTGACCGCCATAAAAGCAGGCCAAAACTGATCACCGCGATCAGCAGCATGCCGCCCACCGCCAGACTAAGGAACGACTGACTGCCAAACTTGGAAAAACCCAAAATCATCGTAATAAAGGCAATCCCCAGCAGGGCAACGCTGAGCCAATCCAGCGAGGCTTCCTGGGTGGGCTGCTTTTGGCGAATGGCGACGATGCCCAAAATCAATGAGGCAACCAGCAAGGGGCTCAAGAAGATAAAGATGTAGCGCCAGCCCAGAACATCCACGACGAAGCCGCCAAACGTCGGCCCGATGGCCGGGCCAATGGCAGTAATCAGTGTGCCGACACCCATCATTAGGCCAATCTTCGACATCGGTACCTGGTCAATGATGATGTTGAACATCAGCGGCAGTGCGATGCCGGTGCCTAAGCCCTGGATTCCCCGGCCGAGGAGCAGGACCGCAAAAGACGGTGCGGCGGCGTCGACAATCACGCCGAGCAGGAAGAGGCAGTTGGCGGTGATGAACAGCGCCTTGGTGGTGAAGCGGCGCTTAAGATACGCGGACATGGGCACGATGATGGCGACCACCAGCATGTACAGCGTGGTCATCCACTGGACCGTACTCGTCCCAATACTGAACTGCTTCATCAGCGTCGGGAAGGTAATATTCATGGCGGTCTCAACGATGGTCCCGCACAGCGACATGACGCCGGTGGCGATGATCGCACACACGACGTACCAGGGAATACGTTGGTTATTTGTTTCGTTCAAGATGGTCCTCCTTATTCAATGCTGCAATGTGTTTCAGAAAGTCTGTAATCAAATCGCTTTCCTTCTGCGTGTAGCCGGCCAGCAGCCGTTGGTCCGACTGGACCGTGTAGCCGCGTACTTGGGCGACAATGTCCCGGGCCACTGGGGTCAGCCGGACTTCTTTCTGGCGGGCATCGGCAGCCGCGGTTTGGCGGGTGATCAGCCGCTTCCCTTCCATAGTCTTCAATATTTGGGTGGCGGTGGAACGCTTGATTTGGAACTCTTCCTCAATGTCACGCTGGAGGACGGTGTTCCCCGCCTGAGTTTGGCGGTGAAGATAGTCCAAGAAGGACATCTGGGTGCCGGTCATCCCGTGCTGTCGGGCAAACTGATCTAAGCCCCACGAGAGCCGGTTGCTGGCGATTTTAAGTAATCGGCCGATTTCTGGTGTCATATAATGCCTCTCAATTCGTTAGGATACTAACGTAGTATACGACGATTTTCTGAAAATAAAAAGCCCCTTGCCAAAATAAATTGGCAAAGGGTAGAAAGTGTTGCTGCGTTATTCGTCGCCGCGGAGCTTATCCCGCATCTTCTCGAACAGGTTCTTCTCTTGGGGCTTGATCTTGTCGCCGCCGGCGGCTGCGAAGGCCTCCAGAGCTTCCTTCTGCTGCGCGTTCATGTTCTTCGGGGTAATCACTTGGACGCGCACGTGCTCGTCTCCGGTGCCGGTGCTCTGCAACTTGGGCACACCTTTCCCCTTCAGGCGGAAGTTCGTGCCGGACTGCGTGCCGGCAGGCACCTTCAGCTGGACGGGACCATGGACCGTGTCCACGGTGATCTCGTCGCCCAGTGCGGCTTGGGCAAAGGTGATCGGCACGGTGACATAAATGTCAAAACCGTCCCGTTCAAACTCCTTGCTTGGCTGGACCCGGAAGACGACGTACAAATCACCGTAAGGGCCGCCGTTCTCGCCGGCATCGCCCTGGCCGTCCAGACGCATCTGCTGACCGTCATCGACCCCGGCCGGGACCTTGACCTTCAACGTGTGGTGCTCTTGTTCGTGGCCTGTACCGTTGCAGGTCGGGCACTTGTCCTTGATCTCCTTGCCGGTACCGTGGCACACGTCGCAGACTTCCCGGGTGCGCATGATACCAATGGGCGTCTGGCGCTGAATCTCAATGTAGCCGGTGCCGTGGCACTTGTGGCAGGTCACGGGACTGGTGCCCGGCGCGGCACCGCTGCCGTGACAGGTGTGGCAGACGGCCGTGCGGTCATAGGTGACTTCCGTATCCTTGCCGAAGATGGCATCCTTGAAGGACAGGTCCATGCGGTATTGCAGGTCCTGCCCCTGGCGCGGAGCGGTGGCATTCTGGGTGTTTGCGCCGCCGAAGAACTGGGAGAAAATATCACCGAAGTCGCCGAACCCGCCGGCGCCCGCACCAGCGTTGCCGAAGCCGCCAAACCCGCCGGCCCCGCCGAAACCGCCAGCCCCAGCGCCTGCACCAGCGCCACCGTTCATCCCAGCGGCACCGTACTGGTCATACTGGGCGCGTTTTTGCTTGTCGCCCAGTACTTCGTAGGCTTCGTTGATCTCCTTGAATTTTTGCTCGGCATCTGGCGCCTTGTTCACGTCGGGGTGCCATTTCTTAGACAGCTCGCGATAGGCGTGTTTAATATCGTCCTCGCTTGCGTCTCGGCTTACGCCTAATACATCATAGTAATCCCGTTTCGCCATCCGGCGACCTCCTCGAATCGTTCAAAATCAATACAAACTGTCACCATGATACCATAGGTGCCAGAGACACAAAAGCCTGCCCGAAGGCAAGCTTTTGCGGAAGAAACGTTCAATTACCGACGGTTACTTGTCGTCGTTGTGAACTTCGTGGAAGTCCCCTTCGACGGTATCGCCATTGCCGTCCTTCTTGTCGCTGTCGTCTTTCTTCTCGTCGCCAGCGGCGCCAGAGCCTTGGGCAGCACCAGAATCAGCCTGGTTCTGCTGAGCCTGCTGGTACAGCTTAACGGTGAGGTCTTGGACGATCTTGTTCAAAGCATCGCGTTTGGTCTTCATGTCCTCCAAGTTGTTCGCTTGTTGGGCTTTCTTCAATTCGTCTTCAGCGTCCTGGGCCTTCTTGATCTCCTCATCAGAAACCTTGCCCTTGAGCTCCTTCAACGTCTTGTCGGTCTGGAAGATCAACTGGTCGACATCGTTCTTCAAGTCGACTTCTTCCTTGCGCTTCTTATCGGCGGCCTCGTTCTCCTTGGCCTCTTCCATCATCTTCTTGATTTCTTCGTCAGACAGACCCGAAGAACTCTGGATGGTGATCTTCTGGGACTTGCCGGTGCCCAGATCCTTGGCAGAAACGTTCACGATACCGTTCTTATCAATATCGAACGTCACTTGAATCTGCGGTACACCGCGGGGTGCCGGCGGAATGTCCGCCAACTGGAAGCGGCCCAGCGTCTTGTCGTCCGCTGCCATCGGCCGTTCGCCTTGGAGCACGTGGATGTCCACGGCCGGCTGGTTATCAGCGGCAGTGGAGAACACTTGGGACTTGGACGTGGGAATCGTAGTGTTGCGGTCGATCAGCTTGGTGAACACACCGCCCATGGTCTCGATGCCCAGAGACAACGGCGTTACATCCAGCAGGACAACGTCGTGGACATCACCGGTGATGACCCCGCCTTGGATGGCAGCACCCAGGGCAACGGCTTCATCCGGGTTGATGGAGTGGTCGGGTTCCTTGCCGGACCACTTCTTAACGGCATCTTGGACGGCCGGTGTCCGGGTCGAACCGCCGTTCAGGATAATCTTGTCGATGTCGTCGTAAGTGAGCTTGGCATCGCGCAGGGCATTGTCCATGGGTACCTTAGTCTTCTCAACCAAGTCGCTGGTCAGTTCATCGAACTTCGCCCGCGTCAGAGTCTTCTCCAAGTGCAGCGGACCATTCGCCCCGGCAGAAATGAAGGGCAGCGAGATCTGCGTACTGGTGACACCGGACAGGTCCTTCTTGGCCTTTTCGGACGCATCCTTTAACCGCTGCAAGGCCATCTTGTCCTTGCTCAGGTCCACACCGTTTTCAGCCTTGAAGTCCTTGATCAGCCAGTCCATGATGCGGCGGTCAAAGTCATCGCCGCCCAGGTGGGTATCCCCGTTCGTTGACAATACTTGGAAGACGCCGTCGCCCAGCTCCAGGATGGAGACATCGAACGTGCCGCCGCCCAGGTCATAAACCAGGATCTTTTCGTCTTTCTTCTCGTCCTTATCGACACCGTAAGCCAGTGCAGAAGCCGTCGGTTCGTTGATGATCCGGTCGACTTTCAGCCCGGCAATTGTGCCGGCATCCTTGGTGGCCTGCCGTTGGGCGTCATTGAAGTACGCCGGCACCGTAATGACAGCATCCTTGACCTCTTCACCTAAGTAATCCTGGGCGAAATTCTTGATGTACTGTAAAATCATGGCACTGATCTCTTGGGGCTTGTAAGTCTTATCGCCGACTTTCACGGTGTAATTCGGATCGCCCATGTGGCGTTTGATCGAAGAAACCGTGTCAGGGTTGGTGATTGCTTGCCGCTTAGCGACTTCCCCGACTTGAATCTCGCCATCCTTGAATGCGACAACGGACGGTGTGGTCCGGTTGCCTTCCGGGTTAGCGATGATTTTAGGCTTGCCGCCTTCCAAAACAGCGACAGCGGAGTTGGTGGTGCCTAAGTCGATACCAATGACTTTTGCCATACTCAAATTACCTCACTTTAACGTTTTAAAAATTGATGTGCAATGTTCAGAAATGATTTACTGGGCGACAACGACCATCGCCGGGCGAATGACCCGGTCCTGCAGCATGTAACCCTTTTGCAGGACTTGGACGACCGTGTCGGCCGGATGGTCCTTGTCCGCCGGAACCGTGGAGACGGCCTGGTGCATGGTGGGATCGAATTTCTTTCCCGCCGCCGGAATCTCCGTGATGTGGTTCTCTTCCAACGAATGGATCAAGTGCTCATGGGTCATCTCGACACCCTTATGGAGCTGCTTGATACCGTCCGGCGTGACGTCGGCGGCCAAGGCCCGCTCCAGGTTATCGGCCACGGGCAGAATCGACTTGGCCAGCTTCTGGCCGTCATACTTGAGCATGCCGGCGATTTCTTTCTTCTGGCGGTTGCCCATATTGCGCATTTCTGCTTCGGCCCGCAGGTATTTATCTTCCAGCTGCGCGACCTTGTCTTTTAACTCTTTATTTTCTTTTTGTAACGCGGCCACCGTATCACCCTGCCATAACTCGTCGAGATCGGCCTTGGTTTCGTCCAAGACCTTATCTTCGACGGTCTCCGGCGCTTTCTTACCGTCGCTTGGTCGGCCGGCCTTAACGTGGGCGTGAATCTGGGCTGCCGTGTTCTTATCTTTCACTTGATCTTCAGAAGGGAAGCTGCCCTTCTGCGTATCTTTCTCATCCTTAGCCACTGTGCAAAACCCCTTTGTAAATTATCCGTGATCCCGGTAATAGTCTGCGATGCGCCGGGCCAGTTCGTCCCGGAACAGATCCATCAGACCGATCACCTTCGAGTACGGCATGCTGGACGGCCCGAGGATCGCAATGATCCCGTCACCGTATTCGCCAGCGTGGTACGTGGCCCGAATCAGCGACATGTGGGCCAGCAATTGGTTCGGGAACTCGTGGCCGAGCCGGACAGTGACGCCGTGGGCGTTGCTGCCCTCGTCGTCGTGATTGTCCAAGCCCAGCAGGTTCGCCAGCGAGTCATCGGTATCAATGAGATGATACAGCGACTTCAGCTGGTCCACATCGTTCATGTGGGCGTAATCCAAGATGTTCATCTTGCCGCTGATATGGAACCGGTCCGCGCTGGCTTCACTGAGGATGCTGTGCACCAGATCCATGAAGAAGTCCGGCGAGTGAATGTAGCGGCTGATGAGCGGCACCAGGTGACTGTCCAGCTGGTCCATGACCTGAGCAATGGGCTTGCCCACCAGCTGGTCGTTGATGACCCGCATGACGGCCTCCAGCTGCTCGCCGGTGACCGTATCGGGAATCACGAACGTCTTATTGACGACCTGGCCAGAGGTGGTAATGAGCAGCGCCAAGACGCGCCGATTACCCAAGGGCATCAGCTGGAAGCCTTCCAGCCGCATACTGCCGACCTCCGGCCCCAGCGTAATCGCTGTGTAATGGGTCAGTTCAGAAAGGATCTTGGCTGACTGGGCAACAAGCTCATCGCCTTGATAAAACTTCTGGCGGAAGATGGTCTGGATCATGTTCAGATCATCGCTGTCCACCATCGTCGGCTGCAGCAAGTGGTCCAGGTAATACCGGTAGCCCGCATCCGACGGCACCCGGCCGGAACTGGAGTGGGTCTTCTCAATCAGACCCGCGGATTCCAGCGTGGCCATGTCGTTGCGAATGGTGGCGCTGGAGACCTTCATGGGCAGCGTGCCCATAATGGTCTTCGACCCCACCGGCTGGCCGGTTTCGTTATAGTGCCTAATGATCTCCTTTAACACCAACATCTCACGTTTGGTCAGCATCGTTACCACCTCTTTTTAGCACTTACTGATGTTGAGTGCTAATACACTACATAATATACCAACCGCGGGCGTTGAAGTCAATGGCTCCAGCCGGTTTTTTAGCAGATTTCCGGTGCGGGTGCTAACGTGGTACGGCGTTGCGCTTCGCGCATCCGCCTCTTGGTGCGAGTTATGATTCGCGAGACCCGGCGATTTGGGCCCTCCGCCTGGCTGGGCGGGCGAAGCGAAGCAAGTGCGGAGCCGGTTCTGCGCAGCTAGTGGCCGGCACGGCTTGAAGCTTTTTGACAAAGTACGTCAAAAATCTTCAAGTCCGGCCTTGTTGTAAGCGGTCAGAAACCGACCGCTAACAACAATTTGGCCACTGACGCCCGCCAGCCTCCGGGCCCAAATCGCCTACCTCATACGCAATCGTAACATCTGTGGCGCATGGGCAAATCCGCTGGAGGTGCCACGGGGACATCATACTTCAACACGACGGACGTCAAGCTTGCGCGGCCCGTAGTCGCCCGGGCCAAAGCCAGAAACTAACCTGCCTTCCAATATGCTGAGCTGTTCGCCACCGTCGTGAGAACCCAGTTCTGCTAATCCCGCAACGTCGTGTCCGGCAAGAGAAACTTTTCGAACACGTCGTTGCCGATGAAGCGGCCGCGTTTGGTGAGGGCGACGTGGCCGCCGTCGTCGGTGAGGAGGCCTTGGCTGACGAGTTGGGGGACGGTCTGGCCATAGACGTTCTCGATGGTCAGGCCGAAACGCTGGGCGAAGCGCTGGCGGTCGACACCGGCGTTCATGCGCAGGCCGAGAAACATCTGCTCTTCCATTTGTTCCTCCGGCGACACCAGCTGGCGGGCAAAGACCGGCACGTGGTTGGAGCGCAGCGGTTTTAAGTACTGCTGGATCGGTCCGAAGTCGTGATAGCGATCCCGGTCCAGGTAGCCCCAGGCACCGGCGCCGAAGCCGAAGTAATCTTCGTTTTGCCAATATTTCTTGTTGTGGACCGATTCATACCCCGGCTTAGCGAAGTTGCTGATCTCATATTGGTGGAGACCGTGCTGGCTGAAGTAGTCCATGGCCAGTTCATATTCGTCCGCTTCAACATCGTCGTTGGGCAGGTTCAGCTTGCCGGCCCGCATCAGGTTCCAGAACACCGTCCGCTGCTCGAGGATCAAGGAATAGGTGGCATAATGCGGCAAGTCCAAAGAAACGGCTTGGCGCAGGCTGTCAGCGAAGTTGTCGTAGGTCTGCCCCGGCAAGCGGTAGATTAGGTCCATGGACATGTTCTCAAAGCCGGCCGCGCGGGCATTCTTGAAGGCGGTGTATACGTCGGCGGCGCGGTGAGTGCGGCCGATTTTCTTCAACACAGCGTCATCGAACGATTGCACACCAACGCTGAGGCGGTTCACGCCGTGGTCGCGGAAGACGTGGAGAAGGTCCATCGTCAACAAGTTGTTGGGGTTGCACTCCACGGTGAATTCACCGCCGGCGGGCAGCGGCAGCAGGTCGTTCACCCCGGCCAGGAGCCGGTCCATCTGGGCGGGTGTTAACGCGCTGGGGGTACCGCCGCCGATGTAGACGGTCTCGATCGGTTCATCGGGGTATTGTGCTCGGACGAGCTTGATTTCCTGGAGCAGCCGGGTAATGTATTCGTCCACCGGCTGGCCCTGGATGAAGACCTTATTGAAGTTGCAGTAGTAACAGATGTGCTCGCAGAACGGGATGTGGATATAGGCGGCAGCCATGGTCACTGGGTCCTTTCTTCATAATACGCACGGGTGTGGGCGGCGTCTTGGGCCAGCTGGTCCACGAGCCCCTGGGCGTTAGCGAACTTGATCTCGCCGCGCAGGTAGTGGTCCCACTTAATCTTTGCCGGGGCACCGTAGAGGTCGGCGTCAAAGTCCAGCAGGTTGCTCTCCACGGTGAGCGGCTGATGCGGCTCGAAGGTGACGTTGTGGCCGATGGAGGTCATGCTGGGATACCAGTGACCACGGACGAAGAAACGGGTGGCGTAGATGCCAATGCCGGGGACGACTTGGCCAGGGGTCACCGCCAAGTTGGCTGTGGGGTAGCCTAATTCCCGCCCACGCTGCAGGCCATGGACGACGGTCCCAGTATTGCAGTAAGTCCAGCCCAGAAGCGTGTTGGCCCGATCCACTTGGCCGGCTTGGAGCAGCTCGCGGATCTCGGTGGACCCGACCTTGACGCCATCGTAAGCGACCGGCGGCACTGCCACAGCCTGGAAGCGGCCCTGGGCGAAGCGGTCGATGGTGTCCATGTTGGCCACGCTGCGCTTGCCGAAGGTGTAATCGAACCCGGCCACGATGACCTGGGCCCCCAACCCGACGACGTACTCGTCAATGAACTGCTGGGAGGTCACGTCCCGGAAGCTGGCGTCGGTCTGAATGACGAAGAGCTGGTCCACCCCGAAGCGGGCCATCAGGGTTGTTTTCTCGGTCAAGGGAGAAAGGTACGCGAACGACTGCCGGTCCGCGCCGCGATAAATGACCGCCGGATGGTCCCGGAAGGTCAGAACGCTCAACGGCCAGCCGTGAGCGTCTGCAATCTTCCTGCCCTCAGCAATGACGGCTTGGTGGCCTCGGTGGACCCCGTCAAAAAAACCGAGGACGAGAACCCGCGGCTGGCGGTAAGCACTGGTATCAGGATGCGGACTGGCTAATGGAATAACTTGCATGAATTAATTCTCCCCTAACGTGAACTGATCAGTATCGTGCAGCAGCATGGTGGCGGCCCGCCAAGTGTCACTGGCCGCGTCGTAACGGTAGATGGCTTGGACGTCGCCGCCGTAACGCATGAACAGCTCGCTGCCCGGTGCGGCTGCGGGCCGGTCCAGACGCAGGTAATTGCCGTGGCGGACGCGGTCCCAGGCCGCGGAAGTGAGCTGTGCGGTGGGCAGGTCAGAAAAGACGGATTGGATTGGCTGCACATACGGCGTCAGCGCCGGTGCTGCCGTCAGGGTGTCTAAAGTCACACTGTCGGCCAGCGTGAAGCCGCCGCTGACTTGCCGCGTGAGCTGGCTCATGACGGCGGGGACGCCGAGCTTGGTCCCCAAGTCAGAAGCCAGCGTGCGGATATACGTCCCCTTGGAGACCTGAGCCGTGAAGGTGAACGACTGCTCACCCGCAGCGGCTTCAAACCGGGCCGTGCTGGTCCGCTTGAAGTGGTAGATCTGCACCGTGCGGGTGGGCCGCTCTACCGGATCGCCGGCCCGCGCGTAATCGTAAAGCCGGCGGCCATTGACCTTGACGGCTGAATACAGCGGCGGCGTTTGGGTGTACGCGCCCGTGAAACTGGCCATGGCCGTGTCCAACTGGTCCGCGATGAATGGTGTCGTGAGGCGCTGCCGAGCAATTTCTGTCCCGCTGAGATCCTCGGTATCGGTGGCAAAGCCCAACGTGATCTCCCCGGTGTATGTCTTGGGTAACGCGTGCAGCCGGTCAACAAGCTTCGTCGCCACGCCCAAACAAATGGGCAGCACACCGTCCACGTCCGGGTCCAGCGTGCCGCCGTGCCCCACCCGCTTCTGGTGGGCCAGTTTGCGCACTGCCGCCACGCAAGCAAAACTGGTCATCCCTGCCGCCTTGTGCAGGGGGATAAAGCCGTTGATCATTCAATTCCCTCCATTGATGATGCCGTTCCAAAATTAATACCTCCATAGTTTACAACGGAAAAGGCATCGTCACAAAAAAGCGGCGGCGCCTGGGCGGCGCCAACGGCGTAGGAATGCTAAACTAAAAGAAAACGAAAGGAGCCCGGCGGCATGCAAATCGGCATTATTGAAGACAACCCCGCCATGCAGCAGACGCTCGTGACGATGCTCGCCCAGCACGACCCGCCCCAGACCGCCCATCTCTTTCCATCGGGCGAGGCTTTTCTGTTTGCGTGGCCGGATTTGCCTTCACTGGATCTGGTCCTCCTGGATATAAAGCTGCCTGGCATGGACGGCATGGCGGTGGCCAAACAGATTCGGACCAAGGATGCCAAACTGCCCCTGGCCTTTCTCTCCAATTATGACGATTACGTCTTCGACGGGTACGACGTGAATGCCCTGGACTACATTCTCAAACCGATCACGGCGGAGAAGCTGACCAAGGTGCTGGCCCGGGCGGCGGCCACTGAACGGCCGGCATTCCTGGTCCTGCCGCTGGCCGCCGGTCCCACCCAGGTCTATCTCTACGACATCATGGCGGTCACCGTGGATGGCCACTACCTCACCGTCATCACCCAGCAGGGCCAGGACCGGTTCAAAGAAAGCCTGACCAATATCCGCGGCCAGCTGGACGACCGCTTCATCACCACCCACCAGGCGGCCGTCGTCAACATCGACCACATCCGGACGATCGGTGCCGACACGGTCACCTTGACGAACGGTGCCGCCGTCCCCCTGGCCCGCAACCGCGCCGCGGCCGTCAAGCAGGCCTTCTGGGACCGGTTCAGAAAGCTGGCCAGGAAATGATGGCGCGCTTGCTGCTTTGTGCGCTGTACTTAGTCCTCGGCGGTCTCGTCTGGCTGAATGCCCATCCGGAGAAGAAGCCCCAATGGACCGTGGGGTTTCTCCTGCCCATCGCCGTCGCGCCCTTCTTTGGCCCGGTCGGGGGTATTGTTGCGGCCATCTTGATCGGCGGCCTGCAGTGGCAGTTTGGCCGGGATGCGGTGCACAGCCCTTGGCCTGACGCCGGTTTGAGCACCTTGCTGGCAGCTGCTGCGGTGGCCGGCCTCTGGCTCCCCCTTGGTTTCACCACCCTTTTGGTCTTTGCCGTCCTGCTAGCCGCGAGTACTTATCACGTTTGCCGCGACCAAGCGTATCGGCCGTTATGGGCACTTCTGACTGCAGCGGCCGTCATCACCGGCGGGAGTTTTCTCCTTTCTTCCCTGTTTCTGCGCTTCTTGCTGCTGGGCCTGTGGCTGGTGCTCATTGCCCTGGTGACGACGCTGCTCCATTACCTGTTCCGGCAGACGGACATGGTCTACGCCCGTTCGCTGGACGGGATCATGGCCAATTACATCAAGGAAGTCAACGATCTCTATGCCCAGATTCGCGGGTGGCGCCATGATTACCACGACCACCTGCAGTCGCTGCAAGTCTATCTGCATGACGGCGACATTCCCGCCGCACAGCATTACATTAGCGAACTGACCGCCTCCCTGGGCGACATCGAACAGATCGTCCGCTCGGGCAACCCGATGCTCGACGCCGTGCTCAACGCCAAGCTGACCATCGCCAAGAACCAGCACATTCCGATGAACATCAAGGCCTTTGTCGGACCCACGCCGCTGATCAAAGACGTGGACCTGGTCGTGATTCTCGGCAATATTCTGGATAACGCCTTGGAAGCCATTGAGGCACAACCGGCCGATAGCGACCGCTTCCTCCGCGTCTACATCGCCATCATGAAGCAGCAGCTTTACATCTCCGTCACCAACACCCGCCCCGCCGACCAGCACATCAACTACGATTATGCGTCGACCAAGAACGACAAGCGCGGCCTCGGTATCCGCCGCATCAACGCGCTGGTCGCTAAGTACAACGGCATGATCAACCGTCAATATGAAGAAGGCGTGTTTGTCACTGAGATTGCCTTGCCCCTGCAGGCCCAGCCAGAAGCGCGTGTTTAAGGGAGAAAAGGGACGCAAAAAAGCCGGGCAGCCGGCTTTTTTGATATTCAAGACTAGAGATTGACCAGTTGCTTAATCAGCGAACCAAGACCCGTCATTCGGTGTGCACCTTGAACCTGCCAACTGTCTTTGCTTCAAAATGATAGAGAGCGCAGACGGTTGTCTAGAACCGCTCATTCAATATTGGCTGATGGATTCAATCTGTCGTTATTTAATTGGCATTTCTGCCAACGACCAAGATCCAGTTAATGCCCACTGTGATTTTGGGAAAAATAACTTGGCGGCCGTCATTCCGATTTGCTAGAATCGTGTCCGGTTTTTCAGTTTGGGGGTTATGAAAAGCCGCAGCTGCTATATCTGTGACGGCCTTGTTATTATTTAGGGAACAGGTTCCAAAAGTGATGTTAAGCGCTTGCAAATAACATTTCCAGGGCCTACAGTGGTCAGCAGAAAGACGAAGTTTCCCACTTTCACAAATGTCGCAAGGCCTTGTCGTACAAATGTAGCGTGTATTCATTCGTTTTTCAGCATCACTGTCCGTCACTTGCACTCGCTGACTGCTCACCTGATCATTGGACTGACACCAAAGACGATGTACTATCATCTATTTTTTCACAGCATAATGCCATATTTGTCGCACATCACGCTGTCCTGCGGGTTCGGTTCAAGTACTTACGTGTCGCAGAAAGCGAGCGGGTCATTAATTGATAGGAGGATTCAACATGGCTGATTCACAAACGTCCTTTAAGGACAAATTTGCGTTGTATGCCGGCAAATTCTCAGGGTCCCGGTTTGTTCGTTCCATCATGCAGGCCGGATACTCCGTCATCGCTTTCTCAATTATCGGTGCCATCTTCTTGATTCTGACAGTGCTGCCCCAAGCGTTCCCGATTCCGGGGTTTGCCGCTTGGTACGCCAACACGATCGGTCGCTTCACCAATTTGTTTCAGGTCGTGTATAACTCGACCATGGGCATCTTAGCCCTAGTTTTTGCCGGTACTTTTACATATACGTATACCGGCATTTATCGTGATGAAGAGCATCTCAAGATGGATCCGCTCAACGGCTTGCTGATGTTCTTGATGGCGATGTTCATCACCGTCCCGCAGATGGTTTGGAAGTCCGGCAGCATCCAGTTCGTGACGTCACTGGCCAAAGACAACATTATTGGCGGCGGCTATGCTGTGTCTGCTGGCGGTGTGACCCGGATCGCTTCGGTGGGTATTTTCACCGGCCTGGTGGTCGGGTGGCTCACTGTGCAAATCTACCGCTTTACGATCAAGCACAATTGGCAGATCAAGATGCCGGATTCAGTGCCTGCGGGTGTCGCGAATTCGTTTAGTTCGCTGATTCCGGGCCTCTGTGTCGCCGTCGTGGTGGCTCTGCTTGACTTGATTCTCATCGTCATGGGGACGGATATCTTCAAGATCCTCTATATCCCCTTCTCTTTCATCAGCAATATTGCCAACACCTGGTGGGGATTCCTGATCGTCATCTTCCTGATCCACTTCCTATGGTGGTTCGGGATCCATGGGGCGACCATCATTTCTTCTTTCTACACCCCGATCGTGTTGGCCAACATGGCCGCCAATGTCAAAGGGGCCAGCTACTTCTTTGCTGGTGACCCGATGAATGCCTTCGTCATCATCGGCGGTTCTGGCGCTACCCTGGGCGTAGCCATTTGGCTGGCCTATCGGTCAAAGTCCGTTCAGCTCAGAGAAATCGGCAAGGTGGAAATTGTGCCGGCCTTGTTCAATATCAACGAGCCGATTCTGTTCGGTCTGCCCATCGTGTACAACATTCAGCTGCTGTTCCCGTTCATCTTTGCGCCGCTGGCATCTGGGCTGGTCGGCTATATCGCGGTGACCACCGGCTTGGTGCCCAAGATTATCGTCCAGCAGCCTTGGCCCACCCCCGTCGGTTTGAGCGGCTTTATTGCCACCGCCAGTTGGAAAGGGGCGGTCCTCTCAGTCGTCTGCGCCATCGTTTCGTTCTTGGTTTGGTACCCCTTCATCCGCCATTACGATCGGATGCTGCTGAGTCAGGAACAAGCGGCTGCAGCTGGTGAGGCGAAAGCCTAACCAGTTTCCAGTCGAACTAGAAGTTCAATT
>NZ_KI271597.1:41584-51482 GCF_000469325.1 Schleiferilactobacillus shenzhenensis LY-73 | reverse complement strand
CTACGCGTTGGCACTCAGTATGTCGCGGAATATGAATTTTGTCCCAGTCCCTTTTTTAGTACCGCTACACCGAACCGGCCGCATTTCTCACTCAATCGTGTACGCTGCATCGGCATTCTGCCGCTGGGCCTTGATCTTGTCTGCCGTATAATACTGAGCCTGGGCCTCGAACAGTTGGTAGTACAGCCCCTTCTCCTGCATCAGCGCGGCGTGGATCCCGTCTTCGACGATCGCGCCGTGATCCAGGACCACAATGCGCTGGCTGAACCGGGTGGAACTCATCCGGTGGGACACGTAGATGGCGGTTTTGTCCTGCATCAAGTCATCGAAGCGCTGATAGATCTCGTATTCGGAGACCGGGTCCAGGGCTGCTGTGGGTTCGTCCAAGATAATGAACGGCGCGTTCTTGTACCACGCCCGGGCGATGGCAATCTTCTGGGCCTCGCCGCCGGAGATGTCAGCACCGTCGGCATCGATATTCTTGGTCAGGCTGGTGTCCAGTCCTTTCGGCATCTTCTGCACCCGGTCCCATACCCCCGCCAGGGTCAGGGCGCGCTGAATGCGGGCCGGGTCCTTGTGGGTATTGACAGCCACGTTGTCGGCCACGGAGAAGGCGAAGAGCCGGTAATCCTGGAAGACAACGGCGAAGATCTGCTGGTACTCGTGGATGTCATACTTGCGGGCATCGATGCCGTTGAGCAGGATCCGCCCTTCCGTGGGTTCAGCCAGCCGCGTCAACAGCTTGATCAGCGTCGTCTTGCCGCTGCCGTTGGGCCCGACGAGCGCCAGACGCTGCCCGACTTTGAAGCGGAGAGAAACATGGTGCAGCGCCCAGGCTTTCTCCCCGGGGTAGCGGTAGCTGACATCGGCCACAGTGATCTCGTAATCATTGTCGGTCCGTTTCTCAATGGGCAGCTTGCCGCTGGCCTCCGTATCCGGATACTCAATGAAATCGATGAACTGGTCCAGACCCTTCAGTGTCGCGGCACTGGTGCCGACGGTGTCCATTGTGTTGGTCAGGGCACCGATGACTTGCTGGAGGTAGCCGACGTAGGCAATCACGGCACCAATGGAGATGGCGCCGGCTAAGCCCTTGATGCCGACCACCACATACAGCGCGCCGATGACCGTGGCGAGAATAATACTGTTCACACTGCGGGCTGCCGTGGCTTGGACCTGCAGCTTGTTGTCCTGCTTGTACTGTTTGGTGTTCATTTTGCCGAAGAAGTGAACCAAATTATCTTCCGGGTCAAAAATCCGGACCACTTTGCCGGCGATGTAATCGTCGAAAATATTATTGATAAAGTAGGCGCTCAACCGGTTGTACTGGACGTTGTAGTCAAAGAAGCGGTGGGTAAATTTGCTGCTGAGCTTGCTCAGCGGAATGGCCGCCGCCACGGGGATGACAATCAAGGCCAGCATAATCACAAACAGCCAGGGGGAATTAGCAAACTGGGCCAGCCCCGTATTGGCGGTGGCCCGGGCTGTGAAGAGGACGACTAGGGAAGCGCCGGACAGAACGATCGCGGCAATCAGTCCGCAAATGCTGTTGACGATCTGGATGATGAAACTGGAGAAGCCGCCGGTGAACATGATACTGGTATTCGCCGCCGAGTATTTATCCCGAAAATCCGGATCGATGAAAGTGGGATACGTGACGTTCAGCATCTTCTTGTTGGCCATCGCCTGCATACCGAACCAGATGGCCCGGGCGTTGACTTGAACGTGCTGGTCCAGCCAGTAGCCCAGCACGGCCATCAAAAACATGACGGTTAAGAAGCTGCCGACCAGCACCACCAAGCGGTTTTGATTGCTATTGGCGGCCGTCAGCTGACTGACCAGCAAGCCGAGGAAGGTGACCGCGACGTATCCTTGGAGAATGGTCACCACTGCTGCCGCCACTTGCACCCCCACGGTATGGGGTCGAATCACGTTAACGAAGTGCAAATACTCGCGATACGTATGATGATTGCTTTTTTCAGGCATCCTGGGCCGCCTCCTCAGACGATTGATCCTCGTCATAATACTGACTTTGGGTATGGTACAACTCGGCGTATTCCGGGCTCTTGGCCAGCAGCTCGTCGTGACTGCCGCTGGCGGCAATCTGACCGTGCTGGATGAAGAGGATCCGGTCAGAAAACCGCGTCGAGGCCAGTCGGTGAGAAATGAAGAGGCTCGTCTTCCCGGTCGCCATTTTCTGATAGTGCTGGTACAAGGCACTCTCGGCCAAGGCATCCAGCGCCGCTGTGGGCTCATCCAGCAAGAGGATGGGCGCATCCCGGTACAACGCGCGGGCAATCATCAGCTTCTGCGTCTGGCCGCCAGAAAGCGTCACGCCGTCATCGTGCAGGTAGGTCGTCAGCTCAGTCTTGATTCCGTGGGGCAGCGCTGCGATGGCGTCCGTTAAGTCAGCTTCGGCAATCGCCGCCTTGACCTTGGCCGGGTCGTAATCATGGGTCATGGCCACGTTGTAGCCCACCGTGCCGGCAAATACCGTACTCTCCTGGAATACGGGCGCGAAGTAATGACGCAAGGCGGCCGGCGAGATGGTCTGAATGTCCACGCCATTGATGGTGATCGTGCCCTTGTCCGGCGTCAGCAAGCCCATCATCAGCATGGTGATGGTCGTCTTCCCGGCCCCGTTCAAGCCCACCAAGGCGACCCGCTCGCCGCCGTGGAGCGTGAATGAGATGTCGTTCAGCACGGGCGCGGCCCCATCGGGATAAGTAAAGGTGACATGGTCAAACACCACCGTTAATGGCGCGGTACCGAAATTCGGGGTGGTCTTCCCTTGCGGCATGGCCTTGATGACATCGTCCGCCCAATCCAGGAACCGCCGACCGGTGTTGATATCGGCATTGGCTCCCCGCAGCAAGCCGTATTGGGTCAACACGGCTTCGCCGGTCGTTCCCACCGTCGTCAACAGCGTGAAGTAGAAGGTGAACTGACTGAGACTGATGTGCTGATTGACCGCAAGGAAGACCAGCAGGCCGTAGCCGACCCCGTTGCGCACCAGGGTCAAGAGGGCTGACAGACTGCGAACCCAGAAGCGTCGGCGCTCAATACTGCGATTGGCCACTGTGTCCAAGTCAACGAAGTGCTCATACTTTTGCTGGTACCAGTCAGCCATGTGGTACAGGCGGATGTCCTTCCCGTTTTCTTCCTGGAAGCTGGAATGCTGGACGTAACTGCGCGGATTCCACTGGTCTTCCATGGTCTTCTGCTTTGCTCGGCGGAAGCGCTGAAAGGATTGCTGGGGATAGAAAGCCAGAACGGTCGTGGCGACGATGGCTGCACTGATCCACCACGACGCACCGCCGAGAATGAGGGCATCGACCAAGATCAGGAATGCGTTCTGGACCGTGTGCACCAGTGCGCCGTAAAACACGCCGACTCCGGACGTATCGCCGCCGTAGCCGTAGGTCATGCTCTCGGCCCGCTTGGCGCGCACTTGGGCATCAGCAGCGGCCGTGAACGGGATGTGCAGATAATCCGCCCCATCCTTCGTGAACATCTCCAACCGCACGCTGACACTCTTCTGCTGCATGAAGGCATCCACGACCACTTGGCCAAACTGCAGACAGCCCAGCCCCAAACCGATGCCAATCATTGCCACCAGCAGCGTGGGCAGCCCGGTTCGAGCCCCCAACAGCCGCACCAGCAATGCCGGCACCGCCGCGCTGATCAGGGTCACGCCCAGCTGGATCACCACGATCGCCGGCAGCCACCAGCGCACGGCATCCGCGAACCCGTGCCGCTGCACTTTGAACCATGGCAGATTCTGCCATATCGAGAAATGCTTCTCCGTCATCTTTTCCATGCCGCCACGCTTTCTATTCGGTTGCCCATTCATTAACTGACCCTACCATACCTTAAATCGGCTTAATCAGGACACGACGAGCGTGAAATGTCGATTCTGGTACGTGAATGGTGAAAAGTCCTTGCTCCCCAAGAGTCCCAAGCACGAAAAAAGGCGCTCAGCAACGTTTCCGCCGCTGAGCGCCTTTCTGCACTGAATCAATTACCCTTCATCGTTCTCCTGCACATGCAGCTGGTGAATCAGCTGATCGATGTGCTCGCCGTAACGAACCGACGGATCCTGGTGGAAGGATAACTCCGGAATCTTATACGTGGTCAACCGGTGGCCTAGCTCCCGCCGAATCAGCGGGGTGGCCTTGTCCAAGCCGGCCTGCGCCTTCTCAGCGGCGCTGGCCAGATCGGACAGAATACTGTAGTAAATCTTGCAGTACTGCAAGTCCTGGGTCACCTCAACACCGGTGATCGTCACCCCTTCGACCCGCGGATCGCGGACCCGCTTGAGCAGAATGTCGGTGACTTCCCGTTGGATCTCTGATTCAACACGACCAATACGATGCTTCATGGCTATCTTCCTCCGTTATTGGACCGGTACTTCTTCCATCACGTAGGCTTCGATCTGGTCGTCCACGTGGATGTCGTTATACCCGTCGATGGTCAAGCCGCAATCGAAGCCTTGGCGGACTTCCTTCACGTCATCCTTGAAGCGCTTGAGCGAACCCAGCTTGCCTTCGTGGACGACGATGCCGTCGCGGATCAGACGTACACCAGAGTCCCGGGTGATGAGACCGTCTGTGACTAAGCAGCCCGCAATCGTACCGACCTTGGAGACATTGTAGATCTCCCGGACTTGCAGGTTCCCAGTGACCTTCTCCTGGTACTCGGGTTCCAGCTTGCCCTTCATGGCCGACTCGACCTCGTCGATGGCCTTGTAGATGACCCGGTGCAGACGGATATCGACGTTATCGGTATCGGCCTGGGCCCGGGCTTGCGGTGTGGGCCGTACGTTGAAGCCAATGATGATGGCGTTAGACGCCGCTGCCAGAGTGACATCCGATTCGTTGATCGCGCCGACGGCCTGGTGAATGATGTTCACCCGAACGCCCTTGACGTTGATCTTCTGCAAGGAATCGGCCAGCGCCTGAACGGAGCCTTGGACGTCGGCCTTGATAATGACGTCGACTTCCTTCATCTGTTCTTCCTTCATCGTCTCGAACAAGTTGTCCAGGGTCACGTGCGTATTGTGCGCGCGTTCCTCGACTTGGGCGTTCTTCTGGCGCTCTTCGCCGACGGCCCGGGCCGTCTTCTCGTCCGGGAAGACAACGAAGTGGTCCGCAGCGTTCGGCACGTCGTTTAAGCCAGTGATCTCCACGGGCTCAGCAGGCAGAGCTTCCTTGATCCGGCGGCCGCGGTCATTGGTCATGACCCGGACCTTGCCGAAGGTATCGCCGACAACGATGGGGTCGCCGATCTTCAAGGTGCCTTGCTGCACGAGCAGCGATGCCACTGGCCCACGGCCCTTATCCAGTTTGGCTTCCAGAACCGTCCCGACAGCGGGCTGGTCCGGATTGGCTTTCAGCTCCATCACGTCGGCTTGCAGCAAGATCATTTCCAGCAGTTCGTCCAAGTTCTTGCCGTATTTGGCAGAAATCTGAACGAAAATCGTGTCGCCGCCCCAGTCTTCTGGAATCAGCCCGTATTCCGTGAGCTGTTCCATGACGTGGTTGGGATTAGCACCCGGCTTATCGATCTTGTTTACAGCCACGATCATCGGTGCGTGGGCCGCCTTGGCGTGGTTGATGGCCTCAATGGTCTGCGGCATCACGCCATCGTCAGCCGCCACGACCAGGATAATGATGTCCGTGACGTCAGCGCCCCGCGCGCGCATCTCGGTGAAGGCCGCGTGTCCCGGTGTATCCAGGAACGTGATGACCCGGCCGTCCAGCTTCGTCTGATAGGCCCCGATATGCTGGGTGATCCCGCCGGCTTCGCCCTCTGTGACGTGGGTGTGGCGCAGCTTGTCCAGCAGCGTCGTCTTACCATGGTCAACGTGGCCCATGATGGTCACGACCGGCGGCCGCGGTACCAAGTGGTCCGTGTTTTCCTGTTCCTTCTCGAAGAGCGCATCCAGGTCAGAAATGTCCTGTTCGACCTTCTTCTTAGCGTTGATATTGTAATCTGCCGCCAGCAGTTCGATGGTATCATCGTCCAGCGACTGGTTCTGGTTGACCATCACGCCGAGCATGAAGAGTTTCTTGACGATTTCTGCCGGTTCGCGGTGGAGCACCTTGCCCAATTCTTGAGCGTTCATGCCTTCGGTATAGACCAGCGTTTCAGGTAACGGCCGATCCTTGCGTTGCGGCATGACCTTCTTGTGCTCGTTCTCGCGGCGGCGGCCCTTCTTGTTGCGCCGGTTGCGGCGATTGCCGCCGTTGCGGTTATCGTTGAAGCGGCTGTTGTTGTTGCCCCGATAGTTATTGTTGCCGCTGCCTTGGTTCCGGTTGCGGCGGCTATCGCGATTGCCGCTCTCGGTCGTGGTGGCCGTGGCCACTGGTTGGGCACTGCGGCCTGCGCTGGTGTTGCGGTTTTGATTGCTGTTTTGACTGCGATTTTGGCTCTGATTGCGGTTTTGGCCTTGGCCCTGATTACTCGGTCGCGATTGGCTCTGGCCGCGATTTTGGCCTTGACTGCGGTTGCCGCCGCCTTGGTTTTGATTCCGGTTTTGGCTTTGCCCGCGATTGCTGCTGGGTGTGTTCTGTCCGCTTTGGTTAGTACTGCGGCTGCCAGATTGAGCGCTCTGATTGCGCGGTGCACTGGTCTGCTGGTTGCGGGCCGAGGCCGTGGGGGTCTTTTGCGTGGTGGTGGGTTTTGCTTGGGTCGTTGATACCGTAGGGTTAGACTCCTGTCTGTTGGTTGACTGAATAGGACGGGCAGCGTTCGTCGGCGCGGCGGTTTGTTTCGTCGTGGGCCGACGGGATTCCTGCGGCTTAGCCGGAGCGGCGTTAACCGCCGGCTGCCGCCGTTCAGCGTTGCGCCGGGAAGCGAGTGCGTGCCGGTCTTCCCGGGGCACCCCAGTGGTCGTCTTCACACCATGGACACTGGCATGGGCGGCATTCGGTTTGCTCTTGGGTCGGCGAATGGCACTAACAAGAATTTTCGTCTTGCCGGTATGGGGATCCTTTTGATCCATATTCTGTGACTTGGGTTTTGGTGCTTGGTGCTGGGCGGGCGCAGCGGCGGCCGGCTGTTTAGCCGCCGGTGCTGCCCCCGTCCCTTTTTGCAAGATCTGGCGGACTTTTGATTGTCCGGCATCATCGATCATCGCCATATGGTTCTTGATGCTTAACCCAGCTTTTTCAGCGGCATCCACCACTTGTTTGCTGGGGGTATTAATTTCTTTGGCGAATTCATAGACACGTTTTTTCCCCATATCTTCACACTCCTCTATTCAGTTACATAAGGGCCTCCATGCTGCGGGCGAAGCCGGCGTCGGTGACTGCCACGATTTTTCGTGGGCGCCCGAGGGCGGATGTCATCTCGGCGCTGGTCAAGGCCTGCGTGAGGGGAATCTGGTAGAAGGCACACTTATCGGTGATCCGTTTCGCGGTCGCTTCCCCCGCGTCGGCAGCCAGAAAGACAAGCTTAGCTTGAGTGCTGCGGACGGCGGTAAGGACCTGGGCTTCACCGGCAATAATCCGGGAAGCGCGTTGGGCGAGACCGATCAGGTTCATTAATTTTTGCGTATTCATTGGCGTCATGCGTCGGGCCCAAAGAGTTCGACCCGCGCCTTGCGGTGATCCACATACGCGTACAACTCATCGTAGAAGTTCTCCGTCACGTTACCGGCCAGGGCTTTTTCAATGTAGCGCCCTTTCTTAGCGGCTGCGATGGCGTCCGGGGCCAAGGAGACATAAGCCCCCCGGCCGGATTTCTTACCGGTGGGGTCAATGCTGATGATACCGTCCGGATCCCGAACGATACGCACCATTTCCTTCTTGGGCTTCATTTCATTGGTGAGCAGATCCTTACGCATTGGGATCTTCCGTACCTTTTTTTGCTTCTTGGCTTTGGCCATTAGTTTTCATCACCATTGTTGTCGGTATCCGGGGGGTCTTCCACATCGCCGTCGTCATCGACGAACTCAACTTCAGACTCGGGCTTGATGTCGATGCGGTAGCCGGTCAAGCGAGCCGCCAGACGGGCATTTTGGCCGCGCTTGCCGATCGCCAGGGACAGTTGTTCATCAGGCACGATGACGGTGCAGTTACGAGATTCATCATCCGCAAATTGAACAGCGATGACTTCGGCCGGGTTCAAGGCGTTGGCAATGTACTCGGCGGGATCGTCTTCATACTGGATAATGTCCATGTTCTCGCCGTGCAGCTCGTTGACCACGGCCTGGACCCGCTGCCCCTTGGGGCCCACACAGGTTCCGACCGGGTCGATCCGGGGATCATTGGACTTGACGGCGATTTTCGTGCGGTCGCCGGCTTCCCGCGCGATGCCTGCCACCTCCACAGTCCCATCGTAAATCTCTGGGACTTCTTGTTCAAACAGCCGCTTAACGAAATCAGGATTGGTGCGGGAAACGAAGACTTGCGGCCCCTTGGGACTGTTTTCGACTTTCGAGACATAGACCTTGATCCGTTCGTGGGCGTTGTAGCTTTCGTTGGGCATCTGGTCCTGCTTGCTCAACACGGCCTCGATGCGGCCCAGGTCCACGTATACGAAGCGGTTATCGCGCCGCTCCACGACGCCGGACATGATCTCGTTCTCGTACTGACTGTATTCATCATAGACGATCGTCCGCTCGGCTTCGCGGATGCGCTGCATGATAACTTGCTTGGCCGTTTGGGCGGCCAGGCGGCCGAAGTGTTCGGGCGTGACCTCGAAGCGGATGTGGTCGCCGATTTCGTACGCCTTATTGATCTCCAGCGCGTCCTTCAGCGACACTTCCAGCAGGGAATCGAAGACCGTGTCCACGACTTCCTTAACGGCATAGACGTGGAATTCACCCGTCTTGTCGTCGAAGTCAACCTCCACATTTTGGGCTTGACCGTAATTGCGTTTGTAGGCAGAAACCAGGGCGGCAGAAATGGCGTCGACAACGACCTCTTTCTTAACGCCTTTTTGTTTCTCCAGCTCATTTAACGCTGTGAGCATTTCAGCACTCATAATTCTTGTTTCCTTTCCTCAAAATTCAATGGCTAAGCGGGCGTGGGCGATCGCGTCCCGGGCAAACGTGCGCGGGATCCGGCGGGTCTTGACCTTGGTCAGCAAGGTCAATTCCTTGTCCGTCAGTGTCTGCAGCGTCCCTTCGAAGACCTTCTGGCCGTCGACCGGTTCGTACAGTGAAATATGAATATAGTCGCCGACCGCCTGCTGCAGGTCCGCCGCCGTCTTCAGCGGTCGTTCCGCACCGGGCGAAGACACCTCCAGGACGTAGGTATCGGGAAACGGATCGGGGGACAAGCCGTCCAGCGCGGTACTGATGGGATCAGAGACTTTGGCAATCTCTTCCACGTCAATACCGCCCTGCTTATCCACGTAAACCCTGAGGTACCAGTTCTTCCCCTCCTTCACGTATTCCACGTCGACCAGCTGCAGCCCGGCTGCGGTCACGATGGGCGCGATGAGCGGGGTCACAGTTTCGACAATTGATTGTTTGGCCAACGAAACACCTTCTTTCTGGACTTAGCTCCAAAAAAAAGTGAGCATCACTGCTCACTTCTGCTCGAAGTATTGAAAACCTAAGAAGAATATAGCATAAAAGCCGGCGTAACGCAAATTTTCCCGCTTTTTCAGCGACCAGACCGGTCCTTCCCGCGGCCGGGCCGAGACCCGGTCCAGACCCGCACGGCGTGCAGGAGCAGCACGACTTCGACGGAGATGAAGACCACGTCGTACAGAAAGCCCTGCCAGCCGTGGCGGTCCAGGTGAAACACGTGGCGCACTTTCAGAAAGACCGCCCCGAGCACCACGTACATCAATAACCAAGTCACTGCCCGTCCATGCCGATGCTTCATGCGTTGCCCGCCTTTCTGTGCTTCGTAGTGACAATACGTTGGAAAGCCTGTCGCGT
>NZ_KI271597.1:31841-41391 GCF_000469325.1 Schleiferilactobacillus shenzhenensis LY-73 | reverse complement strand
AACAACAATTTCATGGCTGAGCCCCGCCAGCCTCCGGGCCCAAATCGCCTACATCCTGCCCAATCGTAAAGTCTTCCGAACCAGGACACATTTGCCAGGAGTGCCGACCGCACTTTGGATTTGCAAACGGAGTACCTGATGTTCGGGAGAAGGCTGCCATGATTTCCTGACGAGCGAGACACTTCCAGTCTCCGAGAATGTAGGGTGACGGAGGGCTCCGCGGGAGGGGGCTCAGCCGCGAAATTCTTGTTGGCGGCTTTGCCGCCTACAAGAAGGGCGAGCTTTGAGACAAATGCGCTCTTTGCATTTGGCTCAAAGTCGCCCCGCAGCGTTCCAGCCCCCTCCCGCGGAGCCCGGAGTCACCCGGGCCAGCGCGAGACAGCTGACGTCTCCATTAGAACAATGACAGCTGGTTCTCGTCCGGCAGGTCGTTCAGGACACCGTTTTTGTCCAGGTATTCCATGACGGTTTTCGACACACCGCCCCGGGTCGCCATGTCCTCTTTGGACAGGAACGGCTGCTCAGCGCGGGCGGCGACGATGTTCTTCGCCACTTTGACCCCCAGCGTCGGCACCGCGTTGAACGGCGCCAACAAGGTATGGTCGTCGATGATCTGGAACGCCTGGGCTTCGGAACGCTTCACGTCCACCATGTTGATGTGGATGCCCCGTTCCCAGCACTCGTTGGCAATTTCCAGGACCGTCAGCAGCCCCTTCTCCTTGGCTGTCGCATCGTTGCCCTTGTCGTTGATCGTCTGCATCGCTTCCTTGATCGTCTGCTTGCCATGGGTCATGGCGACGAGGTCATAATCATCGGCGCGGACGGAGAAGTAGGCACAGTAATAGGCCAGCGGGTAGTAGACCTTGAACCAGGCGATCCGCAGCGCCATCTCGATGTAGGCGGTGGCGTGGGCCTTGGGGAACATGTACTTGATCTTCAGGCAGGAATCGATGTACCAGGACGGAATGTTCTTGTTCTTGCGCATCTCGTCCTGCCACTCATCGGGAATCCCCCGGCCCTTGCGGACGTGTTCCATGACCTGGAAGGCCAGTTGGGAATCGACGCCCCAGTGAATCAAGTCCATCATGATGTTGTCCCGGCAGCCGATGACGTCCTTCAACTTGACGACGCCCTTCTGGATCAGCTCTTCCGCGTTGCCTAGCCACACATCGGTCCCATGGGACAGACCAGAAATCTGGAGCAGTTCAGCGAAGGTCGTCGGGTGGGTTTCTTCCAGCATACCCCGGACGAAGCGCGTGCCGAATTCGGGCACCCCTAACGTGCCGGTCTTGGATTGGATCTGTTCTTCGGTCACCCCCAGCGGTTCGGTGCTGGAGAAAAGCCCCATGACGCCCTGGTCGTCGAAGGGAATACTCTTCGGGTCGACGCCGGTCAGGTCTTGCAGGGTGCGGATCATCGTCGGGTCATCGTGGCCCAGGATGTCCAGCTTCAAGATGTTGTCGTGGATGGAATGGAAATCAAAGTGGGTCGTCTTCCAGGCGGCGTCGGTATCGTCAGCCGGGTACTGGATGGGCGTGAAGTCGTAGATATCCATGTCGTCCGGCACAACGATGATGCCCGCCGGGTGCTGACCGGTGGTGCGCTTGACCCCGGTGCAGCCGGCGGCCAGGCGGTCGACCTCGGCCCCGCGCAATTTCTGTTCGGTGACTTCTTCGTAGTGCATGACGTAGCCATAGGCGGTCTTGTCAGCCACGGTGCCGATGGTGCCGGCTCGGTACACGAAGTCCTCGCCGAACAGCACCTTGGTGTAGTTGTGGGCAATGGGCTGGTAGTCGCCAGAGAAGTTCAGATCAATATCGGGCACCTTGTCCCCCTTGAAGCCCAGGAAGGTTTCGAAGGGAATATCCTGGCCGTCTTTGACCAGCTCGGCGCCGCACTTTGGGCATTTCTTATTGGGCAAGTCGAACCCGGAACCAATCTCCCCCTTGGTGAAGAATTCGGAGTATTGGCAATTCGGGCAGCGGTAATGCGGTGGTAATGGATTGACCTCGGTGATCCCGGTCATCGTGGCGACCAGTGAGGAGCCCACACTGCCCCGGGAACCAACCAAGTACCCGTCCTTATTGGACTTGTGCACCAACTTCTGGGCGATCAGGTAGATGACCGAGAAGCCGTTGCCGATGATACTCTTCAGTTCTTTATCCAGCCGCGCCTGCACGATCTCCGGTAGCGGATCGCCGTAGAGTTCCCGGGCCTTATCCATGGTCAGCCGGCGAATATCGTCCTCGGCGCCGGGCATGTGGGGCGTGTACAGCTTGTCCTTCACCGGGGTGATGTCGTCATCGACCCAGTCGGCCACCACGTGGGTGTTGTCCACCACGACTTGGTGCGCCGTCTCTTCGCCGAGAAAGGCAAAATCGGCCAGCATTTCATCGGTGGTGCGGAAGTGCAGATCCGGCGTATCCACGTGCCGGTGGGCATTGATCTTCATCGACCGCTGCAAAATCTCGCGGTAGATGGCGTCTTCCGGGTTGAGGAAGTGGACATCGCCCGTGGCGACCACCGGCTTGTTCAGCTCCTGCCCCAGTTTGACCATGTTCTTCAGGAGTTCTTCCAGCTGGTCGTTGCTCTTGATCAGCTCGCTGGCAATCAGCGGCTGGTATGCGGCGTGGGGCTGGACCTCCAGGTAATCATAATAACCGGCCAGAGCCTTCGCATCGGCGTAGCCTTTCTGCATCATCGCCGTGAAGACTTCGCCTTGGGCGCAGCCGCTGCCGACAATGATGCCCTCGCGGTACTTGTTGAGCATGCTGCGGGGGACCCGGGCAACACGGTGGAAGTAATCGGTCAGAGAGAACGAAACGATCTTGAACAGATTCTTCAAGCCCGCCTGGGTCTTGGCGATGAGGATTGCGTGGCTGGGCCGGGCATTGATCCAGGCGTCCTTGCCGCCGACGTGGTCGTTCATCTCGCTCAGGTTGACGGTGCCGAACTTCTCCTGCATCTCCTTGAGCAGCGCGAAATAAAGGTAACCGGTGGCCTCGGAGTCGTCACTGGCCCGGTGGTGCTGGGTCAGTGTAATCTTGTAAGCCCGGGCCAGGGTGTCCAGTGTGTGGCGGCCGCGTTCGGGATGGAGCGTGCGGGACATAATCAGCGTATCCACAATGGGGTTGGGGACATCCGGCCAGCCCAGCCGGTGCCGCGCAACATTGATGAAGCCGATATCGAAGGTGACGTTGTGGCCAACGACGATGGCATCGCCCACGAAGTCGGTGAATTTCTTGATGATTTCCTCTTCGCTGCCGCCGCTTTGGACCATCTCATCGGTGATCGTGGTCAGATTGATGGTGGTGGCACTCAGAGGGAAGCCCGGGTTGATGAACTCGTCGAACTTCGCCAGCACCTTATTGTTCTTCATCTTCACCGCACCGATTTCGATGATCCGGTCGGTGGGGGCAGAAAGGCCGGTGGTTTCAATATCGAAGATAACGTACTCTTCGTCCCCGTGGAGCGCTTCATCCCGCAAGTTGTAGCCAATGGGGGTGGCGTCGTCCACCAAGTTAATCTCGACACCGTAGAGCACTTTGATCTTGTTCTTCAGACCCGCCGTGTGCGCTTCGGGAAAGGCCTGGGCGACGGCGTGGTCGGTGACGGCGATGGCCGGCATACCCCACTGGGCCGCTTGGGTCACATAATCCGTGGGCGAATTGGTGGCATCCATCTGGGACATGGTGGTGTGCAGGTGCAATTCGATGCGTTTGTCCCCCGCGGCCGTATCTTGGCGGGCCGGGTGGTTGATTGTCTGGACGTCATAGCCACTGATGGTCAGTTCCTGGGAATAGCGGTCTTCCTCGACGGGGCCGCGGACCTTGACCCACTGACCGACAGCCACCTGGGCAAACTCCGGATCCGTCCCGTTCTCCCGGGAGAAACACTTCACTTTGAAGGACGAGGTATAATCGGTCACTTCAAAAATCAGCATCTGTTTCCCGGAACGCAAGTCGCGCACTTCGCTGGAGAATATTTTCCCCTGGACGACCAGGGAACGGTCCGGTTCGGTAATATCCGCCATCTGGCGGACCGGGGCATCGGCCGGAATCCCCTTGCCGATGTGGACACCGTCGCCGCTGGGGCCGCCGTTACTGCTGCCCCGGCCGCCATTGGCGGCTTTCTCCTCGGCTTTGGCCAGCGCTTGGGCCGCCAGCGCCTGGTTCTGCTGGGCCTGCTGTTCGCGCATGGCGTCGATTTTTTCCTGGGTCTTCGATTCGTCCACGTAAACGTGGATGTTGAACCGGGGGAAGCCCAGCCGGGCGTACATGTCCTCAATGCCGCTGAGGGCACTCTCGATCACGAATTTCTTCACAACCTCGTTGTCCACGCTAATGGCGATCCGGTCGCCTTGGCGCTGGGGGGCAGCGACTTGGGCCAGGGCCGGCGAGGAGCCGGCACAGGTCTTGACGATGTAGGGCCAATAATCGGCCAGCAGATGGTCGTCGACCTGAGGGTCGGCCACGTCAAACCGCACCGCCACAGAAGCGATGTCGGCGAAGGCCTTGGTCAGATCGGCCAGAAAGACACTGTAGACGGAAAACGGCAGCAGGTGCTGGAGCTTGATCACGAACTCCCACTGCTGCGCAGATTCGTGGACAATGACTTTCTCCACGGCCCCATCGGCAAAACGGTCCCCGCCAGCATCAGCGGAGACCGTAAAGTGGATCTGGTCGAGGAGTTGGGTCAACATTTCTTCAGGTGATAATGCCAAGCGACTCAACCCTTTCTTCTATTCGATTACGGATGCAAAAAACGTTACTCGGCGTGTTCGCCGTCCAGCTTGGCGCGGAGGATCGGCAGCACGTTGCTCAATTCTTCCTTCTTGACTTCGATGTTATCGCCGCTGGCCCGCAGATGGACTTCCACGATGCCGTCGGCGGCCTTCTTGCCCACCGTGATACGGATGGGAATACCGATCAAATCAGCGTCGGCGAACTTGATGCCGGCCCGCTCGTTGCGGTCGTCCAGCAGGACTTCGTAGCCCGCCTTCGTCAGACTGGCGTCGATCTCATTTGCCAATTCGCGCTGGTCATCGTTCTTCATATTAACGGGAACCACATGAATGTCAAATGGCGCGATCGCCTTCGGCCAGATAATACCGTGGTCGTCGTTATGCTGCTCGACGATGGCGGACAATAGCCGCGACACACCGATACCGTAGCTGCCCATGACCACCGGCACGGCCCGGCCGTTCTCGTCCAGGACCGTGGCGTTCATGATCTTCGAGTAGCGGGTACCGAGCTTGAAGATGTGCCCAATCTCGATGCCCCGGGTGAACTTCAGCTTGCCTTCCCCATCCGGAGAAGTCTCCCCTTCTTGGGCGGTGCGGATCTCGGCATAGTCGTCCGGCGTATAATCTCGGCCGACATTGACGTTGGCATAGTGGTACCCTTCTTCATCGGCACCGACATACGCATTGGCCATGGTCTTGATGGTCAGGTCAGCCACGATGCGAATGTCTTTATCGATACCCACCGGCCCGAGGGACCCTTCCGGGGCGTGCAGGTACTGCTGTACCTCGTCATCGCTGGCCAGGCGCAGCTCGTCGGCGTGCAAGAAGTTCTTCAGCTTAATTTCGTTGATTTCGTGGGTCCCTTGGATCAAGGCCAAGACCGGCTTGTCGTCCGCAATGAACAAGAGCGACTTCACGATCTCATCCGGATCGACTTTCAGAAAGGCGGCGACATCCTCCACGGACTTCGCGCCCGGGGTGGCCACTTTTTTCAATTCTTGGGGATCTTCGTGATTCTGCACGGCCGGCAGCTGGCTGCTGGCCATCTCCAGGTTGGCGGCATAATCGCTGCCGTCTGAATAGGCAATGGTATCTTCACCGATGGGCGCAATGGCGGAGAATTCCTTGGAGTCCTGGCCGCCCATCGCGCCGGCATCGCCGATGATCACCCGGTAGTTCAAGTCCACGCGGTTGAAAATATTGATGTAAGCCGACTCCACGTGGTCAAAAATGGTGTCCAAGTCCTTGGTGTCCACCGTGAAGGAATAGGCATCCTGCATGATGAACTCCCGGCCCCGGAGCAGGCCGTTGCGCGGTCGATCCTCATCCCGATACTTGGGCTGAATTTGGTAAAGCAGGAGCGGCAGCTTCTTGTAGGACTTGACGCTGCTGCGGATGATGTCGGTCATCGTCTCTTCGTGGGTCGGGCCCAGCAGCAGCGTACGGTCGTGACGATCCTTGAGCTGGTACAGGTTCGGCCCGTAGGTACTGTAACGGCCGGATTCTTGCCATAGCTCAGCAGGAATCAGCGCCGGCAGGAGCATTTCCACGCCGTCGATTTTGGCCATTTCTTCCCGGATAATGCCTTGGATCTTCTGCAGCACCCGAAACGCCAGGGGCAGATACACATAGACCCCCGCTGCCTCCTGCTTGATCATGCCCGCCCGCAGCATCAGCTGGTGGCTGACGGCTTCGGCATCAGACGGTGTTTCTTTCAGTGTCGGAATTAACATTTTGGATTGACGCACAACAAGACTCTTCCTTTCTTCCCGAATCCCTCACCGGACTCAGTGCGTGAATAACCGTTGAAAATCGTTCCAGGTGACGGCGATCATGAGCAATAGCAGCAGCCCGAAACCGATCAGGGTGATCACGCCTTCTTTTTCTTCAGAAATGGGCTTCCCCCGCACCCCTTCGACGATGTTCAGCAGCAGTTTCCCACCGTCCAGCGCCGGAATCGGCAGCAGGTTCATTAGTCCCAGGTTGACGGATAGGCTGGCCATCATGGTCACCACGGAGAGCCAGCCGAAGCTGGCTGCTTGACTGGAGGCCTGGTAGATGGCCACCGGTCCGCCCAGCTTGTTCAGGCTGAAGCCGCCAGTGAAGAACGACCCCAGGATTTGGAGAATATGGGTAATGATATACCACGTCTCCGTGAAGCCGTACTTAATCTTCGCCCACGTGCCGGTGTCCCGGCCGGCGGTAATCTCCACGCCAATCTGAGCGACTTTCTTCCCGCTGACCGTCTTCTCCGCCGGCGTCACGTGCAGGGTCTTGCGCGTCCCGTTGCGGTCCACCGTAATCGCGATGCGCTTGGTCCCTTGGGCTTGGATCTTTTTAGAAAAGTCCGCAATATCGGTCACGGCCTTGCCATTCACCGCCGTAACGATGTCTTTGGCCTGGAAGCCGGCCGTCGCCGCTGGCGAACCGGCCTGGGTGGCGGCAATCATCGTCTGGTTGGTATTCGGTGCCCCGCCGCTGATGAAGGCGATGAGGATGAAGGTAATGATCCCTAGCAAGAAATTATTCAGCGGACCGCCGAAGTTCGTCAGCATTCGCCGGCCCAGACTGGCGGACTGGAACTGAACGTCCAACGGGGCAATCTGGACCTCGGTGCCGTCTTTCTCGATGACGGTAGCGTCGTGATCCACCGAATAGCGTTTGACGACAGACTCGTCGCCGTTTTCGTACCCTTCGACCCACAACTCTTTCTCCAGGTCGCTCTTCGACACCTGCAAGGGCACCCCGTTGACGTTGGTCACCTTATCACTCGTATTGATTGTGGTGACGACGCCGGCATCGTTCAAAACCAGTGTGGCCATGGTCCCTGGTTCCAGCTCATCTTCATCGTCAGCGGTCCCGGCCATGCGCACGTACCCGCCCAAAGGCAGGATGCGGATGGTGTAGGTCGTCCCGTGGGACCGGTGCCAGAACAGCTTCGGCCCCATGCCGATGGAGAATTCACGGACCAGGATCCCGGCCCGTTTGGCAAAAAAGTAGTGGCCGAATTCGTGGACCAGTACGATGATGCCAAAGACCAGGATGAATGCAATAACGCCCTTCATGGATTCACTCCTTTTAAATCAAGCCGAAGATTTGCACCAGCGGCAGGACGAACAACAATGAATCAAACCGGTCGAGAATACCGCCGTGACCCGGCAAAATCTTACCGGAATCCTTCACGCCAAAGTAACGTTTGTAGGCGGACTCGACCAAGTCGCCGAACTGGCCGACGACCGAGAGGATCAGGATGATGAGAATCATGCGCCACAGGGCGTAGGCTTGCACCTCGGGGAATGCCAGGCAGTACAAGGTGCCGACAATCACCGCACTGACGGTGCCGCCGATGGAGCCTTCCCAGGTCTTGTTCGGCGAAATAGGAGTGAGTTTGTGCTTCCCCAACTTTCTGCCAATCAGGTACGCCCCGGAATCGGTCACCCAGACGATGAGCAGGACGAACAGCAGCTTGACGAAACTGCCCTGGTTCCGGACCAGCACCAGCGCGCCGAAGCCGAAGCCGAGGTAAGCCATGGCCAGTGTCGAAATGGCGATGTCCTCCACGTTGATGCGGTTCTTGCTGGTCACCGTGATCACCAGCATGATCATGAACAGCACCATGAGGAATTCCGTGATATTGAACCAGTGGGACACGTTATTGGGCAGCCACGATTTGAGCCAGCCGTAGAAGCCGGCGGGCAGAATCATCACGACGATGCCCAGGCCGGCGACGATGAAGTCCGGCGAAACCACAATGCGCTTGCGCATCAAGAAAAACTCAGAGAGGCCGATCAGCGCCAAAAGAATGGCCAAGACTTCGATCGCCCAGCCGCCAAAATAAATCGTGGGCAGAAAAATCGCTAACGCCCATATTGCTGTGATTACCCGTTGCCGCATCCCAAAATTCCTCCTACGTTACTTCGTTGTCGTCAGCCCGCCGTAACGGCGCTGGCGGTGCTGATACGTGGCGATGGCCGCTTCCAGATCAGCGCTGGTGAAGTCCGGCCAATGCACCTTGGTGAAAACAAACTCGCTGTAAGCCAGCTGCCACAACAAGAAGTTCGACAGCCGCTCCTCCCCGCTGGTCCGAATCAGCAAATCCGGATCAGCCAGATCGCCCAGCTGAGCGGTAAAGAGCCGGTCGGCTACCATCTGCTCGGTGATCGCCGCCGGCTGCACGGTACCCGCTGCGGCTTCCGCCGCCAGCTGTTGCACCGCTGTGGTGATCTCCCGCCGGGCCCCGTAATTGAAGGCGAAGTTCAAGATCATCCCGGTATTATTCTTGGTCTGGTCCATGGCGTCCAGCGTCACCTGCTTGGTGGCCGCCGGCAGTTCGTCCAGGTAGCCCATCACTTCCACCTTCACGTTCTCGGCCATCAGGTCGGGCATGTAGTGGTTGAAGAACTTCACGGGCAGGCTCATGAGGTAGGACACCTCGTCCGTGGGCCGGCGCCAGTTCTCCGTGGAGAAGGCGTAGACTGTGAGCACCTTGACGCCGAGATGGCTGGCGGCAATGGCGATGCGCTTCACATTATCCATGCCTTCCTTGTGCCCGGCGACCCGGGGCAAGTGCCGCGCCTTCGCCCAGCGGCCGTTGCCGTCCATGATGATGGCGATGTGCTGAGGGAGCGGTGCGTTGTCAGAAATGGCCATAGGTGACCTCCTCGTTCTTGTGGTGAGAAAAGTTAAGTTTAGCGCTATACCCGGGTGACGGAGGGCTCCGCGGGAGGGGGCTGGAACGTGGTGGGCGCGGCTTGAAGCCTTTTAGCAAAAACCGCTAAAAGTCTTCAAGACCGGCCTTGTTGTAGG
>NZ_KI271597.1:22859-31203 GCF_000469325.1 Schleiferilactobacillus shenzhenensis LY-73 | reverse complement strand
TGCCCACCACGTTCCAGGCCCCCTGGCGGAGGGCCCAAATCGCCGGGTCTCGCGAATAACTAGACTTCGGTGATTTCCGATTCCTTGTCCTTGGCGATCTGGTCGATGCCCTTGACGGCGTCGTCGGTGATCTTTTGGACTTTGTCCTCGAGGTCGTGCTGCTCGTCTTCGCTGATGTCGCCGGCTTTGGCGGCTTTCTTCAGCTCTTCCATCGCGTCGCGGCGGACGTTGCGGACGGCGATCTTGGCGTTTTCCGCGTCTTTGCCGACTTCCTTGGCCAACTCCTGCCGGCGTTCACCGGTGAGCTGAGGGATGACCAGGCGGATGACGTTGCCGTCGTTGGCGGGGTTCAAGCCCAGGTCAGACGTCAGGATGGCTTTCTCAATGTCACCCAAAGCGGACTTGTCGTAAGGCTTAATCGTCAGCACCCGGGGTTCAGGGACATTGATGGCGGCCACTTGGTTCAACGGTGTCGGGGCGCCGTAGTAGTTCACCATGACCCGGTTCAACAGACCGGCGTTGGCGCGGCCGGCGCGGATGTCGGCTAAGTCCCGGCGCAGAGCGTCTTGGGCCTTGCCCATGTCGGACTTGGCTTTCTTCAGTAATGCTTCTTCTGCCATGATTCTAGTGTGCTCCTTTCTTATCGTCATCGGCTTCGGCCTTAATGGTCGTACCGATGTTCTCGCCTTCGATGACCCGGACGATGTTGTCCGGCTTGTTCATGTTGAAGACGACCAGAGGAATGTCGTTGTCCATGGATAGCGAACTGGCGGTGGCATCCATGACCTTCAAGCCCTTGGCAATGATGTCGAGCTGGGTCAGTTCATCGTACTTAACGGCGTTGGGATCCTTGTTCGGGTCGGCGGAATAGACACCGTCCACGTTGTTTTTGGCCATGAGGATGACGTCGGCGCCGATTTCGGCAGCGCGCAGAGCAGCGGTGGTATCCGTAGAGAAATACGGGTTGCCGGTGCCGCCGGCGAAGATGACGACGCGGCCTTTTTCCAGGTGGCGCATGGCCCGCCGGCGAATGTACGGCTCAGCGATCTGGCGCATCTCGATGGAGGTCTGTACCCGGGTGGGCACGTCCATGTGTTCCAGACTGTCTTGCAGCGCCAAGGCGTTCATGACCGTGGCCAGCATGCCCATGTAATCGGCTTGGGCGCGTTCCATGCCCAGTTCGGCACCGGTCTCGCCCCGCCAAATGTTGCCGCCGCCGCAGACGACAGCGACTTGCACCCCTAAGTCATGAACAGCTTTGATCTGTTTCGCGATGCGGTCGATGACCGGCGGGGTAATGCCGAAGCCTTCTTTGCCGGCCAGGGCCTCGCCGCTCACTTTTAACACGATGCGCTTATATTTGATCCCACTCATTACGATTCCTCCGTTAGTTTGCTGTTCAATAGTTTACCATACTTGGGCCGCCGGGGCGAATCGCACAACGGTCAGAAAGCAGACAAAAAGCCGCGCCCCCGTAGGTTTGCGGCTTTCTGAGAAACACTAGTTACCCTTGACTTGGGACATGACTTCGTCCACGAAGTTTTCTTCCTTCTTCTCGATCCCTTCGCCGACTTCATAACGGATGAAGGAGACCAGCTTGCCGCCCTTGCTGGCAACATACTTGGCCACGGTCTGGTCGGGATCCTTAACGAATTCCTGGTCAGCCAAAGCAATCTCGGACAGATACTTGTGCATCCGGCCTTCAACGATCTTAGGAATGATCTTCTCCGGCTTGCCCTCATTCTTGGTCTCTTCGGTCAGAACGTCCTTTTCGTGGGCCAGGACATCCGCCGGGACATCATTTTGGTCCAGGTACTTGGGGTTGATGGCGGCCACATGCATCGCGACGTCGCGGGCCGTCTCTTCGTCAGCGCCTTCGAGGACCGTCAAGGCAGCGATTTGGCCGCCGTTGTGCAGATAAGCACCGAAGTTTTGGCTGTCGGTCTTTTCGACAACCTTGAAGCGGCGGAGAGAAATCTTCTCGCCGATAACGGCGGTCAATTCCGTAATCGCGGCCTTGATCGTATCGTCGCCCATCTTCAGGGCCAAGGCAGCGTCCATGTCAGCCGGCTTATCGGCCGCAATCGTGTCCGCAATGTTCTTGACTAAGTTTTGGAACTTGTCGTTGGCAGATACGAAGTCGGTCTCAGAGTTGACTTCGATCACCGCGGCGGTGTTACCGTTGACGGAGATGTGGGCCAAGCCCTCAGCAGCGACGCGGTCGCTCTTCTTCTCTGCCTTGGCGATGCCCTTCTCGCGCAATACGTCAACGGCTTTCTCCATGTCGCCATCGGTATCGACCAATGCCTTCTTGGCGTCCATCATGCCGACGCCGGTCTTCTCGCGTAATTCCTTGATCTGTTGGATTGAAACTGCCATGAATGTATCCTCCTAATGAAATTGGATTTCTTAAATTGTAAAAAAGCGGCCGCTCCGCATCATTCTGCTAGGGCCTGGCCGCTTCTGGGTTACATATTAGTTATTAGCGGAATCACTGGCACTGTCGTCAGCAGAGTTGTCGCCTTCGACAGCCTCGACGATGTCTTCCATGGAATCCTTAGCCGGGGCAGCGCCCTCTTCAGCAGCGGGTTGAACAGGTTGTTGCGCGGCATCGGCGTTGTCCTCGCCCTGACGGCCTTCAACGATGGCATCGGCCATCTTAGACGTGATCAGGCGAACAGCGCGGATGGCGTCATCGTTCGACGGAATAATAACGTCGATGGGGTCCGGATCGGTGTTGGTATCGACCATGGCCACGATGGGAATGTGCAGCTTGTTGGCTTCGTGCACCGCGATGTCTTCCTTGCGGGGATCAACGATGAACATTACATCCGGCAGGTGGGGCATATCTTCGATACCGCCCAAGAACCGTTCCAGCTTCTGCTGTTCCTTGTTCAAGAGAGAAACTTCCTTCTTGGGAAGCACGTCGAAGGTGCCGTCTTCGGCCATCTTCTTCAAGTCCTTCAGGCGCTTGATCCGGGTCTGAATGGTCTCCCAGTTGGTCAGCGTGCCGCCGAGCCAACGGTGGTTAACGTAGAATTGACCAGCGCGGGTCGCTTCTTCTTCGATGGAATCTTGGGCCTGCTTCTTCGTCCCGACGAACAGGAAGACCGCACCCTTGCTGGCTTCGTCCTTGACGAAGTTGTAAGCCGTGTCGATCATCTTGACTGTCTTTTGCAGGTCAATGATATAGATGCCATTGCGTTCGGTGAAGATATACTTCTTCATCTTGGGGTTCCAGCGGCGGGTCTGGTGACCAAAGTGCACGCCGGCTTCGAGCAGTTGCTTCATAGATAATACAGCCATTGATAAAAACCTCCAAAGTTTTTTCCTCTGCTTGCGTCGTTCCGGCGCGGACACCGCAGTGCACCGCCGCTGCCGGTCGGCAAGCATGTGTATTTTTGAAATACCATATGATTATACAGAAAACTGGGAAATGGTGCAACTGGTACGGCGTTGCGCTTCGTGCTTCCGCCTCGTGAACCAAGATATGACCCGCTAGACTCGGCGATTCAGGGAGTTGGCTGCCCGAATTTCCTGTAGAGCAAGACATTTCCCGTCTTCGAGAATGTAGGGTGACGGAGGGCGGAGCAGATGGGGCTCAGTGGTGGAAACAGCTTATGCCGAGTGGTTCTCTCGGCATTAGCTGTTAGGCGTGTTTGAGACTGCGTTCTTTGCGGGCTCAAACCGCCGTCACCACGTTCCAGCCCCCAATCTGCGCAGCCCGGAGTCACCAGGGCCAGTGAAAGAAACTACCACCGCACTCCCCTCGCCGTCAGAAACCTTTCTTTCTGCCGCCGGCTCAGCCGCTTGAACTTGGCTTCGGCGCTGAGGGCGTCGTGGCGCGTGCTGAAGGAGGTCTGGTAGATGCGGTGGACGGGCCGGCGGGTGCGGGTGTACTTGGCGCCCAGCTTGTCGTCGAAGTTGTGTTCTGCTTCCCGCCGGTCTGGGTCGGTGGTGTAGCCGCCGTAGAAGGTGCCGTCGCTGCACAGCAGGACGTAGAACCAGTAGAGTTCATTTCCCGTGAAGGACATGGTCCACCTCCGGCGTGTAATGACCCTGGGCATCGTGGACCAGCAGCGGCGGCAGGATACGCACGCCGTTGGGCTTGCCGCCGCGGATGGCTTCGATGAGCAGCATGTTGGCTTCCCGGCCGGGCTTGGGAAAAATGAAGCGCAGGCGCTTGGGGGCGAGGCCGTGCCGCGTCAGCGCAGGCAGGATCTCGTCGAGCCGCTCGGGCCGGTGGACCATGAAGAGCTTGCCTTGGTACTTCAGCAAGTCAGCGCTGACGGCCGCCACTTCATCCAGGGAGACCGCCAGCTCATGGCGGGCAACGGCCAGGTGGGCATTGGGATTTTTGATACTGGCCGGGGCATTCTTGAAGTACGGCGGGTTGGTCAAGACGGTATCGACGCTGTCCTTGGGAATCAGCCCGGGGACTTGCTGCATCGCGATGTTGTGCACGGTCACTTGCCCGCTCAGATCGTTCAGGGCCACCGACCTTTGGGCCATATCGGCCAGCAGGGGCTGGAGTTCCACCAGATCAATGTGGGCCTGGGTGCGCCGGGCCACGAAGAGTCCGACAGCGCCGTTGCCGGCCCCCAGGTCGACGATGCGGCCCCGGGGCGGCACTTGGGCGAAGGCCGCCAGCAGCACGGCGTCTAAGGAGAAGGCGAAGACGCTGCCGTTTTGGATCATTTCAATCCCGCCGCTGCGCAACTGATCGATGCGCTCACCGGGTAATAAGGGGACCTCAGCCATACCGCGGCCACCGCCTTTCTGCTATAATTTGAAGTTGCATTGGTCGTTTACGACCGCCCGTGCTATTTTAGCATGGATCTCACGTGAAGAAAGCAGGATACATCATGCTTTACCGCATATTCCGGGTCATCATCCGCTTCGTCATCTTTCTTTTGAACGGTCACATGGTCGTCTTGGATAAGGAGAAAATCCCCAAAGGGACCTTCATCATGGTCGCCCCCCACCGTACCTGGTGGGAACCGGTACTGTTCGCCGTGGCGGCCAGTCCCATGGAATTTTCGTTCATGGCGAAGGCTGAATTGTTCCATAAAAACCCAATCATCACTTGGATCTTGAAAAACGCCCACGCCTTCCCTGTGGACCGGGCTCATCCTGGTCCCAGCGCCGTGAAGACGCCCATCAACAACCTGCGGAAGAATAATCTGTCAGTAATCATTTTCCCCACCGGCACGCGTTATTCCAGCGAAATCAAGGGCGGTGCCGCCCTCATTGGCCGGTTAGCCAACGTGCCGCTGGTGCCGGTCGTCTACCAAGGGCCGCTGCACTTCTGGGGTCTGCTGAAGCGGCAAAAGCTCATCGTCGGTTTCGGCGATCCCATCACCGTTTCCCGCAAGGGCCGGTTCAATGATGAAGAAGTGGACCGCATCGATAAAGCAATGCACGATGCCTGGGACACGATCGATAACCGCATCAATCCCGACTTCGTCTATGTGCCTGACACGCACAAAGCGGAGCTGGAGCATGAAGAAGGCAAGTTGTAAGCGCCGGAGCAAGTGAATCAATTCGCCAACACGCCAAGGAATCGGCGTGTTTTTTTCTTATCGGGGTGTCAGCAAACCTGACATAGATTATAGACAAGCTCACATCTTGCCCCGTATACTGGCTCTATGTCAATTCCATAGAAAGCAGGTGTCTCATGCATCATCACGGAAGAAGCATTGCGTTAGCGGCCACGCTGACTGTGCTCGCCTTTCTCACCATATTCGTTCCTCGGCCAGTGCAAGCGGCGGAAAAAGCGTACGTCATCGGCACGGACGTTACGTACGCCCCATTCGAGTTCGCTAACGACAAGAACCAGTACGTCGGCATCGACATCGACCTGATGAACGCCATCGCCAAGACTGAGGGCTTCAAGGTGACCATTAAACCGGTGGGCTTCAACGCTGCTGTGCAGTCGCTAGAAGCCAAGCAGATCGACGGGGTCATCGCCGGCATGTCGATCACGCCGGAACGGCAGGAGAAGTTCATCATGAGCGACCCTTACTATTCCGTGGGAGTCGTCATGGCGGTCAAGGCCGGCAGCAAGATCACCAGCCTGAAGCAGCTGCGCGGCCAGCGGGTGGCCATCAAGACCGGTACGGCTGCCGGGGCTTACGCCACCAGCCTGCAGAAGAAATACGGCTTCAAGACCGTCACCTTCGATGATTCCAACAACATGTACCAAGACGTGACCACCGGCAACTCGGTCGCCTGCTTCGAGGATTCCCCGGTCATGCAGTACGCCATCAATACCGGCATGAAGCTGAAGATCGTGACCAAGCCGGCCAACGCCACCGGCTACGGCTTCGCGACCACCAAGGAGCACGCGGCCCTGGCCCGGCAGTTCAACGCTGGCTTGAAGAAATTGAAGGCCAATGGCACCTACAGTAAGATCATTCAGAAATACTTAGGGACCGGCTCGAAGAAGTCCCAAGCGGCGGCCAATAAGAAGACCCAGGAAACCGACCGCTCTTTCTTCGGCCTGCTCAAGGCCAACTGGGGGACGCTCATGGGCGGTCTGCAAGAAACACTGCTGGTGACGGTCGTGGCGATCATCTTCGCTACCATCGTCGGCGTCCTCATCGGCTTGTTGGGCGTCCTGCCCAATGCCTTCGCCCGGGGCGTGTCGATCACCTTCATTTATATCTTCCGCGGTTTGCCGCTCCTCGTACTGGCCCTGTTTATCTATACCGGCGTGCCCAGCCTGATCGGCACCAAAGTCCCCGCCTTCGTCGCCGGCATCATCACCCTCACCTTGAATGAAGGTGCCTATACGGCCGCCTTCGTCAAGGGCGGTATTGACGCCGTCGACCCCGGCCAGATGGAAGCCGCCCGCTCCCTCGGTCTGCCCTTCGGCAAGGCGCTGCGCAAGGTCATCCTGCCCCAAGGTATCCGCATCATGATTCCCAGCTTCATCAACCAATTCATCATCACCCTCAAGGATACCTCCATCCTCTCGATCATCGGCATCCTGGAACTGACCCAGACCGGCAAGATCATCATTGCCCGGAACATGGAAGGCTTCAAGATTTGGACGATGGTCGCCCTGATCTACGTGATCATCATTACGCTGCTCACTTGGCTGTCCAAGTGGGTTCAGAAGAAGGTGCAAGCATGACCGAAGAAAGAAAGTATCGCGTCCAGATGCAGGACGTCTCCAAGGATTACGGCAGCAACCACGTCATCAAAGACATCAACCTGAATGTGGCCAATAACGAAGTCGTGGTGCTCATCGGGCCCTCGGGTGCGGGTAAAAGTACCGTCCTGCGCATGATCAACGGCCTCGAGACGACGACTAGTGGCCATATCCTCATCGACGGCGCCGATATTAGCCAGCCCCACGTGGACATCAACCGCATCCGGGAGAAAATCGGCATGGTTTTCCAGCACTTCAATCTCTTCCCCCACATGACCGTGCTGGAGAACGTCATCTTGGCGCCAGTAGAGTTGAAGAAAGCCGACAAGGCAGCTGCCACCGCGGAGGCACGCCAGTTCTTGCAGACGGTGGGTCTGATGGACAAAGCGGACGCTTACCCAGCGTCCCTCTCCGGCGGCCAGCAGCAGCGGGTGGCCATTGCCCGGGCGCTGGCGATGCACCCGGACATCATGCTCTTCGACGAGCCGACCAGTGCCCTCGACCCCGAAATGGTGGGCGACGTCCTGGCCGTGATGCGCCAGCTGGCTGAGCAAGGGATGACCATGATCATCGTCACCCACGAAATGGGCTTCGCCAAAGAAGTCGCCGACCGCGTTGTGTTCTTCGAAAGTGGGCAAATCTTGGAACAAGGCAGTCCCGCAGAGATCTTCGACCATCCCCAGGAAGCCCGCACGCAGGAGTTCTTGAACAAAGTCTTGCAGGCATGATGGGATATACAAATAGCCGCTGTCCAGATGACTGGGCGGCGGCTATTTGTGCGGAAACGAGGGTTTGCGGTCTAGGCCCGGGTGACTCCGGGCCACGCAGATTGCGAGGCAGGTTAGTGTCTGGTCTCTGGCCCGGGTGACTCTGGGCTCCGCTGGCGGGGGCTGGAACGTGGTGCGGCGACTTTAAGCCAATGCAAAGTGCGCATTGTCTTAAAGCTCGCCGTTGGCCTAAGCGGTCAAAGACCGACCGCTAAGGCCAATCTCACCACTGAGCCCCCGCCCGCTCCGCCCTCCGTCACCCTACATTCTCGCAGACTGGAAAAGTCTCCCTCTTCAGAAAATTCTGGCAGCCTCATCCGCAGTCATTACAGCAGTCGCTGACAGTTTAAAAGTCCAGGGGCACCTCTGGCGAGCATGTCCTGACGCCGAAGGCCTTACGTTCGGAGAGAATGTAGGCGAG
>NZ_KI271597.1:0-22730 GCF_000469325.1 Schleiferilactobacillus shenzhenensis LY-73 | reverse complement strand
GCCCGCTACGTTCCAGCCCCAGCCAGCCGGAGGGCCCAAATCGCCGGGTCTCGCGAACCCTACTCCTCGACTTTCTCCCCCATCTGCAGCCGGTACATGTCATAGTACTTCCCCTTCTGCGCAATCAGCTCATCGTGGGTGCCGGCTTCGACGATGCGGCCCTTATCCAGGACCAGGATCTGGCTGGCGTCGCGGATGGTGGACAGCCGGTGGGCGATGGCGATGGTCGTGCGGCCTTGGCGCAGCTTGCGCAGACCGTCTTGAATCAGCGACTCCGTCTCCGTGTCGATGTTCGCCGTGGCCTCGTCCAGGACGAGGATCTTGGGATCCGCCGCCACTGTCCGGGCAAAGGAAATCAGCTGACGCTGACCGCTGGAGAACTGGGCGCCACCTTCGATGACCCGTGCGTGGTAAGTGTTGGGCAACTTTTCAATGAACGAATCGGCTTGCACGAACTGGGCGGCTTTCTTCACCTCGTCGTCCGTGATCTTGTCGTTGAACAAGCGGATATTGAAGGCGATGTCGCCGTAGAACAGGAAGGAGTCTTGCAGGACCAGACCCAGCTTCTTGCGCAGTTCTTCGATGGGATAGTCGCGGATGTCGCGGTCATCGATGAGGATCTGACCGTGGTAGAACTCGTAGAAGCGCATCATCACGTTGATGATCGAGCTCTTGCCGGAACCGGTATGGCCGACTAGGCCGATGGTCTCGCCGGGCTGCACGACGAAGCTGATGTCGTGCAGGACCTCGTTCTCGCCGTCGTAGGAGAAGCTGACGTGGCGGAATTCCACCTTGCCCTCTCGGACTACAGCGTTGGCACCTGGATTCTGCTGGGGCGCCAGTTCATTATTGTCGAGTATCCGGAAGATCCGGCTGCCGGCCACAACGCCGTCCTGGAAGAATTGCAGCTGATCCATCAGGTTGCCCAGCGGGTTGAAGAAGCTCTGGATATAGGTCGAGAACACGTAGACCGTCCCGGCAGCGACCACGGCCGTCTGGGCCATGATGCCGAAGTGAATCAGGACAGCGGTCAAGGCGAAGACATAGACCAGGTTCAGGAAGGAAGAAAGGAGCAGCGAATTGGTCTTGATCATCGCCCGGCGGGTATCGAGGTAGTCGTTGTTGACGTCCTCAAACTCCCGGTCCACCCGCTTCTGCTGTTCAAAATTCTGAATGATCGAGACGCCTTCGATGGATTCATTCAACTTGGCGTTCAGCTCCGACAACTTGGACCGCATGTGCCGATATACTTTGGAACTGTAACGGTTGTAGAACCAAGTGGCCACCAGGAGAACCGGAATGAACGCGGCCACGATCCAGGAGGCGGTCTTGTTGTTCACGTACATCGCGACCAAAGCGGTGACGATGGAGAAGATCCCGACGAGCAGGGACATGAAGACGTTCCAGAAGTCCCCCAGCGTCATGGTATCGTTGGTCACCCGGGACACGACTGAACCGGCCGGGGTGAGGTCGAAGTAGCGCATGCCCAAGGTGTGCAGCTTGGTAAAGAGCTGCCGCCGAACATCTTCCAAGGCCCGTTCAGCCCCCATGGAGAAGAAGAAATTGCTGCAGAACTGGACCAAGGCCTTCACGATGGTCCCCAGGGCGTAAACCAAGCCCACGCCAAGGATGACGGCGGTGGTCGCATTATGCTTAGCCAGCGCGCCGTTCATAAATTGTTGGATGACCCGGGGCAGCCAGATGTTGATGATAGCTAGGGCAAAGGACATAATAATGGCCCCGACGAACTGTTTCTTGTAATACCGGGCAAAACTTAGGAGGCGCCCGGTGATCTTCATCTGCTCCTTCACCGGCAAGTGCTGGTTCCAGGCGGATTCGTATGGATTCTTAGCGGCCATCAGGCGTCACTCCTTTCTAATGATTGCGTCAGCTGCTGTTCTGACCACATCTCGGCATACCAGCCATTGTCAGCCAGCAGCTGATCGTGGGTGCCGCGTTCGGTGATCCGGCCGTCGTCAACCACCAGAATCTCGTCGGCGTGCATGACGGAACTGAGCCGCTGGGCAACGATGATGGTGGTCTTATCCTGGCGGTCAGCCTGCAGCCCCTCGAGGATCTGCTCCTCAGTCTTGGCGTCCACGGCCGACAAGGCATCGTCCATAATCAGGATGTCCGGCTCGGTAATGACGGCCCGGGCAATAGACAGCCGCTGTTTCTGGCCGCCGGAGAGCGAGACCCCTTTCTCCCCGACCAGCGTATCGTACTGATCAGCGAACTGGAGAATGTCATCGTGGATGGCACTGGTCTTCGCGGCGGCTTCGACCGCGGGCTGATCCTTATCGTAGGCAGAAAAGCGAATATTGTTGCGCACGTCCGTGGAGAACAGGAAGTTGTCCTGGGGCACGTACCCAATGGCGTTGTGCAAGGCTTCCAGGGTGTAGTCGCGAATGTCGCGGCCGCCGATCTTGATGACCCCGTCATAATGGTCGAACTCCCGCAGGAGCAGCTTGATGATGGTCGTCTTGCCGGCCCCGACGCGCCCGACGATACCCAGTTGATGACCCTCGGGCAGGTCGAAATGAATATCCTGCAAGGTGACTTTATCCGAACCAGGATAGGTGAAACTGTCCAGGGCGTAATCGATGTTGCTGTGGGACAGTGTGGTCAGCGCATGGGGCTTGTTGACGACCTCGGACTTTTCTTGCAGCAGCTCGTGTACCCGGTCGTAACTGGCATTGCCCCGTTCGATCACGTTGAACAGCCGGCCAATGGCGAACATCGGCCACACCAGGGCATTGACGTAAGCCACGAAGGAAATCAAGGAGCCAATGGTGATGGTGCCCGCGTTGACCAGCGTCCCCCCGTAGATAATGGCAATCACATAAGTGGCCCCGATGATGATACTGGTCACGGGATCGAACAGCGAATCAATGCGGTTGACCCGTTTATTAATATTGATGGTGCGGTCGACGATGCGGTTGAAGTCCGCCACATCTTCTTTGTCTTGGCCGAACGTCTTGATGACCTTGATGCCGGACACCGACTCTTGGGTCTTATCGTTCAAGCGGGAGAAAGCCGCTTGGGACTCAGAGAAAGCGGCATGCAGCTTCATTCCCAGCCGCCGGGCGGCCACCGCCAGCAGCGGTAAAGGAATAATGGCCACCAGGGTCAGGCGCCAATCGACGAAGATCATCATGGCAATCAGGGTGGATCCGCCGGTGATGATGGAGTCGGCAAAGGTCAGGATACCCGCACCGGCCACGTTTTGGACCGCGTTCAAATCGTTGGTGGCATGGGCCATCAAGTCCCCGGTCCGGTGGCGTTGAAAGAACGTATCGTCCATCTGCATGAAATGCCAGAAAAGACGCGAACGCAGCTGTTTCTCCAGCTTGGCCGCCCCGCCCCAAATCATGTTCCGCCAGGCAAAGCGGAAGAGGTATTGGAGAATGCCGGCGGTGAGCAAGGTGCCAATCCACCACCAGGCGGCGCTGCCCGTCAGATGACCCTGATCGAATAGGTCAGCCAGGATCCCGATGACGCGCGGCGGGATCAGGTTGACCAGCGCCGTGGCCACCAGGGCGAGGACCCCGATGATGTACCGTTTCTTTTCTTGTTTAAAATACCAGCCCAGTTTCTTAAAAATGCCCACCGGGACACCTCCGTTCATCATGCCAAAATTGTTTATAAGTACAGAACGGGACAAAGTCTGCCGCCCAAAAGGCTGCAGTCTTTGTCCCGCGATAGTGACCGCCTGGTGACAGGGGGCCAGAATGGTTTTACTTCTTAGCTTCCTGTTGACGCATGGAGGCCATCATCTGATTGAGTTTCTTCTCAGACGGCTTCTGCCCCATTTGCATCATCATCGAACGAAGCATGTCTTCGTTGATGGGGGGATTATCTCGGAAATAATTCTTCATGTAACGCCGTGCGCCGAAGAATCCCAGGACGGCTCCGCCGATAACACCCAGGATAATCAACAGCACTGCCAACCAAATGGCCATCGTGATCGACACCTTTCCTTTTTCCAATACTTAACAGTCTACACAAGTTTCTGGTAAATTAAAATAGCATCTGAGCTTTTTTTAATCCTTGCGGATGCCCTTTTCACGTTGGACTTGCTTGAGCTTTTCCGGCGTGACTTCGTTGCCCTCTTCATCGATCACTTTCAAGTGCTCGATGGTTTGGCGAAAACCCGCCCGGAAATTGGCCAGGTAAGCCTCGCGCAACTCGTGCTGTTCCCGTTCTTCGTCGGCTGTTAAGCCTTCGTTTTTGGCCTTGTGGGCCAGTTCGTTAATGCGCGCCAGGCGCTTTTCTTCTTCTGTTTGTTCTGCCATATGAATCCGTCCTTTCTCGAAAAAATAACCTTAACTGCATGGTACCACGCGGACCCATTTCTGAAAACGCTGAGACGCCTACGTTCCCACGAACGCTTGTTTGAAAACCTTCTCCATTCTTGGTATACTGAAGTTAACAAATGTAGATGAGGTGGCGTTATGGCCAAATTAGGAGAGAAACAAGCAGAGATCCTGCGTTATATTTATGAAATGGTCAAGGACCGCGGTTATCCGCCGACGGTCCGGGAAATCGGTGCAGCCGTTGATTTGTCTTCCACATCCACGGTGCATGGGCACTTGGACCGGTTGGAACGCAAAGGCATGATCAACCGGGACCCGACCAAACCCCGGGCCATCGAAATCACCGATGACGGCATGGATGCCCTAGGGGCGACCCGGGACCGCATCCCGCTGCTCGGTACGGTCACCGCGGGCGAGCCGATTTTAGCCGTTCAAGAAGCGACGGAGTATTTCCCGGTGCCGCCGGACCTGCAAAACGACGGGGATCTGTTCATGCTGCAAATTCGCGGCGAGAGTATGATCAACGCCGGCATCCTCAGCGGCGACAAAGTCGTTGTCCGTCGTCAGCAGTACGCCGACAACGGGGACATCGTCATTGCCATGACGGAAGAGAACGAAGCAACCTGCAAGCGATTCTACCGCGAGAAGGATCACTTTCGCCTCCAACCGGAGAACGATACTTTCTCCCCCATTATTCTGGATGAAGTGACGATCTTGGGTAAGGTCATCAGTTTGTATCGGGAACACGTCTATTAAAGCGATGCGTCATCTGCCGCAGCCTCAGGTTGCGGCTTTTTTTAGTTCATACGGACCCGTTTTACCGCATACTGCCCTTCTGGGTATGGCATTTCGGCATACGGAGCTTTTTGCAGGATGGCAACGAAGCCGGCCGCCCGCTCTGGCGTAGAAAACACGCGCAGAAGGCGGAAGACCGGTTCTTTTTGGACGGTGTCGGCGTAATAGACGACGTAGACGAAACGTTGCGCCATGGTCTGACCAGCTTTCTCATAATAATGGACGAGGGCATAAAGAAACGCGTCCCGTTCCCCGAGGGGAGCGAAACGCGCTGGTGACGCAGGAATTAAACCCGCGGCTTCTCGCTGATACGCGCTGCCTTGCCCCGCAGAGCACGCAGGTAGTACAGCTTCGCCCGACGAACACGGCCGTGACGAATAACTTCAATCTTCGCCACACGGGGGGAGTGCAACGGGAATGTCCGCTCCACACCCACGCCGCTGCTGATCTTACGAACGGTGTAGGAAGCACTGATACCGGTGCCCCGGCGCTTGATTACAACGCCTTCGAACAACTGGATACGTTCCCGCGTGCCTTCGACGATCTGGGCGTGGACCCGGATCGTGTCCCCAGCGCGAAAGTCGGGAATGTCATCGCGCAACTGTTTCTGCGTAATTGATTGAATTAATGGATTCATCAAAACTTCTCCTTATTCCGGTATTCATGCGCCCGATGCCTCGCAGCGGAATATCGTTACTCGTGTGATTGGGTAATCACAACTTGAAATACTATCATAATCAGGGGCTCCGTGCAACGTTGGGCCGCAACGGGTCTCCAGCCGGTTCGAATCCCGGTGCTATTTCTCAGGCTTGGCTGGATCCGCCGGATGACTGGCTCGCCAATAATAACCGTACAATTCGCGCCATGGTGCACGGGCCCGGTTCAGCGCGTAGAATAATCGGGAGACGCCCCGCCGGAGGGTCTGGTCCCCTTGGGACAGCTGGCCATGGTCTTGCAAGAACCGAATGGCTTGCGTGTACCCCTTGAAGGTCGTGATCACCTGACCATCGGCATTGCACATCTCAATTGCCAGAGACTTGGGTCCCCGAAAAACTTGGCGGTCTTGCCAGAACTTAATTTTGTCCCGCCGTGAGACCGCCTTGAGATTCGCCAAAGCACAATTGGCTTCATCGCCGTCCACATGGATGATTTCCCAGTTAGGGTCGTGGCGGTCAAAGGCAGGATCAAACGTGGACAAGACGAGTTTGTCCAGCCGATAGATACGGTGCCGCCCATTGCTGGAAGCGACAAAATAGTATTGATGCCGCCGCCGGCCGGGTTTGAGGAACCTGTCCGGCTGGTCGACATTGCGGACCCGTCCCCAGCTGCTGATCTCGTACTGTCGTTCGCCGGCAACCGGCAGCCAAATTTCTGCCATGGTGGCGCTCCCCTCTCCGTTTTCTGATACCCTTATGGTATCGGGGAACGGCTACCGGAAGCGGGTTATTGCATATTTGCAACAGTAGGAAAACACAAGGTGCCAACCGTGTTAGATTGTTCGTAGGAAATAACGGAGGAGGAACTGATTATGGAACTTGGTGAATTTTTTAGACAGCAGCGACTTGATAATCACTTGACAATCCATCAGGTTGCTGGGGGAATAGTCTCGGATTCTATGCTTTCCCGGTTTGAACGAGGAGAAAGCGACATTAGCGCCAAACTATACTTTCAGTTGTTAACCCGATTGGATGCCAATGTTGAAGACCTGCAGAATTGGTATATCGAGCACGATCAAAACAATCCATTTGCATTTGCCAACATGGACGGGACCAACGAGGGGTTGAGAAAAGCCGCAGTCCATTTCCAGCAGTTATACGAAAAAACTGGCTGGCGGTATTACCAACTCTCGGCTATTTCATACATGATGAGCTACGCTAAGTGGCATCCCGAAAGGCATCTGGTAACCCAAGAAATGACAGACATTTTGTTACGTTCTCTCTTAAGCCTTAAGACTTGGGGAAATTTTGACATTGGGCTGATCACACCACTCGTGGCATCCCCATATGTAACCACCGCCGAATTAAAACAGTTGCTGCCAACGCTTGTTCAAGTGACAAAACAGCACGCGGCCAGTTCTTCAGCAGATTGGCGAGATTCGTCGTTCGTTCATTTGGTCGCAGCGTGTCAACAATTGGCTAGTGCCTTAATGCCACGCCAGTGTTGGGACGAGGCTCGTTCGCTCATTTCAATGGTGGATGGCTTACCCATCGAGACCAGCTTGGCGCTGTTGCATAACCAGACAAAAATACGTCTGTTACTGGCATATCATGATTCTCCCAGTCCCGCCATTGACGATGATTATAATGCAATGGAGGCGGCGTGGATAGGAACACAATTTGAAGACATTGGTGCCCAAAGTACAGCTGCTTGGAAGAGATTTAAGAAAGCCCAGGAGATAAGTCATGACAATTGAGAAAACATTCCAGCAATTACGGCAAGACCGGCAAATCACAATCCGACAAGCAGCCAAAGGGATTATCTCCCCCAGCGCACTATCCCGTTTTGAACAAGGCAAGACACAATTGTCCGCTGCTGCATTCGTGCGCTTACTGGACAGGATACAAGTTGATTGGTCCTTTTTCGTGAATACAGACGAAGAAACGACGCGCAGTGTATTTCAACAGCTTATCGTCCTTAAGAAAAACCGCGATATTGAGGGTATCCGAACAATGGCAGCGCAATTTGGTCAGTCATCAGACGCCAATTCAAAAGATTTTGCGCAGCTTTGTCAGCTGATGCTCGTGAACTTAGGTGTCTTGCCTGCCACTACCATCCACTCGACTGTCCAAACCGTCGCCGGGAATGTCGTTGCCACGGACTACTGGTCAACATTCACCGTGGCTGCTGCTAAGGAATTAGTCAGCACGATTTCAATAGAAGCTCTCCCAGCATTACTTTCCGCAAATGCTGAACAGCTGACAATCAATCATCAGACAGCAAACGTCCTTTATGAACCGGATCTGTGCACAATTCAGCTGGACGGTGTCTTGCGCTTGCTCGCCGCGAATCGGCTGACAGATGCAGAGGACGCGCTGAGTCAATTTAGTTTGGCGCGGGCCACGTATTACGAAGAAGGATTTAAGTACTACATCGTCCTTAACCTGATTAGGAAAGAACGCGGGCAGGCGACCACGCCACCAGAAATTGATACGATTCTGAACAGTTTGGCCATTATGGGTGCTAACAGGTATTTACATGGCTTAGTTCCACAAATAGAACCCCTCTTGCGACGCCAACGATTTACATCAAATTTGTTCGACACTGAACGGTTTTTCGCCAAGTATGGGAGATAGAACGGCATTCGATGCTTCAATCTTTTAACGATATCACATATTCTCGCCCATCTCAAAGTAAACAAACGTTACGTGATGATCAGATGGCAGCCGCGTAGTATCCAATAAGATAAGTCACGAAATAGGCCAGTGCAAATACCCCGAATTTCGACCAATAATGCGTCACCTTCCCGCCATTGTTGTCGTGATTCAAGAAATAGGCCACCACAAATCCGCCGATAATTGGGACTGCGCCGCTTGAAGACGAGAGACCGGGCTGCCCGACAAAACCGGTGACCACCCCCAGGAGGGCATAACGCCACATGCTCGGCTCCGGCTTGGCGACCGTATTGATCGGCGATTGGCTGGTCATTGGTGATGTCGGTGCTTTCTGGCTGTTCGCATCATCCGGGCGGAGGAGACTGCTTGCGGTGGTGGACGCCACATTACTGATATTTGCCCCACAGTGAATGCAAAACTGGCTGGTGGCAGCGTTGTGGTATCCGCAGTGGGGACAAATTTTCAAACGCGGGTCTTTGTCTGACATCGTTGTCTATTCTCCCCTCGTCTCTAGTGGCTGGTCCAGACCATATTGCCGCCGTTACCGATGGCAATGATGTAATTTGATCCACTGTGGCCTTCAAACAAATTGGGATAAACGTGGACCTGTCCCGGCTCAATCGTGACCGGTCCCGCATCAAGTACTTCCTGAGGCACATCGACAGATTGGTAATCAACGCTCAGCATGAACATTTCAGGATCGATGGTGACGCCTTGGTCGGTGATGTTCTTGAATGCAAACCCGCTCATCTGCGATGATTCAGTAACCACCAATCCTGGCAGCCAAGATGTGCCGCCCCCTGTATCGGTTCCCCCGCTGTCGGCAGTGGCAGCGTCTGCTTAATCATCGTCATCGCTGTCCGATGCAGCTGAGGAGGTTTCGTCTTCTTGGGGTTGCGGGTTGTTAATATCGATTACTTTTTGGTCTTTCAGATTGGCGGAAGTGACGCCGTCGCGCATGAATGCCTGGTACGTATAGGCTAACGGCAGTTGGGAATTAAGGTACACAAACATACCACCACCGACAAAGCTTTGACCGCCAACCCCTTTGAATAGGTTATGCACAGTGGTCGTCTCTCCCGGTTTCAGTACCAATTCTCCGCTCCGAGCACTATTGGATTTATGGTGCGAGTCCAAATAAACCAGGAAGTCTCTTTGGTCGAACTTGATCGTTTTATCCGTCATATTCCGAACAGCCATATTAACGTTGTAAGGAACGCCGACTTCCTGGTGGCCAGTGCTGTCCTCATTCGCCTTAAATGCGAAAGCAATCTTCTTGCGATCGGCAGCGGCCAGTGAATCATAATAGTACGCCTGTTTTGACTCGCGGCTTGCGGCTGCTTGACTGGTCTGACTCGACTGGCTGGTCAATTGCTGACTATTGGCGGTTGGTTTGGTGCATCCTGTTAAGACCAGCATCACCGCCGCACCGATACTGATCAAGACCGCGGGTATGCGTCGTACTACGCGCATCGTTCATTCCTCCCCTTCGCAAACCATCATACGTTGGGGCTGACGGATGTGGGAAGAAAGTGCATATTTGCAACAGCTGCCCGGTGCAAAATATTTCAGGATTTGAGGTGGTCATCGGCCACCGGCCACACACAAAAACACCGATTCGCAACAAACGAACCGGTGCTTTTTTATCTTCAGAGAACTATGGCGTCACCGTGTCTCGCGGCGGTGGGGTCTTAACCTTATCCTGACTGTACTGCCCACGAAGTGCCCGAACAATCATGAGGATGCCGTAGAGCGTGACAAGAATCGTCATGCCATAATCAGAGTACCAATTCATCGGCCAGATGGCTAACGTCACGATACCCGCACCGATGATTAAAAATGGTGCCCAGTACAGCCAGCGATTCTGCTTGTCCTTAACGCTGGCCACGATACTGAGAATTAACGTGGCAATAACCAGCAAGTTAATGGCTTCACCGATAATTAATGGGAGGATTATGCTTTCCATCCCTTTGCTTGCATCCGCTCCCCAGAGATTCGGGACTGATGGCGCAATCGTGTAGTACACCCCATAGACTGCAAAGAAAATACCGACAATCAACAACCGGACCTTATTGGCTTTCATCACCAACACCGCCTTCTGCCGCCGCAACGGCAAACCTGCTCACGTGACAACGCTCACTTTCCATTTCGTCATCATTATGCGCTGTCACCCTAACAAGACAAGCAAAACACACTGCATTCACCGGATCAGTCGATCTCGTGGGTTTTCTCTTCGTCCTTGACTTCCCGCAGCAGTTCCCGGCCCAGCTCATCCAACGGGTACTTCTTCAACAGGTCCGGACGCCGGGCCAAGGTCCGCCGCAAAGCTTCTTTGTATCGCCAGCGACCGATTTTGCCGTGGTCGCCGTTCATCAGGACCTCCGGTACTTTCATCCCTCGATATTCGGCCGGCCGCGTGTACTGCGGATACTCCAGCAAGCCGGTGGCGAAGGAATCGGTGATGGGAGAATCTTCGTTACCAAGCACACCGGGCAAGAGGCGCACCGTGGCGTCGATCATGGTCATGGCGGCCAGCTCGCCGCCGGTAATGACAAAATCGCCCAGAGAGGCTTCCTCGGTGACCAGGGCGCGGATGCGTTCGTCGTAGCCTTCGTAGTGGCCGCAGATGAAGACCAGCTGATCACTCTGGGACCACTCGTCAGCCACACGCTGGTTGAACCGCCGGCCGGCGGGGTCCAGGAGAATAACTCGCCGTTTCGGCAAGGCCGGCAGGCTGTCCATCGCTTCGTAGAGCGGCTCTGGTTTCAGCAGCATCCCGGCGCCGCCGCCGTAGGGCGTATCGTCGACGTGCTGGTGCTTGTCGTGGGTGAACTGGCGGAAGTTAACAACGTTCAGCGACCACACGTCTTTCTCCAGTGCCTTGCCCAGGAGCGACTGCTGCAGCGCCGTGAACATTTCTGGAAACAAGGTCAAGACATCGACCCGCATCTTACCGCATCCCTTCCATGAGTGTGACGTAGACCTTGCCCGCCGCCAAGTCGACCCGGTGGACAACCTGGGGAATGTACGGCAGCAGCAGATCCGGCCTGCCGGGCTGGCCAACGACCCAGACGTCATTAGCGCCGGGAGAAAGGATCTCCTTGATCGTGCCCAAGTCTTCCCCGCTCTCCTCGTCGATCACGGTCAAGCCGACAATCTGGCGGTAGTAGAACTCGCCTTCTGCCAGGTCACTATGCTCGGCATCAGTCACATAGAGGGTCTGGCCCTTCAGCGGTTCCACATCATTGATGGAATCCAAGCCGGTGAACTTGAGCAGGATGAATTGTTTGTGCGGACGGGCGCTCTCAACCGTCAATGTGGCTGCCGCGGTTTCGGGATTTTGACCGACGTGCAGCGTGCTGCCGGCCTTGAAGCGCTCTTCGGGGAAGTCGGTAATGGCCAGGACCCGGACCTCGCCCTTGATGCCTTGCGTGTTGACGATTTCGCCGACGCGGAAAAGTTCTGTCATATTTCTCTCCTTAAAAAAGCGGGCGTCCCTTGCAGGCCGTCCGCTTCCTATTATGAATTCTGATCGACGATGTTCAACCGGACCCGCTTGGCGTAAGGGCTGCGCACGGAATAGACGATGGTCCGGATGGCCTGGGCGATGCGGCCTTGCTTGCCGATCACCCGGCCGACATCGGCGTCGGCCACCCGCAGGTCAAATTCCATGAAGCTCTCCGTCTCTCGGCGGCTGATCTGAATCGCGTCCGGTTCATTGACCAAAGGGGTCACCAGAGAACGAATCAAATGTTCGATATCTACCACGACGTCACCTGCTTATTTCTTAGCCTGTCAATTCTCCTGACTGACACGTCAGCCCGGAGCCATCGATGAAGCCTTATTTCTTAGCGAAGCGGGCTTCGTGGTACTTCTTCATAACGCCTTGCGTCGACAGCAAGTTGCGGACGGTATCAGACGGTTGGGCACCGTTCTGTAACCAGCCCATGATCTTGTCTTCGTCGATCTTCAGCGTCTTGGGGTCGGTCAGCGGGTTGTAGTAGCCAACCTCTTCGATGAACCGGCCGTCCCGCGGCGAGCGTGAATCAGCAACAACTAAACGATAGAATGGCTTACGTTTCGAACCCATGCGCGTCAAACGAATTTTAACGGACAATGAATCCACCTCCTTGAATTATTAACAGGGACTACTATACCAAGAAAACGAGGGGCTGTAAAGAGGTTTTTCTTGACAGAGGGCGAAAACGACCGGGAGAAGCGTAGGCATAAGGCCGAGTTGGCCGAAAACCCGGTCTTAGGTTTTTGGTCGGCTCGGCCTTATGCCCTAGCTTCTGGTCGTTTTCGCCCGTTTCGGGAGGCTGTTGACGCCGAGAAAAACCCGCACTTAGGTTTTTGGTCCGCTCCGCCTTAGGCCTAGCTTCTGTGCGTTTTTGCCTATTTTCGGCTACCTTACAGCCAAACAAGAACGGATCTGAGTGCATGCATGTCATTAACACACTTGATTTACTTGTCCGGATGGTCTTTCTGATATTGCCGTAGTCGACTGACCGCGTCACGATAAACGGCAAACGCGTCTCGCCGTCCAATTGCCAAAATATCGATGATTCGTACCGTCTTACCTACTTGGCCAAAGACAATACGAAGGCCCAGTTTCTTATACTTGAGTTTCCGGAATCCCGCAAGGTCTTTTGCCAGCGGCTGCCCTGCTTCAATCCCGAGGTTCTTTATGCGATCCAAGCCCTTATCGATGATCTGCCGTTGCTGCCCGTCGAGATTGTCATACTCTTTCTTAGCCTCTTCAAACCAAGATATGGAATAATTGGACATCGTTACTCCCAACCATCGTCAGGATCAATCGGGTTATCAGCACTGGCTTTTTCTTTGCCGCGAACTTGTTCATCGGTTAGAAGCTTATCAGCGGTCGTATGCGATACACGCTCTTGGACAAGTTGAATGTCAAGCAAATCATTAAGCCGGTCAACTTCTTTTACGAGTGCCTCATAATCATCAACGCTCAAGACAACTGCCTCAGGCTGATTACGATTCAAGATATAAATACCCGATCCTTCTTTTTTGGCCTGATCAATGACATCACGGGGTGACTTCTTTAAGGCACTTACGCTGGTCATTAAATCCCGATTGAGTACCTGCATATTATCATCTCCTGTACCTTATTCTATACCATCAACGATACATTTGAAAGTCCTAGCTTTGACGTGGGAAACAAATGGGCTCCGAAATATCGGAACCCATAGTGACTATGCTCTATTTTGTCTTGAACCGCTTCACGTGCTTTAACCGCTTTTTCTTATTCTTCTTCGTCTTCCGGGCCATGGACCGCATCGCCATCTGACCCAGCTTGCCCTGGACGCCGCCGCCGAACATGCCCTCCATGCCGCTCATGTTCCCTTTGGACATCTTCTGCATCATGTCCTTGGACATGTTGAACTGCTTGATCATGCGGTTCACTTCCTGGACCGACCGGCCGCTGCCAGCCGCGATCCGCCGCCGCCGGGAGGGGTTCAGCAGCTCAGGCTGTTCCCGCTCCTGGGGGGTCATTGAATACACGATGGCCTTCAGATGGTCAATATCCTTATCGCCGATATTCAGGTTCTGGGCCGCCGGATTGTTGGCCATGCCAGGGATCATCTTCATCAGATCCTGGACCGGACCCATATTTTGAATCTGGCCCATCTGGTCGAGGAAGTCGTTGAAGTCGAAGGTGTTTTCCCGCATCTTCTCGGCCATCTTCTCGGCTTCTTTAGCGTCGTAATCCTTCTGCGCCTTCTCAATCAGGGTCATCATGTCGCCCATGCCGAGGATCCGGTTCGCCATTCGGTCGGGGTAGAAGACATCCAGGTCTTCCAGTTTTTCCCCTTGCCCGGTGAACTTAATGGGCTTGCCGGTAACGGCCCGGATAGAAAGGGCCGCCCCGCCGCGGGTGTCGCCATCCAGTTTGGTCAGGACCACGCCGGTGATATCCAGGTCGTCGTTGAAGCCCTTGGCGACCTCGGTGGCGTTTTGCCCGGTCATGGCATCCACCACCAAGAGGATCTCGTTGGGGTGGGCCAACGCCTTGATGCGCACCAGCTCATCCATCAGTTGCTGGTCGATCTGCAGCCGGCCGGCGGTATCGATGATCACGTAGTCGTTTTTCTGCAGCGTGGCCTGGTCGAGACCAGCCTTGACGATGTCCACCGGGTCGTGGTCGGTGCCCTGCTCAAAGACGGGGACGTCGATTTGCTTACCCAGGGTGACCAGCTGGTCCACAGCGGCCGGCCGATAAATATCGGCAGCGATCATCAGCGGCCGGGCGTGTTCTTCATTCTTGAGCTTCAACGCCAGCTTGCCGGCCGTGGTGGTTTTCCCGGCCCCTTGCAGGCCGACCATCATGATGATCGTGGGGATATGCGGCGCCTTGTTCAGCGGCACCGCCGTATCGCCCATGGTCTTGGTCAGTTCTTCGTTAACGATCTTCAGCACTTGCTGGGCCGGCGTCAGGGAATCCAAGACGTCGGCACCCAAGGCGCGGTCACGGACGGTGTTGACGAAGTTTTTAACGACGGTGAAGTTGACGTCGGCTTCGAGGAGCGCCAGGCGGACTTCCCGCATCATATCGCGGACGTCGCTCTCGGTGATCTTCCCCTTCCGCCGCAACTTGCTGAATGCGTTCTGGAGTCGTTCGGTTAATCCTTCAAAAGCCAAAGCAATCTTTCCTTTCTTACTTGCCTGAATTACCGGCTGATCTGCTGCTGGAGCGCGGTGACGAGCGCGGCGAGCTGGGCATCATCCGGGTAATGGGCGGTCGTGTAGGCTTGGAGCGCCCGAGTGGCGCGGTCTAAACCGTGGTATTGGGCCAGCAGGTGCAGCTTCTCTTCGTATTCCTCTAGGAGCTTGCCGGTCCGTCTGATATTATCATACACGGCTTGGCGGGAAACGGAAAACTCCTCGGCGATCTCGCCCAAGGAGAGGTCGTCTGCATAATAGAGGGCCATGTACCGCCGTTGCTTGGCCGTGAGCAGATCGCCGTAGAAGGCGAAGAGGTCGTTCATGCGCAGCGTCTTCGCCAGCTCGGCGTCTTCGTTCTCCCCGCTCATCGGACGATCAGTTCCTTGAACAGACCGTAAACGAACTTGTTGGGATCGAAGTCTGCCAAGTCATCCATCTTTTCGCCCAGCCCCACCAGTTTCACCGGCAGGTGCAATTCGTTGCGGATGGCTAAGACGATACCGCCCTTGGCGGACCCGTCCAGTTTGGTCAGGACGATGCCGGTAACGTTGGTGGTCTTGGTGAATTCCTTTGCCTGGCTCAAGGCGTTTTGGCCGGTGGTGCCGTCCAGCACCAGCAGGACCTCCTGGGGCGCCTCGGGCAGCTCCCGGGTGATGACCCGCTTGATCTTGGCCAGCTCGTTCATCAGGTTGACCTTGTTCTGCAGTCGGCCGGCGGTGTCCACCAGGACGATATCGGCGTTTTCTTCCTTGGCCCGGTGCACGGCATCGTAGACCACGGCAGCTGGGTCGCTCTCGGCAGGACCGGTGACGACGGGTACGTTGACCCGCCGGCCCCACTCCACCAGCTGCTCCGTCGCGCCGGCCCGGAAGGTGTCGCCGGCCGCCAGCAGGACGTGTTTGCCCTGTTCCTGGTAGCGGTGCGCGAGTTTCCCGATGGTGGTCGTCTTGCCCGCGCCGTTGACCCCTACGAACAAGAAGACCGTGGGCGTACCGTCGGTAGAAAAGTGCAGGCTGTTATCCTCGCCCGCCCCTTCTTCGCCGTACAAGTCGACCATCTTCTCCACGATGACCTCGGCCACATCCGACTTCTTCTTAGCGTTGCGCAGCTTCACTTCGTCTCGCAGCTCATCCGTAATCTTCAGGGCGGTCTCGAAGCCGACATCGCCCTCGATCAAGGTCTCCTCCAACTCGTCGAAGAAGGCATCATCGACGGAACGGAAGCGGGCCAGGAAGTGGTTCAACCGGTCACCGAAGGAGGTGCGGGACTTGGCTAAGCCCTTATCGTACCGGGCCAGACTAGCGTCTTCGGCGGGGGCCTCTGACCCCGTGTTTTCTGTGGCCGCCGCGGCTTCGCTGAGCGATGCGGATTCAGCCGCGGCGGCACTCAGCGAGGCAGACGCCGCCGTGGCAGCCGCCTGTGCAGCCGATTCTGATGCCGCGGCAGAAGCTGCAGCCACCGCACTGGCGGAGGCACTTTGCACGCTTGCCGCTACCGCTTGGTCGGGCACTGACGCGGGTGCAGGTTCTGCCGCCATACTCACGGCTTCGTCCATTGGAGCCGCCGGGGCAGCAGTGCTGCCCGATTCAACGGGGATGCTGGCCGCTGCCGCACTCGTACTGTCCGCTGCACTCGCGGAAGCGGCCGCGGTGCTTTCCGCTAATGCAGTACTGGCACTCGCACTGGCCGAAGTTTCCTCTGGCTGCTCAGCCGGCTGGCCGCCGAACGCTTTTCTTAACCGATCAAATAGTCCCATCAATGACACTCCTTATTGATTCGCGAATTCCTTCAATGACACGGACACCATCTTCGACACGCCCGACTCCTGCATGGTCACGCCGTAAAGCCGGTCGGCCGCGACCATCGTGCCGCGACGGTGGGTGATGACGATGAACTGGGTGTGCTTCTGGTACTGTTGCAGAAAGTGGGCGAAGCGGTCGATGTTGGCATCGTCCAGCGACGCCTCCACCTCGTCCAGCACGCAGAACGGCGCCGGCCGTACCTGGAGGATGGCGAAGAGCAGCGTGATCGCCGTCAGCGCCCGTTCCCCGCCGCTGAGCAGGGACAGCTGCTGGAGCTTCTTCCCCGGCGGCTGGGCGGAAATATCCACCCCGGTGTGCAGCAAGTCGTCCGGCAGCGTCAGGGTGAGGCGCGCCTCACCGCCGCCGAACATGATCGGGAAGATGCGGGCGAAGGCCTTAGCCACGCCCTGGAAGGTCTCCAGGAAGCGGTCGGCCACCGCACTGTCCATCTCGTCCATCGTAGTTTCCAGCTGCTTCTTCGCCGCCAGCAGGTCATCCTGCTGCTGCTGTAAGAAATCCGCCCGCTTCTGCAGACGTTCCTGCTCCGCGATGGCCGTGGGATTCACCGGCCCCAGCTCGTCGATGCCCCGCTTGAGCAGCTTCACCTGCTTCTGGGCAGCGGCGAGGTCGAAGTCGGCCGGCAGCTCGGCCCGGGCCGCTTCGAAGGACAGGGCATAATCATCGCTCAACTGGCTCAAGCGGCTGCTCACCTGATTCTTCAAGCGGTCCACCGCCACGGCCACGTCCTCTTGCTCCGCCAAGGTCTGGTGGCGCAGCTCCTGGTCCCGGTCCACCGTGTTCTGGGCGGCACTCACTGCGACCGACGCCTGGGCCTTATCGCCCTGCCAGGTCTTGATCTGCTGCGATGCCTGGTCGATCCGTTGCGTCAAGGCAGAAATGTCCTCTTGCAGCGCGGCGGTATCGATGTGTTCCGTCGGTGCTTCTTTGGCTGTTAAAAATTCCGTCAGCTGGTGCACCTGGGCGGCTAATCCGTGCTGCTGTTCGATGGCGGTGGTCACTTGGGTCTCCAGGCGGGCCTTCGTCTGGCTCAGCTGCATCTCTTCTGTGCGCAGTTCGTTCAGCCGCTCTGCCTTTTCAGAAGACGACAGCTCGGCCGCATCGATCTGCCCGGTAACGGTGTCGGTGCGCTGCTTCAAGTCGGCTAACGTTGCGGTGACCTGATCCAGCTCGTGCTGCCGCTGCTGCTGTTCGGCGGACAGTTCTTGTCGCTGGGTCTCCCGCTGGCTCTGCTGCCTGGCGAGCAGCGACCGCTGCTGACTGGCCAGCGCGTCCTGCTCGTGCAGACGGTGGTTCTCCTCTTGGACCGCGGTCAGCTGGCTGCGTAACTCAGCGACCGTTTTCTGCTGATCCGTCCGGGAATCGGCCAACGCCGTCAGCTTGTCCCGCAACGCGTTGATCGCCTGCTGGCGAGCGTCCAGCTCGGCCTGCATGGTCTTCACCTGGGCTGCCAGCTTATCCGTCTCCGTGCGCCGGGCCAGCAGACCGTTCTGATTGTGCTTGCTGGCGCCGCCACTCATGGACCCGCCGGGGTTAACGATATCCCCGGCCAGGGTAACGATCCGGTACCGGTGGCCGCTGGCCCGGGCAATTGCCACGGCCGCGTCCAGATCCTGGGCAATGATCAGCTGACCGAGGATGTTCTCGGCAATATTCTGGTACATCGTGCGAGTCGTCACCAAGTCGCTGGCCACGCCAACGAATCCGGTCATCACCCGCAAGGTCGCTAAGACGTTGCTGGGCAGCTGCCGCCCGCGCATGACGTTCAGCGGGAGAAAAGTCGCTCGGCCGGCATGGTTTTGTTTCAAAAATTGAATCGCATTCGTGGCACTGCGCTCTGTGGCGACCACGATATTTTGCAGTGCCCCGCCCGCCGCCATTTCAATGGCGGTGGTATATTCCTTCGGTACTTGGATCAGTTCGGCCACCGCCCCGTGGATTCCCTCCAAACGGGCTTTGTTCTGCAGAACAGCCCGGGCGCCGGCGTAAAACCCGCCGTAGTCTTCGTTGATCTCTTGGAGCGACTTCAGCCGGGCCTTGGCTTGCTGGACGATCTCCAGTGCGGCATACCACTGTTTCTGGCGCTGGGCCAAGCGGTCCTGGCCCGTCTGCAGGTTGTCTTCCGTGGTCGCCAAAGCGGCCTCCGCCTCCGTCAAGTGCTGCTTGGCGGTGCTTAAAGCCTGATCACTCTCAGTTAACGCCGCCGGGGCAGCCGGCACCGTCGTTTCGGGTTCAGTTGTCGTCCCCAGCCGGGCCAGCTGCTTCTTGATCTCCCCGATGGCGTTGCGGGCCGTAGCCTGTTTCTGCAGTGCATCCACCGTCTGGGCCCGTAGATCGTCCAGCTGCTTCTGCAGTGCTTCTTTGCCGGCATCTTGACCGCTGGCCAGCTGTTCCTGAGCGGCTTGGTTGGCGCTCAGCGCGGCAGTCTGTTTGGTCAAGGCCGCCTGTTGATCGGTCAGAGTCTGACCCACCTGGGCCAATTCCTTCTTCGCCGCGGCCAGTGCCGTTTGCTTCTCGGAACGGGTCGAGGCCGCGTATTCCGATTGCTGCTGGGCCAGTTTCAACTGACCGTTCTTCTGTTCCAGCTGCTTGCTGCTGGCCAGCAGTTCGTCTTGCGCCGCGGCCAGCCGGCTGTCCAACGTCGCCACTTCCTGCTGGTTCTCGGCCAGAGAGGCCTGACCTTCCTTAATCGCCGTCTCCAGCTTGGCCTGGGTGGCCTTCAATTCGGCCAAGTGTCCGGCGTGGGTGGCTTGTTGGGCTGTTAATGTCTGGATCTCACCGGCCAGCACGAATTTGTTCAGCTTATCATAGGCGCTCTTCTGGTTCTGGTAATCCCGGGCAATGGAGGCTTGCTCGGCTAAGGGTGCGAGCTGCTCCTTGATCTCATGACTGATGTCGAAGACCCGGTTCAGGTTGTCCATGGTCGTGGCCAGCTGGTTTTCTGCCTGTTTCTTCTGCAGCTTATACTTATAGACGCCGGCGACTTCTTCAATCAGGTCGCGGCGGGTCTCCGGCTTCGAGTTGAGGATCTCGTCCACCCGGCCTTGGCCGATGATGGCGAAGGAGCCCTTGCCCAGGCCCGAGTCCATGAACAGATCCGTGATATCCTTCAAGCGGCAGGTCTTGCCGTTGATGGCGTACTCGCTGGTCCCATCGGTGTACAGCGCCCGCCGGACCACCAGCGTCTTCAGCGCGGACTTAAGGGCGTGGTCGCGGTTGTCGAAGGTCATGGTCACCTCCGCCATGTTGACAGCCGGGCGCAAGGCAGTCCCCGCGAAGATGACGTCGGCCATCTGGTTGCCCCGCAGCCCCTTGGCGGACTGCTCCCCCATCACCCAGCGCATGGATTCAGACAGGTTGCTCTTGCCGGAGCCGTTGGGCCCGACGATCCCCGTGATCCCGGGAGAAAATTCAATCGTGGTCGCATCCGCAAAGGACTTGAACCCTTTCAGTTGTAAACGCGTTAACCCCATGCGTGTGCGCAGTCCTTTCTCAGAAACTAATGGGCCTTCGCCTTGAGAGAAGCCAGGGCCTTCTTGGCGGCGTCTTGCTCCGCCATCTTCTTGCTGCGACCCTCGCCCTTCGCCAGGCGCTGCCCGTCGACGACCACGGCCACCGCGAACTGCCGCTCGTGGGCCGGGCCTTCCTCGTCCAGTACGTCGTAGCGAATGTCCACCGGACCATCCTTCTGCAGGTATTCCTGCAGGAAGGTCTTGTGGTCGCTGGCCGCTGAAAACTCGCCGGCCGCAATCTTCGGGAACACGACCTGCTGTAAAAACTTCACGACGGCATCTTTGCCTTGGTCAAGATAAAGCGCACCGTTGAAGGCCTCGAAGGTATCTTCCTGCAACGTGTGGCGCTTACGGGCGCCAGACTGCTCTTCTCCTTTACCAAGACGAATATACTTGTCGAAGTGGGCTTCCCGGGAAAACAGTGAAAAACTGCGGGTGCAGACACTCGCCGCCCGCAGCCGGGTCAGCTCACCCTCCGGCCAGTCCGGGTACCGCTTATACAGAAACTCGGACACCGTCAATTCCAAAACGGCATCGCCCAAGAACTCTAACCGTTCGTTGTCCCGCAGGTCCAGTTCGGGGTGTTCATTGGCATACGACGAGTGGGTGAAGGCTTCATCCAACAGGCGCAAGTTCTTGAACTCGATCCCGTACCGCTCCCGCAACTCGGAAACAAATGCTGCATCGACCATACTTTGACCTCCATATGAGTGTATTTTCGCAATGCTTCCATTATAAGGGAAGGCGGGCACGAAAAACAGGGGCCGGAGGCTGAATCCAACGAATCCAACGAGTCCAACGAGTTCTCCTACTGGAGTTAAACCGATACGGTCCAATGATGTTCCGTGGTAAACTTGCTCTGGTTGTCAATTTGATTGTTGAAGAAGGAATCGTCGTGTTCTTTAAAAATCAGCGGCAGACACGGAAACTTTCAAAAGTGTGGATTGTTCAGACACAACCATGGATAACGATAGGCTACGTAACAGCTGTTTTATTAAGCTGGCTGCTTCTTTTCTTGCTCACTGGCCATACTTCTGGTTACCGGAGTTCTGCCGTATTCCAGTTGTGCACGAAAATCCCGCTGATCGGCTCGCTTCTCTTTCCACTCGGTCAATCCGTGTACAATGTTTTTTGGTACTTACTTACCGTCACCCTGATTGGCGTGTATGGAGAGTACTTCCTGGGACATCGAGATTTTGCGGTAATCGCGGGGGTCATGTTTGTTGTCCTGCAGTATATTGCTCTGGCCAATCACTTTACCAATATCATGCTTCTTTGGATGGTGTTGACATTAATTGGGATCGCAGCAGTTGGCGTTTGGTACCACGTACCATGCCCAGGGTGGCTGCAGGGTATTGATGCAGTCATGGGGTTAATTTGGTTGGAGTATTTTCTGCCAGTAACAATAGATGCCAGTATCGAGTATTACTTCTGGTTTGGCGTCATTTCTTTACTTGGCTCGGGGACGCTTGCTTTTATGGTGTCTTTTAGAAAGCAAGGGGCGCTAAAACGTGCGCCGCTTGTGCAATTACCTTGGGTTACGATTGGATGGTGTCTTCTTCTTGCAGTTACCTTTCTTGTTGAAGTGGTTGTCAATCACGGTGTGGATGAATACGGCGGTGTCGATCCGGCAACAGTGGTCAAAATGGGACTCCCGAAAGAAATTGATTCAGTTGGCTCTGTGTTCCGTCAATTATTGCTCGCCCCGCTAATGCAGCGCAGTATCGGTCATTTAACTGGTAACGTTGTTGGCATCTTCATTTGCGGGTTGTTAACCGAGCGGATCTTTGGGCATCTCAAGACCTTCCTGATACTGATACTTGGTGGTTGGGGTTCAGCGCTGATTCGTTCCCTGGTCACTTTGTGGGCTCCGGGAGGCATCTTCATTTCGTTTGACGGTGGCTTTGGGGCTTCGGGAATAGGTTTTGCGTTAATGGGTGCAACGCTGTTTTTTGCTTTCGCCGCGAAGAATGTTTCGATTGGCACCAAGTCTATATTTTATGCGCTTACGGTAGTCAACATCTACCAGGTATTGAGCAATTTAATGAAGTCTGGATTTGTGGATCCAACGGCCGAAGTTGCTGATGACGTCCATTTTTATGGCTTCATGATTGGGCTCACCCTCTCAATATCATTCTTTCTCTGGAGCCGGCTTAAACATCATCAGTCATTACCTGGTTTAGACGACCAATAATGTTTCAGAAGGCCTTATCCCCAATAATTCATGAAGGTGGCGAAAATGGATAGAGACGTACAAAATCTTGG
>NZ_KI271596.1:49037-68608 GCF_000469325.1 Schleiferilactobacillus shenzhenensis LY-73 | reverse complement strand
TTTCCAAGATTTTGTACGTCTCTATCCATTTTCGCCACCTTCATGAATTATTGGGGCATAATGGGTGTCGGTCAACACGAGATAGCAGGCCACCAAAACAGCGGGGAGCATGGCGGTCCCCCACATCATGCCGAGAGAGCCGTTCATCGTGTAGTCCAGCCAAGCGGGCGTCCACACACTGGCAATAGACATGATAAGCGAGAAACTCGTGTGCCGGGTTAAAAGAAAAAGGTAAACTGCTGTCAGGCTGCTGGCCAGGTAGAGAATGGCTGACTGAACGGCCAGCCATTGGTGCATGGCGCCTAAACCATGAAAGAGCGCCACCAAGGGCCAGAGACTGTACGTCGGATACATTCCGTTGAAGGCCTGACCGATGTTCAAGAAGCTGTTGGCGTTGACGAGTGCAGGCACTTGACCAGCACTGGTAGTCTGTTGCAAATCAAACAAGCGCATGAGGTGAAACCATGTGTCTGTCTTCCACATACTTTGGTGCAGACTGGCCCAGAAGACATAATTTGCTACGGCCAATAACGCCGGAATAATGACGATGGCCGCCCACGGTAGGGCTTTGCGAATCGCCGACTGGTGATTGGTATTTTCCATATGTGATTTTTCCTCCCCAAAACTATCACAAACAGTATTACATACTTTTGAAAGCCTTACCAGGGAAAAGTACGCAGTGGTTACGGATTGATGGCCCTTATCTGCGGTGACGAGCGTCATGCCAAGCTACAATCAATGTGGAGCCTCCATCGTTGGTTTTCAGCAACGACATGTGATTTCGGTGTCCAAGTCAAAGCAGCCGATGTCAGCAATCACGACGCCGCTCAAAAAACGACTCCCAGTATCATCAAAATTACAGCCCGCGGGGCCGGTGTCGCGCTGTTCCAACTGGATGGCGGCACATTGAAAGCAACCGGTCGTTTGCTGCCTGCAGGATCACGGTGGCGGAGTTCGAGCACCCGGCAGATCAACGGCCTCACTTTCTACCAAGTGAGTACCAACCAGTGGGTTGATGCCCGGTACGCCGTAAAAGAATAGTAATGGTATCGTTGCGACAATGGTATGAAATTGATACTGCGGCACACGTGATTTAAAAAGAAGTGGCCAGCTAACCCGCGCAGGTTGGCTGGCCACTTCTTTTCTGTTCGGATCAATGGCAGAGTTGTTGGAACACCCGGGTGATGATGGTTGTTCAATAACAGGAGGCTCAAATTTTCGTTGTTTGCGGTTAAGGAGAGATTTTATCCCCGGTGGTGTGCATCATGCCGGATGGGCATCAATGCATCGGCCGGTATGTGGCCGCTCGCTCGGAAATTGGTGACAGTTCTTTCCATGGCGGCATAATTCAGTTCTGTGCCTTGCTTATCGGCAACGTAAGCTGAGGCGTTTTCTGCCCCGATACCAAGGTGGCCGGCCGTGTCTTCCGCGTCGATGTTGGCCCCCAGGAAGATGAACTGCCAGCCGAAGCGCTGCTTCTGGCGAGTGATCATCTGGCGGATCTCGCTGGCCCGATAGTGCACGCTGCTGTTCTCGTAGCCATCGGTGATGATGACTACCAGCACTTGGTCTGCCCGTTGACCGGGGGCGGCGTATTTCTGCTGGTTGCCAACGTGATGGATGGCGGTGCCGATAGCGTCATAAAGGGCGGTGCTGCCGCCGGCGACGTAATCGTCGGCGGTCAGCGGCGGGACCTGGCGGATGGGGACCCGGTCATGGAACCAGTCGGCGTGTTCGTTGAACAGGATGGTGCTAACGAAGCAGGAGCCAGTGAGGGCTTTCTGCTTGGCCAGCAACGAATTGAAGCCGCCGATGGTGTCGGTTTCGAGGCCGGCCATGGAGCCGCTGCGGTCGAGGATGAAGATGAGTTTGGTTTGTTTAGGTGACATAGTAAGCTTCCTTTCTCACTGCTATGGTTCCAGGATACGGGAAACACGGTAGGAGAAGGTCGCTTGGCGGGCGACAATGCAGTCAGCTGCCGAGGAGCGGCTGGTGGTAGGCGAAGAGGGCCTCGTTGATGGCGTAGATGTCGTAATTGGCCTGGGTGATGAAGTACATGATGATCACGTCGGCCTTCTGGCTGGGCGACAGAACGTAGCCCGCGCGGGCAAGGAGGGCATTGGTCTCGGGCAGCGTGAGGTGCAGGGCAATGGCCAGCGCGGTGGCAGTCCGCTTGCTGGGGGCGTAATTGGTATTGGAGCGGATCTTAGAAAAGAGCCGGCGGTCCAGGTTGGCCCGCTTGTAGACCTCGGGGTCAGTGAGCTGGCGCTGGTCGATGAGGCGGAGCAGGGCGGTGGTGAAGGAGTCGTCTAGACGGGTGAGGTCGGGCGGCAGATTCAGTGAGTTGCCGGCGGGCGCAGCGAGCGGTACTGCTGGTGCAGCGCTGTTGGCAGTGGCGGCTTGATTGTACCGTCTGCGGCTGTCGGGTTGCGCTTCGACATAGTGCTGGTCGATATAGCTGGCGATGGGGCCGAGCTGCTGCTGACTGATGGCGAAGGCGGCATCGTCGAAGAGGGCGAGGTAAACGGTCAGGTCGTGGTCGGTGAGGAAGTCTTTGATGGCGGCGGTGGCCACAGCCAGGGCGGCGGCCTTGGGGTAGCCGTAGATGCCGCTGGAGATCAGCGGGAAAGCGATACTTTCGCAGTGGTGAGCCACCGCGAGTTTGAGCGACGCCGTGTAAGCCGAGGCCAGGAGGCGCTGGCTTTCTGCTGGCGCGCTGGGCTGATAGACCGGGCCGACCGCGTGGATGACATACTTGGCCGGTAGCGCGAAGCCGGGGGTGATGGCGGCTTGGCCCGTGGGGACCGGGGCGACCTGGTTGGCGGCGGCTTGCAGCTGGGCAGGGCCGGCAGCGCGGAAGATGGCGCCGGAGACCCCGCCGCCCATGGCGAGGTCAGTATTGGCGGCGTTGACAATGGCGTCGACTTTGATTTTGGTGATATCCTGGCGGATGAGGGTGAGCGGCATGGCGATTCTCCTTTGATTTGTTGAGTCAGCGTATCCTGGATAAAGAAATCGAGCCGAAAGGCCTTTGCGGTCCGGCTCGATACATTGAATAAAGTAAAGCATATTTAGCTTTTGGCCGCATCATCGGGTCTTTTTGGCTTTTCTTCAAAATCTAGCGTGAGCTGTTGCGGCCCCTTGAGGTGGTCCAGTACGCGGATGGGGATGCGGTGACTGTCTAATGCCTGACCGTAATAACGAACGGTGAAACTGTAGGTGGCCACGGAACTCACTCCTTTACGGGTGATTATACTCCGGCGCACCGGGTGTCCGCGACTAGTGGGTATCTAATCCTGCGCCTTGGCTGCGACTGCTGCCGCCTTTCTCGCCTTCACTGGTCTTTCACCACGGGTCGGCAAGATCGCCCACACGCTTCCCACGAACAGAACATACAATGGCACGAATTGAATCATGTACCGTGTGCGCCCGGCTTCGAACAGCATGAGAAAGAGGAAACTGCCCAGGAGGGAGATGACCAGCCAATCGATGGCGGCCCGGCGGGTAAACAAGCTGCCGACCAAGGCCAGGCACACGATGGCCCAGAACCAGATCCAGATGAGCTGCGCGGCCTGCCGGTAATAGCGGATGCGGCTGCCAAAGGGATAGACGAACGACTGCAGCGTTTCTGCCAGCTGACCGCTGCGGCGGGGTCCCTCTCGGTCGAGGAAGCGATCGCCGCCTTCTTCACCCCAGCTGTACGTGCCGTCCTGGGTGGTGGCGGCCATTTTCACTGCCGCGAACCGCCGGTAGCCGTTCCAGCCCATACTGGCGATGCGCTGTTCCCAGATATGAAAGTCGGACGCGCTGCGCTGTTGGGGATTCTTGATTGACCGGGTGTGGTCCGCATCGGATTGGTTGAATTGCCCCGTGCCTTTGGCGCCAATCATCAGGTAGTGGCTGGCGGGGGTGGCCATCGCCCGGTGAATGGTCACCAGCGGCTGGACCGCGTTGACGGCCTGGAAGCCGCCATACCCAACGGCCAGGCCGAGGACGGCGACACCGGCAGCCAGCAGCGGCTGCCGCCCCGCTTTTCTCCACGGCACCAGACGCAGCAGCACAATGGGGACGGCCGCAATCAGGAAGACGATGGCCGAGGCCTTCATCTCGTAGCTGATCACAGCGAACAGACCGAGGAGGAAGCCGGCAATCAGCCGGGTCCGCCGGTGGGCCGTGCCGATCAGCGTGACGCCGCAATAGAGTGCGGCCGCCAGGGGCAGGAGGACGAAGGTATCGGTGTAAGGGACGATGACCCAGGGCGTGATGCCGATGAGCAGCAGCCACAGCAGATACCCCACCAGCGCCGCCTCCCGGCTGAACAGCTTGCTCAGCGTCAGCAGGAGCAGCACGCCCGCGCCGGCGATCCCGAAGGCATTGACCACCGCCAGGCCGGTCCACGACAAGGGCCGGCCGAAGAGATTCATGACGCCCTGAACTGTGCGGTAGAGATACAGCAGCAACAGGTTGTTGGGATTGTAAGAAAAGTAATTCTGCCACTGACCGGTCAGACTGGCCCGGTTGGCCAGCCAATTGTACACCGCCCACGGGTCCCAGCCGCTGATGGACGTGGCGGTGGTCAGCGCCAGCAGCAGCTGCCACAGCAAGGCGGCGCCGCCGAGGACGGCGACCAGCGGCCAGAACCAGCGCCGCGGCAGGGGCCGGAACTTCAGTAACACTCCCAGGCCGGTCACCAGGAGCAGGACGATGATCATGAGCAGCGTCAGCTTCCCGCTCACCGCGTTCTGGTGCTGCAGCTCACCCCAGTAGCGGACGGCCGCCGTCAGGGCCCAGACGGCATAGATGCCAACCGTGCCCGTCAGCAGGACCTTAACGACCCAATAAAGGATCAGACCAAGTTTCTTCATTCAATGATTCACCCTCGCCATGAATTTGCCCTTGGTGTGGCTGTTCGCTGACCGGAAGAAAAGTGGTCGTGAACCGCCTCCGCAAGGCATCACGCTGATTATCCACGGCGGCTAGGCAGTAGGTGCCTATCGCGGGCAGGACTGATTGCGGGCAATAAAAAATGCCGCGGCACTGATCATTCAGTATCGCAGCACGGGGCTGGGGAAATATTCACTTAGCTTAGTCGGTCGCCGCGTTTTGGGCAAACCGGTAATACCATTTCTGCCAATCCTCCCACTGGAGGTAAGCGGACGCCCGATTCGTCATCAGGATGGCGGCGGTTTGGCCGTCCTTGGCCATGGCGAACACGACTTCCTGGTTGTTTTTCACCCCATGGGAAACATAGTAGTCGGCAAAGTTGTACGCACCGCCGCCGTAGACACCATTACTGGAGTTCCGCAGCGTCTTGACTTGAGCGGCGGACAACAGCTTGCCGTCCACCGTGGCTTTCTCGATCTGATAAAGCGCGTTGGAGGTGGCGTAGATATTGCCGGTCCCCAGTTCGCTGTGCATGTCGGCCAGCGTTTGGGCGACTGGCTGGGCGTACAGGCCGGCGTTGGGCTTCGTGCCGTAACTGACGGTCTCGCTGGGCTGTTCGATCATGTGCCACTGGAAGCCGGCATCATTGGCCTTCAGTCCCAGCGGTGCGAAGATCCGCTGGTTCACAACCTGCTCGTAACTCTGATGGGTCAGCTGCTCGACGATCCCGGCCAGCAGGGTGAAATTGACCGGCTGATAATCCCGGTGGCCCAGCTTGGCGGGGTTAAACGTGACCCGTTGGAGGACGTAGGCCAGCAGCTGATTGTCTGTGAGGACCGTCTTAGGCGCCGGCGCGGTGTACGCCAGCCCGGAGGCCATATTGAGCATGTGCCGCAGGGTAATGCCGTCACTGGCCGGAATCTGGGGATAGTATAGATGTAAATTATCGGTATATTTGGCCTGGCCGGACGCAATCAGCTGGGCGATGAGCACGGCGGTAATCGATTTTTGGACCGAGCCGATTTGGTACAAGGAAGCGGCAGTGTTTTTGCGCTTGGTCACGGCATCGGCGTACCCATACCCCTTGTTCAGAATGATTTGGCCATGCTGCACCAGGAGCACGGTACCAATGAATTGCTCGGCCTGCAGTTTCTTATTCAAGGCGGCTTCTGATGCCGGTGTGAGCCGGTCGATATTGGTGTTTTGCGGCGCCGGGATTGCGGACGTGGCCGTCTTGCGCAACCCTTTCGCCCGCCGCCGCAAGCTGCTGTTTTCGGCCGCGTAGTTTTTCTTCAGCACCTGCATCTCGTTCACGTGGCGCGGGCGTACCCAGCCGTAGTAAGTGGCGGTGCCGGCCGCGCCGACCAGCAGGGCACCGACCAAGAGGCCGAGAATGAAACTCGTGCGTTTTTGCATGATCCGTCTCCTTGCTTCCCTTCGGTCCCCCAGACAGCGGGGACTGTTCACGCTTTATCATAAGCGATTGCGGAAGCCTTTGGCAACGGTGGCCATTTGCCAATTCAGAGGTACGAAGTGAGAAATGGACCGGTTCAACGCGGACCGCGCCGTTCAAGGGATAATACCGGCGGTTCAAAATAACGGCCGGTCAATTAATGGACGTTCCTTTAATCGTCAAGAGACTGCACAGGAACCGCCTCTGGATTAACGGCCTAAATCAAGAATCAGGCAGCGCAACACGATACCCCCTTGGGTGTTCGGTATCAACCCCGGACGTCGCTTTCCCTCCGGTTAACGTCATTGTCGGTGAATTATGGGATAAAACCCATCGGTTCGCTTATTGGCAATGCGCCGCAATCCGTTGTCTCCGACCCAGGATGAACGTTACGGAGTGGGAATAGAAAAGTGGGATTGTGAAAGCCGTGACAGAAACTGCCGGTCGCTTTCTTGACAAATGAGGGGAAGCGTAAACTAATTGTACACAATTTACTTTGCTCGAGGCATTTCTTCACCAACTTATTGGTTGGTATAGGTCGCATTCCGCAGTAAAATTCACTTGGGAGAATAAACGGGGATTGCCCTCGGACGCTAAATACGCGTTCCGAGGAGGGCAATATGAAAAAACATTGGCAGTACATGCGTTACGTGGGCTTAGTTGGTGCGGCACTCTTAGCGGCCGCCGCCGTGACGCCCGTGACCGCCGCGCCGGCTGCGGCTGGCGACACAACAGCGCCGGTGACGCTGCGCCCAGTGGATAAGTATCTGCAGGCGGCGGCGCTGCTGAAGCAGGATCTCGGTGACTTGAGCGGCATCACGCTGTATACGCAATCGGTTGGAACTGTCGTTACGGAACCCAGCTGGGCATCATATATTGATCGCATGAAACCAGTCGATTGGGCGGGTGACGCTGATGCCGCCAACCAGTTCAATTTGGCTCTGGATGAAATTGCCAAACAATGGATCCGTCTCGCGGCCATGCGCTCCTTGGGCATTGATCCGGCCGATAAAGCGACAATCACCAGCTTCACTGCGGGCTGGCAAAAAATCCAGGACTTCGCCCAGATTCAGAAGAGCTTGGTCCTGAACTATACCGGGCAGATCAATCAGGACGCGGCACTGAGCATTCTCCAAGGCGCTAAGTTCACCCAGCTGCCCACTGATCCGGCCGCCTTCCAAGCCGCCGTCCAGCCCGTCCTGGCGAAGATGCGGCAATTTATTGAAGACACCGTAATCACCACCAATGCCAGCTATGCCCGCCAGGTCGGGAAGAAGCGCGGCATCGCCGATGCCCTGGCCAATCTGCCGGCGAAGACGGATGATCAGCTGCCCGGCATGCCGCCGGCTTTTCTCGCGGGGTACAACGAGGGCTATTACAGCACCGCGGCCAACACGTCGGCGGAGCAGCGAGCAGGGGCGGATGCGGGCCGAGCAGCCGGCGATGCCGGCGCCCCGGCAGAGGATCTCACAGAGAAATCAACGGACTACCGCCAAGCCTATCTGGCCAGTTATACCCCGGCCAAGGCGAATTATGACGCACAGTATGCGTTGGGTAAGAAAGCCGGGGAACAAGCGGGGACGGCCGGCAGCGCTTCAGCGGACCTCGACGGTGCCACGGCGGGTTATCGCGCCGGCTACACGGCGGCCTATGACTTGGCCAAGGCGGATTACGATAAGGGGACCAAAGCCGGCAGCGCCGACGGCAGTGCCGGCCGGGAGAAAGCCGACCTTTCTTCGTCTGTCAGTCCAGCTTATACCGCCGGCTATAATCAGGGTTATACGGCCGGCCAGCAAGCCATCGCTGACCAGACCGCCGGGATTGCGCTGGCCCAAAACGACAGCAGCCAGAAGAAAACGACCGATGTGACCGGCCGCAGCAACGCCTTCCAAGCCGCGTATCACGGGTTCATGGCCGGCGTGCAAGATGGTACCGCCGGGACCAGCACGGACGTGTCCCAACTGCCAGATGCTTATCAGGCTGGGTATCACGCGGGGGTGGCTGCACAGGAAGCGGACACGGCCGCTGAGGACGCGCAGGCCGGCGCTACACTGGGCATCAGCGATTCCCGCCAGGGAACAACGACGTCGTTAACGGACCGCCGCCCGGCGTTCGTCCAGGCATACAACGAGGCTCAAGCCGGTTATACGGCGGGGAAGACCGCCGACGCGGCAGCCAGTGCGCCAGCCGGGAGCAGTGCCGCCTTCAGTGCCGGCTTCAAGGCGGGCCAAGCCGACGCGGCCATTCAGCCGGTTGGCCCGAGTCCAGAGGTCATCGCTCAAGATAAGAAAGCCGGTGCGGCCCAGGGGATCAGTGATCGCCAACACGGGGTAACGACGGCGCCCACCGGTCAGCGGCCCGCCTATAACCAAGCTTACGCTGATGCCCAGGATGGCTACGACGCGGGCAAGCAAGCCGGCGCCGGCGGCGTCGTTCCGAGTGATGCCAGTGACGAGTATCGGCAGGGTTTCGCCGCCGGCCAGCATGATGCGCCGGTGACACCCGTCGGCCCGACGCCGGAACAGATCGCCCAGGATATTAAAGACGGGACGGCCCAGGGTATTGAGGACATCAAGAAGAATGTCACGACGCCCCCGGCGGATCAGCGAGCCGCCTATCACCAGGCCTATACTGATGCGCAAACGGGCTATCTTGACGGCAAGAAGGCCGGTGCTGATGGCCAGGCACCGGAGAATTCTTCAGCGGCCTACCAAGCCGGCTTCACGGCCGGTCAGCATGACGTGCCGGTGACCCCGGTCGGCCCGACACCGGAACAAATTGCTCAAGACAAGAAAGCCGGCACTGCTCAGGGAATCAGTGATCGCCAAAACGGCGTGACAACGAAGCCGGCTGACCAGCGGCCCGCTTATAACCAAGCTTACGCCGATGCGCAGGAAGGCTATGACGCGGGCCAAAAAGCCGGTCAAAATGCGCCTGTGCCCAGCGGCACCAGTCCTGAATTTCAGGCCGGGTTCGTTGCGGGCCAGCATGATATCCCGGTGACACCCGTTGGACCCACGCCCGAGCAGACCGCCCAAGATGTGAAGGACGGCACTGCCCAGGGAATCACGGACAGCAAGAAGGACGTCACAACACCCCCGACTGGTCAGCGGCCGGCCTATAACCAGGCTTACGCCGATGCCCAGGCCGGTTATACAGACGGCAAGAAAGCCGGCACCGCCGGTCAGGCGCCGGGGAACGCTTCGGCCGCCTATCAAGCCGGCTTCACGGCCGGCCAGCACGATGCGGCCGTGACACCCGTTGGTCCGACCCCAGAGGAGACTGCGCAAGATGTAAAGACAGGCACCGCCCAGGGTATCGCCGACATCAAGCAGCATGTGACGACGCCCCCGACCGGCCAGCGGCCAGCTTACAATCAGGCCTACGCGGATGCCCAGGCGGGTTATACGGCGGGCAAGAAAGCCGGCAGTACGGCGACAGTTCCCAGTAACACAACGCCCGCTTACCAAGCCGGCTTTGCGGCCGGGCAGCGTGACGCTGCGCCCGCCCCGCAGCCGGCACCGAACAATGGCGGCGGCACCAACACGAACGGCGGGTATCCACCAGCACCTGCGCCGCGGCCGACGCCGTCCAACAATAATGAATCCATGAAGCCGACCATTATTCAACCAACGTTCCAGCGCTTGACCACGGTGATCTATGTCCAAACCAGCAAGGCACCGCAATACGCGTATGATCCGCAAACGGGGCGTTTTTCTCACCTGACCACGGTCGCCGCCTTACCGCTCGCATCCGCCTGGCGGACGAGCCAACGGGCAATCATGGCGGACGGCACGACGTATTATCTCGTCGGTGCCAACGGTTATCTGAGGGCAGCCGATGTGGCGACCGCCACCGTTGTGAAACGATCCGGCGTCGTGACGGTCTTTCCCGCCGGCGGCACGGACACCACCAACGCGCTGGGCGCAGATGCGGCTGTCGTGAAGCACCTAGCCGGCGGGACTAACTGGCGGTTCTTCGCCGTCGCCCGCACCGCCGATGGTACCCTGGCGTACCTGGTCGCTGACGACCAGTGGGTCACGGGGACGGCTGTGGGTGAAGTGGTGCCAGTGAAAGGCGGCATCTTCACGATTGGTGCCAAGTACACGCCGCTCCTGCGCAGCACCGGGGCGGAGATCAGCGGGACCGTGCTGAAACCACGCAGCCGCTGGCTGGTCACGGCAATCCTCCGCCGGGACGGAGAGACTCACTACCGCGTCGGTCGGGATGCTTACGTTCCCGCCAGCAGCGGTCAATACCGGGCATAATTGAACCGGTTCACAAGCGACGGGTTCCTTGGACAGCCGAGGAGCCCGTCGCTTTTCTGCGCTTATCAAGAAAATAATCGGCAGAAAAAGGCCCAAAAGTTGAGGATATGCAATTGTGGTCCGGTGGCTTCCGCCCCTGTCTATAATGAATCATATGCGGCGGGTCACGCCGCAGGATACGATCATCAATTATTATGGGGAGGAATTATTGTGAGAAAATATGGGTTCAAACGAACCTTAGTGACTGCCCTCGCAGTCGCGACACTGTTCTCGCCGGCTGCCTTGACGGCGGTCAATACGGTCACGATGACCACCAGTCAAGTGGCGGCCGCGGCGACACCGGTGATTCGGCTGAATGAGAAGAAGACACTGTGGCAGGGATTCGGTGTGAATCGACACAGTACCGGGCGGACATTGCGTGCTGGCAGTACCTGGCAAGCTACGGCTGTCGGGTATAGTAATGATGGTACGGCGTGGTATCAGGTGGCCACGAATCAATGGGTGACCGGTACGAACACGACGATGACCACTACTGGACCGCTGCCGACGCGGACCGAGGACAACGGCTACGGCCGGCCGGTGGTGCGGGTCCTGAATAAGACGGATCTGCTGAGTTATCGGACAGCTGACGCGTCCCGCACGGGCCAGACTGTGGGGCGGCTAAGCGCCTGGACAGTTACCGCGACGGTTAAAAACAACGGCGTATACTACTTCCAGGTCAGCCGGAATGCCTGGCTGCACGGAACGGGTGTCTACTTCACATCTGCTGCTTTGCGGGAGTCGATGAACAAGGCCGGAGACGGCCACGACAATTCTGGCAGCAACGGGGCCAATACCAATCCGAATGGCAATAACCAACCCAATACCGGCGGTCTCTCAATCACACTCCAAGCCCAGCTCCCGGTTCTGAAGGGGCATACGCCGCAAGCCCCGGTGGTATCTTACCTGGCCGCAGGAACTACGGTGCCGATCAAACAGATGGTCCAAGACAACGACCAGACTTACATCGATTTGGGGAACGGCGAATACATTAAGTTCCAAGCCGATTCACCGCTGAAGATCAACGGCGACCCCAGTGTGATCGAGGAGGACTCGCCCAAAGTCGACACCAGTTACGGCACAGCGGAGCAAAAGGCCTATTGGCAGAGCTTCGCCGACGCGGGGAATAACTACCTTGGTTACAAGACGACAGAGAACCGTGAAGGGCAGCCTGGACAGGTGTGGATCAGTATCAACAGTTTTCCTACCGACATTCGTCCTTATTTACAGCAAGCCATGGCCAAGTGGCGTTCTGCGCTGCAGTACGATCCGTTCGTTGATACTGGGAACGGTATCAGCTACCATGCCGAGGATAAGCCGGCAACACCGTCTTCAACACAGCCTGTCGCCAGCATGCAGGTTTACCCCGGTGACCAAGAGGGGGTATATTTCAGCGCGCGGCAGCAGTCTGATTCACTCAAGACTGTGCCAGAGCAGCTGGTTATTAACACACCTGCTTGGAATGGGTACGGCATGACGGATAGTGCCAAGGTAGTCGCCTTGACACACGAACTTGGGCATGCGTTTGGTGTTGCCCATAATACCAATGACCCAAGTGACATTATGTATCCTCGCGTCGGTGCAGATAATCAATTGAGCCGATTAGACATCGCCACGGCTCTGCGGTCACTAGGATTGTTGAAGTAATCGATTGTTAACCGGTTTTCACTGGACAGAAAAAGCGCCGTGGGCCTCCCAAACGAGGTTCACGGCGCTTTGTTTGTTAATCCTGAAACAGGAGCGGGTGCTTTTCTTACGGGTTACTTCCGATAAGCACCGTAATCGCTGCGGACATACAGATCGGTTGCCACGCGGTAGTATGTCTTACCGTTGCTCGTCTTGACGCCGGTGACCCGCCAAGCCGTTCCCGGCCGGAGGACGCGGCCGCGGACGACAACGCCATTACCGGTGAAGGTCAAGGCAGCATCGCGGCCAATCTTGAATTGGCCAGTTGCGGCGGCAGGGCGCTCAGTGGCGGCATTGGCAGACACCCACTGGTTATCGGCAACCAGATAGGCATGGGAGCCGTCGGCGTTCGTTGCGACGGCAAAGTACTTCCACGCAGTCCCTGGAGCCAAGGTCTGGACGGCTTTGCCCGTCTGGTCAGCAGCGGCATAAGTGCTTGCACCGCCGGCTGCGGTGATGGTCACCACGCCGGTCTCCTTAGCGACCTTGCTGGTGGTCACATCGCTTGCCCGCAGGTAAGAATGGGCGCCGACCAGGTAGTAGGTCTCGCCGTCTTTGACGACCGCTTTCTTCGGTGCGAGCCAACCGGAACTCATGGGTAGGGCAGGCAGAGAATCGTCTTCGGTGAAGGTGTCGGCAGCAGCGTCGTAAGTGTATTGCGGTGCTTTGCTGTTTTGTACGTACACTGCAGCGCTGCCGTTACCGTTGGTGATGAACTGGGTCTTTTGATCTGCCGGTGTCTGTTTCTTGCGCAGAACCAGAGTCTGGGTGCCGGACTGGTAGGTGGGATTACTGCTGGCAGGGACGAGTTCGTAACCGGCTGGAATTTGGCTGTTCAAGTCAGCGATGGCATCCCCCTGCTCACCGGTAAGTGTGACTGTTTTAATGACATTGCCGTCAGCGTCGACGAGGGTCAACGTGGTGGAGACTGTAGGGTGATAGGGCGGCACGTACGGGGGTACGTCTGGCGTTGTTTTCTTGATGCGGACCTTAGTCTCACCCGGTTTTACTGGAACTACATGATCGACTAGTTCATAGCCGGTTGGCACATGCGGTTCCAACTCAGTGTCCGATAAGTCGTAATCTGCCAATGCAGAGATTGGTGCCTTGCCACGACTAATACCGTTTTCGTCCACAAAATTGTAGGTACCCGTGATGACGGCATCACCGGGGTGATACATCTTGACATCGATGGTCTGGCCGTTATTCACATAAGTCTGAGGATCTTTTAACTCATTAGGGTCAATCTGCCATTTTCCAAGAAAGACAGCGCCGACGCTAGATTTTTTAGTGAAAACAGAACCAACTGGGGCTAACGTTGAACTAGTTCCAAAATCATATTTGGTACCGGTTTTGGGATCTTGGTAGTAATAGTGGAAAGTGTATTTCTTGGCAGCCACTACGTTAACCGAAATTGGCGCGCCTGTCAGTTTGTATGCTTTTGGGAGATCAGGTGAAATCACGTACCCCGCCGGCACATATTCTTCAATGTCGGTATATCCCTCTTCATCGACTGGGTGACTGTACGGTATTGTAACGGTTGGAAACGTGTCGCCAGCCGCGTCAGTAAAGGTGACGACCGTTGTTGGTCCATCATCTGGCGTATTGTTGACCGGATAAATATCAACTACTTGATCTTCGCCATTGAACACTACTTTCTTCGTATTGACTGCTCGTTCGGACGAATATGACCAGCCTTGAGGCAGGTAATTAGCACCAAGGGTCGTAAATTCTCCCGGTGCTACCTTCCAATGGCTAGGATTCGGAAGGATCTTACCTGTGTTTGCTTCTCGGAACGAAATTGTGGTCTCTTTGGGTTCGATAGAAACGGTCTGCTCTGATTGGTCAGCAGGAACGGTTTTGGGCGTCCCGTCAGATAAAACATAACCAGCAGGGATGTTTTTTGTGATATCGATGCTCGTCTCTGTCGTTTCAACTGTGAAATTGTGTTCATCCACGAGCTTTGAATTGGACAAACGGTTAACATAACGAACTTTGACGACATGTGTCTCCGGCTGTGGCACGCTGGTTCCGGGTGTGTCTGCGGCATGGACCGTGTTGGTTGATACGCCAGTTAAAAGTCCAACACTGGTAAACAGCAAAATAGCTGCCCACACTTTCCCAACTTTGTGTAACCGATAATGATTTTCCATATGCACAACTCCCCTAAAGTATTTGACATGCAGTATCGTAACGCTTTCTGACGGCATTGCGGCAAAACTTGCATATCCTCAAAAAAACGGCCCTAAATCGGCCAAAGATTTCCTAATCGGGGTTGTACTGACCCTCTGGCGGTACTTTCTTCGTTAATCCGCGGCAAACAAACAGCCGCCAGTTGCCATGACGCGGCAATCGCGGCTGCTGCTTGGTGCTGATTCAGTTAGATAAACGGTCGGCCCACACCGGCGATCCAAGACCGCTGGCTATTCACGATGGGCTGGACCATGGTCTTCGGCGGCCAGGATTCGATGACTTGGTTGTTGCCAAGGTAGATGGCCACGTGCCAAATCAAGCCGGTCCCCGGCTCGTAGTAAAAGATCAGGTCGCCGCGCTGGCGTTGAGAATAGGGTACTTTCTTCAACTGCGGGTTGGCCCAGAGGTTGCGGGACTCCCATTCGTAACCCGGTTGGGCGTGACGAATGGAGGAACTGGGCAGCGGGTTGATACCGGCGCTGTACAGGGATTGCATGACCAAACCGCTGCAGTCAGTGCCGTAACCCGGGGAGGAAGAGGCGCCGACGATATACGGGTTGCCCAGGTATTGGTAGGCGGTGCTGATCATTGCTTCAATATGCTGGGAACGGGTGCTGTTAGCGTTCGTCTTCAACGGCGCAATGTACTTGTCGATGTCGAACCAGCGCTGGTACGGGAAGCCCATGTGGGTCCAGAACTTCACGTCCACGACGCCGGTGACCGGCAAGCCCCACTGACGCTGGTAGTACTTGACCTTGTTCACGGCGGTGGCATTCATACGGGAATATGAATTGCTTAAGCCTAACCACCAGAGGGTGAACCAGGTCTTGACGCCCTCGGACCCTTCGACCAGGTTGTAGCCGACGGTGCCGGTGGGCTGGATCTGGGTGGATTGAATCTGCCAGTAAGGGCTGGGATTCTGATACGTCGAGCCGATGGTACCGGCGTTAGCGTTGATCCATTGGTTCGTGGACACCATGTACCAGGTCTGGCCATTGGTGGACTTGGCTTCCGCTGTGACCTTCCAGCGGCTCCCCTTCGGCAGCCAGCTGCCGGCGTAACTGGCCATAATGCCGTTCCAGAGCGGTGTCGCGCTGGTCAGCGTGATGGTCTTCGTCGTGCTAGTGGCGGCGTTGTGAGCCAGTTCGCCGATGTCGGCACCACTCACCCACTGGTTGGTGCCGATTTGGTACCACGTGGTCCCGTTCGCCGTGACTTTAGTCGCTGCTTTCCAGGTCGAACCGACCTTCAAGGTGGTTCCGGTGGCGGTGGCATGCGCACCAAAGCCGCTGTACAGCGGGGCAGCCTTGTTCACGCCGACGACGTAGTTCGCGGGCAGGGCGGTATAAGCGCTCTTCAGAGAAATATCAGCGCCGGAGACGAATTGATTCGGGGCGACCTGATAGAACGTTTGACCGTTAACGTCTGCTTTGCCCCAGACTTGCCAGGAAGAATTCTTCGGCAGGGTCCGGGCGACAGAGGCATTGGTGCCAAGACCGGTATAAAGCTTGGCCTGGGCAGTTTGGATGATGGCCACATCCCGGTACGGTGTGACGGTCACTGGTGCGGGTGCGATGGTGCTGCTGGAATCGCCGTCGGCTGCGGTGACCGCAGTGGCGGGACCAAGCAGCGGTCCTAAGATCAGCGCTGAAAAAGCGGTGACCATCGCGAGTTTGATGGTTTTCTTCACGATTGTGGTGCCTCCCCCAAAATGATTTCTATCTAGTACAATTCATATGATACTATAGTGAGGTGCGAAATAATACTAAAGGGTAGGGGAGTTATGAAGAAAAAATTGGTACTCTATGCAGCCGCGGTGCTGCTGGGCATCGGCAGTCTGGTAGCAGTCGGGGAGACGGCGGCACCAGCGGCCGCTGCCGATGTGAATGTGGTCACGGTGACGCGGCCGACCACCCTCTGGCAGGGATACGGGGAGAACCGGACCGCCACGGGGCGGACCTTGCCCATTAACAGCCGCTGGCAAATTGTTGACACCGCAACGGATGCGGACGGCACGACATGGTATGAAGTGGGGACCGGGGTCTGGCTCTCCTTGGCCAGTCAGTATAATCCCGCGACGCCAGTGACGTTCCCGCCGTTGAAGGTGACCCAGGTCACCACGACGTACGCGGTGCCGGGGGATATAACGACGAAGACCGGCCGGACGCTGGCTGCCGGCACCCGCTGGCAGGTCACAAACGAGCAAACCGTGGCGGACGCGGTGTGGTACCAGATCGCCACCAATACGTGGGTCTCGACAGCGGCCGCATTCAATCCGCAGCCCGCAGCGCCGACGACTTATCCCAATCTGACGCTCACTTTTGCCCACACCGTCTACGGCCAACCCGGCGGGACGGCCACTGGCCAGACGCTCAGCGCTAATTCCCGGTGGAAAGTAACGGGCCAGCAGGTGCTTAACGGCATGACCTGGTCCCAGGTCGGCCGCAATGCGTGGGTCACGGATGATCCTGCTTTCAACCGCAGTGCGTTCGCCAGTATTCGCCTCAGCCAGCCGACGATTCTGTGGACAGGTTACGGTGCGGACCGGCAATCGACCGGCCGCACCCTGGCCACTGGGTCGGCGTGGCAGGTCGTCGGCACGGCGACGGTGGACGGCGTTACCTGGTACGAAATCGGCAGTAATCAGTGGGTCACGATGGCCGCCCAAGTGAACGGCAACGATAATCACTTCAGCAATGCGACCTTAACGGTGACTGTGAATCAGCCCCAGGGGGCGACGGTATATGACACGTATCAGTCCGGCCGGCAAGCGGTGCGGACGCTGGGGTACGGTTCCCGCTGGCGTGTCAGTCAGCAGGCCGTCGCCAACGACGGGTCACTGTGGTATCAAGTCGGGACGAACCAGTGGCTGAGTGCGGCCAGCGGTATTGCTGCCGGGGTGGCCTATCCGGCCAGTGCCAGCTTGTCCGGGGTGCCGCTGATCGCCCAACGGCCGGAGCTGCCTAATGGCTGTGAGATCACCGCCGTCACGATGATGCTGCGCTATGCCGGGGCGAACGTGGACAAGATGCAGCTGGCTCGGGAGATGCCCCGCAGCAGCAATCCGAACCAAGGCTACATGGGCAATCCTTGGGACAGCACCGGCGTGACGATCTTCCCGCCGGCGTTGATGGGCTTGGTGAAGAAGTATGCCGGTAATTCGATTAACATGACCGGCATGAGCTTCGACGCCATTAAGTACCAAGTGGGTATCCGGCGGCACCCCGTGGTCGCTTGGATGACGATGCACGGCTTCCCCTACCACGCCATCGTGATCATTGGTTACGACGCCAGCGGTATCACGTATCTGGACTGCTGGACGAACCAGCAGGGGCGGATGAGCACCAGTGCGTTCATGGCGAATTGGGCCACCCAGAACCGGCGGGCCATTTCGTATTAAGCGTCTGTGATGATAAGAAAAGAAGCCTGGTGACGACGCGTCAACGCCGTTTGACCAGGCTTTTTGTATCGTGACTATTTGAGTAAACCCAACGACCGCAACGCAGTGGCAATATCCAGTTTGCTGATCTGGCCCTTGGCACTGCCCACGGGGTACATGATATCGTCCGGATCATTCGGGGTATGGGCTAACCCCAGGGCGTGGCCCAACTCATGGGTGAGCATTTCTTTCTTATCTGCCGCGGTGACCCAGGAGACGTTCCAGGCATTGCCGTTGATTGCCAGGTAGGCTGGAACGCCGCTCTTCTTGGCGGCTTCGCTGGCACTGAAGTACGTGGCGGTCTGGCTGCCGTAGTAGGGCTGCATGGAGGCCGCCCAGGCAGCGGATTCCTGAGAGCCGTCCGGACCGTGCACCAGGTGGTACTTGATCCCGGCCGTCGTCACGACGAACGGGTCGTACTGGAGGGCGGCGGCCCAATCAGTCATGGCCTGCTGCAGGGTCACCCGGAGATCAGCGGGGAAGCTGTTGACGTCGATCCACACCTCGCCGGGTTTGCCGGGCCGGTTTTCCGTGGTCTTGGCGCCTTGATAATTGTTACCGGCATTGGCGAAACTTAGCCAGTACGCTTTTTGCGCGGCTGTTCCGTAGCCGTCGTCCGGTTTGGGCGAATCCTCCGTGACCACGACCGGGTTGCCCTGGAGCGTGATGGGGGAGCCGGCATCGAAGCGCAAATATTGGTTATTGCCCAAATCGATGTAGTGCTGACCGTTGTCGATCACCAGCCGCTGAACCGTGCGCGTTGTACCGGCGGGCAAATACCCGTTGACCGGCGCGGCCGGCCCGTGGCCCAGGTAGTACGGGAGCTGCGCGGTCAGGGTGATGGTGGCCTGGGTCGTCGGGGTGGTGCCGGCGGCCTTTCTGATCATCGTCCGCAGGGTGCCGGAAGTGAAGTTAATGCCGCTGTATTGGATCCACTGGTTGGTGGCCACCTCGAGCCACGTAACGTGGTCCTTCACGACGGCTTGGGTGACGTTCCAAGCGCTGAAGGCCGGTAACGTTCTGGTTGTGGCGGTGGCTGCACCGGCACTGGGATAGACGGCCGCCCGGCTGCCCACACGGATAACCGGGCGGGTGAAGCCGTTATCTTCTGTGACGGTCGGCAGCTTGCCGTTCGCTGTGAGAACCGCGTCCTTGGCGCTGATCCACTGGCCGGCGCCAACTTGGTACCACTGGCTGCCGTCATTGGCGTAGGCCAGTGTGCTGGCCTGCCACGATGTACCAGCGGCCAACACGCGGCCGCTGTTCATTTTACTGCGGCCGTAACTGTACCACAGCACCGTGCGCTGCTTGACCCGCACCACAGCAGCCGATGTGGTTTGGGTGGTGGCCGCCGCAGCGAGTGGTGAACTGCCGCCGCTGCTGGTGGCAGCGAGGGCCGGCGGCGCCAATAAGGTGGTGAGCGCCATGACGGTTAGGAGCGTGCGCTTGAACCCGTGTTTCTTCATGTAGATCCCCCCATACGATAAATTCATTGATACCCATATTATAGGCTTTGGCGGGCGGGGAGTGTTAACCATTCGCGCTGGTCGCCTGGCAGTGGGGCTGGGGTGCCGAGACCGCAGCCGGCGCGGGGCCAAAGACGGCAACA
>NZ_KI271596.1:34711-48849 GCF_000469325.1 Schleiferilactobacillus shenzhenensis LY-73 | reverse complement strand
TTCGCACTAGCTGCGCGTCGCCGCCCGTTTTGCCGGAGCTTGCGGAGCTTTGGCACGTCGTCGAGGGAGAATTTTGTCCCAGTCCCTGACAGTGATGCTGATTGCTGAATTTTCAAGTGCGTTGCCGTGCGGGGACTTGGTTACTCCGTCGTCAGCGTGGGACCGGTGATCCACTGGTCGGTCGCCACTTGGACCCAGATCAGCCCGAAGGCTTTTTTCTTGGCAAAATACTGCCAGCGGGTATTGGGAGCCAATGTTCGCTGGGTGAGCTGGCCGGTACCGGTCATGATGGGGGTCGTACTGTGCGTGCGCACGATGCCCCGTTCTTTGACCGTGCTGGTGCCGCTGGCCAGCGTGCCGGCGGCAGCACTGACCCATTGGCCTGTGGCGACCTGATACCAGATCGAGCCGTCTGTCGCAAAGGCGGTACGGGATACCTGCCAACGGGAACCCTGGGCCAGGGTGCGGCCGGTGGTTTGGCTGGTCAGGCCCTGATAGAGGGCGGCGCCGCCGCGCTGGGTGATTGTCAGCACGTCGTTGGTCGCGTATTGGTAGGCTGTTTTTTCCACCGGACCGGGCACGTTCGGTTTGGTCGCAGCGATATCTTGACTGCGCAGCCAATTATTTGTGCCGACCTGGTACAGTGTTTCACCGGTGGCCAGCTTAGCCACACTGGTCGCCCGCCAAGCAGAAGCATAGGGCAGCACCCGGCCGGTGGCTTGACGGCCGGCAGTATAGGTGTTGTAGACGGCTGCCCCGGTCCTGTTGGCCACGTAAATGACTGTATTAGCGGGCGTCACCGTTGTCGGTGCGGTGGTCGATGTGTCGCCGGCGCTGATCCATTGGTTATGGGCCACTTGGTAGAAGACCTGACCATCCAGGCGGGTGGCTGTGTTGGTGACCCGCCAAGCCGTGCCCAGCTTCAGCGTCCCACCGGTGGGCTGGCGGTTATCACTGTAACTGGTGTACACCGTCGCCCCAGCGCCGGCCGTGACGTAAGCCACTTGGTTCGAAGGAGCCACTGCGGCATCATATTGCGTCAGGTCCCACCGCTGGATCAAGTCATTCAACGTGTCGCCATAAGTCGGCGCGGTGGCATATTTGCCGGTCAAGGCCTTCGTTGCATCCTTGTAAGACGTCGTGTTTTCGACCCACGTCCCAGCGTAATAGCCCGCGTCCCAGCTCACGCCGTTACGCAGCTTGTTGCCATTGTCGTTGAAGGAAGAAAGCAGGTCCGGATACTTCTTGAACTTCTCTGTGACAGTGACCATCTGATTCTTGTCCTTATCCCATTCCTGGGTAGGCATATCGACGGAGGCACCGTTGTAGTCGCCCTTGATGCCAAAGAGATTGTTATTGGGCGGCAAAGCCAGCTGGGACGTGCCGTAGTGGCTTTCCAATACGGCCTGGGCGATCATCACCGACGGGTACAGGCGGTACTGGGTGGCTACCGTGCGCGCTGTGGCAGCGGCCGTTTGGATGAACGCGGCCTGCTGGGCCGGTGTCACAGTCGCGAGTTTGGCCAGCGTCACCGTGTCTGCCGCGGCTTTGGCCGGGTGCGGAGTAATGGCCGAGGCGACCAAAGACAGGGCCAGGCTGCTGGCCAAGATCAGTTTTCCCCAGGCGTTCTTTTTATTCATATCGTTTTTCCTCCAATTTAACCGATGGGCTATGGGAATAGCATACCAAAGACGGCCCTTGTTCAGCAATCAACAGCGCTCCTAATAATAGCGCAGACGGCGCAAGACCCGGTTGATGTCCCCAGTCCATTCTGGGGTGGAACTGGTGTCGCCGGTGAGCAGTCGTTCCACGGCATAATACGGCTGGTCCCGCATGGTGTGCAGAGCGGCCTGGTCGGGCACGGCGTCGGGGTGCCGCTGCGCCCATTGCTTCATCAATGGACTCAGCGGTACCCGGGGCGAATGCACCCCGGCTTGTTGGGCCAATGTTTGCAGGAACGTCCACATTTTCTGACCGACCGTCAAGGCATCGTCAATGTGCTGGTTGATATCGGCGTGCCAGTAAGGCAGTGTTAACGGCGCGCAGGGGGCTGCAAAATGGAAGGTACAGGTGCGCTGAGCATAAGTTTGGTCGACCCGCGCCAGGTGGTGCAGGGCCACGAAGTGCGGGCTATTGTTCCGGGTCGCGCCCAGGGGGAGGTAGATCAGCCGGCCAAATGCCGCCGGCAGCGGCAGCCGGTTTTTCTTTTCTCGTCCAGTCTGCATCAGATCCCGGGGCAGCATCAGTGATAGCAGGAGGGTGCGGCTCATGGCCTGGTTGAGGATCTGTTTGGGCGTCTGCGGGGTGTGCAGGATTCGCCCGTCGGTGTAGCAGACCAGCGTACCAGTCGGGTGGGCCACAAGGGCAGCGATGTTCGGTGTGAGCCATACTTTGTCGGCGGCGGGGTGCGGTTGAGCGGCTAAGGTCGCCAGGGTCTGCGGCACGCTGGCCGATAATGAAGGGGTAGCAGTGATAGTCATCTTCCTTTCTTCTGAGGGCGGGTGGCATGTTGTTTCAAAAACCATAGGCTACTATATCGTAATTTGTGACGAATATTACTTTCAACAATTGCATGCTCACTCAACGAATTGTGGTCGGATCTATGAAAATCGCTGCCATGAAGTGTTTGCCCAGGCCGCGATATTTGGCAGTGAGTACGCGCTGGACTTGTCATCGCTTGCTTTCTTAGCTATCATATAACCATTGTGAATCCGGCGGTTGGACCGGAAGAAAGCAGGGAGAGCAATGGCGCTGGTACAAATTGAGAGCAGTCGCGATGGTGAAATGAAAATCTTGGACAATGTCACCCGGATCACGTTTTATTACGAGGACCAGCCTGAGCAAGGGTTCATCGGCAGTCAGCTGCTCGATTTGATGAGCAATTTGCCTCAAGGGTGGTCATCGGTCGTCATCGGGACCCCGTGGTCAGAGCAGCGGCTGGATACGTCGTGGCATTTCACCGCGGTGAATCCCAGCGATATTGAAATGTTGTAACCCCATCATACGGAGCACATGCGCAGCACCGCTGGTTGAACGGACCAGCGGTTTTTTTGTGCCCGCAAACCGCCGGCGGGGCGTGCTTTCTTTCATCTGATAGGTGTCGGGAAGGAATCAGTTTCCTGATAATCTGACATTACTCAAGCGCTTGGGAATATGTTGTAAGGGTGATGTCGATCATGGCACCAGGAGAATTATGGGCAGCGGGCTTTGCGGCTGCTCAGGAGGAAGAAAAGCTGATCAACGGCGCAGTCAAACGCGCCGGCCGGTCGTTCGGGGTGTTTGCCCGGGAAGACTTGGTGCAAGAAGCCATGCTGATTTTTGCCGAGTGCTACGTTGCTGAACAGCCGGTGACGGAGCAGGAATGGGCGGCTTTCCGCCCCCGCGTCTACCAAAAGATACGCTGGGTCTTAGGGGATTTACGCCGCCGCGAAAATTGGTGGCAGGAGCGGCAGGCCAGTGAAATCTTGGCGGCCGACGGGGCGCCGGCCGCCCCGGAGTTAACTGATTTATGTTTATTGCTGCGCGGCGCCAGTCACGACGTGCGAGAAAAGGCCATCGTGGAGGAACATTGGCTGCGCGATGTCCCTTTACAAACGGTCGCCGACCATTTGGGACTGTCGATTCGGACTATGCGCAACGCCCGGAATAAACTTCGTCGGCGTTTGCTCAGTGATGATAAAAGACCGCTTTCGTAAACTTAGAAAACTAAACCTTGTCCGGCTTTGAGAAGGTTGATAAGATAACAATATCGGGTTGATACCCATACAGGAGGTTATTTCATGACGGGAAGGAAATACCGCGGCTCGCTGACGTGCGCATTGGTGCTCAGCCTCATCGCGGGCCCCGCCGTCACCATGACGGTACAGCACGCTGCCGGTCCGACCGCGACGCACCATGCGGTTCAGGCGGCTACAGACATCAATGCGTACATTGCAGCCCAAGGCTTCGCCAACCCGGCGATTACCACTTACGCCACCACGTTTACTAAAGGGTTTGCTTACCGCAATGGGGTCGGCCGACCGGAAGGCATCGTGATCCACGAAACAGCCAACCCCAATTCCACCATTGACAACGAGATTGCCTATATGCAGCGGGAATGGATGACGAATTACGCCTATGTCCATGCGTTCGTGGACGGGTCGCGGATCATCAATATCCATCCCACCGATTACGGGGTGTGGGGTGCGGGCCCGGCCGCCAATGCGCGGTATATCCAGATTGAACTGGTCCAAGCCCATAGCCTGGATGAATTTGCCCGCTCGGTGAACAACGATGCTTATTACACGGCCTATCTATTGAAGCAATACGGACTGCCGGTGTCCTTAGCCGATACTGCGGGGAGCGGTACCGTGTGGTCCCACAATGCCGTCAGCAGCTACCTCGGCGGGACCGACCACACCGACCCGGTGGGCTACTTTGCCCAGTGGGGCTACGACATGGATCAGTTCTTTGCCCTGGTCCAGAAAAAATACAATGCCTTGAACGGCGGCGGCCCGACCGCTGACCTAGATCAGGTGGTCAGTTCCAAAGGGGAGAACTTATACGGCCAAGTTCAAGGCAACAATATCAATGGGACCTATGTTCTCACGAGCCAAGGCTTCCGCTTGGAGAAAATGAGTGCTGCTTATGACGGCCAGGTGTTCCGCATCGACCAGAGTGCGCAGACGGACAAAGGCGTCACGATGTACGAAATGGCTGATGAGAGCGGCAAGGGCTTGTTCTGGGCCATTTCTTCCCAAGTGGATGTATTGGGGACCTGGCATCCCACACCGGCGGCGACTCTCCAACCGGCCAGCGGTATCTTCACAGTCACCAGCGGCGGCCGCGGCACGCCGGTACTGGATGCCCCCGGCGGACTGAACCGGCAGGCCCGCTTCTTGGCCGCGCCCACGCGCTGGCAAGTGCACGGGGTAGGGACCACGCCGGATGGTCAACGGTACTATAAGGTCGGAACAAACCAATGGGTCAGTGCCGCCACTGGCAACTATGCCGGCGCAACACCGCCGGCAGCGGAGACGCCGACCCGTACACCGGTCAACGGCGTCGTCCGGATTGCCAGTACGACCGGTGCGCATGTTTACGGCAGCCCCCAGCAGAACCCCACCGGGCGGGTCCTACCGGCGAACAGTGCATGGCGAGCATTCGAAAAGGCGACGTTCAAGGATGGCAGCGTGTGGTACCGCGTGTCAGGGAAAGAATGGATTCCCGGGACAGCAGCCACATGGCAGGCAGCCGCCGGTAACAACGGCGGTCAGACGAGCCCGGCCGTGGCGACGCATGTGTTATCCGGCGCTCAAGCACAAGTGACCGCGGCCGGCGGCGCCCAATTGCGCCGCAGCCCGACTGATTCAACGGCCGCTGGCCAACTGGCTGCCGGCAGCCGCTGGCGGGTCAACAAGGCAGCGGTCCTGGCGAATGGCCAAGTGTGGTACCTGGTCGGAACGAACCAGTGGCTGAGCAGCCAGCAAGCCGTCCTGAATAACGGTCAGCTGCTGCCGCTCCAAGGCATCGTACGGATCACCGCCAGTGCCGGTGCCACGATGATCAACACCGCCGGCCAGAGCCTGCCGGGGGTATTGCGGACCGGGTCGCGCTGGCAAGTGACCGGTTTCCGCGTCGTGAACGGGACGGCCCAGTACCGGGTGGCGACCAATGCCTGGGTCACGGCCGGCCAGAGTGCATTCCAGTAAAAAAGTGAATGATTTGCAGTAAAAGAGCGTGCTGCCGACTGGTGTTTGAAGTCGGCGGCACGTTTTTTTGGCAACAAAAAACCGGTCTGCAGCCAGACCGGTTTAACTAAATATTCAGTAAATGAATTACAGTACCCGGACACCAAAGCTGGGCATGAAGTAACCGGAAATCGAAGCAATTTGGACACCCTGGCCCGGTTGCGGTGCGTGGATGTATTGATTATTGCCAATGTACAGGCCAACGTGGTAAGTCGAACCACGGCTGCCCCAGAAGACCAGATCGCCGGCCTTTAAGTTAGAAATAGATACTTGTGTACCCGCAGATTCTTGAGGTACAGTCCAGCCGCCGATGTTCTTGCCTGCGGCGTGCTGGAATACGTAGTACATCAGACCTGAGCAATCGAAGGAAGAAGGTCCCTTGCCGCCCCATACATAAGGCTTGCCCAGCTGCTGCTTAGCCAAGCTGATCACTGCTTGAACACTGTTGCTCGGCGTGCTGACGTTGGTGCTGGCGGCGGCATCGGCAGCGGCGTTGGACTTAACGATGGCCGCGTACTCAGCGTCGGTCATCATGTCGGCTGCCTTGACCCAGCAGTTGGTACCCAGCTGATACCAGGTTTGGCCGCTGGCATCCTTGGTGGTCTTGGTGATCTTCCAGCGGGAACCAGCGCTCAAAGTGCGGGCATAGTTCGGGTTGGTGGACGGTGCAACATAAGCAAATGTATCCGTGTCACCTGTGGTGACCACACCACCGGCATTAACGATCGTAGCGGCTTGGACGGTTTGAGCAGTGTCTCCGATAACTTGGCCGGTGACGGCAACGCCACCGAGAGCGAGAACTGATGATGCAACCAACGTAACAAGTGATTTCTTCATAAAGAATGCGACCTCCGAGAATGTATTTGTGTTTTAGTAATTTCTTAACTTAACAACGCTCTCAATACTAACGGACGCGTGTTGCAAACCTGTTACAGTCTCACCATGGAAAGGTTACAAAAACGTCACTTCGAGGGTCAGAAAAAGACACAAAGAGCCGCGTCACTTGGGATAATCCCATGGTGACGCGGCTCTAAGGCTGATTAAGCAATCATCATTAATGTGAAAAAAGTCCGGTTAAAAGAGACGCCGCGGCCATTTGACCGCAATCGTGGTCAATACCAGCAGACACAACCCGCTAATCGATAGCCAGCGGTCGGCGCTGGTCTGTTCCCCGGTTTGGGGCAGCGTGTCATTCCTAGCCGCACTGCTGCCGTAGTTCTCATATTGGATCGACGTGATTTGTTCCGTCAAGGTGACCACCGGTTTTGTTTGGGCAGCGTCATGATGTGCGGAAGAAGCAGCCGTCTTGTCCGGGGCGAGGGTGAGGACCGGACCGCCCTTGGCCGGCGGTGTTTGCTCGGCCGGTTTTTGCGGCTGGGCAGTATCCGTGCCATCGACTTTATCGCCTACATCGCTGGTGTCCGTCGCCGGGGTTTGATCTTGGCTGCCGTCGGTTGTGGTCAAGCTCGGGGTACTCGGCGTCTTGTCGTCGTCTTTCTCCCCGTCAGCGCCCTGTTCCGGCTTGTTCGCCGTCAACACGGCCTGCCACTGATCGAAGAGGGTGCTGTAAGCAGGGACCGGTTGGCCAACGGTGAAGGTCGCCGCGGCTTTCTCGGCCGCCAAGGCGTCGCCAATCGTGCTGGTGGTCGTCTTCGCTGGTGATTTTAGAAAGGCCGCTAGTTCGACGCTGGCACCGCTGGGTAAAGCTTGCGGTATTAATCCGTCGGTCACTTGCAACGCCATCCGCCAAGTCAGCTGGTCCAAGACCTGTTGGACCCGTTGATTCAGGTCGGCAGGGCTGCTGGCCGCGGCCACCAGGCTGCTCAATGGCTGGTCCGTCACGTGGTACTGCCCATTGGCGGCGACCGTAATGATTCCTAATCGCTGCCAGCCTTGGGCAGCGGCGGTGATTTGCAGCTGGGTCAAAGCCGGTGCTAAGACGGTCGCCGTCATCTTCTGCGCGACCGTTGGCAGCACGGCCGTATTGATCGGTGCACTGAATAGACCGGCCAAACTGGCCGACTGGTTGGCCAATACCGCGGCGCTGCCCTGGGGCAAGTCGCCGGCACTGATCCCGGCAACGGTCATAGCGGTACGCAAGCTCACCTGCTGACCGATGGCAGCCCAAGCAGCATCCAACGCGCTCGCATTGTTGGCGTTTTGGATGACGTCTGCCAGGGTCGTTTGGGTATCAACGGTGAGTACATTACCAGATCGTTGGAGCACCGGGGTGGTCCAACTCACCGGAACGACGGCGTCGCTTAATAAGTCCGTCGCTAATAATTGCTGTTTAACTGATTGCCAATTCGTATTCTGAGTACTGGTTTCTGTGGTGGTTGCCGTGTCTACCGGCATCTGTGTGATTGGTGCCATCGCTGTTGTGCCTAACATCAGCGCTGCAGCGATCCCCAGCGACCAAACGGCCGCATGCTTTTTCTCTCCCATGATGTTGCCTCCGTTCCACCATCTATCTATTCATTATAGCCTGTTGAACCGGTTCCAGGCTACTGCCCGAGACGGATATTTGGTGGGAGAAAAGGCTTACTTGGGCCTTTCTGATGGGATCAGTAAAATTTCTTAAAATAATACTGTGCCAGGAAAAGTAATGTGTGCTATGATATAGATAATTCAAAAAGGAGGCGCGGACATGGCGGCAACGCACATTTCTAACGATATGATCCGCGGCTACACCGGGACGATTGTGTTGAACATCCTCGCCCAGGGTGACAGCTACGGCTATCAGATCAGTAAAGACGTGACGGCCCTGAGCAAGGGGACGTACACCATTAATGAAGCGACGCTCTACACGGTGTTCCGGCGGCTGGTGAAGAACGGCAGTATCAGCGGCTATTGGGGCGATGAGACCCAGGGCAGCCGGCGGAAGTATTACAGCATCACCGCCCAGGGCCGGGAAGAGCTCACCGCCGCCCAGAAAAATTGGGACGTGGCGAAGCATGTGATGGATGACTTGATTTTAGGAAAGGTGGTTACGGCTCATGAGTAACGCAGATCGGGACGTATTGATCATTCAACGGCTGAACCAATCGTTCAACCACTATCCGCAGACATCGGATAACAAGGACTTATTCGCGGAATTGTTCGGCAACTTGCGGGATTCGGCGGCGGAGAAAATGGCCGCGGGGAAATCCGCGGAGGAGGCTGTCGCGGCCGCGTTCCAGGAGTTTGGGGACGTGGACGAGCTGCTGCAGCAGGTGAACGCGGAGGACGGCACGGCCGCCAACGCGACTGAGCAGCCGGCGGCGCCCGTTGCACCGCAAGCACCGGCGGCACCATCAGCACCGGCACAGCCGACACCGCTGCCTAACGCCCAAGGGCGCTCGCCGCAACCGGCAGCGGTACCGCCGGTTCACGGTAAGACCGCCCCGGCACCAATCGGGACCGGCATTCACCGGGATCCGCGGCTGGTGGAAGTCCAGCATCTGGGGGCCCCGGCTAATGGAATTTCTGCCCTGGCCGTCACCTATCCGGACGACGTGGAACTGCAGCCCATCGACGGCGATCAGTTCACACTGACGGAGTATATGACTACCGATGAACCCAATATGTACGCGCGGATGGCGGTGCAGGGCGGCACGTTGACTGTCCAAGCCGGCCGGCGCTCGCACTTTAGCTTCACCTTCCGCATCAATCAGCTGAGCTGGGGCTTCCACGCCTTACTGGTCATCGGTGTACCCCGCAGCTTCAGCGGCAGCGTGACGGTGAACGGTGACGATGGTAACGTCGCGGTCCACGATTTGGACACCCTGACGGACGTCGCGGTCAAGCTGGACGACGGGAATCTGCATCTGGCCAACGTCAGCGGCGATGAATTGGATGTAGAAAGCGGGGACGGCAACGTTATCTTGGCGGCGGCCAGCTTCCCCCAGACCAGCCTGAGTGCCGACGACGGCAACATCAAGCTGGATCACTTCCAGGCCGCAGACGAACTGAGTGTGGAAAGCGGGGACGGCAACATCATTCTGAACACGGTCAACGCGGGCAGCCTGAGCGTCTCGGGGGATGATGGCAACCAGAATTGGACGGTGGTCCACGCCAACGATGTGACCGTGTCCTTCAGTGATGGGCATTGGAACGCCAGCGACATGACGGCTACCAGCCTGGACCTGTCCTTCGACGACGGCAATGCCGCAATTCGCCGCAGCACCATCGACCAGCCGGTGACTGCCAGCTACGAGGACGGGTCGCTGACGCTGGAGCAGTTCACCGGGGCGGGCGACTTCACCGCCGAGGACGGCCGTTTCGCCGCCAGTTTCACGGCGGTGACCGGCAACCTGAACATTTCCGGCGAAGACGGCAGTACCCGTTTGGAACTGCCCGTGGGGGCCAGCTACTACTTCAACCTGCGCCGGGAAGACGGCCGGGTGAGCGTACCCGACGAGGCTGTTTTCAGTAAACAGGGTCACCACCGCTGGCAGGGGTCCGTGGGGACCGCGCCGGCCTTCACGGTGACTGTGAATAAAGAAGACGGCAGTATCAGTATTCGCTAACGATTTTCTGCAAAGCTAAATCTTATTTCTGTCAGTGGTACGCTAGAATAAATGAGTGTGGAAGAACTGGAGGAAATCATTGTGCGGCGTAAATGGGGATGGATCGTGGCCAGCCTGGCTCTGGCGGTACTTCTGCTGGTCGGCGGCTGCGGTCAGCACCAAGACATGGTCGGGCCGGTCTTGAAGCGGTCTAAGACGACCTGGTACCTCTATCAGGGGAAGGGCAAGAGCGATGTGCTCTCGTTCCAATTCAATAAGGCGGACGTGGTCGTCAAGGCTGTCGATGCCGTGGGCGAGACGGCCGGCGAGAACAAGCTCGACAGCAGCTTCGCCAACCCCAAGTACACCGGGGATATCAGCAAGAACACGCTGCAAGTCAAGGCCAATCCGGCCATCAATCTGACCTTCGTGGCGCCCTATGCCGGTGCCGGCAATGGGTACGCGGTGACCGGCTACACCGTCACGTATCAGGGCAAGACGTACCGCTTTGCGCGGTTGAAGAATACGGACCAGCGGAAGAAAGAAAAGAGCAGTACCGCCGCCAGCAGCAGCCAAGACGGCGGCACCAGTGCTAACGGGGACAATTCCTCGCTGGCCAATCGGTTGATGACTGCGTTGGTGGACGTGAACGCTGGCGCCCAACCAGTGGCCGACAAGGCGTATGTCGGGACCTTTTCTTACCGGATGTTTGTCGGTAAAAACGTCGCGGCCGGGGAGATCACGGTGAATGCCAACGGCACTTACCAAAATGCCTGGACGGAGCTGAACACGACGAAACCCGCCGATGCCAACAAGGCGTCAGTCATTTCGTACAGCATCAGTACGGGTCAGCTGCAAGCGGCGTACGGCAAGGAGTACCTGGCGCCGAAGAATCTGCTGACGGTGAATTACACGGTCCATGGGCAGAATGCCGCGCGGCGGCTGCCCCAGCGGGTGACGCTGTGGACGAATGGCCGTTCCGGCGACAATATCAACCTGGCCCGGGCGCGGATTGAGAATACGGATGCCCAGCTGATCTTCTACTCCAAGGACATCACGCCGTGGCCCAAGGAAGGACTCGGACCAGCGCAGACGGGGGTGGCGTTGACCAAGATGAACGGGTACGTGCCGGGGATTCCGGACGTATATAACAATACCCGCAACGCCTACCGAGCGATTCAAAAGACGCCGGTCCAGAGCAATGCTGACTTCATGCAGCTGGTGGGGGCCATCACAGATGCCAACGATTCGTCCATCGGCAACGTGTCGGTGGACTTCACCGACCTGTACGGCGCGGGCGTCAAGACCACCGACTACCAGGGCATCAACAAGGACGGCACGAAACAGGCCCAGATGCAGTATGTCTTCGTCGTTTCTCCGGCCAAGGTCGTGGAGGGCGCGACGTACATTATCAACACCCAGAGCGGGGCGCTGCTCGTCTTCGGTCTGCTGGACGGCAAGTTATACTTGCTGCATCAGCCCGATCCGGACTCGTCCACGGTGACGTGGATGGGGCTGACCGCAGATTTGACCGTGCCGCCCTTGCAGATCCGCTTGAATCCGAGTATTTAATCATCAGGCCGCCAGCCTACCGCTGGGGGCCTTTTTGGTAGAAAAGAGTGGGCTCTGTACGGCGGTCGGACCCCGGTATATAATGATGGCGTTCAGATGGTACCTACCGATTGGTCAAAGGAGGATTTATCCTGATGAAAAAGATTCTGATTTCTTTATTTGGTGCCGCATTGCTTGGTGCCGGTGCACTGACGGCAATTGTCCCGGCCCAGGCCCAAGCAGCCGACAGTAACGGCAGCCAAATTGCCACACAGACCAAATTTACCACCCAAGGTGACCTGGGGGTCGTGACGACACTCAAAGCAACGGATGTCTATACGGATAATACACTGAGCAAGCCCACGGGCCGCACGATTGCCAAAGGCACCCGCTGGCGTTACGATTTGATCGGAATGGAGACGGGCAGCATGGGGACCTATCCATTTGCCTACCGGATTGGTACGAATGTGTGGATTCCAGCCAATGCGGTATCACCCAATTCCTATTTGACCGAAGGCAGTGTGTGGACGAAGGGCATTGTACAAATTAGTAACAAGGCAGGCGCCAAAGTCTATAACGATGCGTATGCCATGGGTACGGTGACCCGCACGCTGCCTTATGGTTCCCGTTGGCAAAGTGCGCGGGCTGTTCTCGACAGTCATGGTGACGCGATCACTTACCAAGTGGGCCATACAGACTTCGTCAAGAGCAGTGATGTTGTCCTTAACCCGCAACCCGGTATCTTTACCGTGACCCGGTTGGGTGCGCAGACCATGATTAACGGTGTCACGGGTACGAAACCGCTGCCCAAAAATTCTCGTTGGCGGACGTTTGGCGCTCGCTACATTGGTGGTAATCTCAGTTACAAAATCGCGACGAACACTTACATCTTCGGTGTTTATGGAACTTGGACGCCAACCAAGTAACGTCACGCGGTAGACAGAAAAAGGAGACGGCCGATTGCGGTCATCTCCTTTTTTCATGCCGTTATGGCCAACCAATTAACGCAGTGCGGTTAAACCCGCTGGACTATCGGTGTAGTTGCCTTCCACCCATTGGTTCGGGGCAACTTGGTACCAGTACTCACCGCCAGCGTAAACCTGTTTAGTGGCTTGCCAGCGAGTACCGTCTTTGAGGTAGCGGCCAGAAAACTGCCGGTCAGCCCCGTAGCCGTTCCACAGGGCAATGCTTTGCCCCGCAAAGTACTTAATGGTAATGACTTTGCTGCTGGCGTTTTGACTGTTGCCATAGCCATTGGGCCAGGACGTATCGGTGTCTTCGATCCACTGGTTGGCCCCGATCTTGTACCAATAGTGGCCGTCAGCAAATTGCTGGTCATTGATCAGCCAGCGGGTATTGTTGCCCAAGTACCGGCCAGCGTAAGTACGGTTGGCGCCGTAACCGTTCCACAACGGCACGCCGATGCGGTTCTGCACCTGGACGACCCGTTTCGTCGTCGGTGCCGTACCGCCGTTATTTAAAACGGCGAGCTTCTGTTGGACTAAAGCCGCAAACTGATCCATGCTGTAATGCCAAGAAGCAAAGTAGGCCGTGGGATCCGTATGGGTGGTCCCGCCTAAGAATTGGGTGACGGCATTGTGGGACCAAATCGTGCCCTGGCCCGTATGCTCGGCCAGCGTGGCCGGCAGACCATAATGCTTCAGCAAGGTGGCGACGTAATACGCGTCGTTATTGATGGAGTGGGCAAAGTCTTCCGCAGTGTGTTCTTCCACCAGTTCAATCTGGATGAACCGGGCATTAGCCGCCGGACCAGCCCCCCAAACACCGTAATCGGTGGGGTGGATATTCACCACGCCCGTGTGATCAACGAAGGCATGCACGTAAGCCTGCCGTTTCACCCATTGGGTCTGCATCCGTTCGACTTCTTCATTCAAAGGCATGTCCGGATCGGAGGTCTCGTGAATGACGACCCCCTCAGGCTTGCCGACACCATGGCGGTATGGCAGCCAGTGGGTGAAGGTCGTCTGTTTCGTCGTGATGGTGGGATCAGCAAAGTGCTGATCATTGATGAACTGGTTCGTCACGGCGACTGGTTGGATCAGCGCCTCACTGGTGTAGGACCAGTGCTGGGCCATTTGCGGCACCGCCGCGACGGCCAGTACTGCCGCACACGCCAGGCTCAGGAGCAATCCGCGTTTCTTCAAAATAATCTCTCCCCTCATTCATTCCAGTACATTTTAACACGATTAAACTGAATGCAGGCGATTGCGTCCCTCGCTGTATGTGCTAATCACCGGGCTTTACCAATCGTGGCCCACCCAGCTAGTAGGAAGCCCTCAATCGGGAACAATCGGGAACGATCTTCCCGCCCCTACAAGGGACTGGGACAAAATTCATATTCCACGACATC
>NZ_KI271596.1:11750-34535 GCF_000469325.1 Schleiferilactobacillus shenzhenensis LY-73 | reverse complement strand
CCGGAGCTTGCGGAGCTTTGGCACGGCGTCGAGGGAGAATTTTGTCCCAGTCCCGTTCTTACAAAACTGTTACCCAAACCGGCCCAAAGCATGATGTTTCGCCAGGCACCTTGCTATAAGATAGAAGAGACAAAGCGTTATACTGAACCCAAGCGGAAGGAACGGTGCAGAATGTACGATAAATTTGTGAGCAATACCCGGTTACGACGGTGGACAGTTTTCTTCATCATCGCTTTTATCCTGTTCATCACCCGCAGTATGCTCACCGAGATCCTGCTCACGTTCATCTTTTCTTTCTTGGCGGTCCGGCTGCTCCAGCACCTGCGCCGGCACTGGACGATCAAGCGGCCCTGGACGGTCATCGCGCCGCTGTACCTGCTGATTCTTGGCGGGGTCTACCTGATTTTGACCCATTATGTGCCGATCATCGTCAAGGAGACGTACCACGTCGTGGACAGCCTGGTGAAGTTCTACAACAGTCCAGCATTCGACCAGAATGCGGCGTGGAGCTTCATGACCCGCTGGGTCGACCGCCTCGGACTGACGACGCAGCTGCACAATGGGCTGACCGGCCTGGTCTCCACGATTACCAGCATCGGCCACGTGGGCTTGGCCATCGTCATTGCGTTCATTCTCAGCTTCTTCTTCGCCGTGGAGTTCGATGATCTGAAGCGGTTCGGCCATAACTTTCTCACCAGCGACTTCGATTGGTTCTTCCAAGACTTCAACTACTTCGCGCAGAAATTCGTGAACACGTTCGGGGTCGTCTTGGAAGCCCAGCTGTTCATCGCGTTGGTGAACACGACGATCACCGGGGTGACCTTGGCCATCATGCGGATGCCGAACCTGGCCAGCTTGACGGCGATGGTGTTCTTCCTGTCGCTGGTGCCAGTAGCCGGGGTGATCATCTCCTTGGTACCGCTGGCACTGGTGGCTTACACCGTGGGCGGCTGGCGTTACGTGGTCTACATCCTGATCATGATTGCAGTAATCCACGTGCTGGAAGCCTACATTCTCAACCCCAAGTTCATGGCCAGCCGCACTCAGCTGCCGGTCTTCTTCACCTTCGTGGTGCTGATCCTGGCACCGGAGCTGATGGGACCGTGGGGCTTGATCGTGGGTATTCCCGTCTTTACTTTCTTACTGGATATTCTGGGGGTGAAGAGCATCCCCCGGCCGAAGCGATTGCCGAAGGTGAAGAAGATTGCGAAGGAGGTTGTCGATGATGGCGATTCAGATCATGACGGTGACGAAAAGTAATGTGCGTCAAGTCGCGGACTTGCAGCACGCGCTGTGGCCGGAGCACCCGCTCCTGGACCTGATCGTAGCCGCCCAAACGGCGGTGCAGGCGGCGAAGAGCCACTACTGGCTGGCTATGGACGGGCAAAAAGCAGTGGGCTTCTGTGAAGTGACCCTGCGTCGGGACTATGTGGAAGGTTCCGACACCTCGCCCACCGGCTACTTAGAGGGCATCTACGTCCTGCCGGATTATCGCCGCCAGGGCATCGGCACGGAGCTGGTCAACGCCGCCGCCCACTGGCTGCGCACGCAGCGCGTCTCGGCCATGGGCAGCGACGTGGCCCTGGACAATACCGTCTCCCAGGCGTTCCACGAGGCGCTGGGCTTCGAGGAGACCGCCCGGCTCGTGCATTACCTGCGTAAGAATTAAGGGGTGGGGCGGTCATGCGGAAGAAATGGTGGGCGCTCCTCGCCGGCATCGCGGCCCTAGCTTTGGCGGGTGTCGGTCTTTGGCGCAGTGTGCTGTACCGGCCTGATTTGGCCGGCGGAGTGGCCCGGAGTACCGTGAAATTGAATGGGGGAAAGCTGACCAAAGCAATTGACGCCGAGGTCGCGCCGACCCACTTCAAAGGGGCTATCCTGACGATTCAAAAAGGCCAGGTGACGGCGTTGCGGACTTACGGCTACGCTAACGCGGACACCAAGCAGCCAATCACCGGCGATACGCTGTTCCCGGTGGCCTCCATGGAGAAGACCATGACCGGGCTGCTCATTGCCCAGCTGATTCGGGAGGGCAAGCTGAATTACACGACCAAGCTGAGCCGGTTCTATCCGCAAATCAGCGGAGCGGACCAGGTCAGTATTCGTGAGCTCTTGAATCATACGTCAGGCCTAGCAATGGACGAAATTGCCCCGGCCAGTGAATTGAAGACCGACGCAGCGGCTCTGGCTTACACCGTCCGTGAGGTGAGCAACACCCAGCAGAAGACGTTCAATTACACCAATGCCAATTTTGTTTTGCTTGCGGGGATCGTGGATAAGATCACCGGCAGCGACTTTTATTCCGTGCTGAAGCACCGGGTGCTGGACCCGCTGCACATGACCCACACCTACGATTTTGACCGGATTCCCAAGGGATCCAGCGTCGCCGAGGGCTACAAGTACGACGGCCGGGATTACGTCCCCGAGGAGCTGGACCGCAAGCTGCTCTCCAGCTTGCTCGGCACCGGGTCGCTCTACATGTCGATCAAGGACATGGCCACGTTCCAACTCGCCCTCAGCGACGGCCGCCTGCTCACCCGCGCCCAGTTCCAGGAACTTACGGACAAGCCGGACCACGACGGCAACTACAGCGGCGGCTTCTTCAACGTGGACGCCGACACCCGCTTGGTCGTCGGCCAATACGACGACTTTCCCAACAGCTTCAATACGATTTTTGAAGCGTACAACAATAATTCCGCCGGTGTGCTGATGTTCGCCAACCAGTTCACGGACACCGATACGAAGCAGATGGCGGAGGATATTCTAGATCATTTGTAATTAGTGGAAGAAAAGTTACCCGAAGAGGGCGTTGGTGTACAGCCATTGTTTTAGGCTGGCATCAGCGCCGTTTTTGTAGAATTTCTCCAACTGCCAGTTGAACCAGTGGAGTTTGTCCTCGGGAATGGCCAGCAGCCCGCGATTGTCAGAAAAGAGGAGCGCATTGGCGGCGACCAGGGCGGTGCGCTTGTTGCCGTCGAGGAAGAGCTGGCTGCGCATGAGCCAGAGGAGCAGTGTGAGGGCCCGGTCGGTGGTGCTGGTGTCTGCGGCGAGGATTGAATGAACGGCCGTTGTTGTTTCTACAGGATCCGGAATGGGCGGTTGGTATTCGTCATCGGTCAAAGGCACGACGATGGCGCGGTCACGGAATTGACCGGCTTCAGGTGCACCTCCCCCTTGGACCAGCAAGTTGATGTGCGAGATCGTCTCAACGGTAACTGGGGCAGTGCTTGTAGGTACAGTGGCGTACGTGAAAGCATCGTGCAAATTGAGAATCACACGAATGGTGCTGGGTTTAACGCCGGCCACCGGAAGATCTGATAGGATGGCCTTGGTGTCCAGCAGGGACGTTTGCAGATGTTCAAATTTACCCGCGAGGTAAACCAGTTGGGACATGTTTTTCTCCATCAGGTTCTGTTCTTGTGTGCGGGTTAACGAAAATTTATCCAGCATGTTTTTCCCTTCCTGGGCTGACGTTATAGGCCTTATTATAGCAAAGCCGCGGCGTGGAACTGCTCGCCGGCACTATGATTTTCACCGGTTTCCGTGTAAACTGAAAGGGTAAATTCAAAAGGCGAGGAGTTAATTTTTACAATGGCAAAACTTGTATTGATTCGTCACGGCCAGTCTGCCTGGAACCTGTCCAACCAGTTCACTGGTTGGGTCGACGTTGACCTTTCTGAAAAAGGGGTCGAAGAAGCCCAGCATGCCGGCGAACTGCTGAAGCAAAGCGGCATCGAGTTCGACCAAGCATACACATCCGTGCTGACTCGGGCCATCAAGACCCTGCACTATGCCCTAGAAGGCTGCGGCCAACTGTGGATCCCTGAAATGAAGACTTGGCGCTTGAACGAACGCCACTACGGCGCTCTGCAAGGCCTGAACAAGAAGGAGACCGCCGACAAGTACGGTGCAGAACAGGTTCACATCTGGCGTCGTTCTTACGACGTTCTGCCTCCTTTGTTGAAGGAGACCGACGAAGGTTCAGCAGCGAAGGATCGCCGTTACGCCAACCTTGATCCCCGGATCATTCCTGGCGGCGAGAACTTGAAGGTGACGCTGGAGCGGGTTATTCCCTTCTGGGAAGACCACATTGCGCCGGACTTAATTCAAGGCAAGAACGTCATCATTGCTGCCCACGGTAATTCCCTGCGTGCCTTGACCAAGTACATCGAGAACATCTCGGATGCAGACATCATGAACTTGGAAATGGCCACCGGCGAACCCGTTGTCTACGACTTTAACAAGCACTTGGATGTGCAGTCGAAGACGAAGCTTGACTAATCGTTTTGCTTGCATCTAGCAGAACAGGAAGTGTCCTCATTGGAGGGCACTTTTTTCGTATACGTTCGATTCTCAACACGGTCATTATTGAGAAAGCTGGTTGAGCAAAGGCAAGCAAATCAGCGTGCGGCATCCTGTTTTCCTACAAGTGCCTGCTCTGCCGCAACGATATCCGTCATCCCAGAAATCAGCGGATTACGGCCCTTTTTTGAATCAAATTTTCAGATGGTATTGGTTGGCACTTCCCAAGCAATGTCATATACTTATTTTGGAGCTGTTATCGGCAGAATAAGGGGGAGATTTCGATGGAAAGAAAAGAACATTATCGTTTGCACAAGTCCGGGAAGCGCTGGGTGGCTGGTATCGTGGCCACTGCCGCAATCGGTGTCCCGTTGGCGTTGCAGACACCGGTGGCCCAGGCGGCAGATGATTCTTCCAGTGTGACCGTCACCAAGACAGTTCAGGCAGCGAGTACACTCGATCAACAGAAAACCGCGTTAAAGACGACGTTGGATAACGCGTTCAAGACAGTGGGCATCAGCTGGAGTGGACAAGCGAATGGTGCTGGCGGCACCTTAGGAACATCATTTGATGACGCAAAAAACAGTGATCAGCTGAACACTGTCTGGCAAAAGGCCATGGCGAACTATGTCACCGCCAAGATTCAGAAACATTTGGCGTTGCCCGACAGCACGAGTCCGGCTAATGTAACAGCAATTAATGCATTTAAAGTAAAAAATGCCACAGTGACTAACTTCACCAATCTGACAAACCAGAAGGCGACCGATGATCTTATTGCCACCGGCAATACACCCGCGGGGCAGGAACCCCAGTACCAGACTGCCTTGACCAAACTGGACGATTTCTTTACGAAGACCGACTTGAACAAGAATAAGACAGCCTTGCAAGACGCCCTGACCGCTGGCCAATGGGCTACACTAACTGCGGGTTCAGGCAGCCAGGCGCAGACCTTGTCTGCTCTGGTGACCGGAACGACCAGCAGCAATGAATTGAACACCCAGTGGCCAACGGTTGCCAATACGGTGGCGGCGGCTACTGCCAAGAAACTGCTGAATGCCAGTACGGATGACGCGGTGGCGGCGTTTCTCAAAGCCAAGTCCCAAGTGACCGGATACTTGAATGAAACCAACCAGCAGGTCATCGACGCCATCGTGTCCGCCAAGAAGATCAGCACCAGCGTTTCCTTCCCGGATTACAAAGGGGCACTGGCCGACATCACGAGTTACTTGGATAAGGCAGTCAAAGCGCAAACTAATAGTGCCGTCGCAACCATCAACGTGCGGGATTGGACAGACGGCGCCATCATTGCCCAGCGGACGATCACGGTGAAGAGCGGCGACACGATTCCCATCGGCGCGGCTTACCACGATGGCTGGACATTTGATTACGTGAACTTGGATGGCACGAAGCAGGACGCCAATAACGGCACGTTTACTTTCTCCAAGACGATCAAGCAGGACACCACCTATACTGTTGATTTCCATTACAAGAAAGCAACGGGCAATGTGGAACAAGCGGCCACTGGTGTCGTCTACGTCAAAAACACGGAGGGGGCCAAGCTGTATACGGACAAGGACCTCTCCAAGCAAATCGCTAACCGAACGCTTGCGGTGGGTACTGGTTGGAAATATTTTACAAAGGTTTACGACACGAAGGGTGACCTGGTGGCGTATAAAGTGGCCACCAACGAATATGTGAAAGCTGCCGATGTCCAAACGACGGCGGTGACCGATTATGTCGTCCAGGCGTTCAATGGTGTGCTGCGAATCATTACGGACAACACACAAACGTATTCGGATGTGGCCCTCACGAAACCCATCACCGGCCAGGCTCTGGCCTATGGTTCGCGGTGGGCAGCACCGCAAAAGATTCTTCACGACGGCAAGACCACCGGTTTCCAGATTGGGATCAATGTCTATGTGCGCGTCGGCGACGTCGCTGTCGAGTCCAGCCGGCCCACGTTTACGGATACTAGCGACGTGGTTTACGTTCAACGCAGCCAGGCACCGCAATACGTCTTTGACGAAAACACCAATCAATTCACGCTGGCCGCGAATTTGCCTCGCTTGCAGATGACGTCGCCGTGGCAAGCCCATTCGAAAGCGGTCATGCAGGACGGTACGGTGTACTACCTGGTCAGCAGCAAAGGCTGGGTCAAGGGCGATGACGTCACTACCGCTCGGGTGACCAGCCGAACCGGCGCAGTTACCGTGACCAATATCAATGGCGCCCTGACCTATCGCAACCCCACCAAGACCGGTGATGCTGTCCAGCGGCTGGTAACGCGCAGTGCCTGGAAGATTTGGGCAGTGGCGCAGAACCCAGACGGCAGCTCCGCCTATCTGGTGGCAGACAATCAATGGGTATCCGCTAATGATGTCTCCGAACAGATTCAGGACAACACCCGCGGGCTTTTCCAAGTCGGCGATATTACCGCCGTCACTTTCGATAGCAACGGCCGCGTGATTCGGGGACAGTTCCTCAATCCCAATACGCGGTGGCAGGTGACCGGCCGGCTGACCATCGGCAATCAGCTGTTTTACCGGGTGGCAACGGGTGTCTATGTCCGTTCCGACTTCGGTATGTACGTTCAGTAAGAATGACGCCACGATCTGTCAGCGGCCCGGGATGATTTCTCGGGTCGCTTTTTTTGCGGCCTTTTTTTGCGAAACAAGACAGTTTCCATAACCCCTGTTTTCCTTGTACAATGTAATAGCATGCACATGACAGCATGATCAAAAACATGGGGAAAGTAGTGGCATCATTGGAGAAAAGAAACTCACCATTGTGGCAGGTACTGCTCAGCTTAGGCGGTGGTGCTTTTGTTTTTCTGGGCATTCTTGTGTTAAACCGGCAGTACGGTTTCTATAGCAGTGTGCCTAATCAGTTCACCGCGTCTTGGACGGCATTGCACATGCTCAATACGATCACGCAGGGGGTCGTTCCTTTTCTTTTCCTCTTGGCTGGTTATCTGAACGGTGAGAAGCGGCTATCTTTGGCTCGGCCGGTGATTCTCTGGCTTACTGCCGTGAGCAGTCTCATGGTCGGCACCGCTTTGGTTTTTGTCAGTTCTAAACAGCTGACGCTCACCGCTATTCTCAGCAGTGTCTTTCCAATCAGCCAGCGGGTCAGTCTGGTGCTGACGGGGATGCTGCTGGCGCTGCTTTTCCAGCCAGCACTGCTTTGGCTGCTGGAAAAGGGCGGCCAGTGGCTTGGCTGGGTAGTGGCCGTAGTTGTGGCAGCCCTTGGCAGTTTCCTGCAGATCGATCCGCCGCACCCGGGACAGTATGCCATTTTGCCCCTATTAGTGGGTCTGTTTTGGATTGGCATGGTATTACGCCGCAGCCGTTGGACGGCCATGCGGCGGTGGCGCAGCAGCGCTCTGCTGGCGGCGGTGCTGGGGCTGACGTGGACGGCCCAACTATTGCTGGCCAGTGAAGGGCATGGGGCAGGCGCTTTGGTTGACCGCCTGAGTACGCCCTTGGGACTGCCGCTGTTACTGGTAGCCGGCTTGACCATTCTATTCATTATGCCGAGTATGACCCTTACGGATGCCTCGGCGGTTTGCCGGACATTGGTCATCGTGTTCACCCTCAGTCAAGCCGCCGGCATTGGGCAAGTCATTTATGGCTTCTTTGCCGAGGCCTTCGGTTCCAGCATGAGTGATTTTACCATGGTGTCGATTGGCCTGGCTGTCGGGCTGAGCATTGCGACCTGGGCCTGGGGGCTTCTCGCTCAGCGCTTCCTCCAACGACCGGCGGGGTGGCTGACCCGGCATTTAGCATTTACGATTTCCGGGGACTTTCGGGATGGCTGGCAGTCCCTGCGGGCAGTTGGCCGGCGGTTCATTGCTGCGCAGTGGCCGCTCCTCGTTTTGCTGGGCGTCTTCTACCTCACCGTTTTTGGCTCATTTTTGGCCATGTCCCCCGGGGGCAGGATTATGCTGGATCTGGAAGGTGCCTCGGAGTCTGTTTGGCAGTACTTATTGACGGATGGGCAGACGATGATTTGGTATACGCTGGCCTTTCTCTTCGCCGCATTCTTCGTCCTGTACGTCGTCACCACGCGTTTTTGGCTCAGCTTCATTTTGACCGAGAGCGTCTATCTGATCTGGACCATCGCGAATGCCATCAAGATGGTGTATCGTTCCGCTCCCGTGACGCCGGCGGATCTGGACGAGTTGCGGGCCCTGCCGGAACTGGTCGGCATGCTGGGCGGCGGCTTCGTGTGGGTGCTCCTGGTGATTCTGATTGCCCTGCCCATCGTGGGTATCGTGCTGTTAGAAAGGCGCCTCCCCCGGAAGATTCGGGTGGCGTGGCCCTGGCGTTTGGCTGGTGTCGCAGCCGGCGCACTGCTGCTGTTCTCTCCGCTGACGATCAACAACCCCGGCTCATATTCTCAGGTGGTCAACGCCGCCATTGGGAACACCCAGAACACCATTACACCCCAAAAAGGCGTGCAGATGAGCGGTCCGCTGCTCCAATTCGTCAACGCGGTGGACGTGAAGGTCATGGACCAACCGGCCGGCTATTCTAAAGCACGGATTCAGGCGATCGTGGCCGCTTACGAGAAGCGGGCGGCGGTCATCAATAAGACGCGGTCGACCAATATTGGCGACCAGAACGTCATCTTCAACTTGAGTGAAAGTTTCACCGATCCGACGGAGTTTCCGAATACGAAGGTCTCCGGCAGTGATCCCATGCCCAGGATTCGGAGCTTGATGAAGACGACGACCAGCGGCCACATGCTCAGTGCCGGTTACGGTGGCGGTACCGCCAACATGGAGTACGAAAGTATGACGGGGCTGACGATGGGTAACTTTGCAGCGGATATCGTTCCCTATTCCCAAGTCGTGCCGACCGACCATGACGTGATCTCGTTCAATCAAAATTTTGCGTACGGCAGTGCCATTCACCCATACAACGGCGAATTCTACAACCGGATCCAGGTATATCAGAAAATGGGGTTAGCGAAGTTTTCTTACCTGGGCAGCCGGTATCCCATCACGGACAAACACAAGGTCCAGGACAATCCTTATTTGTCGGACCAGACAGCATATGCCAATGCGCTGAAGCAGCTGAACGCTCGCAGCGGTCCTCAGTTTATCCAACTGGTGACGATGCAAAACCATATGCCCTACGACACCAGCTTTTATCCAAAGAATCCCTATAAAGGGCACGTCTCAGGGACAGCGCTAAGCGATAAGGACACGACCGGTGCGATGGCCACATTCACGTATGGTGTCAGTCGGACGGACAAAGCGGTGGACAGTTTCATTAAGGCCTTGGATCGGCTGGATAAGCCAGTGACAGTCGTTTTTTATGGCGATCATTACCCGGGCATTCTTTCCGGCAGTTATGTCAGCGCGCAGCCGATCAAGATGCACGCGACCACGTATTTTATTTATTCGAACAAGGCCGCCCGCGCGGGGCACAAGAAGATTTTGCCAGCCGCGAAGTACGTCGGCACGAACGATTTTATTGCCTTAGTCCTGGCCCAGCTTGATGCCAAGGTGTCACCGTATGAGGCTTTATTGACGGACGTTCAGAAGAAGCTGCCGATCATGTCCATGCCGCCAGTGACGGAGAAGCAGGCCGACGGACAAACCATGACTCGACCGGACTGGGTCGGGAAGAACGGGCGCAAATTCTCTGAGGACAAGATGACTGCTGCGCAAAAGCGGCTCTACGCGGATTATCGGCTGATTCAGTACGACTTAGCCGCGGGTAACGAATATGCGTTACAGAGCAAGACCTTCACAAAAAATCCAGGGCAAGCTAAGTAATACACGACACTGCCGAAGTATTCAGGCAGACCAAAAAATCACCCTGCGGGCCAAATGGTCTGCGGGGTGATTTTATTTACTGGGACTGCCCAGTGCTGTTCTGCAAGGTAGACGATTACTTCTTTACTTGGTATAACCGCCAAGTCACTTTATCCTCATGGATCATCAGGTGGCGCTTGGCGACTTCCCGGTAATTTCCGTTGGTTAAGGCTGGATTGGCTTTCTTCATGGAGGTCCCATAAGGGACGCTCGTAACGACAAAATCCACTTTCTTGTAGTTGATGAGGGCATTTTGTACAGCCATCATTTCTGGCAGGCGATCATCGTCAATGTTTTGCTTCTCGAAGTAATAGGTGGTTGGCAAGACATCGGCAGCCTGATAGATGCCCATGTCCAATGTTCCGTAGTTAAGCAGTGTGGCATTAGGCACCTTGTGAATAATGCGTGCAAACTCCGTCTGGGCGGGTTCGGTTTGTTTCTTGCTGAGAGAGATCGAGGGGTTGTTTGGGAACAGACGAGACCGCCGAACGTTGGTGTTGAGGCCCAGGATAACACAGAAGACCGCGAGCAATGCAAACCCGATCTGCAGCTGATTGGGGGCAGTGTGCATGCGAGTGAACACCCACAACAGCGGCACGGCGGCAAAAGGCGTCATGATCAGCAAGTAGTAGGGCAGTTCCAGCCCGCCCGCAAAGGTAGAAATGGCCAAAGTGAAGAGACTGGCCATATACAGGAAAATGGTGTTGTTGTCCGGGAAAAGCCGATTCTTATCCGGACGAGCAAAGATGGGCAGGAAAATGGCACCGAGAAATAACAGAAAAAGCAGAGGGGTCTGGTCGGCCGTCTGCAAGAAGAGGGTAATCGCCTGGGAAAACCGTCCGACAATGGTACTGGCTGGATTCGCGTACAAGGCGATATTGGTATAAAAATACACATGAAACAGCGGCTGCACTCCGTTCACCAGGGCAAAGTAGACGAGCAGGGGCACAGTCACGACTGCGGTCCCGCCGAGCATGGCCAAGAGGGCTTTACCCAATGCGGCCATGCGGCCCTGGAGGGCAAGAATGATCATGAGGGCGAGGAGAAAGCCCACGTGAGCGCCGATGGCCGTGTACTTGATCCAAAAAATCAAGGTCCCGGTGATACCGAAGGCAAAGTAATACCAGTTGCTGACGGTCCATTCACGGCGGGGCAGGCGCAGGCCAAGGTATAAAACAAAAATGATGGCAGGCATCATGAATTCTTCAGCGCTGCCACCTTCGCCAAAGAATGGGGAAACAGTGATCACGATTCCGGTGATGGCCGCAAAGAGCAGACTCTTAGTATCGTCCAAGAACAGCCGACCCATGTGGTAGAAAAGGATCAGGTCGGTAATGAAGAAAAGGCATTCCAATACATATACCCCAAAATAGGAATTGGAAATAAAGTAGGCAAGCATGTAGAACAAATACAGAATTGGGCCTTTCTGCTCAAAAAGGTTGCGGTAGGGCACAAGGCCATGCGCCCACCCTTTGCCCATCGTCAGGAAGGCATTGACATCGTCCCAATCATTGGCTGGATACAGGAACGAGGATTTACTGATAAAGGTCATCACAGCGATTCCCAGAACGACCAATAATATGTAGTGAATGACGTGCGGGCGACGCCAAAGGGGAGCCGCCCTGTGGCGACTGGAAACGGGTGAATCAGACATAATTTACTTACTCCTTTCACGGCAGACCATTCTGGTATATCAATATACAATAGGCGATAGGCCAATAATGCCTGCCTCTTAATCCTACCCAACCGGTCTGTGAGATACAACATTTTTTCAAGTTGGAACCGTGTTCATTAACAATCGGGGTTGACGGATGCCAAGCCAAGTTTTAGTATACGGAATGAACGTTCATTCCAGTTTCAGAAAACAGTACGTTGAGGGGAAGAAAAAAACAATGGACAAAGCCACGAGTAACAAAGGGGAGGCCATTATGGAGGCCGCTCTGCATCTGTTCACCACCCAGGGGTATGCGGAGACGAATGTCCCGTCCATTGCCCGGGCGGCCCGGGTGGGGGTCGGCACCGTCTACCGGTACTTCAAGAATAAGGACAACATCTTGAACCATTTGTTCCAGAAGGTGCTGACCCTCTTTCTGTCAGAAATCCAGGACGCGGTGGACCGCCAGGCAAGCATTGAAGACCAGTTCAGTCAGATCTTCGATGCCGCCACGGCCCTGATGACCCACTACACGGTGGAGCTGCAGTTCATGAACCTGAACGTGTTCAATGAGATGCTGGACGCTGACAGCCAAGCGGCCCGGGACAAGGTGATCGCCTACTTCACCGACTTTCTCAAAGCCGGTCAGGACAGCAAGGTGATCGTGCCAGGGTCGGCGGATGCTCAACTCGTGTTAATGTACGGCAGCGTCCAAATGATGATCAGTTTTCTCTGGGCCCGGCGCCACTTCGCCCGGATCCAGCCGGAGGATACCCGCATCATTCGCCAATTGAAAAACCAGTTATGGAACGCATTGACTGTGGAGAGGAAGGTTTTTAGTGAAGAAGTTTAGAGAGCACCATATCCTCGCCCTGATTGCCTGGATCGTCATCGTCGTGGCGGCCGTTGTGCTGATGCCCAACGTCAGCCAGCTGACCCGGGACAAGGGGGCCATCAAGCTGCCCGATAACGTGGAGAGCCAGATGGCGACCCGCATCGAGAAGAAAGCCAATAACAACAAGACGGTGCGTACATATATCGCCGTGTTCAATAACGGTAATCAAAAATTGTCGGCCGACCAGATCAAAGCCGTCAATCGGACGATTAAAGACATTCACAACGTCAAGGGACTGAGCGTGGAAAGCATCACGGCCCCCAACGACAATGCCGAAACTAAGAAACAGCTAGTCGCCAAGGACGGCACCACCCAGATGGCCATGATTACCGCCAAGGCCAATGGCCGGGTGAGTGTCCAAAGCAAAGCCCTGCAAAAGCAGGTCAAAACGGCTGGGTTGAAGACCTATATTACCGGTTCGGACGTGCTGAACGACGACTTTTCAACGATCACTGAGAAAGGGATTCAGAAGACCGAGATCATCGCCATCGTCTTCATCCTGATCGTGCTGATCATCGTCTTCAAGTCGCCAGTGGTGCCGATCGCCTCGCTGATCACCGTGGGGGTGGCGTTCATCACCAGCCTGAGCATCGTGATGAACTTGGCCCAGTACCAAAACTTCCCCATTTCTAACTTCACCCAGGTCTTCATGGTCGTGGTGCTGTTCGGGATCGGGACGGACTATAATATCCTGCTGTACAACACCTTCAAAGGCAACTTGGGGGAGGGCTACGACGCAGTGACCGCCACCAAGCGGACGCTGCGGTACGGCGGCCGAACGATTCTCTACTCGGGTCTGTCCGTGCTCATCGGCTTCACCGTCCTGGCATTGGCGAAGTTCTCCTTCTACCAGTCCGCGGTGGGCGTGGCCGTGGGGGTCGCCGTGCTGCTGCCGGTGCTCCTCACCTTGAACATGTTCTTCATGAGTACGCTGGGGGCCAAGCTTTTCTGGCCCAGTAAGACCAGCGGCGGGGAAGCCGAGAGCCGCCTGTGGCACCGGCTGTCCACGTGGGGCTTGGCCCAGCCGATCATCACCATCGGCGCCATCGTCATTCTGGCCCTGCCCTTCGCCTTCACGATGAACCAGACGCTGAACTTCAACAACGCTGACGAGCTGCCGGAATCCGTGCCCTCCAAGGTCGGCTACCGCCTGATTCAGAAGCACTATTCCAAGGGGATGACGGCCCCCTCGACGGTCTACATCGAGAGCAAGAAGCCGCTGAACACCCAGGAAGACTTGGCGGCGGTGGATGATTTGACCCAGTACCTCCAGGAAGAAAAGGGCGTCAAGACCGTGGCGTCTGTCACCCAGCCGGGAGGCAGTAAACTTTCTCAACTCTACCTGAAGAACCAGCTGGGCACTGTCGTCTCAGGGCTGGACCAGTCCACGAAGGGGCTGAAGCAGATCCAGTCCGGGTTGAACGATGCCAATAAGCAGCTGACGGCCGCTGACGTGAATGGTCAGCTGGCCAAGGTCCAGCAGCTGGCGGACGGTACCCAGCAGCTGCAAAGCGGGGCCAGCCAGCTCAACAGCGGCGTCAGCCAGTATACGGCGGGCGTGGGCCAGGTCAATAGCGGTGTCAGCCAGATGCAGAGCAAGGTACCCAGCCTGACCAGCGGTGTCAGTCAGCTGGCCAGCGCTACCCAGCAGCTGCAGACGGGGGCCAGCAGTCTGGCGTCCGGGATCAATCAATACACTGCCGGGGTCGACCAAGTGAACAGCGGCATTGCCTCGCTGCAAAGCAAGACGCCGGTCTTGACCAGCGGTGTCAGTCAGCTGTCGGCGGCGGGCACGAAACTGCAGACGGGGATGAGTCAATTGAATACCCAGGTGCAGCAGATTTCTCAACTCGCCCAGCAGCTGATTACGCTGGCCAACCAGATTCCCGGAGCGAGTGCGGTCACCGGGCCGGTGAGCAATGGCATCAACCAGTTCAGCAGCGGCGTCGGCCAGTTGAATACCGGCACCAGCCAGGTGAGCAACGGCTTGACCAGCTTGAACGGGCAGATGCCGGCCTTGACGAACGGGATCGGCCAACTGGCCAGCGGCGGGCAGCAGCTCGCGGCTAATGGCAGTACCCTGAAGAACGGGGCCAACAGTCTCGCTAGTGGGACGACGCAGGTCAACAGCGGTGTGCAGTCGCTGAACGGCCAGCTGCCGGCCCTGACGAGCGGGATTGGTCAGCTTTCTGCCGGGACCCAGCAGCTCGCCAAGAACAGCGGCACGCTGAATAGCGGCGCGTCGTCCCTGGCCAGCGGCACCCAGCAGGTGAATGCCGGGGTGCAGCAGATGAACACCCAGGTCAAAGCCTTGGGGACGCAAGTCAGTCAGCTGCAGAAGGGCCTGGTCAGTGCCAACGACGGTCTGACCACCCTGCAGAAGGGCAATGCCACCATGAAGTCGTACCTGAGCGGCTTGCAATCGTCTTACATGGGCGACCAGTTCTACATTCCTAAGGACACCATCAGCAGCAAGACCTTCAAGCCGGCGCTGGCCAATTACATGGCGGATGGTAACAAGATCACCACGCTGACGATGGTCTTCAAGGGCGACCCGGCCACGCTGGCATCGGCCAAGCGGCTGCGGACGATTCAAAGCGACATCCAAGCCAAGCTGAAGCACGGGGCGTTGAAGGACGCCACCGTCGCGGTCGGCGGCCAGACATCGCAAACGGCGGACCTGCAGGAGCTGGCTAACGGCGACTTCCTGCGGACGGCGGTGATTATGGTCGCCGGGATTGCCATCGCCCTGATGGTCGTGACGCGGTCAATCATCCAACCGCTGACCATTCTGGCGACGCTGCTGATGGCTTACGTCACCTCGTTGAGCCTGACGCACATCGTCACCAAGGTCTTCCTCGGCGCACCGATGCTGACGTGGAACACACCGTTCTTCTCCTTCATCATGCTGATTGCGCTGGGCGTGGATTACAGTATCTTCCTGATGATCCGCTTCCGCGACCTGCGGGTGATCGAGCACAACACCGCGAAGCGGATGCTGCGGGCAGCGGGGGCCATTGGGGCCGTCGTTATTTCCGCGGCCGTCATCCTCAGCGGCACCTTCGCCGCGTTGATGCCGTCGGGCGTCACGACGCTGATCCAGGTCGCCTTAGCCGTGATTATCGGTTTGGTGATTCTGGTGATCACTCTGCCGCTGATGCTGTCGGCGGCAGTCGAATGGGTCGCCCGGTCGCAGAAGCTGCCGAAGAAGGGCAGTGCCGCGTATACTGCCGAGAGTGAAGCGGCAGGCGACGGGGAGAAGCAGACGACTGATTCGGCGAAGAAGACAGAAAAGTAACGCACGTATCAAATGAAAAGCACGCACCGGCGATGGCCGATGCGTGCTTTTTGATGCCGTGAAGAGTTGACAAAGAAAAAGCACCCACCGCAGTCAATGGATGCTTTTGGTATTTGCCGGTGCAACGAATTACCGTTTCTTCACGTCAATCGTGCCGTCTTCCCGGGCAATGATCACCGTATCGCAGATGCCTAGGAACAAGCCGTGTTCCACCACGCCGACGGTACTGTCCAGATAGGTGGCCAAGCCCCGCGGAGCCGGCAGCGGATCGATGTAGAGGTCAATGATGTAGTTGCCGTAGTGGGTTACGTAACGTTCGCCAGTGGCGGTCGTGCGGAACTGGGGCAGCAGGCCTTCGTCTTCAAATTGATTGTAGACTTGCTTCGCACTGATCGGCAGGACCTCGACGGGCAGGGGGAAACCGCCTAAGTGGTCGACGACCTTGGACTCGTCGACGATCCAGGTGTTGTGGGCGGAGTGGACGGCGACGTTTTTTTCCAGCGTCAACGCGCCGCCGCCGCCCTTGATGCCGTCCAGGTGGCTGTCCACCCGGTCGGCCCCGTCCACAGTGAGGTCCAGCTGTTCCACGTCGGCCAGTTCGCTGACGGTGAAGCCCAGGCCCTCAAGCTGTGCCTTAGACCGGGACGATGTGGTGACCACGGCCCCAAGCTGCAGGCCAGCGGCCTTGCGCTCACCCAGGGCATCAATGAAGAACTTGACGGTGGAGCCGGTGCCGACCCCCAACCGGGCACCGTTCCAGACGGTGTCCGCGGCTTGGCGGGCGGCTCTTTCTTTCATCGTGTTTTGATCGAGTTGGCTCAGCATGGCGATGACCTCCTTGAATGTACCCTTAGTATACATGAAAATGCTCAACTTGTGAAACCTCATTCGAAATATTTTTAGGACCGAATATACACGTGAAGTTGGTAGAAATGGCTTGATATAAAGGATTCTAACATCTAATAAATTGGAACGGTCCAAATAAAACAATGGTATAAAGCACTTTTCTGACGAAATACGTGATGAAGTGAGCACGATACGGTATAATAGAACTACGTGCTAAACTGAGGTGACGGGCTTCACGATTGGGGCGTGAAGCAGGAAATGAAAGAAGCTGATCACGTGGACGTGGGTGTGCCGAACAACCATTATCCCATTACTTATACGGGGCGATACGGGCCCCAATTGCGCCGGTCGATCGGGGTGGTCGTGCCGACCTTGATGAATCCGTTCTTCCCCAAGCTGCTCAGCGGCGTTGCGGAGACGCTGCAGCCGGCGGGGTATTACACGGAAGTGTTCAATGCCGAACTGGATGCGATGGACTTAGATCATTTGCTGACGCGCTTCGTCCCGGCGGTGCAGAAGGGGCTGATTCTTTGCGCCCCGAAGGTCACGACCCGCATCGTGGCTGAAATGGCCCAGACCACTGCGCTGCCCTACGTCCTCACCGATCAGGCCGACGATATCCCCGGGGCGGCCCGGATCAGCGTGGATGACACGGCGGGTGCCGGGCAAGTAGTGGACCATCTGGTAGGCTTAGGTCACAAGCGCTTCGCCATTGTCTGTCCGCCCCAGCTTCCTTTCAACATGGCCACCCGGTACCGCGGCTACTTGGATGCTCTCGCTCGGCACGGTATCCCCAGCAAGGCCGTGACGTATGTCTCTGCCCCCTTGACCCGCGCAGCAGGGGAAGCGGCGGCCGCTCAGGTCGTCCGGCTGCCCAGCATTACGGCCATCATCGCCATTGATGACGACCTGGCCATTGGGCTGCTCAAGGGGCTGGCCCGCCTGGGCAAGCGGGTGCCCCAGGATTATTCGGTGGCCGGCTACGACAACACTGACTTGGCCGCTTACGTCACCCCGGAGCTGACCACCGTCAACCAGCCGGTGATGGCCCTGGGCCACGCGGTGGCGGCGTGTATATTGGCCCAGATTGCTGGCCAGACGCCCGCGCTGCCCGCCCCGCTGCCGGTGCAGCTCCAGATTCGGAACAGCACCGCCCGGGCCAAGTTCGACTAAGCCCCGCCGGTTCGTTACCATAGAGATAGAATTCTAGAGAGAAAGCAGGCATTTCTGCAATGACCAATCACGTCGTCATCATCGGCAGTATCAACATCGATAACACGCTTCACGTCGCCCGTCTGCCCCAACCGGGGGAGACCATCGCCATGACCGGCTTCTCCCAGGCGCCCGGCGGTAAGGGCGCGAACCAAGCCGTCGCCAGTGCCCGGAGCGGGGCGGCGACCACCTTCGTCGGCCGGGTCGGGGACGATAACAACGGCTGGCTGATGATCGAGAAGTTGAAGAAAGAGGGCATCGACGTCCGCCACGTCGTCACCAGTCATACGCTGCCCACTGGCCAGGCGTACATTCTTCTGCAAGAAAGCGGGCAGAACTCGATCATCATCGACCACGGTGCGAATTACCAAGTGATGCCGGAGGATGTGGCCGCGGCGGCGGAGCCGATCAAGGCCGCCAGTTTTGTGATCACGGAATGTGAAACCCCGATTCCCGCCGCGGCCGCCGCCTTCCAACAGGCCAAGCAGGCCGGCGTGCGGACGATTCTCAACCCTGCTCCGGCGAACCAGCGGCTGACGCCGGAACTGTTGACGCATACCGACATCATTGTGCCCAACGAGACCGAGAGCGGCGCGCTGACGGGCGTTCCAATTACCGACGCCGCGTCCCTCCAAGCGAACGCGGCGTACTTCCGCGACCGGGGTGTGGGCATCGTGATCATCACCCTCGGGGAGAAAGGCGCCTACGTGGCCACCCCGGACAGGGCCCAGCTCATGCCCGCTTTTTCTGTCCAGGCGGTGGACACCACCGGTGCCGGCGATGCCTTCATTGGCGCGCTGGCATCCGAACTGCAGCCCAATCTGAGCAACCTGACCAGCGCAGTGCAGTATGCGCAGCGGGCCTCTTCCCTGGCGGTGCAGGGACTGGGGGCCATTCCGTCGTTGCCGCACCGGCAGGCGGTGCTGGCGGCGGCCCAAGAGAATGAATAACCGCGATTCACTTGGCGTCACCCACAGGGCGGCGCTTTTTTGTCTGGGCAGAAACGCTGCCGACGGGACGAACGTATTTCTGAAAGCAGCCACAATCCCATGACAGGGTACGCCCTTTAGCCATACATTTCCCCGAGCCCCTGCCTTTGTTACCGCCTTTCGGGTACAATGGGAAAGACCCAATTGGGGTCCTGAAAAGGAGTGGCATTCTTCGTGAACGTTGTCGATTTCGATTACCAGAACCGACCGGCCCGGCGCTGGGATTGGCTGGCCGCCTTTGGTTTGGCTGCCGGCGTGTTCTTCCTTGCTGGCAGCCTGGCTCGGGCCAATCCCTTGACCGGCGGCAACTGGCTGGGCGGCGACCTGAGCCAGCAGTACTTGTCTTTCTTCCAATATTATCGCCATGTCTGGGCGGGGGCGACTGACCAGATCGGCTACAGCTTCGCCAACGGCCTAGGCGGCAGTATGGCCGGCAACTGGGCCTACTACTTACTGAGTCCGTTCAATTTACTCACGCTATTATTCCCGCCCGAGCGGCTGCCCCAGGTGCTTTACGGCATTATTCTATTGAAGATCGGCTGGGCAGCGGCGGCGATGAGCTTCATGCTGCGGCAGATCGAACCGACTCTGGAGCGGGCGATCAACCTGGCCCTGGCCCTGAGCTATGCCTTGATGGGCTACACTGTTGTGTACCAAATGAACCTGATGTGGCTGGACGGCGTCATCTTGCTGCCGCTGCTGGTCTGGGCGGTGCGCCGCTTGCTGGATAAAGGCAGTTTTCTGCCCTATACCTTATTGTTGGCTCTAGCCGTCATCAGTAATTATTACATTGCCTACATGCTGGCGGTCTTCCTGGTGCTCTATTGCGCCTATATGATCATCATGTCCTGGTACGACTGGCGGCGAGCGCTGCGCCAGCTCGGCCGCTTCGTGTGGGGCTCCCTGCTGGGCGGCTTATTGAGTATGGTCGTCGTGGTGCCGACCCTGCTGGACCTGCTGGCCGGGAAGGGGACGCAAGCGACGCCCAAGCTGCCGCTGTTCATCGCCGGTTGGACCCAGACGCCGGCGAAGCTGATCATCGGCTCACCGAGCAACGGCTTGCCCAATGTCTTCATCGGCACCTTGGCCCTCTTCGCCTTCGTCGGCTACTTTTTCAGTACCCGCTTTGCGTTAAGGGAGAAAATCGCTGGCGGGCTGGTCGCGTTTGTCCTCGGGGCGGGCTTTGTTTTTAATGGCATCAACCTGTTCTGGCACGGGCTGCAGCTGCCCCAGGCCTATCCGTTCCGGTTCAGTTTTCTGGTCAGTTTCTGGCTGATTTATTTAGCCGCCACGCAGCTGACCCAGATCGTCTACTGGCACTTTGAATCCTGGTTCCCACCAACCCTGGTGGCCGGGGCGGTTTTGGTCTACGCCTTTTTACTGCGGCACCAAGTGGCGGGCATCACGCCGGTGCGGCTGGCTTTGAGTGGGGCTTTCTTATTGCTGCTCCTCCTGGGCATCGTGCTCTGGCAGCGGCGCAGCGCGCGTATCTGGCGCTGGCTGGTGCTCCTCGCCGTGGTGGGAGAAGTGGGTGCCAATGCGACCCTCAGCATGGCGACGCTGCCACGGGTGAGCACCGCCGCACTAGCCCGCAGCAGTCAAACGACCCTCCAGTGGCAGAATGCAGTCCGGAAGCAGGCTGACGCGGACTGGTACCGGGTGGCGGCAGTGCCGCTCACTCCTGGTCAGGTCAATCAATCATTAGAGGCTGGGCATGCCAGCGGGACGGCGGCAGCCGGGCCAAGCAGCACTGCTGTGGTCAATTTATACCAGGCCCTCGGACTGCCGGCGGGGAACCGCGGTTACGCCGGTGTCACCGGCACCCAAGTGAGCGATGCACTGTTGGGCGTGCAGTACACGGCCGTTAATGACCAGACCCGAACTAATCTCCGTACGGATCTGACAGCGGAATCCGTTGTCTACCAGCGCGGGGCCATGACCGTGCGCCAAAGTCCGAACACTTTGCCGGTGGGGTTTGCCGTTGACCGTCAGGCGGCCTTAGGCAAGCTGTCCCCGACGGACCCGTTAGCCAACCAAACGCTGATGATGAATACCTTGACTGGTGCCGATGATGAATTTTTCACCAGCGTACCCGCCGCTCGCGCTGTTCTGACCAATGTGCACCGGGAAGGGACTGCGCTGGTCCCTAGCCGCAAGGGCCGCGCCGCCACCGTGACCAGTAATACGCCGGTCACCCGACAGCTGCCCACTTACGTGATCGTCCAGCCGGCCGCTTTGCACGACTCGGCGGTGACGATCAATGGCGAAAAAGTGATTTTACCTGTTGAGTCGACCGGACCCATTGTCGTCGGCCTTCTTCCCCAAAATGGGCAAGTGAATGTGCGCTGGACCCTGCGGCGCAAAACAGAAGCGCAGCCGTTGCGCATCGCTCAGCTGCGTCCCGCCATTTTGCACAGTGCGGTCACGCGCTTGAATGCCCAGGCCTGGCGGATCACCAAGCGCAGCGGCAATCAGCTCAGCGGTACAATCACGGTGGGCGCTGGGCAGCAGCTGATGACGCTGATTCCCTTTGCTTCGGGCTGGCATGCTGTGGTGGACGGTCGGGCAGCACCTGTCCGCCGATCCGCGAGCGCCTTTCTCAGCGTACCCTTGACTGCCGGGAAGCATCGGGTCACATTGCGGTACAAGCTGCCCGGGCTGACCTGGGGAATGATGCTCAGTATTCTCGGTCTCGTTCTGCTCCTGGGGACCGTCATTTATGGCCGCCACAGGAAGAAATCCGAAGCCGGCACAAATGTGTTTGAGCAATAGTCGTGCTTGGCGAGCGGCTTGACTTTTCTTGGCCGTGTTCCTTACACTTAATGAGGAAACCATTTTCAGAAAGGATGGATCGTATGACTGCAATTAATGCCCACAGTATGACGGATACATATGAATTGGCCAACGGGGTCAAGATTCCCGTCATCGGCTTCGGCACCTGGCAATCGTCCCCGGAGGACGCCTACCAGTCGGTAAAATGGGCGCTGGACGCCGGCTACCGGCATATCGACACGGCAGCTACCTACGACAATGAGCAGGCGGTCGGCCGGGCAATCCGCGACGCCGGCGTGCCCCGGGACCAGTTGTTTGTCACCACCAAATTGTGGAATGAACAACGGAACTCGTATGACGATGTGCTCCGGGCCTTCCAGGATTCCCTGACCCGGCTGGGATTGGACTACATCGACCTGTACCTGATCCACTGGCCGGAACCGGCTGCGCACCACCAGGATTGGCAGCACTTGAACGCTGAGACGTGGCGGGCGATGGAGCACATTTTCCACTTGGGCAAGGCCCGGGCGATCGGAGTATCGAATTTCTTACCCAAACATCTGAAGGCGTTGGCGAAGACCGCCAAGACGGCGCCGATGGTCAACCAGATCTTCCTTAACCCGTATTCTCCCCAACCCGACGTGGTCCAGTACAACCGCGACCACGGGATGCTCAACGAGGCGTATTCCCCGCTGGGTACCGGGGAATTGTTGAAGAGTGAGACGGTGGCGGCTGTGGCCAAGAAGCATGGCAAGTCACCGGCCCAGGTCCTGATTCGGTGGAGCTTGGAGCAGGGCTTCTTGCCGCTGCCTAAGTCAGTTCACCAGGACTACATCAAGGCCAACGCGGATGTCTTCGACTTCGAACTGGACGCCGACGACCACCAGCAGCTGGCCGCCATGGCGGGGAAGGGCCGTCAGCGCCAGGACCCGACGACGTTTGATTTTAGTAAGCCGATTCCGTTTTTGCATTGATTTGAAAAAAAGGGACTGA
>NZ_KI271596.1:0-11635 GCF_000469325.1 Schleiferilactobacillus shenzhenensis LY-73 | reverse complement strand
GCGGCAAAGCCGCCAAGAATGATTTCACCACTGAGCCCGTTTTGCCTCCGCTTGCTATGCGTTGGCACTCAGTATGTCGCGGAATATGAATTTTGTCCCAGTCCCTTTTTATCGGTTATTCCGTATCTTGCTGCAAGCGCTCCTTGACGGCGTTCATCGTCTGCCACCATTGGGCCTCCCAGGGATCGCGCAATGCGATATGCTGCCAAGGCAGTGAATCAGTACCGAATTCTACAAAGTGCCGGATCGCCACTTGTTGGCGGGCGGCCGCAAATTCTGGATAGTGTGCCGGCGCGGCGGTTTTGGCCCAGTCATTAAGCCAGTGATCGTCTTTTTGGTAATTGACCGTTAGCGGCAGGGGAACGAGATGACCGGCGGTGATTCGGTTCAATACGGCCTGATCAGGATAATTGTCACGGTTGGCATTGGCGGCGGCAATGATGGCCGCTGGGGGAAACAACGCATTGAACCGGGCAACGTTGAACAGGATCACGCCGGAATTGACGTAGTCTCGAGAGGTAGCCAGACCAAAGTGCGCCGCCATCTGCGGCATATTGGCGAGGGCGTGGTAGTAAAAATCAGGGACGGCAGCCACGGGTTCGGTGTCCGGTAATAGCGGAAAGAGGGTTGACACGTCCTGGCAGAACAAAACGTCATTATCTGTGTATAAGATCCGGTCGAATTGAGGGAAATACGCCGGCACCAGCAAACGCCAGAAAGTCATGGCGGGGAACCGCGGTGATGCTGCGACCGGGTGAATTTGGTTCACTTGGGCCGGCGGCTGCCAAACCGTCACAAAGATATTGGGCCGACCAAAAAGCTGCGGCAGGCGGCGGATGGCAGCGATGTCGGCCGATCCTAAGCCGGCGGCAACAATCAGGACGTCGAGATGTTCGGGTGCCCGATGAGTTTGGCAGAGAGAAGCCAGGGCTGCTGCCGTCAACTGAATGTGCGGCCCGGTGACAGTGAAAGCTACAGCGTTTTTACTCACAGAAGGTCCCTTCCAATCTTTCGCATCATTTGTCCACGGCCGTCAGGGCCACAGCATTTTGATCAGCGGATAGAGCAAGCCGCTGAGGATGAAAAGGGCCAGTGCCAAGGTCAATATGCTTTGACTCCGGCTGCCGCGCTTGTCCTCTTTTTCCCGCTGTTTGTTTTTTCGCTTGAGCGGGGCGTAATGTTCCTCGTAAGCGAACCGCCGGTCGATGTCGGCGGCGAGCAATTTAGATTTCTTTGACATGATGTTATAATTGTAACAAAATTTGCCTTTTGCGGAAAGAAGCGGCAACAGGTAAGAACCAGCCAACTGAGGGGGCGGCAGTATCACACGAGTGGGGAGACGAGCACAGCGCCGGTATGCACGGACGATGCGCCGAATCATGGCATTGCACGATGACTATGCCGCGATGACGGATGCTGATTTGCAGGCGCAGACCAAGCAGTTTCAGCAGCAGTTGAGTGCTGGCACCGCGCTGGCTGACATTTTGGTACCGGCATACGCGACGGTGGCAGAGGCCGACCAGCGGGTGCTGGGTATGCGGCCCTACGACACCCAGATTCTCGGGGCGGTCGTAATGGCGGATCGTAATGTGGCCGAAATGAAGACGGGGGAAGGGAAGACCCTCATGGCTACACTGCCCATGTATCTCCATGGATTGACTGGCCCGGGGAATTTCTTAATTACTGCGAATGCGTATCTGGCCAATCGAGATGCTGCCCAGATGGGGCGAGTCTACCGGTGGTTGGGTTTGACGGTGCAGGCTGGTGCGAGTGCCAGCGGTCAGACCGGCGATGATGACGGGCGGGACAAGCAAGCGATTTATTCTGCCGACATCGTTTACACGACCAATGGCGCATTGGGGTTCGATTATCTGATCGACAATCTGGCCAGCACGCCCGCTGACCAGTATATTCCCCCATTTCAGTTTGCCTTGCTGGATGAAGTCGATGCCGTTCTACTGGACATGGCGTCCATGCCGCTCATTATTTCGGGGGCCCCCCGGGTGCAATCCAACTTGTATACTTTAGCGGATGACGCGATTCGGTTATTGACGGAAGATGTTGATTACGAATTGTCAGATGATACCAAACAAGTGTGGTTCACCGATCACGGCATCGATTTCTTAGCCCAGTACTTTGCGGTGCCGACCTTGCTGGATAAGCCGCGACGGGCGCTATACCGGCATCTGGTGATGGCCTTGAAAGTCAATTTCACCCTTGTTCGGGATCGGGATTACGTGGTGGCCGATAATCAAGTCTATTTGCTGGATTTAAGCAACGGTCGCAAATTAACCGGTATGAAACTGGAAGCCGGCTTGCACCAGGCCATCGAAGCAAAGGAACACGTGCCGTTAACGCCCCAGACCCGGGCAATGGCCTCAATCACTTTTCAGAACTTGTTTCGCATGTTTCCCCAGCTTGCCGGGATGACCGGCACTGCGATGACTGACGCTGCAGAGCTGCAAGAAACATATGGTTTGCAGGTGGTGCCGATTCCCACCCATAAACCCAGTATTCGGGTTGACCGGCCGGATCAATTGTTTCCCACCGTCCGGGCCAAAGTCGCGGCGACACTGCCCATTGTGAGAGCAGCCCATGCCCGCCAGCAGCCCGTGCTCATTGAGACCGGGTCAGTTTCCATGTCCGTTCTTTATTCCCGCGTCTTACTGAATGAGGGCCTTCCCCACAACCTGTTGAACGCCCGCTCGGCGGCCAAAGAAGCCCAAATCGTCGCCGAGGCCGGCCGACTCGGGGCCATCACCGTAGCCACCTCCATGGCCGGCCGCGGAACCGATATTCATTTGGACCCGGCGGTCCCTGGGCTGGGCGGCTTGCTGGTGATCGGCACCGAACGGATGAGCAGTGCTCGGGTGGATAATCAGCTGCGGGGGCGTGCCGGGCGGCAAGGGTATCCCGGGGCCACCCAATTCTTTACCTCGTTGGAAGACCGCATTATGATTGAACATGCGCCGAAATGGGTCGATAAGTTTCGGCTGCACTACACTGCCCAGGAAGCCGCTCAAGCCAGCGGCGATACGCTGCCGCAGCCGCTGGTTAAATCCAAGTTTCGCCGGGTGGTGGCCAAAGCCCAGAAGGTGACCCAGAATGGTCAACGCTCCAGCCGTTTTCAGACACTGCAATTTGACGAAGTGTTTCGACTCCAGCGACAATACATATATTCTCTCCGCGATCGCGTCATGGTGATGGCGGCTGAACCGTTGAACGCTCTTTTTCAGAAGGTGCTGGGCCGCGCGATTACTGACTTTTTAGCTGATCATTCTGCTGAAAGCGTCGGCGTGCTGGGCGATTTCATTATCAACCACATCGACCGTCATTTTCGGCTCAACGAACTGATCGTCAATCGGACGCTGATGACGCGGCAAAAAGAGCTGCGCCCGTATCTGGCGGCCCTCGCCCAGAAGCAATGGGAGAAGCAGGCCGACCAGCTGCCAGAGGACCAATTTCTCGCATTTCAACGACTGGTTTTTTTGCGGGCGCTGGACAATGCGTGGATCGAGCAGGTCGATACGCTGCAGCAATTGAAGACTGTCGTGGGCGATCGCGCCCGCGGTCAGCGCGACCCGACGTTCGAATATCAGAAAGAAGCGCGGCGGGCCTTCCGCACCATGAGCGGCGACTTTGCTCTACGGGCCATGACGCAGCTGCTGTTGTCCGAGCTGCATGTCGATCCCGCATCAGGCAGCGTAGACGTCACTTTCCCTTAACTTTGGCAGAAATGAGGACTCGACCGTGAGCAGTAACAAACGCCTGTTTTTCAGACGGTTAGCATACACTTTAGCCGTCATTGCGGTGTATCAATTAGGGCAGCACGTATACCTGCCCATGGTGAATATTACCGCTGCCCAGCGGGCACTCAGCGGGGTGCCTTTCTTCCGGTTAATTGCCATGACCACCGGTGGGCAAATGGGTGTCCCCATGCTCCTCTCTCTGGGGATGCGGCCCTACATGACGGCGATGATTCTGGTGCAGGCGGTGCAGACGGTCGCCGCCGACAGTTACGGCCAGCTGAGTTTCAAACAGCAAGGGTACATCGCCCGAGGAATCACGCTGGCCTTGGCGGTCGTCCAAGTCGTGGAGATGCTGGTCGTGATGCGCCAAGCCTTCATTCCCATCTGGCTGCCCGGGACCCGCATTGATCTGGCAGTCCCCATCGCTTTTGTCCTGCTGCTCGCCGGCGGGATGTTCACGACCTGGCTCGCTGATGAAAATACCCAGCACGGCATTGGGGGGACAGTGGTTTTGATTCTCCCCAGTTTGATTGCATCGATGCCGTTACTGCTCCAAAATGGATTAGGGGTGTCCTTCCCGTTAACGTTGGTGCATCTTTGGTGGACGGCGGGCATCAGCGCGGCTTTCTTCCTGATCATGGCGTATCTCAATCAAGCCGAATTGCGTATCCCGCTCCAGCGGACGTTGACCGATATCACTTATGCCCCCTCGTACATGCCGATTCGGCTCTTACCGGCGGGGGCGATGCCGTTCATGTTCTCTGCTGCATTTTTTGCTTTTCCGGCTTTTTTTACTGCGACGACGGGCGCTCGGGCGGGCTGGCAAAAAGTATTGGTCACGTGGACCTCGTTCAATACCTGGCAGGGAATCACCACCTATGCGGTCATTGTTATCGGGTTGGGGTATGCCTTCGGGATGATGAATCTTCAACCCGTGCAAGAAGCGAAAGGAATGCGCAAAGCAGGCGACTACATTCTGAACGTGCATCCCGGGGACGAGACAGAAGCGTTTCTGATGCATCAATTCTGGGTGATGTCGTTTTATGGTAATACCGTTTTGCTCTTGATCGGCGTTCTGCCACTAGTCATCGGGTTGTGGATTCCCGGCGCGGCGAATTTTTCGCAATTTCTGGGGATGATCTACATCTTGATTTCTATCGTTGACATGATCAATCAGCAGGCCGGAGCGCTGTGGAACAAAGACCGATACGACTTGTTTGCTTGAAGAAAGGAGGACCGCTAGTGGATTATCTTTTGCCTGCCTGGCCGAGCGGGATCGATCGTTTTGAACGAGACCCCATTGTCAATTTGGCCCAGTTGTTCAATACCCGCGGGCACTCGGCGATGCTGCTGCTTCTTCAGGAAGCGCCGTGGCTCCGCTATCAGCTGCATACTAACGGCTTGGCCGGCATGCCTTGGTGGTCCGCTTTCGACGCCTTGCAAGACGTGGCGGCCACTGACGGGCTGCCCTGGTCATTTGCTGATTTAACGTGGCCGGACGCACCCCGCGGGGTGATACAGTATCCGCTGTATGGTCCGCACGGTGTAACGATGATGCGGGATGATCGGCCCTGGGCAGCAGTGCAGTTTGCTATGGGCGGATTCGTGGCCGCCGTACAATGGTTCGCGGCGGATGGTTACTGTCTGCAAAAGGATACCTATGACGATCGCGGTTTTCTCACGACCAGTACCTGGTACACAAGCGCCGGCACGGAAACAAAAAAGGAGTGGTTCACCCCGATGGGTACCGTGGCAGTCACGGCGGCAGCCGGTGCCGTGACGGTGAACGCGGAGTGGGCAGCCAAACTGGGGCGGCCCACGTTTACGGATCTTGATCATTTAGTTTTGGCCGTGGCTGCCTGGTATTTAACCGCCCAGCCCGGGGGGCATTTGGTCGTACCGGCAGATCATCCATTGCTTTCTCAAGCGGCCCCACTCACTCAGCACCACCCGCTTGTTGTCCTGCAGTCGACAGAGATGCGGCAAGCGGACTTCATTGAGCCGAGCGACCACTTCGCCCATACGGTTGTCGTGCCGACCCAACGGACAGCAGCGGTGATTCGGCAGAGTGCAAAACCAAAGGCGGCGGTACGAGTACCCGCCGTGCAAGTCATTCCCCCCTTTGCTGCTGAGCTGCGGTTAGGGGAGAGTACTGAGCTCAGCACAGTCACGCTCTATTGGCGAGTCGGTGCGCAACCTGCTCCAGACCGGTTGGCGGTGATTGCCCCCATACTGGTCAACATCCTGGCGGCAGCCCCCGAGCGTCAAATCGTAATTGACTGTGCCTCCGACCGGGATGCACAGACCGTTGTGCTGGCTTGGCTGACGGCCTTGGCCCGCACAATCGGAGTCGCACCCGACAGCGCGGAGTTTCAAGCACTGCAGGCCTTACCGCCGGGGACCGATTCAGTTTCAGAACCAGCCGCTTTGACAGACACGCACCGCGATTCCGCCCAATCTATTCTCAAGCGCTGCCGGATCGCGGTCGCACCGGCCTTAGCAGAAATTGAGGCGGACCTGCAGAAGACACGCTTGGTGGTCGACCTGGCCGACACCCCCGATTTGTTTGTTCAAATCGCTGCCATCAGTGCCGGGTTACCCCAAATCAATCGGGCCGTGACCGGGTTCGTGCAAGACCATCAGAATGGCTTGGTCATCACTGCCGACGATCAATTAGCTGACGCCCTGGATTATTATCTGGCCACCTTCACCCATTGGGATGAGGCTGTGGTGGCCTGTGTGGACCGGTTAGACGGATACGCGGCTGACCAGTTGCTGAAGACGTGGGAGGAGGTCCTAAGGGATGACTAAGCGGGATATTATTCACTTCGGGCCAGCCCCGCTGGCGCTGGCCGATTTGCTGCCGGCCGATTGCGACTATCATGAATGTCCGGCCGCAACGACCGCCATCACGGTTCCTGGTCACGATCCGGTCCCCGTATTTCATGCGCACCGCTTAATCCCTTTTCTTCGCGAGCCGCTGTTTCTAATCAGTGCAGACGCCTTTATTACGACGGAACCGGCGCTGCTCACGCAACTGCCAGCCAATCACATCGTGGCAGACACGCCCACGCTGTTCGCCGGCAAGGCCGCCAGAGTAATGAGTCTCAAGCAGGTGCTTTTGGTCGATTTCGACGACCTTGCCGCCCTCGCTGAACACATCACGGACGATTGGTTTGCTTCTGCATCTGCATCAGGGAAAAAGTTCCCGCAAGACAACGTGGCAGTGTCTCCTGCCTTTCAGGGCCAGGTGCGGCAGACCGGGTATGCAGCACTCACTTTGGCGGGCCGCTTCGGTACCACCTGGCAGCCGCTTGTCAGTTGGCCAACGCCAGTACCGGTGGCTGCTGATCAGAATATCCGGTTTTTGCCAGAAATTGATTGTCGTGATGGTGCCCGGGCTCAGTTTATTATAGGCTTGCGTGATCATGAAACCGGCCAGCTGACGAAGACGGTGACGTTACCGGCTGATCAGCTTGGTACTGGGCTGATTTTTCGCGTCCCCGCCCAGGCTCAAGATGTGGCGCTGCAGCTTCTGGCCACTGGAAAGGGGACCATTACCCTTGGTCAAATGCACATGAATCGTGCCCGCCGGGGTTATGGTCAACTGCAAGTGAACGATGAACGGTTGGTTGGCACCGAACCGCTGAACGATACACTGTTGGCCTATTTCGATGCGGGCAACTTGCAGCCGCCGCTGACCGTTTATTTTTGCAATTTCAATCCGACGGAAGGTTTCTCGGACGCTGCCTTGGTGACCGAAGAAGACCGGCCGTATTTGTTATTCACAGACCCGCGCCTCGTTGGCGGTGCGTTCTATTACGGCAGCGCATCGCTGGAACAACGGGTTTTGGCGATGATCCGCAACGTGCTTCAGCGCTTGGACTTTGGGGCGGATCAGCTGATCATGGCTGGTTCGGCCATGGGGGCCACTGCAGCACTCTACTACGGCGCTCAGCTGACACCGGCCGGGATCGTTGTGGGGCGGCCGCTGGTGAATGTCGGGTCTGTCGCGGAAAACCTGCGAATCCAGCGGCCGGGGGTTTTTCTAGAGGCCGCCGATATTCTGCAGCTGCACAGCGGCGGCACAGATCGCACTGCCGTGCAGGCTCTGAATCAGCGGTTCTGGTCTCAGTTCAAACAAGCTGTTTTTCATGATTTGACGATTGCCGTGGGTTACATGGCGCAAGACGACGAGGATCCTCAGGCATTTGGGCAGCTTTACGCCGATTTGACCGGGAGTACCCAAGCCATCCAGCTTGTCCATAAGGGCTTTCCAGGACGGCATAATGACCAGCCCGATGAAGTGGCCGAGTGGCTTAGTCAGGAATATCACGCCATCATTCAAGATCGGTTCACATCGGCCGGGGAGGAGGCAGCGGAAAAGTGATGACTACAATTTATTTATTGCTTTGGCCGCGCACTTTGACTCAGACGGCGAATGACGGGACGCAGCTGACTTTCTCAGGTCCTGCCGGATCTGTTGCTTGGCACAATGACTTGGCGTCTCCGGGAACCCGCCTGCACACGTGGTCTTCCCGTCCCGTTGGCACCGGCTGGGGTGTGCTTCCGCTGCTCCAGCCGGAAACTGATTATTATATTGCCATGGCGACACAGCTGGAAAAGCAAGCCATGTACGCTGCCGTCGAGGACTACGACACGGCCGATAATCTGCTGGAGCGGACTGATCTGCCGGCACTGGCCGGCAGCTTTTCGTCAACGCCGGCATCTGCCTACTATACGATCAGTCTGATCAACATGCACCAAGTGGATTTTACTTTTCTCTACGGTGTGTTGATGCCTGCTGCGGTCCATGAGCAGGTCACAATGCAGGTGAATATGGACCAGCAGACTGTCCGTGTGGTCAATACCGACGCCTCGGTCACGCAGCCGCGTCGATTGACGCTGGTGCGCCGAAGTGCGGGGACTTTCCCTTTGCCGCTTGCTGGTGCCCGAGATGAACTGTTCATTTATGGGACTAGTGAACAATGGGCGACCGACCAGTGGCGTGCCCAATTAACGGCCAAAGTCAGAGCAGTCTGGCCGGCGGGAATCACACCGCCAATCATTACCGGCGATGCCGGCTTGACGGCTTGCCGCGATGCACTCACCGCGATCCTGTGAACTTCCTCGCCAAAGTCGGCCGCGCGTGTTGTATTATTGAAAGTGAATCTTGAAGAAATGGGGCTCGTTGGTTATGATCTTTTTCCTGAATGGTGCGATTGGGATGGGCAATTCTGGTATTGAACACGCCCAGTTTTACCGTGCTAAGCGTTTTGCCCAAGCGGGTTTACCGTACCGCCTGGTTTATGTGGACCTCATTCCAGAATTGCGGCCAGCAATGAAGCAATGGCATCTGAGCAATCAATCGGTGCTTAACATGTGGGAGTATTTTGTGCTCGGCGACGATTATCTCCAGCACGGTGTGACGCGTACGTTCCCAGCAAAAAAGGATCGATTGCTCATTGACGCGGCTAATACCCACCGGCTCTCGGAATCATTTACCACGGCCGGTCTACATATGGTGAATCACCTGGTCAAATATCCAGATCAGCACAAGCAGACCAGTATTTTGCTGGTCAGCACCGGGCGGACGGAACTCTTCAACATGGCGACCGGTGAACGCCGGGCAGCCTTCGAGTATGTCGACGATCCCCACGCCAAGTTTCAAATCCGGAATATCCACCTGTTCAATCAGAATGGGCGGCACCTTTTCTTCACTAATGAAGTCCAGTTGCGGCGGTATTTCTTCCAGGTCTTGGATACAGCCTTCACCGCACATCCCAATGTCTTTTTGATCGACCGGGGTGAGAAAGCAGAGGAATCGCTCTTCAATAACGACTTACCCGACGCTAAAAAGATCGAGGTGATCCACGCCGACCACTTGTCCAACCGAGACGATCCGAAACACCCATTGTGGAACAACTATTACGAGTATCTCTTGACCCACTTAGATCAGGTGGAGAAAGTCATCGTCGCCACCAATCTGCAGCGCCTGGACTTGCTTAAAGATTTTCCGCAAGCCCAAACTAAGTTCGTGACCATTCCAGTTGGCGGTATTAGTGATACGCCGCCGGCCACCTTGCATGCGAAGCACCAGCCGTTACGGTTGGTGACCGCGTCCCGGCTGGCGGCGGAGAAGCACGTGGATCTGATCATTCGCGCTGTCGCCCAGCTTAATGCCAGCGGGTTGCCCGTGACCTTTGACGTGTATGGTCAGGGTGAGATGCAGGATACATTAGAAAAGACCATCAAGGACACCAAAATGGGCCCGTTCGTCCACCTCAAAGGGTTGTCCAATGACCTGGCTGATCAATACCCGCACTACGATGCCTTTGTTTCAGCGTCTTATTCAGAAGGCTTCGGCTTGACGTATATCGAAGCGCTCAGTGCTGCGCTGCCGGTGGTGACGTTCAATGCCCGCTTTGGCGCCCAGGAACTGATTCACGACGGGGTCAACGGCTTCGTCGCGCCGTTCAAACGGGAAGACGCGGACTTTAACGTTAATCAATTAGCAAACGGCATTCGCCGCTTGGCAGCGGTTGATTATGATCAGCTGCAAAAGCAGACTCGGGCCGACTTGGGCCAATACCAAGACCACGTGATTGCAGAGAAATGGAGGGCGTTGATCGATGCATTATGAGTTAGTGAACAGCATTAACCCGGGGCTAGCCGATTGGCCGGCAATGAAAAAACGGGTCCAAGAGAGCCATGGCAAGATGCTGACACTCGCCTCAGCACCCGGTTTTCTCGGCGTTTTACAGGAAGAAAATGTCGCCGGGGTCAACCTAGTTGATATTGTGACCAAACGGGTTTACCACCCCGGTCACTATCTCTTCTGGGACGAGGCACCAATACCGACCCCGACCAATCTGATGATGCAGTCCGATGGGTTCATCGACTTGATTTATGACGGTAGCCGGATTGGCACGATGCAAGTCTACGAAAAAACGCGGCGGGCCGTGAAAGAGATTCGGTATCTTAATCCCGACGGCACGACCGACTACATTGAAGAGTATGCTTTTGATGGCAGTCATTACACTAACATGTTTTATTATCGTAACGACCTCCAAGAGATCCAGTTTTTGAATAATGTCGGTCAAATCTGCTTGCGTTTCTTTTTCTACGATAAGCAAATCAACTTGGTCACTGTGGAAGATCCCGAAACCGGGACTGTCGTTCATCGGTACAATTCACTTCCTGAATTTTATGCCACTCACCTGAGCGGCATTGTCGGGCCGCAGGATACTGTCCGTATCGATTATATGGCAGCGGAGTTGTTTGCCCTGAAGAACACCAAGTCGCATAATATTCTGCATTTGGTTGAATCTCCCTTTGATGACAATAATGAGATTAGGGGGAACCTGGAATTGATTTTGACTGACAAAATCAACTACGTCCAAACCGTGGAGATGTCCCAGGCAGCCTATAATGCACTGGTGATGCGCCATTACCCGGTTGTTAAAGCCAAAGTGGTGACTCCCTGAGGGTAGGAAAATTTTCGACCAAACATGTTATTGATTTACATTTTCTGCGTCGCAGCCATTACTGGTTGCGGCTTTTTTGTACATTTATTCGACATTTACCGGTTATTGAATCCAAATCAACATAATAATCAGATTGCAAATCATTGGGGCGGGCCGTATGCTTATCTTGTGACAGCTTTGGGGAGCAGTCCACCTTTTTTGATATTAAGGCGATTACATAAACCCCCAAAAGAATAACGGTCATAGACCGGAGGATGAGTATGGGGAAATTTTCACACAATGCCTTTTCCGAGTTTTTCCGTGTCAACAGTAAAAAACGGTTCCATCTATATAAATCTGGGAGCCGGATTTAAAATTGAAGTGCAACGGCCGTTGAGCTAGACCAATCCACTTGGACCG
>NZ_KI271595.1:67369-73106 GCF_000469325.1 Schleiferilactobacillus shenzhenensis LY-73 | reverse complement strand
TTCCAAGATTTTGTACGTCTCTATCCATTTTCGCCACCTTCATGAATTATTGGGGATCAAGGGAGTGATTGATTACCATGGCAACTAACGGATTTGTTGTGACACCGGACTACGCGACTGCACCTGGCGAGACAATTAAGGAAACTCTTGATGCGTTAAGCATGACCCAGGACGACCTCGCACAACGATTGGGAATCACCCCAAAGAGCGTATCGAAGCTGATTAATGGCAAGGCACCGTTGACGCCCAGGATTGCCGCTCAGTTAGAATTGATTTTTCATGTACCTGCACCGTTTTGGAATTCTTTGGAAAAACAATACCGAGAGTTTCTTGAACGGCAGGAACAGAAAAAAGTATTGAATGAAAAATTAGATTATACAAAACACTTTCCATACTCTGAGATGGTTAAGGCCGGGATGGTGCCAGAGGAAAGAGAAAAGAGTAAGCGACTGGAGAACTTGCTTAAATTTTTCCGCTTTGCAGATTTTTCTGCTTTTGAAGAAGTGATGGAATCGGACCCATTGTCTGAAGGGGCATACAGAATTGATGTCAAGCATTACTCGGTGAACCAGTACGCTTTGCATGCCTGGATTCAGCAGGGAACAATCGAGGCTGAAGAAATCGACACTGCACCATTTGATCGGAGGAGATTGGTTGATTCAGTCACGCGCCTACGGGCATTGACACGCGAAACTCGACCATCAGTTTTTATACCGGAATTACAACATATTGCTGCCGACTTTGGTGTTGCTGTTGTACTCGTTCCTGAATTAAAAGGGAGTCGGGTCAGTGGCTTAACGCGGTGGCTGTCACCGTATCCCAAGGCAATTATCGAGTTGAGTTTGCGATATAAAACCAACGATGTGTTATGGTTTACCTTATTTCACGAGCTTGCTCATCTTGTTCTCCATTCAAAAAAGATGTTCTATACACTGAAAAAAGCAGAGTATTTAGACAGTAAAGAAGAACGTGAGGCTGATCAATGGGCGGCCAATAAATTGATTCCCGAACCGGATTGGAAACGTTTCGTTGAAGTGGGCTCCTTTGGTCGTTCACAGATTCTTGCCTTTGCGCAAAAGGTCGGCATTCATGAAGGCATTGTTGTTGGCCGCTTACAAAGAGCGGGCCTGCTGCCCTATTCTGTTTGCAGTGACTTAAAGGTTCATTACCGATGGCAGAATGACGATTGACAAAAACAGCACTACCATTCGGTTGCGACCGAGTAGCGGTGCTGTTTTTGTTATTCTGCCTTGCTGCGCAATTCTTCCTGGCCTGCCCGCCAGTTAGCTTCTCTGGCGAGGGCAAAAAGGTAGTCCGATAAGCGGTTGATGTAGTGCAGGATGGGGGCGCCGACGGCCTGCTGGGTGTCGTTCAGGGCGTCCACCGACCGCTCTGCCCGGCGCGCCACGGTGCGGGCGTACTGTAAACCCGCTGCCGTGGGTGTGCCGCCCGGCAGGATGAAGGCATTGATTGGCGGTATGGCGGCCATGATTCGGTCAATGGCCGCTTCCTGGGCGTGTACATGGTCTTCGGTGATTGTCTGGTGCCGCGGCACGCTGATGTCGGCTTGGAGGGCGTAGAGCTCCCGCTGCAAGCGGGTCAGGACGGGGACTAACCAAGCTTTTTCCGCCGTGGTGGCGTTGGCGGCCACGACCCCGAGCCAGGAATCCAGCTCGTCCAGATCACCTAGCGCGGCGATTTGCGGGTCATACTTGGGCACGAAGCGGCCGGTCATTTGCCGGGTAGTGCCGCCGTCACCGGTTTTGGTATAGATTTTCATTGCACGGATCCTCCTTGACCATGGTGCTGGTAGTGCTGCAAGGCGACCGCCAGAGGTTTCTTCAATAAGGGGTAGAAAACGAGGTTGCCTGCCGCATGATACCCGTCGAAGGGCAGGCCGGCGATGTAATAGGCCCAGAAGCCTAAACCACTGAGCTGGCCGAAGACCGCCATCCCCGCGCTGACCAGGAACCCGTAGAGCAAGCCGAGCAGGCCGCAGACGGCGAGCTGCGCCCAAAACCAGCGGCGCAGCGGCGTCCAGCGGGCCAGCAGGCCGACGACTAGGATACACCCGGCGTAGGCCCCGATTTGGGGAATCGTCCAGATACCGAACCCCAGGAAGATATTGGACAGGACCATCGTGTTCACCGCCAGCAGGAGACCGGCGCCCAGCCCGAGCTGGAGCGTGACCAGCATGAGGATCGCGGTCACTGGCTGAACGTTAGGAATCGGAATCTTCACGATCCGCAGGGCGACACACAGGGCGGTGAGCATGGCCAGCAAGGTCACCTGGCGGGTGCGGTCATGGGCAGCGGCCATTTATTTGGTCGGGGCCAGGTTGAAGACGACCCTGTCACGGGCCTTGACCTTCTCCTGGCTGGCGCCCTTCGTCGCCATTTTACCGTTGACGGTGTACAACCAATAGGTCTTTTTAGCGACGTTTTGGCTCTTCCCGGCGATGCTGGTAATGAACCCTTTGCTCTCCTTCACGTGCCAGCCCTTCTTGAGCCCGGTCAGGACCACCGCGTCTTTTTTAGGGACCTGGATCTTTTTCTGGGCGAAGGTCTTCTTGTTCTGCTGCAGGGTATACGTGACGGTGACCGTGGCCGGCGCTTTTTTCTGAGATTGGGCGCTGGCCCCAGTGGAACAGCCGCTGAGCAGCAGAACGAAGCCGAAGAGAACGAGCAGATTACGGACGATTTTTTTCACCATGAATGATTTCCTCCTGAAGATATGGGTACGTTATTTAACAGGGCAGGCACCGCCGGCACAGTCGGTCTGGTCGACCAAGGCGATGTCCTTTTTATCGTGATTGTCATTTTGGGCAGCGAAGACGGCGGCGACGTCGTCGGTGATGGCTGCTTTTCTGTCTTCGTACGTCGCCTTATCAATCGGCTCCTTGGGTGCCTGCTTGAAGCCGGCGCCGATGTATGGCAGCAGGGACGTGGACTTGATGGCGTGGCGGTACTGGCGTAACAAGGGGGCAATCTGAGCGGCTTCCTTGGGCTGGAAGGTGATCGTGCAGCTGACGGCGTTGTCAGACCAGTATTTCTGAAGAAAGGCCTGGGTGGCAAACTGCTCGGCGATGGCCACCGTGCCCGCGGAGGCGAAGGACGGGCTGTCGGCGTGGGCCGCCCGGATCGGGAATTCGACGCACATCGTGTTCTTCGTGTAGACGTCCGGCTCGATGTGGTAACCGCAAGCCTTGAGGGCGGGGAGAAGCGGGTCGTTATCCTGGAAGCGAATACGCTGGATCAGGTAACCCGCGTAGTGGAAGTGCATGCCTTCAGAAACGCCGGCCAGCTTGGCCACGGTGCCCGAGGGCTTCACGGTGGTGTGCTTGATCGACGGCTGGCAGCCTAGGGCGGCGGAGTAATCCCGGTCGGCTTGGACCACGCTTTGGTAGAGCCCGTCCACGGCACGCACGATGCGCGGATCGTAGCGGGGCGTCCCGTCCGCCGCGAAGCCGGTCACAACGCGGCCGCCGAAGTCGTGGAGGAACCAATCCTGGACCCCGGAGATGGAGATACCGATGCGCCGGTTCTTTTGGATAACGCGCCGAGAAACGGCCCAGTCATACGGGCTGAACGTCACCCGTTTAGCGAACCGGGTGGCCAGCCGGAAGACCTGGGGCAAGTCCCAATGCTGCTGGCCGGCGACATAGGGAAAGACCTCAAACAGGTTGCACGGTTCACCGTTGGCCAGCGAGATCTCCCCGCAGGGATTGGTCCCTTCCACGGTGGGATCGGCGTCAGACCGTGCCCCATCAGCCAGGCGGCCGTAGTGTTGAGAAAGGGCCAGGTTGACGATCCCCGGCTCGCCATTTTTGGCAATGGCGGCCGCGACGGGAGCGTAGCCGTCAAAGTCGGAGTCGACGGCGACACTATTATTGGAGGCCCAGCGGTGATGATACAGCTTCTGCTTATCCTGCTTCATCGTGATGAAGTCTTGATCGTCGGCCGAGCCCAGGGCCATTTCGGCTGAGCGGCGGACATTGCCGGCGACTACGGTCTTGCCGATCAGGTTGCCGATGTCGGTGGCGTCCACCGCTGTTAAGCGGGCCCCGGCCTTAGCGTTCAAGACGCTGTTAATATCATACAGCATCTCGATCAAGGGCATCGGACCAGACGCGGTGCCGCCGAAGCCGTGGATGCGGGCCCCCTTGGGCCGAATATGGCTGACATCGAGGACCAGCTGCGTCAAGCCCTCGGGATTCGTGCTGGCGAAGTGCAGGTCGATCAAGTTGGCGTTGGCCAGCACCCAGCCCTCCCGCGTGTCCGGCAGGGTGTAGTAACGGCCGGCACTGGCGTCGTGCTGGGCCAGCCAGTCGTCCTTATCCACCGCCCCCAGTTTCAAGACGTCAGCGTAGGAGGCGCTGTTTTTAGAAATGACCACGGTCAGATCGATGGCGTGGGCCACGGCAGGAATCTGCCGGATGTTATCTTGGACGACGGAGAAACCGACGCCGCCGCCTTTCATCAACTCGTCAAACATGAACGAATACGGCATGGAGACCGCGGGCTGATCCGGCTGCAGGTAAAGCGGTACGATGTGACTGGCCCCGTAAGGTTGCGGACGGACAGCAATGAACCAGCAGTTATTCAAGGCATCGCCGTTGCGTTTCTGATAGTCCGTACCGGAGATCCACAGGTTGCGGCCAGAGGGGGTGGCCGCCAAGCCGTAGACCAGTTTAAACAAGTCCCGGGCTTCTTGGCTGAGGGCGGCCACGACCGCTGGATCAACGTCCGCCTGGTGCAGCCGCGGGTCCAGGTTGATGTTTCCCTCGACGACCCGCTTGACGGTTTCATCCCAGTTTTCTGTCCGCTTTTGGTCTGGCAGCCAGCGGGCATAGGTGCGTTTGTAAGTGACCCAGCCCAGCGGTCCCCAGTGGGGCTGAACAGTGGCCTTGATCTGGTCAACGTAATCTTGGGGCAGGGTGATGACAGTTTTTGTTTGGGTAGCAGCAACAGGCATGGCAATGACTCCCTTTCAGAAATGATTAACACAACATATGGTATCTTACCAGGTAGCCAGTATCAAGATGTAGTGTGTTACAAATTTACTCATCCGGCGGTACACTGGGAAGACAGTTAATGAAAGAAGCGGATCATCATCCCCATAAAAATTCGTCCCGCCACGCCAGCGGATGCCCCCGCCCTGGCTGCCATTTATGCCCCCTATGTCAAGTCCACCGCCATCACCATGGAATGTACACCCCCGGATACCGCCGAATTTGCTCGGCGGATTCGCACGACGCTGGTGCGCTATCCGTATCTGGTCGCCGCTACTGGGCCGGGGACCATCGTTGGTTATGCCTACGCCAGCGCGTACAGCTTTCGGACCGCCTACGACTGGGCGGCGGAGGTATCGGTCTATGTGGACCAGACCAAACTGGCCCACGGGACGGGGCACCAGCTGTACACTGCCCTGGAAGCCGAGCTGCAGCGCCAGCACGTCGTCAGCCTGGGGGCCTGCATCACGGCCGGCAACCAGCGCTCCATCGCCTTCCACGAACGCGACGGTTTCCGCCAGACCGCCGTTTTTCCGCACTTTGCCTACAAGCTGGACCAGTGGTGGGACGTCGTCTGGCTGACCAAGGTCCTCACCCCCGGCGACGCGGCACCGGAGCCGTTTATTCCTTACAGCGAATTGCGGTAGAAAAGAGCTTCCGCGAGACCCGGCGATTTGGGCCGATACGGCGTTGTGCTTCGCACAGCCGCCTCGTGAACCAGGATAT
>NZ_KI271595.1:67015-67236 GCF_000469325.1 Schleiferilactobacillus shenzhenensis LY-73 | reverse complement strand
AAGACCAACTTCACCACTGAGGCCCCCTGGCTCCGGGCCCAAATCGCCTACATCCTGCCCGATCGTAAGGTCTTCGGTGCCAGGGTACATTCGCCGGCCGTGTCGCCTGACTTTAATACTTTCAGGCGACTGCTGCCACGACTGTGAAGGAGGCTGCCAGCGTTTCGTACCGAGCAAGACTATTTCAGTCTCCGGAATGTAGGGTGACGAAGGGCGGAGCA
>NZ_KI271595.1:43229-66953 GCF_000469325.1 Schleiferilactobacillus shenzhenensis LY-73 | reverse complement strand
GTGTTTGAGACCGCGTACTTTGCGGGCTCAAACCGCCGTCACCACGTTCCAGCCCCCACCCGCGGAGCCCGGAGTCACCCGGGCCAACGCCAGACACTAACCTATCCGTGCAACCCGCAATCATCTGGTGCGGAGAGGGACATCCACTGACATTTTCACCCCGCCAAAACGCCTCAGCCCCTTGTGTGAACCCCCGCATTCAGTTAAAGTAGAAGAATGTGGAACACTGTGTGTTTCACGGCAAAAGAGGAAGGGAGCACCGCATTTGACCCCGGAACAGTTTCAGGCCCAGCTGGCCGCGCAGGGGATTACCTTGACGGCTGCCCAGATGGCCCAGTTTCACCAGTATTTTGAACTCCTGGTGACCGCGAATGAAAAGATGAACCTCACCGCCATCACGGCGGAAGGCGACGTCTATTTGAAACATTTCTTCGATTCCCTGACCCTGGCGCAAGCCGTGCCTGAATTGGCGGCCCAGACGCTGACGATGATGGATGTCGGCAGCGGCGCCGGGCTGCCTGGGATTCCGGTCAAGATTGCCTTTCCCCAAACTAAACTCACGATACTCGATTCCCTACAAAAACGAATCAACTTTCTGAACGATGTGGTCGGTGCCTTGAACTTCACGGACGTGGCCTTGATCCATGGCCGGGCGGAAGACGCCGGCAATAAGCGCAGTCCCCAGCGGGAGGCCTTCGATCTGGTCACCGCTCGGGCAGTCGCGCCGCTGAACGTGCTGGCGGAATTGACACTGCCGCTGGTCAAGGTGGGCGGGGTCTTCGTGGCGATGAAGGGCAGTGCCGCCCCGGCCGAGATTGAGACCGGGGCGTATGCCGTGGCCCAGCTGGGCGGGGTCTTAGAAAAGGACCTGGCCCTGAGCTTACCGGCCGATGCCGGCGAACGGCACCTGCTGGTGTACCGCAAGAAGCGGCACACGCCTAAGCGGTATCCCCGCCGGGCCGGCGTGCCCCACGCCGAACCGCTCGTTCAGCAATCATAAACGGATACGCGCCGATGCGGCAGACCGCATCGCTTAACGGAGGCAGCGAATTAACATGGCATTTTCTTTCTTCAAACGGAACACGAAAAAGGACCACGCAGACAGCACGGATGGTGCTCAGCCGGCCCATACCGTCAACCAAGTGGTGATGGTGCCGCTGGACAACATCGTGCCCAACCGGTTCCAGCCGCGCAAGCACTTCAATGATGCGCGCATCGCTGAGCTGGCGGATACGATCAAGGAACACGGGCTGCTGCAGCCCATCGTGCTGCGCGAATACGAGGCGGACCATTATGAGATCATCGCCGGCGAGCGCCGCTACCGGGCGGTGCGCACCTTGCACTGGCAGGACGTTCCGGCCATTGTGCAGAAGATGAACGATGAAGAAACGGCGTCCATGGCCTTGGTCGAAAACCTGCAGCGGGAGCAGCTGTCGCCCATCGAGCAGGCCCGGGCGTACGCGGCGCTAATGAAGCTGAACGATCTAACCCAGGAGGGCTTAGCGGAGCAGATGGGCAAGTCCCAATCCTTCGTGGCCAATAAGCTGCGCCTGCTCAAGCTGTCCGATGCGGTCCAGGAGGCCTTGATGGATGGCACCATTACCGAGCGGCACGGCCGCGCCTTGCTGCAGCTGGACGACCTCCAGCAGCAGCTGGCCTTGCATAAGGTCTTGCAGGACAGCTTGAACGTGAAAGAGACCGAAGAACTGGTCGACCACTTATTGAACCCGACGCCAGCCGTTCCGTCTGAGCCGCAGCCCGCGGGTGAGCAGGAAGAAACGCCGGCCGCACCGGCAGAGTCGAGCGCGGACCGGCCGGCAGAGGCGAGCGCTGCTGATCCTGAATCAGCGCCGGCGACCGCAGAGAAAAGTGAGAAACCGCACCGCAAGCCGCGTCGGCGGATCCGCAGCGCCCACAGCACGGACCCGCGCGTCGCTATCAACACGATCAAGAAGTCGGTGGCCATGGTCCAAGAGGCCGGTGTGCCCATTAAGTTCAGCGAAAGCGACGACGCCAGCGGCCACCATATTCAAATCACGGTGCCGCTGAGCAGTGCGTCAGAATCAGAATCGGAAGCAGAGTAGGGAGGATACCAGGCGTGGCGAAAGTAATTGCCATTGCGAACCAAAAGGGCGGTGTGGGCAAGACCACGACGGCCATTAATCTTGGTGCGGCCTTAGCCGAATTGGGCAAGACGGTCCTGCTGGTGGACATTGATCCCCAGGGCAATGCCACCAGCGGTGTCGGCATCGAAAAGAGCACCATTCAGCACGATGTCTATGAAGTGCTCATCGACGAGGCACCCATTGCCCCGGCGATTCGCCACACCGAACGGCAGGGACTGGACATCGTACCGGCGACCTTGCAGCTGGCCGGGGCGGAAGTGGAATTAACGACCCAGATTGCCCGGGAAACGCGGTTGAAAAACGGCTTAGCGGCTGTCCAAAACCAATACGATTATTGTCTGATCGATTGCCCGCCGTCTTTAGGCCAGCTGGCGATCAACGGGTTCACCGCGTCAGACCGGATCCTGATTCCTGTCCAAAGTGAGTATTACGCCTTAGAGGGCCTGGGCCAGCTGCTCCAGACCATCGATTTGGTGCGCAAGCATTTCAATCCGGACTTGGCGATTTTGGGTGTCTTAATGACGATGTTCGACGGCCGCACCAACTTGGCCGCGCAAGTCGTCAGCGAGGTGCAGCAGCACTTTTCTGACAAAGTCTTCAAGACGATCATTCCCCGGGCGACGCGGCTGGCTGAGGCCCCCAGTTACGGAGAATCGATCATTGATTACGACAGCAGTTCCCGGGGCGCGGCGGCGTACCGGGACTTAGCCAAGGAGGTGGTGGCCCGTTATGGCAACTAAGAAACGCAAAGGATTAGGACGGGGCATCGATGCCCTGTTCGCGGACATTGAATCGGGCGAAAAGGCCGAAGAGGTGGTCACGGAGCTGCCGGTGGGCGACATTCGGCCCAACCCGTACCAGCCTCGCCAACGCTTCGAAGATGAAGGGTTGCAGGAACTGGCCCATTCGATTGCGCAAAACGGGGTACTGCAGCCGATCATCGTGCGCAAGTCGGTCAACGGCTACGAGCTGATCGCCGGCGAGCGCCGGCTGCGGGCGTCGAAGATTGCCCAGAAACTGACCATTCCCGGGATCGTCCGCCAACTGGACGACTCGACCATGATGGAAGCGGCGATCCTCGAGAACCTGCAGCGGGAAGACTTGAATCCGCTGGAAGAGGCCGAGGCTTACGACATGATGCTGAAGCGGCTGCACCTCACCCAAGCCGAGGTGTCTGAACGACTGGGCAAGAGCCGGCCGTACATCGCCAACTACTTGCGCATCCTCAGCTTGCCGGCACCGGTGAAGAAATTCCTGGCGGATGGCCAGCTGTCGGTGGGTCAAGCCCGCACACTGCTGGGTCTGAAGGATAAGACTCAGATCATCCCGGTGGCCAACAAGACGATCAAGGAATCGCTCACGGTGCGCCAGCTGGAACGGCTGGTCAGCGACATGAACCATACCCCGGCGAAGAAGGCCCCGGCGAAGCCCGCTCGGTCGAAGTTCGTGGAGGCCACCGAAGCCCAGCTGCGCCAGCGGTTCCAGACCAAAGTGGCGATCCAGGAGAGCAAGGCCGGCAAGGGCCGGATCGAGATTCCCTTCGTTTCCACGGAAGACTTGAACCGGATCCTGGACGTCCTCTCCATTTCTCTGGATGACGATTCTCCGGAATGACCAAGGAGGTGGGCCCAATGTTTGCCCTCGGTGATTTAGTGCAAATGAAGAAACCCCATGCGTGCGGCACCAACCGCTGGGAGATCCTCCGGGTGGGCATGGACATCCGCATTAAGTGCATGGGCTGCGGCCACATGCTCCTGATGCCCCGGCCGCAGTTTGTTAAGAAGATGAAGAAAGTCATGACCCCGGCGGCGAGCGTGGACGTGACGGCAGAACCGCATTATGTGCAGCCCCGGCCGCTCGATCCGCCCAGTGACCTTTCTTAATTCCGTCCCATTCTGATTAGTGAAAGCAGGTTTGTGAGAAAAATGGCATTAACAGCAGGTATCGTCGGACTGCCCAACGTCGGGAAGTCCACATTGTTCAACGCAATCACGAAGGCCGGGGCCGAGATGGCCAACTATCCCTTCGCCACCATCGACCCCAACGTCGGCATGGTCGAGGTGCCCGATAAGCGCCTGGCCCGCATCGACGAGATCATTCCGGCCAAGAAGATCGTCCACACGACGTTCGAGTTCACCGATATTGCCGGTATCGTCAAGGGCGCCAGCAAGGGCGAGGGCCTGGGCAACAAGTTCCTGGAGAACATCCGCCAAGTGGACGCCATTGTCCACGTGGTCCGCGCCTTCGATGACGACAACATCACCAGTGTCACCGGCAAGGTCGACCCGGTGGACGATATCGAGACAATCAACCTGGAGCTGAGCATCGCCGACCTGGATTCCGTCAATAAGCGCTACCCCAAGGTGGAGAAAGTCGCCAAGACCCGGGACAAGGAAGCCATCGCCGAGCTGGCGGTTTTGAACAAGATCAAGCCGGTGCTGGAAGACGGCGGCTCCGTTCGTTCCATCGACTTCAACAAGGACGAGCAGAAGATCGTCAAGGGGCTGTTCCTCCTGACGGCGAAGCCGGTCCTGTACGTGGCCAACATCGCCGAGGACGACATGGCCGATCCCGACCAGTCCCAGTATTACCAAGCCGTGAAGGACTACGCCGTGAAGGACAACGCCGAAGCCATCGCCATTTCTGCCAAGACCGAGGAAGAAATCGCCGAGCTGCCGGATGCTGATAAGAAAGACTTCCTGGAGGCCGAGGGCGTTGAGGAGTCTGGCTTGGACCGGCTCATCCGGGCGTCTTACCACTTGCTGGGCTTAGCCACCTTCTTCACCGCCGGCGGCCCCGAGACCCGGGCCTGGACGTTCCATAAGGGCATGAAGGCCCCCCAAGTGGCCGGCATCATCCACTCCGACTTCGAGCGCGGCTTCATTCGGGCCGAGACGGTCTCCTTCAGCGACTTGGATAAGTACGGGTCCATGGAGGCGGTCCGCAAGGCCGGCCGGTTGCGCTTGGAGGGGAAAGATTACCTCGTCCAAGACGGCGACATTATCGAGTTCCGCTTCAATGTGTAAACCTGCCAAGTGATGAGAAAAGAGGAAGTTAATTTGGATCCACGGGAACGCAATGCCCAGGCCCATGAGAAACAGCAAGAGAAAGTGGCGACTCTTTCTAAACAAGAACAGATGGATCAAGAAATCGACGGCATGAGTGCTCAGGAGATTGCCGAGAATCTGTCCAAGCGCAACGCCGACTATGTCTTCCAGCTGCGCAAGGCCCTGAGCGACGAGGGCTTCGATGATCAGAAAATCGACACAGAAATGGCCGTGCTGCTGCCGGACATTCTTAAGGCCCAGCGCCGCGGCACGCCGGCGAATAAGCTGTACGGCGGGCCGACGGTGAAGGCCTATGCCATCACCCACAAACCCAAGCCGGTGGTACCGACACCGTTTTGGCAAAAGGCGAGCGACAGTGCGTTGATGTTCTTCGGCATCTTGACCCTGATGAACGGCGTCATGGCTTTCTTCACGAAGTCCACGACCAAGAACCAGGGGGCCACGGGGATCGTCAGTATGCTGGTGATTTCCATCGTCTTTGGGCTGGCCTTCACCAAGATGAACGACTTGATGCGCCTGCCCAAGAGCCAGCGGCCGAAGATGGGGCGGATGATCCTCTACATGGTCGGTTTGTTAGCGGTGGCCCTGGTCATCCTGTCCATCACGATCTTTATTCCTAAAGTGCTCAACCCAGTCCTGCCGGGGACCGTTCTGCTGGTCATCGGCGTGCTGGCCTTCGGCGGCCGCTACCTGTTCCGGCGGTATTTCCACATCAAGGAATCCTTCTTTGCCCCGGCACCGCCGACAGATGATAAGTAAATGCTTAATGAACGAACGATTGCATAAGTCTGTAATCGTTCGTTTTTTATTTATCGTTCCGAACTTGACAAGGGTCAATGTTCCTGTTATTCTACACAACAAAACACTATGGAGGTCACGTAATGTCTAATTGGGATACCAAGTTTGCCAAAGAGGGTTTGACGTTTGATGATGTGTTATTGATTCCGGCGGAGAGCCATGTATTGCCCCGTGATGTGGACCTGTCTGTGCAGCTGGCTGACAACCTGAAGCTGAACATTCCGGTCCTTTCTGCTAGTATGGACACCGTTACCGAAGCCCCGATGGCCATCGCCATGGCGCGGCAGGGCGGCTTGGGCGTGATCCACAAGAACATGACGATTGCCGAGCAGGCTGACCAGGTACTGCAAGTCAAGCGCAGCGAGAGCGGCGTGATCACCGATCCGTTCTTCCTAACCGCTGACCGGCCGGTGCTGGCGGCGGACACCCTGATGAAGAAGTATCACATCTCCGGGGTACCGATCGTGGACAACGAGGAATCCCGCCAGCTGATCGGCATCGTGACCAACCGTGACCTCCGCTTCGTCGATGATTACTCAGTGACCATTGACAGTGTGATGACCAAGGACCACTTGGTGACGGCCCCCGTCGGCACGTCCCTGGACGAAGCCGAGCTGATCTTGCAGAAGCACCGCATCGAGAAGCTGCCGCTGGTGGATGCCGATGGCCGCTTGAGCGGGCTGATCACCATCAAGGATATTGAGAACGTGAAGAATTACCCGGACGCCGCCAAGGACAGCCACGGCCGTCTGCTTGCCGCTGGTGCCGTGGGTGTCACCAACGACACTATGGAACGGACCGAAGCGTTATTTAATGCCGGCGCCGATGCCGTCATCATCGACACCGCCCACGGCCATTCCGCCGGGGTGTTGAAGAAAATTTCTGAGATTCGCGCTGCGTTTCCCAACAAGACCTTGATTGCTGGGAACGTGGCCACGGCCGAAGGGACCGCCGCCCTGTTCGACGCCGGCGTCGATATCGTCAAAGTCGGCATTGGGCCTGGTTCGATCTGCACCACCCGGATCGTCGCCGGTGTCGGTGTGCCGCAAATTACCGCGATTTATGACGCCGCTACGGAAGCCCGCAAGCGGGGCAAGGCAATCATCGCCGATGGCGGGATCAAGTACTCCGGCGACATCGTCAAGGGTCTGGCCGCCGGCGGCTGGGCCGTCATGCTCGGCAGTATGCTCGCCGGCACCGACGAGGCCCCGGGCGAGTTCGAGATCTATCAAGGCCGCCGCTTCAAGTCTTATCGCGGGATGGGGTCCTTGGCGGCCATGGCCGAGGGCTCTTCCGACCGCTACTTCCAGAGCGGCATCAAGCAGACCAAGAAGCTCGTACCCGAGGGCATCGAGGGCCGCGTCGCCGCTAAGGGCGCTGTCGCTGACGTGCTCTACGAAATGATGGGCGGCGTCCGCTCCGGCATGGGCTATGTTGGTGCCCCGGACCTCGAACACTTGCGGGACAACGCCCAGTTCGTCCGCATCACTGGTGCTGGCTTGCGGGAGAGCCACCCGCATGATGTCCAGATTACGAAGGAAGCACCGAATTATTCTCGCGCGTAATGTTCTGAGTTTCAGTGCTGTTCGTGGTGGCCCCACCATGGTCCGGTAGTCAACGGGCGTGATCGATTCAGGGGCGGACACAGCGTGACATAATGACAAGCCAGATGGAGTTACTCCTTTCTAGGTGTACAGGCCAAGTATCCATACGGTCTGTTTCCTGGGAAGGAGTTTTTTTGTGCTGGCTGAACCGCCGTTAGCCGGTCAGGCAGAAAATGACGGCTGCTGGGCGACCCAACACGGCTCCGCAGCCGTGCCACTCTGAGCGGCGGGATCCATACATAGATTCATACAACGACCAATGATTAACGGGCACTCTGCCGATATAGGCGGGGCTAAGTGCGGTAGCCCTGCAGCTGAAACATGGACATACCGCCGAATGTGTATCAAAAAAGAAACATAAACTGTTTCACGTTTCATATTTGAACCGTACTGTGTGGGAAAATTTAACCAATTGGGGGAATTAAGATGGATATAACGAATGAATCAACGCTGGGTGGGGTACTGAACCTGTACCAGCAACGCCGACAATTACCATTGGCGACTGTGTATCAGCAACTGCAGGTGTCACGGGCGACGTACCAGCGCTTAAAGCATAATCAAACGGAATTTTCAGCCGGCTCTTTCCACCGGGCTATCAGCATGCTGCGGGTGGGTTATCCAGAATTAGCGCCGACGATTCGGGAGCAGTATATGCCGATCATGGAAACGGCCAACGCCGTCTTGCATGGGCTGCCGGCCGGCAAAACGGCGCAGCACGGTTCAGGACAACCGCATTCACAGGAAGCGGACCTGCTGCAGGACTATCTGGCGACAAAGAACTCGGCCTACGCCCAATTAAGTCATTTTGTCCGCATCGGAGAAGCTCGCAAGCGGTCAGATGTCGCTGGCGCCCGTGCTGGCTTTGGGTATCTGTGTACCGAGCTCTTGACCTATGATCAGTGGAGTTTATTCGAGGTGGCGCTGATATTGCCTTACGTCGAGTACTTATCTGCCACGGATTGGGTAACCCTGCTGCCGCGGCTGCCCGACTATTTATGCAGCGACGTTTCCTTGCTGTCGCCCCGGTACATCGCGTATACCGAGGTCATGATGGGCGCCTTAGAGGCTGCCGCGACGGCGCATGATTATCCGGCCGTCATGACGATCCTGCGGTGGAGTGACGCTCAGCCGGATACGCAAGCCACGTTCCTGCCGGCACTCTTCCATCGTTTCTCGCTGGTCTTCGATACGCTGGTGTGTCAAGAGGCAGAGGCGGGCACCGCAGCGTTCAATCACTTTTTGACTGTGCTGAAGCACTTTTGGCAGCTGCCTGGAGACGAGGTGTGGATCCAGTTCTTTCGTCGGTTGTGGTACGCAATCAGCGAATCCTGGCCCGCTGTGAGCAATGCGCCGCTGCCGCGCCCGTTGCCCCCGCGCCAAGCGCTGACCATTCCGGACTATTTAGAAACCATGCGCCGAGCCAAGAAGATGACCATCGCCGACGTGACCAGGCAGGCGGACATTTCTTTTTCGACCTATCACCGCATCGTCCAAGACAATCAAGGGGTCAAAGTCGATGCGGTCTTCCGCTTGCTGGATGCGCTGCGGATCGATCCGTTAGATATTACCTTGCAACCGGGATGGTATGAGTATGTCTATGGGGCGGCTATTCAGTTGACGGAGATTCTTGGCCAAGCATTCCGGGACAATCTGGATGTCACGAGCGCACTGGACAAATTCCAGTTGCAGATGACGACGGCGTACCAGCGGACGCAAAATGAGGGATACGCCCAGCTCAACGCGGTGGCGGGCATGTACCGGGCACGGCTGAGCGGGCAGGTCTCTTCGGCGATTCAAACGGCGAATGTGGCCGGTTATCTGGGCCAACTGGAGAGCCTGTCTGAGTTCGATGCTGTGCTCGTCCGGTTTGTGTTGCCATTCTTACCCTTCAGCGACGCCTGCCAACTGGCCGATAAAGCGGTGGCCAATCGAAGCCAGGTGGCGCTGCCAGCGTCCATTGCGGGGGTAGCTGTGCTGGGCTTGGGTCTGCTCGTCAGCGCTGTGCGCACCGGTAAAGCGGCTGACATGATTACAGTGAAAGAATGGCTGGCCGAGCAGCTCGTCCGGCGGGACGATTTTGTCGGCCGGGTCGTTTATCGCTGGGCCACGATCCTGAGTTCCGATGATCAACCCAATGTCCAGATTGAGCAGTTGTATGCCGACCTGCTTTATGTGGCACCGCGGGAACGTAATGTCCTGGCGGGGATCATGCGGCGGCTATGCGCCGAGGAACAACAAAAGCCCTGCGAAGAGGCATAATCTGCTCAATTATGGAATGCTGATATGCACAATTAAGAATGCTAACCAGCCCATATTTAACACTTATAAATGTCCCACTTTATATTTGCTGACGAAATCGATGATAGACTTAACATAGTTTCTCGGGGTGGGAAATTTAGCATTACAGAGAAACTGCGGGGGTGTTTGTATACACAACTGATACTGACACCACCATCATTTAGTTACCATAATTCCTATTTGGGGGGAAATAAAATGCAAAAGAACAAAGTACGCCGTTTCGGTTATCTGATGCTAACGGCGATGGCGCTGGGGGCTGTTGCTGGGCCGAGCGCCGGCGCAGTGTTCAATAATGCGAGTCAACAGGTCCAAGCCGATACAACACCGTCCGATGTCACACCGACTGATAGTGCCGTGGCTGACACGAAAACCGATCGTTCGATTACGTTACATAAGTACGCAATCACTGATTTATCACAACTAGGCGATCGCGGCGATGGTAGTTCCGCTCCCACCAACGTGAGCAAGTTAACGCCGCTGGCAGGGATTACCTTTAAGATTCAAAAGGTTGTGCCGATTGCCGGGAAAGGCCCGCTCGTTGATCCAGACGATGTCAAGGAAGGCACGGACTATAACCTGGTGGCTGCGCCTAACAACCAAAGTACGGTCGTCACTGGGGACGATGGTACTGCTAAATTTGACTTGGGCGTCGGTACACCGGTGACTAAGGATGACGATGGTAATCCAGTGAGCGGCGGCACATCTGCCGACGGGATCTACCTCATCACCGAAGAGCCATCGAGTAAAGTCGCGCAGCCGGCCAAGCCGTTCTTTGTTTATGTGCCGCAAACATACCGTAACTCGGCCCCTACAGATGCGAACAGCAGGCTGATTTACGATGTCAATGTCTATCCCAAGAACATGACCAACGGGAACCTTAATCCGTCCAAGACCATCGAGGGTCAGCAAAATTACTCGATTAAAGCCGGTGATGTATTCCATTGGGAAGCGACAATGGATACCCCTGCTGATTTGTATGTCAAGGCCAATACAACGACCACGGTGCCTAAGTATGACTTTGATCGTGACGCCAAGGGCAATGTGAATCAATACCGAGTGACACCGACAGGAAACTTCATTATCAGTGATGACGCCTGGACCAATGCCACTGATGCACACAAAACGTTGTGGGGTGCCCAGACCGAGACAATCAATATGTTTAAGGACAACGGCGAACCTGCAATGACAACGGAGGGTGGCACCACCCCGCAAACAAAGACGGTGCACGTGATTTCTCGTGACGCGTATGCAAAATTATCCCAAGCCGATTCTCCTCAGTTAGTCGGGTTAACAGCTGGCCAGAATGAGGCAGCTTCTGACATTACTGAGGTCGATGCGCCAGATGCGACAGGCTTGTATCGCGCGCCAGCGTATCGTGCACAGGGGACGACCACTATCACGAAGGGGGACTATGTATCAGCGACAGAGTTCTCCATCATTGATACCTTTGCGCCAGAACTCAAGTTGCAGCCTCAGGATCCCTTCAGCAATAGCCGTTACGGTGCGGATAAGCATGATGCGGCTAACAAAGGGTTTATTGTCCAATATTCAGATGACCAAGGGACATGGCACGATTTAACGGCCGGCGCGGATTATAACCAAACGACCGATGCCAACGCTGCGGGCTATATGCCGGATGCGCAAGCCATTCAAACAGTCACGGCTGATAACCATGATCAGTCCAAAGGAACGGCAACCGACAATGGGACTAAAGTGTCTGTATCGTTGACCACAGCCGGAATGAAAAAAGTAGCCACGAATAATGGTGCATCACCGGACGGCGGCGGTTCTAAGCAAATTCGGGTCGTTTACGCCGTGACGGCGCCCACGGATTACAACGGTGTTATTTCCAACGCCTTTGATTCTCGCTACAATACACCGGGCAAGCCGCCAGTAACACCAGGCACCCCGAATGAACCGGAGAATCCTGATTATCCGGTCACACCGACGCCTAACTACTACACCGGCGGGTTTGACCTAATCAAGACCAACAATAAGAAACATGATGACGGCGGTGTCGGGTTAAAGGATGCCGAATTCAAAATTTCTGATTCGGCAGCTCATGCCACGAACATGATTTTCTACGCGACCGACGGGAAGCTGTATCAAGAGAAGGACAACAAAGCTTACCTGGTGACATCGACAACTGATGACAAGGGCGTTGTCACCGACGATATTGCTAAGGACGCGACTGATGGCGTGACATTCGTCTCAGCGAAATCTGATACAGATGGGGAAGCTTCATTCAACGGGTTGGCTTTGGATGTACCCGCTGGCAATGATAGCAGTAAAACGAATGCCGACATCAAACGCACGTATTACTTTGTCGAAACCAAGGCACCGGCAGGCTTTGAACTCGACAAGCAGGCCCATCCCATCGAAGTTACATTGACCACTGCTGATAATGGCTATTTCCAGGGCAAGAAGAATACCGCACACTTCGAATATAACATCGTCGATAAGCCGGAAAGCGTCCTGCCGTTCACTGGTGGTCAAGGCATGCTGTTCCTGATCATCATTGCAACGACTCTGGGCATTACCGGTGCAACCGGCGTCTATGTTGCCAAGAAGAAGCAAAAGCAGACGAACTAATCATTTTCAACGGAAATAATGTGTTTAAAAAGCAGAAATCCCAGGCCCGCTTGGGTTTCTGCTTTTTTGGGGAAGGAGGTAAGTGATGTTGCACGCATGCAAGAAGGCGCTCGCCGGGCTGTTCATGCTGGTTATTATCTTAGCCGGTCTGGTCGGTCAAATCGCTCTTTCGTGCTTGACGCCTGTCCAGGCGGCCAGTACGGACCCGATCGTTACCGTCGAAGACGCCGATGGTAAGACTGTGCCATCATCTACCACAGTAAATTACCAGGCCTACTCGGTGGCGCTGAGCCATTTACAAACGAGGATCAAAATTCCGCTGACCAATGGTTTATCCGTCGCACGATTAGAGAAGGCGGCGAAAGACGCGGTAACGCCGGCGGCGAGTGCCAGCAAGAACGCGGCCGTGGGGGGCCCGTTCAGCATGTTCGCGCGCTACACGGCACAAGACATTAAGCATATCAAAGTCCAGAGTCAGGCCAACGGCAAGACGTTTGGCGAAGCCATGGGGGCCGGGGTGGCAATCGTTGATCACTACAACCAACAAGGTTCCCTCACGGACTCGTATTTATCGATCCCGGCGAATACGGCGACACCGCTGCGGCTTGTCTTCACCAACAGCAGTCATCAAGATTTTGCGGTAGAAGCAGAAACCGACGGCGGCACGAAGCAGCAACTGTTTAGTTTCCACAATTTTTCTACCAGCCAGCTGGTGGATCGGCAAAAAGCGCTGTTAAAAGCGCAAGAGAGTCAAAAAACAGCGAAAACGCCGACCGCCGTCCAAGCGACCACAGCGAAGACTGCAACCGGCACGGACCTGCTGCAGAAATACAGCAGCGCTTTAGCCGCTATTTCGTCTGACGCGCAAAGTAAGGACAAATTGAAATCTGTGAGCGCCGCTAAGGCCACGCTGGCTGCCAACGGCGACGTTGTCGTACCCGCAGGCACGATCGTCGGCCAACCGGGGTTAAAGCCTTACGATGGTAAAGCAGAGGGCTCTGATCCGCTGCTTTATCCCCAGCAGGGGACCATTGATGTGCCGTACGACGCGGATACCGATACGGCCGCATATCATCAGATCACTCAGTATTATTCGAGTGCCGGTACCGATCAGGCGGATTATTACCTGACCGTGCGGATCTACGATGGCACCAAGGGGGGGTTCCGTTCTGAGGACGGGACTGCATTGATGAATAGCGATGACGATCCCGGTCACGACAGCAGTAACCACAATGGCAAAGTCCGTACCGGGGATACCATGGTGTATACCATTGCAGCCCGGCTGAACAAGATCGGCACGAAGGCTGGCACTCAAATTTCGCTGCCTGAATCGATGCGTAAGATTGCCCTCTTCGTAAAAGGGCAAGTGGCTAATAGTGACGCTGTCCCTTATACGGACTTTGGCGCGGCCGGGTCCTATATCCCGTTGAGCTTCAAAGATACCGGTTCCTTTGATCGCCAGACTTTGGTGACCCATATGGGGACCAATCTTGCCCAAGGGCAAACCTTCACAACTTCGTTCTCTACTCAGGCCGGTTATCCCAATGGTTGGTCGGTAGCGACCCAGCCAGTGACTATTCAAGCAGCGCCGCCGAAAGTGGAAATTGTCGCCATGCAGCAACTGCTGGGCCATGGTTTGACGACGAATAACATGACCCAGGAATACGATGATTACGTCTCCGGTGGCTGGGCGGCCCGTGCGCAAGATACCCAATATACCAACGGCTACACCAAGCTCATCGGCTACGGCTATATGTTGCGCCCGGTGGCCGATCCTAATAATCCAAATAATGTGGGGGTCTCCAGCCTCCAGTCGTCTGTCAAGGTCACTATGAAAGTGGTGCAACGGGCCACCTACCTGTTCGTTGATAGTGGAAGCTCTTCTGTCAACTGGCAACCGTCTCAATATTGGGTGGACTATGACTTACAACCCAACATCTCGAGTGATGTCGCAGATGAACTCTATGGTCTGGCTAACTTTTCCACAGTTAAGAGCCAGAATGCACTGCAGACGACAGGGGCGAAGACTGCAGAAGCTCCGGCTGGGACAGATTTGTGGTCCAAGCTGAAAAATCCGGGAAACCCCTATCAAGATGACACGAACAATAAAGGGTATACGCCGATTCACTACACGGACAGTCAAATTAGTCAGGTGAGTTATCAAGCGGCGCAGGACGATCATGCCAGCAAAGGGAGCGTAGCTAAAAATGAAGCCACCAATAACCAGTCTCGTTACACCGGAGAAACAGGGAAAGCCGGGCAACTGAGTTTCACGTTCCAACCGAACTCCGACTTTATGTCCCAGTACAGCACTTTTGCACTCTTTTTCCGGGATAACAACAACATGGCCAACGGTAATGCTGATTTCAATTCCTATACTGGTTCCGCGCCGTCGCAGTTTGCAGGTGGCAGAGTTCACGTAGTTCCGAATGTCCCTGCCGGTACGGTACTGCCGTCATATGCAACCGCTGTGGGTTACAAGAACCAGAATCAGTGGGGGTTTGTCGATCGTCGGCTATATGTCGATGGCTATACGACGGCCAGTACTGATGGTCGGACCAGCGCCAATAACTCTTTCACCCGGACATATGAGAGTTTCAGTCCTAACGGGGCGCCTGCTGACACAGGTGGCGGTGTGGCCTGGTGGAACGAGTATACCAGTCCCAGCTATGTCAATGCTGGGGGATCAGGCAACGTCGTGAGCAGTGCTTTCAAACCGCTGGATCAATCGGTCCATCTCATTTCCAAACCGACCGGGGTAATCATTGGCGGGGTTGAGGCCGACCCGGTGTTAAAGACAAAATTCGATCCCAGTCAGGAATCAATCTTGGATTTCACCGACGCGAACAACTCCTTTAGCCAATGGGCAGGTTTTAACACCAGCAAGGACGACCCGGCGTTAGGCAACAACGTCGATGACGCTTGGACGACGAATGCGATGCTGCGGATTGGTATTGGTTATTCTTCACCCACTGCAGTATCATATGCCAAATACGACGGTGCCGATTTGTACTCCACATGGAATTCGGATGCTTTTGAAATTTCCATGCCCATACTGTCAAAGCTGGTCCAAGGCGGCCAGGGACAGGATATTCTGGCACCGTTTATATCTGGGAAACCGCTAGCCCAATATGGGACCACAGGATACGTACTCGATTGGGCGAACATCATTCAACTGGGTACTCGGACTAACGGTGCCCAGGGAAATACTGCGGCGAATTTGAAGTCCGTCAACAGTAGTTATAAAGATGCCGGGACCACGAATGCGGACCACGATCCGGCCAACATTCAGTGGGATAGTTGGGCCACTGCGTGGCAGTATTATCAGACCCATACTCAAACTGAGTTCAACGCGAAGTACAATGCCGTTCGTTACAACATCGATCAACCGTTCTACTTGAACTACACTGCGCAAAACGATTCCTATCACCGGGTGCAGGGGGCCGTACGTGTCCCCTTGAAACTGATCACAACTGATCATGGGTATACCACGAATGATAATCCCGACTTGACTTATTCTCTGGCCTTCTTGAAAGTAGGCTCAGATACACCCACCAACAATACGGTCGATCCTAACGCCAGCCAGTGGTACAGTGCTCAAACGGCCCAAAAGAGACCGAGTTGGTCGGTGCCATCTGCACTGACAGGGTATAGTACCAAGAATGGTGTGACCACGACCACGACCATCACTCCGGGTACCTTCCCGGCGCCGTGGCTTAATGGTTTTGTGCAGGCGTTTCGTTATGCCGGCAAGGATATGAGCAACGAGGTCATCACCACCGACGATTTGGATAATCCCACCAAGACTACGACAAACTTGATTTTTAGCCGCAAGTATTACGGCTTCAATGAAGAAAACATCGGTCCCACGTCCACAACGGACGATGATGTGGCCAAACGGATGGCCAGCTTCAAGAAGGAGCTGAGCACGTCATATTTAATGACGACAGCTCACGCCGACACCAATTCCACGGCGGCACAGAACCCGGATATTGAGCTGATTGCTCCTAAGAATGGCTATTACGACCAATCGGTGGATGGGACCGGCAGCGACGGGAGCCAATTTGCTAACAAATGGCGGCTAAATGTGAAAGCATTGACGGAGACGACCGCTGAACGGCAAAAAAAGGAAATTGCCTTTCTTCGTCAGTATGCTCCTAAGGCCAGCGTCGAAGCTGATTGGGGCACCGTCAATAGTCTCTCGAAGTATGTGATTAATGGCCAGTATTACGTGAATCACTTTCAGGGCAGTGCGGCCGATAAGTTGACAGATGGAACTTATCAAACATACATTCGCACGGCATTTCCTAGGAACGCCGGACGGCCGGTTTCGTCAGACCGGATGGCGGGAATTGCCGATCCGGTGGCCCCCACACGCGATTACAAAGATTTTTCTGAGGCTAATATTGCAAACATTTCGGATCAAGATCTCTTAGACAATAGTGCCTGGATCGTCTATTACGCATCACTTTACGATTATTATCAGTGCGCGATGCCTAATGATGACGGTGGTACTGCGGGGCAGTACTACAAGAATCCAAATTGGGACCCTCGGGCACTGGTCGACGAGTTTAACCAGCTGAGTCACGTACCGATTAATTACCAAAATGCGGACGGGGCGTTCTCGGCTGCTTACGACGCAAACGCGACGATTTATTCTGTGGATTGGACAGATCCGCAGAACGCGCAGGCATTGAGTGACTACATTGCAGCATTGAGCAAGGTGCCTGACCAAAGTTACCAAAATGGGTTCCCATTAACTTATGGACTGTTGGGCTTCGCTGTCACCAACATCCCGACGACGCCCGGGAACCAAGCAACCTTCATGGCCCGGGACGAGTTCGTGGATCCTGCCAATCCTGATCAGGAAGACGTCTTTGCGCCGCAAATGGCAACGGGCCGTAATCCCGGCGATTCGTCGGAGCAAACGCCGCAAAACCGGGCGTGGGTCACTCTGAAGTATCCCCAAGCCTACGGAGTCCGGGAATCGATCAGTCTGCAGCATCCGGACCCGACGTTCAATCCGGCGGTGACCGATGTCACCGACGGCTATGCGACGGATGAGAAATATGCCTTTTCGGTGTACGTGGAAGCCTTCGCCAATACGGAGGCACTGACGAACCCGTTCGGCAACTTCATCGTGCCGTTCTCCGGCGATCGGGTGGGCAGTCTGTTCAACGGGAGTGTGGCTTTGAAGAGCATTTCGGTTGATAAGGACGCCAGCTCGAGTACCGTAGACGCCACCAAGGCAGACTTCATGTACGGCGGCAAAGCGAAGATCGGTCAGCAGTTGATGACGGATCAAAATATGCCGGGGATAGACACCAGTATCGTTGGGAAGAATGGTAGCAAACCAGCGTTTGGTAGCGGTACAGACGCCACAATCAATAAAGACGCCGATCAAAATGTTCAGACAGCGATGGCAACAGGCCAATGGGCTAAAACGCAGTATAGTTTTACCGGCGGTGCAGCCGGCATATTTGGATCGCCTGGTAAAGACGCCACCTGGACCATGAGCGACGCCACCAAGCAGACTGCCACCCAGATCCACTGGAACTACAACGGCACCATTCAGCCGGGTGAGCACATCGTCTTCCGGGTTGATTTCACCGCGAATGGTTTGAAGAAGGGAGATTACGTCAAGCATCAAGATTATATGAGTGCCCAAGGGCTCGATACATCCCTGTATCCGATCAGTAACATCGTGCAGTACCAGGTTGGTGCGCCCGGTGTTGTCCGGTTGGAGAAGGAAGATGCCAAGGACACGACCAAGAAGCTGGCCGGCGCCGCGTTCGTCTTGTCGAAAGACCAGACCGCAGCCAACCAGCTGGCCACCTACATCAAGTCCCCGGAGTACGCGAAGAATCCGAGTGCCATTTACCAGTACCTGGATCTGCACGCGGATGAGTATCAACTCGTCCAGACTCCGGGTACGACCCATTCAGCCGTCGTGCAAACGACTGATTCCGCCGGCCGGGCCACCTTTGGCAACTTGGATGTGGGCACGACCTATTACGCGGTGGAAGTTGTCGCCCCGACAGGCTATGCCATCGGTGATCAGCCCACGCTGGTCACCGGCGTCAAAGCCGTCGACGGGACAACAGATACCACCACTGTCTATCCCGTGAAGAACAGCGGCACACCCACCAAGGTGGCGCTGCGGATCTTCAAGATGGGGGCGGATCCCAAGAGCACCGACAAGAACATCCCGTTGAAGGGTGCGGAGTTCCAGGTCTTTCGGGCCAATGCAGATGGCACGGGTTATGATCCCAACAATCCGATCAGTATGCCGGATGCCAACGGCAACGCCCAGGATACGTTCACGACCAATGGTGACGGGGTCATTAACATCGATCCCTTGGATCCAGGATCGTACTACATTCTGGAAACGAAGGCGCCAGAGGGTTACGAATTAGCCAAGCGGGCTTACAAAGTCACGCTGGTGGCCGGTAAGTTCACCGGGCTTGCTGCGAACGGCAATATGGGGGCCATCATGTCGGCCGACCCGAAACAGCCGCTGGTGGCGAACGATACAGAGACAGATGCCAACAAGGACCTGAATTTGGGCCTGTCGGCTGTTCTTGATCCGGACAGCAAGCACTTGACCTTCGTGTTGAGCGATGCCCCCCAGACTAAGCTGCCCTTTACTGGCGGTCAAGCGATGATGTGGTTCTTGTCGCTGCTGGTGGTATTGCTCATGATTACCGCCGTTGCGCTGATCGTTTATGAGGAGAAGCGCAAGAATGCCCGGTTAGCGTCAGCAATGCCGAGCAATCACCGGTCCGGACCGCAGCAAAGGAGGCGGAAGCGATGAAAAGAAGACATTGGTCTTGGTTTCTACTGCTTTTGCTTGGCTTGATGCTGCTGTGGCCGCCGGTCTCGGCGCGCGCCGACACGGTCGGTGCCGCAGATGCCAGCAGCAGTACCAGCAGCGTGCCGGCTGCGGATGAAAGCAGCACCAGCGCTTCAGCGGCGGCGTCGGCGCAAACGACTGATACGGCGGCCACCACGGCAGCCTTGAGTCTGCACATTCAAAAGTATCAGTTGTCTGCCGGCGTTGCGTCGGTCATCGCCAAACAAGCGGGCACCAAGCTGTCTTTGCCGGACGATGTCCAGCCAGGCAGCGGCGTCCATTACCGCGTGCAGCGGGTGCTGCCGACGCGAGCCGGCGTCGCGCCGACCGCCAAGCAAAGCAGTTCGTACAAACTGGACGACTTTGACCGGACGATCACCACGGACGACAGCGGCAGTGCAGTGTTGACCAGTGCTGATGGGTTGGTCCCTGGTTACTATCTGGTGACCGAGGTGGCCGACGATGCGGTGCCAGAGCCAATGGCTCCGGTCATTGTGCAGTTGCCTCTGCCCAACGCGGTGAGCGGCGGTGTCCTGCGGGATGTCTACCTGTATCCTAAGAGCGGTCTGGTATCACCTAAAGTGCCATCCACTCATGGCTCCAGCAACTTCCCGCCAGAGCCGTATCACCCGTACAGCAATTTTCCGAAGACACCGCAAACGCTGGCACAAACCAGCGGCGTCTTGGATGGTCAGGGCTGGGTGACGGCGATCGTCGTCCTCCTGGTTCTGGGCAGTATGATCATCATTTGGCCGGTGCGGCTGTTTCATAGGCGTTAACTGGCCTCAAGCCCGCCAACGGATCCTCCCCCGTTGGCGGGCTTTTTGTCTCAAATTTGAGCCATTCCAGCACCTCAGGAAGCGGGGGATTCCCACCATTTTTGGTACAATATCAGGGTATTCGGCGGTTCTGGGGGCAGGACCAATTGGCAGATGTGAAGCCAGGGGAAGGATGAGGGGTCATGGCAGCAAAATCACGGACGGTACGGCGGTTGGCCACGCGGCGCATCACGACCATCGAACGCGTGTCAGAGGTGCTGATTGTGATTGCGATTGCCCTCTATTTATATCCCATCGTGGCCAACTATTTTGCCGACCAGCAAAGGTCCGTGGCCGTGAGCAATTACGACAAAAAACTGGCCCAGATGTCCAAGGCTCAGATTGCCGCCGAACTGCGTACCGCCGAAGACTATAATCAGTGGTTATGGGCTTCCCAGCGCGGTATTCCGGCCAAGCCGGTCCCCTATACCAAGGTGATGGCCGAGGACACGGTGATGGGCACCTTGGATATTCCTGCTATCGATATCCAGCACATGCCGTTTTTCCACGGCGATGATGAAAATACCCTTTCTAAAGGGTTGGGCCACATGCCTGGGACCAGTATCCCGATTGGGGGAAAGAATACGCGGGCGGTGATCACCGGTCATACCGGGGTCGAAAACCAGAAACTCTTTTCTGAAGTGGATAAGTTGCAAAAGGGGGATGTTTTTTACGTCCACGTGCTTAACCGCAATCTCATGTACAAAATCTATAAAATTGAAGTGGTCAAGCCGGACCGCACCGACAAAGTACGGATTATCAAGAATCAAGACACGGTCACTCTGCTCACGTGTACCCCGCCGGGCATCAATTCGTTCCGGCTGCTGGTGACCGGCAAACGGCATATTCCGTATGTTGATCCGGACCACCTCCATATCGTTAAGCGCGATTTTTGGAGTTATGAGCATATTGTCTTAGCACTGCTGTTTCTGCTGCTGCTCGTGCTGCTGGTGGGGTACTTGTATCGCCGGCACATGCGGCGCCTGCTGGCTAACGAAGGAGGGCAGAACAATGGCTGATACGGTATTGCGCCGGACCCATCGCCGCCGGACCAGCATCGGTATTGTTCTGACCTACGTCATTTCCTTGACGCTGCTGTTCGGCAGTGCCGCCGTGTTCACTTATCCGCTGGTCGCCAACTGGTTCGCCAACCAGGCACGGACCACTGCAGTGGCCCACTATGATAAAGAGCTGAACCGCTTGTCAGCGGACCAGCTGAAGACGATGCGGGCAAAGGCACACCAGTTTAACCAAAATCTATGGTTTAAACAAATCGGCCAGCCGATCCGCAAGCCCGTTGCTTACAACACGATTTTGCAAGGGGTCTCGCTGGTGGGGACCATCGATATTCCGGCCATCGATATTAAAGACATGGCCATTTTTCCTGGGACGGACGAGAACACGCTGAGTAAAGGGCTGGGGACGATGCGGAACACGTCGTTTCCCATCGGCGGCGCCAACACCCGCAGCATCATTACCGGGCACACTGGCGTGGAGAACCAAGTCCTGTTTTCGGACATCAACACCCTGAAGCGGGGGGATGTTTTCTTCCTGCATGTGCTGGGCAAGAAACTGGCCTATCAAGTGAACAGTATTCAGACGGTGTGGCCGTCAGATATTAAGGCGGTCCGGCTGAAAGAAAATCAGGACCTGGTCACTCTGCTGACCTGTACGCCGCCGGGTATCAATACGTGGCGGCTATTGGTGACGGGGAAACGGATCCCGTTGAAGCAGGCCGAGCAATTACCCGTGGTCAAACGGAATCTGTTCAGCTACCAGAACCTGGTCCTCATGGGCCTGGCGCTGCTCGTGCTGCTGCTGATTATCTGGTGGATTGTGCGCCATCGTAAGAAAAGGAAAGCGGCCCAAGCGCGGTTGGCCAGTCTCTCGAGTATTGCCGAACGGGGCGGCGGCTATAGTCGCGGTGCCTATTCGCGCCACCACGGAAAGGGTGCAAGATAATGCGTAAGTATCTCGGCCGGCTTATCGCTTTGGTTTTTTTGCTAGCGCTGGCGCTCGGTGTGCTGGCTCTGCGCGGCTACACGGTTCTGCAAGCCAATGTGCCAGTGCCGCAGGTAGCCGCCGCTGACTTTGCCCAGATGCATCAGCAGGCCCAGAAAAAAGCGGCCCGCGCTGCCTACACGACCGAGAATGTGCGCTCTGTGGGCAGCCGTGAGTTAACGGCCGCACGCGTCCAGTACAACGCCAGTTGGCGCCAGTGGGCCATCGGGGTCCTCAGTATTCCGTCGGTGGCTGTGGATCAACCCGTGCTCGCCGGCATGACCGAGACCAATCTGCTGAACGGCGTGGCCACCTATAACGCCAAGGAGCGCATGGGCCAGGGCAATTTCATTCTGTCCAGCCACAATATGGTGGGGGCAGAGATGCTCTTGAACCCGATTAGCGGCGTGCAAGCCGGTGCACCCATCTACCTCACGGATTGGCGGCGGGTGTATGTTTACAAGGCCACCGTTAACCAAGTCGTCGATGAACACGCCATCCAGTATCTGGCCCAGCCCCGCACTGGGCAGCCGGTGGTCACCCTGATGCGCTGTTCGGGGGGCTACGATACGCCGTATCGCCGCATCGTTCAAGGACGTCTGACCAAGACGATGACCATGGCCGCCGCCATGGGAGACAAGTCGATCGGGCAGCACTTAGGGCTGGTCGCCGCGCCGGCTAAGCCCCACGGTCAGTTACGCTTTGGCTGGTTAGATCAGGTTTCCCTCCGCGTGTGTCAGGCCTTTCTCAGCGCCCCCGGGTGGTGGCTGGCCGCGCTGGCGGTGATTGTGCTGGGTTTGATTGGGACCCATTGGCCGGGTAGGAAACCCGTCGGACCGCAAGCAGTATCGCGCGGATAGACATCTTCGGCGCAGCAGGGCGATAACCTTCTGGACATACTGCGCACCAGCCGGGGTGTTCCTTTATTGTTATTACTACCGCTCGGGGCATTGCTTTGGAGCGGTTTTTTGTTGGCCCTTGCCAAACGATTCTTCAATTGCCAGATTAGCGGTCCCACATGAGCAGTCCAAGTACGAGATCACCCGCCATACCGTACAATAGAGTCATTAAAGGAGATGATCAGCATGGCTGAAGAAACAGATTTCTTGTTACGCCAAATCAAAGGCATCGCCGGCAGCATGGGCTATATCTTGGGCAAGAAAGAAGAGGGGATGGAGGCCGCCGTAATCTTTCCGGCGGATAAACCGCCGCTGCCTTATCAAGACGTCTTACGGGGCTTACTCCACGACCATCAGTACCAGGAGGCGCTGACCAAATTCGACCAGATTCGGTATGCCATGGAACAGGACGATTATGTCAAACTGGGCTTGTGGCTATATACCGCATTGCTTCAGCTGCCGGAAAAAGACCGGAATGCAGCTAAGCTGACGCTGCCGGTGTTGCAAGCCGGACTGAACCAGTTGACGGGGATGGCGGGGGCGTCTTGATCGTCTGCCTCCGCCCTCTAAACGGGCTCCGCGGCCCAGAAGCTAGGGGCCAAGGCCAAGCAAGGGTAAAACCTAAGCCCGGGTTTTTCCCTTGCTTGGCCTTGGCCCTACGCTTCTA
>NZ_KI271595.1:39667-43136 GCF_000469325.1 Schleiferilactobacillus shenzhenensis LY-73 | reverse complement strand
TTTCCGGCTTAAGGCCACTCAGCCCGGTGCCGCTAACCGTCGGCCTCCGCCCTCTGCCTCTAAAGACATTCTTAAGCTATCTCTGGTATCATGTTCCTAGATGGCGCGGGCGGTCGCAGCGCGCGCCGCAATTCTAGTTGAACGGAGTGTTATGTATGGCCAAAAAGATTCTCATCGTTGACGATGATAAAGAAATCGTGGAGCTGCTCAACATCTACGTGAAAAATGAAGGCTACGAAAGCGTCGTGGCGTATTCCGGCAAGGAAGCCATGACCAAGCTGGCTACGAATCCGGATATTGCCTTGATGATCCTGGACATTATGATGCCCAGCATGTCCGGCATTGACGTGATCAAGGAAGTGCGTAAGGATTCCCAGATCCCGATCATCGTGGTCAGCGCCAAGACCGCTGACATGGACAAAATCAAGGGCCTCATCACCGGCGCCGACGATTACGTTGCCAAGCCCTTCAACCCGCTGGAAGTGATGGCTCGGGTCAAGTCCTTGCTGCGGCGCAGTTCAGGTCAGGTGACCAACGAGACGCCGGAGACGCTGTCGGTCGGTCCGCTGAACATCAATAAGGATTCCCATGAGGTGACGACGCTGAACGGCAAGACCATTCAGCTGACAGCCTTGGAGTTCGGCATTCTCTACCTGCTCGCTAGCCATCCCAACCGGGTTTTCTCCGCCGATGAGATCTTCGAGCGCGTCTGGCAGCAGGAGTCCATCGTCAGCGCGAAGACCGTCATGGTCCACGTTTCTCACTTACGGGATAAGATCGAGGCCGCCACGGGCGGGGAGAAAGTCATCCAGACCGTGTGGGGTGTCGGCTACAAGGTCGAGGCGTCATGATTCAGAAAAAAGTTAAACTGACTGGCCGGGAGAAGAGCGAGCTGATCATCGAAGGTATCGTCACGGTGGTCATCATGGTCTTGCTCAACTTCGCCGTGCTGGTCCTGATTACCCAGGTGCTCAACCGCTCGCCCCAGGTGCAGGATGGGATCTGGCTCTTGAAGATTGGCTTGAACCAGAACAATACGCTGCAGCTGTGGAGCTGGCAGTGGCTGTTCATCTTTCTCATGATTATCTTCGACGCTATTGTCGTCTGGTGGCGCCTGATTCGCCGGTACCACCAGATCCAGATGCGCCACGTGATCGCTGAGCTGCACTACATCGCCGACGGTCACCTGGGCCACCGCATTCCGTTTCTCGTCAAGACCGACTTGCAGAAAGTGATCGATTCCATCAACGCCTTGGTGGACTCCACTGTGCAGTCAATGGACGAGGAACGCCAGATTGAAAAGTCGAAGGATGAGCTGATTTCTAACGTCAGCCACGATATTCGTACGCCGCTGACGTCGATCATTGGCTACCTGGGGCTGATTGAAGACCGGCAGTACCATTCCGAAGAAGAGCTGCTGAAGTTCAGTCACACGGCCTACGTGAAGTCCAAGCAGATGAAAGTGCTGGTGGACGACCTGTTCGAGTACACCAAAGTGCGCCAAAACGGCACGCGGCTGAACACCACCGAGTTCTCTCTGACCAATCTGCTGGAACAGCTGGCGGCCAGCTTCGAACTGGAAGCAGAGAAGAAACACATCGACATTGATGTGCGCACCACGCCCAGTCCGCTGGTGATGACAGCGGATCCGGAGAAACTTGTCCGGGTGTTCAATAACCTGCTGGTGAACGGCTTGAAGTACGGCCAGGGCGCCACCCATATTTGGCTGACGGCGCAGCAGGTGGGCAACGAGGTGATCATCAAGGTTTCCAACGACGGCGCCGAGATTCCCAACGATTCCCTCAGTCACCTGTTCGATCGTTTCTACCGCGTGGAAGAATCCCGGTCCCAGGAGACGGGCGGTTCCGGCCTTGGCTTGGCCATCGCCCAGAGCATCGTCGCCCTGCACGGCGGCTACATCTACGCCACGTCGGATGCCAAGATGACCAGTTTCGTCATTTATTTACCGGCAGCCCCCGGGAAGAAAGTGGCCAAGCCGGCGGCCATCCAAGCCGCAGAAAAAACTCAGAAGAAGAAAGCAGGCACTCCCGAACATGCAACCGCGTAAAACAACGTGGGCCGGGCTGGTCCTTGTGTGGCTCAGCCTCCTGGCCTTGATTTTTGGTGCACCCACGGCCCAGGCAGCAGTCAACACGAATACGATTCCTGTCGGCGGTACCGCCGGCGTGGTCTTTGACCTGACCAGCGGCAAGGTCTTGGCGGCCAAGGACGCCGCCACCCCGCATCCGCTGGCCTCGCTGACCAAGATCGTCAGTCTGTACCTGATCCGGGATGCCGTGGCCCATGGCCGCTTGTCCTGGACGGACACCGCCACGCCTACGGCTGCTGAGGTCAAGCTGAGCAAGGACACCAATCTCTCCAACGTACCGTTGGCCGAGAAATCCTACACGGTCAAGGAACTGTACGATGCCGGCTGGATCTATTCGGCCAACGTGGCGGTGATGCTCTTAGCCAACCGGTTGGCAGGTTCCCAGCAAGCCTTCATTAAAGAAATGCAGGAGCACTTAACGACCTTGGGGATTCGCGATGCCACGCTGTACACCACCAGCGGCTTGAATAACAGTCTGTTGCCGGAGAGTATGCGCGTGCACGGCACCCCGGCCGACGGGGAAAATAAAATGAGCGCGGCGGATATTGGCGTGGTCGTCCGCCACTTGCTGCAAACTTATCCGGATGTATTGCAAGATACGCAAGTGGTGCACAAGAACTTCGCGGTGACCGCCAGCCAGACCTACGCCATGACGAACTGGAACGCTTTGCTGACCGGCAACAGCCTGGCCCAAAGCGACTTGCCGGTGGACGGCTTGAAAACGGGGACGTCCGATCTGGCGGGGCAATGTCTCGTCGCCACGATGCCCTGGCAGAACCGCCGGCTAGTGAGTGTGCTGCTCCACGCTAACGGGGCAGAGACCGACGATACGAAGCGCTTCGTTCAGACCGCCGCTCTGCTGCGGGCCGTCAACCAAGCCTGGCGGCCGGTGACGCTGAACCGGGAAAATACCGCCAAACAGAAGGTCAAGGTGACCGACGGCAAGCAGGCCAGTACCACCTTGCAGTTGACCAAATCCGTGGTCGGGTGGGCCTACCAAGGCCAAGTCGTCACGCCGGTCCGGGCCTTGCCCAAGACCGCTGCGTTAAGTGCCCCAGTGGTCAAGGGCCGGCCGACAGCGAGCACGACACTGACCAAGGATACCCTGGGCTATCTGCCGCAGAACGACAGCCAGGAGATTTCTTTAGCCCCCACCAAGAGTGTCGCCAAGCTGAACTTCTTTGAACGCTTCCTCCGGTGGCTGGGTCAGCTGTTTTAGTTGCAGGCCCTGTATTTCAATATTCGGTATATTTTTTCAGGAAATAGAAACAGCCAGAAGCTGGAACAACGATCGTCGCTCCGTTTATCACGGGGCTAATAATCGCCGTTCCAGTTTTTTTGTGCCAGGGAAGTTTCGCG
>NZ_KI271595.1:39267-39585 GCF_000469325.1 Schleiferilactobacillus shenzhenensis LY-73 | reverse complement strand
AAAGTCTCAAAGTCTGGCCTTGGTCTAAGCGGTCAAAAACCGACCGCTAAGACCAACGTGGCCACTGACGCCCGCCAGCCTCCGGGCCCAAATCGCCTACATCCTGTTCAAATCGTGAGATTCTTGGTACCAGGACACATTCGCCAGAGGTGCCGTCCGCACTTTGTATTTACACGCGATTGCCTGAAGTTCCGGGAGGAAGCTGCCAGAATTTCGGGACGCGCGAGACATTTTCAGTCTCGGAGAATGTAGGGTGACGGAGGGCGTAGCAGATGGGGCTCGGCCGTGAAATTGGCGCCGTGACAAAACTTGGATGTC
>NZ_KI271595.1:30093-39133 GCF_000469325.1 Schleiferilactobacillus shenzhenensis LY-73 | reverse complement strand
ACTAGCTGCGCGTCGCCGCCCGTTTTGCCGGAGCTTGCGGAGCTTTGGCACGGCGTCCAGGCAAGTTTTGTCACGTGCCCACGGCGTTCCAGCCCCCAATCTGCGGAGCCCGGAGTCACCCGGGTCAACACCAGAAACTAACCTGCCTCCCAACCTGCGCAGTCCATAGTCCCCCGGTGCAGCGGAAAACAGCCACCCATATGCCGATTTCTTCACAACACCCAGTCCAGTTTGTTACACTTAATTGGTACGCGTCCCCCATTCTGGGCTGCTCATGCATCCGGACAAATGTTTTTGCCCAAATTGACGCCCCCCATACCGGTGGGAATTTATTCAAGTGGGAAAACTTCCCGTTTGCGACCCAACCAGAACACAGCATATTGGTACGTACCAAAATTGATAAGCCGTTTCCCACACGTTCCCCCGGCTTTCTTTGTATAATTGAAATTGGGAACATAACAAGGGATGAAAATTGACTTCTCGCGCTGAACAAGCTGTGCTGTAATGAGCATGGAGAAAGGATGGGCGGTGTGCAATCAAATCTGTCGGAATTAGAAAAACGTGCGTATCTCTTCAACACCGGCACGTATTACCAAAGCTATGAGGTCTTAGGCTGTCGGCGGGTCCAGGCCGATCAGCCGACCTTCCGCTTTACCGTCTGGGCACCCCATGCGCAGGGTGTGGCGATCATGGGTGAATGGACTGATTGGTCACCCACACTGACACTGCAGCGTCTGAAAAAGACCGGCTGGTGGGTCGGGGAGACCGACCAGTGTCAAATCAATGACCTGTACAAAGTGGTCGTTACCCAGGCCGACGGGCAGGAGGCCGTGAAGATCGATCCGTACGCGCTCGGGTATGAACATAAACCCGGCGATGCGGCCATCGTGCTGGATCGACCGGACTTTCAGTGGCATGACGATACTTGGCTGACCCAGCGCCGGGCGACCAAACCGTATCATGAGCCGCTCAATATCTACGAGGTTCATTTCGGTTCTTGGCAGCGGCACGAGGATGGGACGTACCTGACCTATCCCGAACTGGCTGACCGAATGATTCCATACTTGCACCAGCTGGGGTACACCCACGTGGAATTCATGCCGCTGATGGAACACTTGCTGGACGCCTCCTGGGGCTATCAGCTGATGGGGTATTTTGCACCCACCAGCCGGTTTGGCTCTCTGGTGGAATTTCTCACCATGGTGGACAAGTTCCACCAAGCCAACATCGGTGTCATCATGGACTGGGTACCCGGCCACTTCATCCGCAACATGGATGCCTTGGCCATGTACGACGGCACGCCCACTTACGAGTACGCCGATCCCAACCGGGCCAACAACGTCCGCTGGGGCACCTGGAACTTCGATCTGGGCAAGGCCCAGGTGCAAAGCTTCCTGATCTCCAGCGCCCAGTACTGGCTGCGGGAGTGCCACCTGGACGGTATCCGGGTAGACGCGGTCTCGAACATGCTGTATCTGGATTACGATGCCGGCAAGGAAGGTACCCTCAACAAGTACGGCAACAACAGCAACCTCGAAGGCCTGGCCTTCATTCGGAAGCTGAACACCGAGATTTTCAAGTTCCATCCGGATGTCTTGATGATTGCCGAGGAAGCCAGCGCCTTTCCGCACGTCACCGGGCCGGTGAACACCGGCGGCTTAGGGTTCAACTACAAGTGGAACATGGGCTGGATGAACGATACCCTCAAGTTCTTCGAGATGGACCCGCTGTACCGGCGGGACCACATGAATCTGCTCACCTTTAGTTTCATGTACATGAACGACGAACAATTCATCCTCCCGTTTTCTCACGATGAAGTCGTCCACGGGAAGAAATCGTTGATGCACAAGATGCCCGGCGACCGCTACAATCAGTTCGCGAACCTGCGCACCATGTTCGTCTGGCTGATGGCCCATCCGGGGAAGAAATTACTGTTCATGGGCAGCGAGTGGGGCCAGTTCCTGGAATGGCGCTTCTGGAGCCAACTGGAATGGCGCGACCTGCAAGATCCCATGAACCACGCCATGCAAGACTTCACCGCCCACCTGAACCATTTGTACCTGGGTGATCCGGCGTTCTGGCAGCTGGACCACGAGCCCCAGGGGATTCAGATTACGAACGCTGATGATCCCCAGAGCGGGACAATTAGTTTTGTTCGCCGCAGCCAGGATCCGGCTGACTTTCTCGTCTTCGTCTTCAACTTGGAGCCGATCCAGAAATCGCCGTACCGGGTACCGGTGCCGTTCGCAGGGGAATATACCGAATTATTGAACACTGAAATGAAAAAATATGGCGGTACGTGGACTACGCCGCAGACTAAGCTGATGACCATCGGCGAAGCCTACAAAGGGGAACCGGACGCCGTCAACGTGATCTTACCGGCCATGAGTGCCTTGATTTTGAAGCCGGTCCGCATCACGCCAGCGACCGCTGCCGCACCACGGAGTAATGGAACGAAGGGAGAGAAGGAAGTTTAACTTCCGCAATCAATGAGTACAGAAATGCTTGCGATGATTCTTGCCGGCGGGCAAGGCACGCGGCTGGGGAAACTGACCCGGTTCACGGCGAAGCCCGCGGTACCGTTTGGCGGGCGCTACCGGATCATCGACTTTGCCTTGAGCAATTGTTCGAATTCCGGCGTTAATACCGTCGGGGTGGTGACCCAGTACCAGCCTTTGGAACTGAATGCCCATATTCAAAATGGGGCCAGCTGGGGACTGGCAGAAAAGAACGCCGGGGTCACGGTGCTCCAGCCGTATGCCTCAAGTGAAGGCGAAAAGTGGTTCTTAGGGACCGCCCACGCCATTTATCAAAATATTGCCTACATCGATCTTTACTCGCCCAAGTACGTGCTGATCCTTTCGGGGGACCACATTTACAAGATGGACTACGAGGCCATGCTGGCGTATCACAAGGCCCAGCACGCGTCTTTGACCGTGGGCGTGCTGCCCGTCACGATGCAGGAAGCGACCCGCTTCGGCATTATGAACACGGACGAGACCAACCGGATCATTCAGTTTGAAGAAAAGCCCAAGCACCCCAAGAGCAACTTGGCCAGTATGGGCATTTACATCTTCAATTGGCAGACCTTGAAGAAATACCTGGTGGATAGTTACAGCACCGACGGCCGCATGGAGGACTTCGGTAAAGACGTCATTCCGGCGTACTTGAGCCACAACGAGCCCACTTATGCGTATGCCTTCCACGGCTACTGGAAAGATGTGGGGACCATTCAGAGTCTCTGGCAGGCCAACATGGAATTCCTGGAGCCGGACAATCCGCTGGATATCGACGACCGCAGCTGGCGCATCTATTCCCGTAACGATGCCCTGCCGCCCATGTTTGTGACCAGTACCGCCAAGGTCCACCGGTCGATGATCGTCGACGGCTGCTACGTGGCCGGCGAGGTCGACCACTCGATCCTCTCCCAAAACGTCAAGGTGGGCACCGGTTCCGTTATTCGCGACAGTATGATCATGCCCAACGCCGTCATCGGCAAGAATGTACTCATTGATCACGCCATCGTCGGCGAACGCGCCGTCATCGGGGACGGCGGCCAAGTCGTCGGCACCCCGGACGACATCGCCGTGGTTGGTTTCCAAGAAGTACTGGGCAGAATGGAGGAGGACGACTAACATGCGTAAACAAGATATGTGCGCCATCATTGACTTGAATGAACCCAGCGCGGCGCTGGCACCGCTGACGGACGAACGGCCGGTGGGCACCATGCCCTTCGCTGGCCGCTACCGGCTGGTCGACTTCCCGCTTTCTGCCATCAGCAACGCCGACATCCGCACCGTCGGCATCTTTCTCCCCAAGTCGTCCCGCAGTGTGGAAGACCACGTCCGCTCCGGCCAAGCTTGGGATCTAGACACGATTACCGGCGGCGTCTTCACCTTCCCCTACGTCGCCACCCGGGACTACGACGACCCGGCGAACGTGCACCGCTACTACGACAACTACTTGACCTTCCTGATCAAGTCGAAGAGCGAGTACGTCTTCATCACCGGCGCCCGCAACGTCTCGAACATTGACGTCAGTGCGCTGCTCCACTTCCACCAAGCATCGCCTAACCCCATTACCGCCGTGTACCGCAGTGTGCCCACGGCCAGTGCCAATCCGGAGCAGGAAGCCTTCGTGCTGGACGCGGACAATGAGGTCACGGACTTCGCGGCCAGCAAGGATGTGGCCGAGAGAAAGTCGAACCACACCAAGCCCATCAGTATGCAGATGTACCTGACCCGGACGGATTACCTGATCGAACTGCTCAGCCGGGTGCAGAATTCCGGCAAGTTCATTCGCCTGCCCGAGCTGATCCACCAAGAGATCACCACCGCCCAGGCCAACGCCTTCGAATACACCGGCTACTGCGCCACCGTCCACGACATTCCCAGCTACTTCCAAGCCAATATGGACATGCTGGACGAAGAAAAGTTCCACTCCCTGCTGTTCAGCCAGCGGGCCATCTACACCAAGAACAAGAACGAGGCGCCCACGTACTTCGCGCCCGAAGCCGACGTGCTCAGTTCCTTGCTGGGGACTGGCGGCCGGGTCTACGGCAAGCTGCGGGATAGCGTCCTGTTCCGCAACGTCTACGTGGACCACGACGCCCAAGTCCTGCACAGCATCGTGATGCAGGGCTCGCGCATCGGTAACGGCGCCCACGTCGAGTACGTGATCATGGACAAGGGCTGCGTCGTCGGCCCTGATGTCCAACTCGTCGGTACCGCTGAAGCTCCGATCGTATTGAAGAAAGGCACCACCATTCTGGACCAAAGTGCCGCGGAAGAGGTGCTGCAATCGTGACTCAGAAACGGACACAAAGACGTTTTCCGATTCCTGGCCGGACAACGGCCAAAGCTCCGGCTGCACCGATTTCGGCGGACCCGAAGCTGGCCCGGGACAAGCGGCCGGCAGCGCCGGAGACACGGCCGGATCAGGACGCTCGGCCAGTGACCGCAGCTGCGGCACCAGCCAATTCGCCGGCACCAGAAAAAGTGCTGTTTGCCGCCAGTGAAGGGGCGCCGTTTTTCAAGACCGGCGGCCTGGGTGACGTGGCCTATGCCTTGCCTAAGGCCTTGGCCAAACACGGCGTAGATATTCGCGTCGTTTTGCCGTATTACAGTAACCTCATGCCTGCTGAATACCAGCGCCAGTTGCAGTTTCTGGGCAGTATCACCGTCCGCGTCGGCTGGCAAGACAAGTACTGCGGCATCCTCACCCTGAAACTGGGCGAGGTCCAGTACTACTTCATCGACAACCTTCAGTACTTCGGCCGCGACGGGTTGTACGGGTACTGGGATGATGGCGAACGCTTCGGCTTCTTTGACATGGCGGTGCTGCAGATGCTGCAGTTCGTCGATTTCATTCCCAACGTTATCCACGTCAACGATTGGCAGACCGCCTTCATTCCGGTCCTGCTCCACGACAAGTTCAGCTGGATCGAACCGTTGCGTAACATCCGCACGGTTTTGACCATCCACAACATCGAGTTCCAGGGCCAGTATGATCCGGTCATTTTGGACTCCGTTTTTGCCATTGGCCGCCAGTACTTCAACGCCATGGGCTTCAACCAGAACGGCGGCGTTAACCTGCTCATGGGCGGTATCAACTTTGCCGACCGCGTGAACACGGTGTCGCCGTCCTATGCGGAAGAAATCAAGACGCCGAACTTTGGCCACGGCCTCGACGGCGTGCTCCGCTGGAATGCCTGGAAGCTGTCCGGCATCCTCAACGGGATTGACACGGAGCTTTACGATCCGGCTACGGATGCCAACATCCCCGCCCACTACACGGCGGCTGATTTAAGCGGGAAGAAACAGGATAAGCGGGCGCTGCAAAAAGAAGTCGGTCTGCCGCAAACGGACGAACCGCTCTTCGTCATGGTCTCCCGGCTGACCCGGCAAAAGGGCGCCGACCTGCTCGTGGACGTCGTTGACCGCTTCCAGTTGGAGCACAACTGCCAGTTCATCATTCTTGGCACTGGGGATTACGACTTGGAAGAAGCCTTCAAACGCGTGTCGTACCGGTATCCGGGTGCCTTTTCTGCCCAGATCCGCTTCGATGCCAAACTCGCCCAGCAAATGTATGCCGGCGGGGATTACTTCTTGATGCCTTCGGCTACCGAACCGTCGGGGCTGGCCCAGATGATGGCCATGCGCTACGGGACGATTCCCATCGTTCACGCTACCGGCGGACTGCGGGATTCCGTGCAGCCCTTCAATGAATATACCGGGGAGGGGACTGGTTTCTCCTTCGACGACTACCGGCCGGATGTACTGGAAGATATGCTGAAATACGCGTATGATGTCTTCATCAACAAGCCCAAGAGCTACGCTCAGCTGCAGCAGAATGCGATGGCGGAGAACTTCTCTTGGACCAATGCGTCACAACAGTACATTGACTTGTACAATTCGCTTCTGATGCAAAAATGATATTGCCACCGCGCGCCGACCACCACAATCGTGGCCGGCGCTTGCTATATTGGGGGGTTACTTTTGGCCACATTAACAGTTGATGAATTTAAACAAGATTTTAAGGATATGATCCTCCGGCTGTACGCCGAAGACATCAAGGACTCCGATGCCCACCAGCAGTTCACCGCGCTGGCTTACTTATTGCGGGAAATGTACGCGCCGAATCTCAAAGAGACCCGGCAGCGGTACGAAAATGACCGGGTCAAGGAAGCCTATTACTTCGCCATCGAGTTTTTGCCGGGCCGCATGCTGCAAACGAACCTGTTGAACCTGGGTTTGTCCGATGTCGTGATGACCGGCTTGCTGGAAATGGGGCTGGACGTGGAGAAAATCGTCGATGCCGAACCCGATCCGGGCTTGGGCAACGGCGGTCTAGGCCGCTTGGGCTCTGCCTTTCTGGACAGCGCTGCGGCGCTGCACATGGCCTTGAACGGCAATGGCATTCGCTACCAGTACGGCTTGTTCCGCCAGACTTTCGAGAATGGCTTCCAAGTCGAGATGCCGGACGACTGGCTGCGCGGGGGCAACGCCTGGGAAGTCCGGCGGGAGAACCGCGCCTGTCTGGTCCGCTTCGGCGGCAACGTCTGGATGGCCGAAGACGTCTTCGGCCGGCTGGTGCCGCACTACGAGAACACCACCGACGTGCTGGCGGTGCCCTATGATACGGGCATTGTCGGCTACCATAACCATACGGTCAACACCTTCCGCCTCTGGAGTGCCGAACTGCCCACTGATCCCAGCCGGACTTACACACTGCAAGAAAAGCAGAACGTCAACGAAATCACCGAAATTCTGTATCCGGATGACTCCAATTACGCCGGCCGGCTCCTGCGGTTGAAGCAAGAATACTTCCTGGTATCGGCCGGGGTGCAAAGCATCGTCCGCCACTACCGCAAGCACCACCGCAACTTGAACCACATGGACTTGACTGTCGCCATCCACATCAACGACACCCATCCGGCAATGGCCATCCCGGAACTGATGCGCATCCTCATGGACGAAGAGTTCATGAGCTGGGACCAGGCCTGGGCCCTGACCACGAAGGTCATGTCCTACACCAACCACACGCTCTTGGCCGAATCGCTGGAGACCTGGCCGGAAGACATGGTCGCCCAGACCGTTCCCCGGATCTACCAGATTATTCAAGAAATCGACCGCCGCTTCCGGGCGATGCAGGTACCGGTCTACGGCGATGACCGCGTCAACCGCTGCGCACCCCTGGGCAACGGGACTGTGCGCATGGCGTACCTGGCTGTCATCGGCAGTCATTCTGTGAACGGAGTCGCCAAGCTGCACACGGAGCTCTTGGAGACCGATGTGCTGAAGGACCTGTACCGGATCTATCCGGAGAAGTTCAATAACAAGACCAACGGCGTCACCATGCGCCGCTGGATCCAAATCGCCAATCCGCCGCTGACCAAGCTGCTGGATTCGGATGTCAACGGCGATTGGAAGCACCGCCCGCTGGACATCATCGGCGTCCAGTCCTTTGCCAACGACCCGACGTTCTTGAAGAAACTGCGCGAGGTCAAGGTGAAAAATAAGCGCGCGTTGGCTAAACGGATCCGCACCCACCTCAATATCGCCGTGGACCCGGACCACGCTCTGTTCGATGTTCAGATCAAACGGCTCCACGCCTACAAACGGCAGCTGCTGCATGCGCTGTACATCATCGACGAGTACCAGCAGATCAAGGCCGGCAAGGACCTGGCCGTCCCCCGGGTGCATATCTTCGGCGCCAAGGCCGCCCCGAGTTACTACTACGCCAAAGAAATCATCAAGATGATCAACGAACTGGCCAACCTGATCAACAACGATCCCGATGTGGGCGACCAGCTGCGCATCGTCTTCGTGCCGAACTACGGCGTGTCCGAAGCCGAGGACATCATTCCCGCCGCCGACGTCTCCGAGCAGATTTCTCTCGCCGGCAAGGAAGCCTCCGGCACCAGCAACATGAAGCTGATGGCGAACGGGGCCATTACCCTGGCCACCATGGACGGGGCCAACATCGAGATCGCCGATGCCGTGGGTCAAGACAACATCGTCATCTTCGGCATGACCGCCGCCCAAGTCCAGGCGTACACGAACTACTCGTCCCAAGCCATCTTCGACGGCGACAAGCATTTGCAGAAAGTGGTCAACGCCCTCATCGACGGCACGATTCCGAACATCGGCCGGGAAGGGCGGGACATCTACAATTCCCTGCTGCAATACAACGACGAGTACTACGTCTTAGCGGACTACGAGAGTTACGCCAAGGCCCAGGACCGCATCACCGGGCTGTACCAAGACCCGGAGCGGTGGTACCAGATGGCGGCGATCAACATCGCCAAGTCCGGTCAATTCTCCTCCGACCTGACCATCGCCCGCTACGGCGACGACATCTGGCACCTGACCCGGGACCAGCTGGTGAACTGATTCTCCGCGTTGGGCAATTCAGGCAGAAAAGCGCAAAGCCATTCGCGGCTTTGCGCTTTTTGTGTATACAAGATATGGTTCGCAAGACCCGGCGATTTGGGCCGATACGGCGTTGCGCTGCGCGCGTCCGCCTTGTGGCACGGGAG
>NZ_KI271595.1:29755-29984 GCF_000469325.1 Schleiferilactobacillus shenzhenensis LY-73 | reverse complement strand
CTGGCCTTGGTCTAAGCGGTCAAAAACCGACCGCTAAGACCAATCTGGCCACTGACGCCCGCCAGCCTCCGGGCCCAAATCGCCTACATCCTGCTCGATCGTAAAATTTTTGGTGCCAGGACATAATCGCCAGAGGTGGCCGCTCACACTTTACTTGCGGGCGACTGCTCCAATGCACGCGGGGGAGGCTGCCAGGAACTCGTGTTGAGCGAGACTGTTCCAGTCTCCA
>NZ_KI271595.1:23171-29672 GCF_000469325.1 Schleiferilactobacillus shenzhenensis LY-73 | reverse complement strand
TTTTGGCGCTCTTTGCCAAAAGGCTCAAAGCCGTGCCCACCACGTTCCAGCCCCCGCGTAGCCCGGAGTCACCCGGGCCAACGCCAGAAACTAACCTGCCTCCCAATCTGCGCGGCCCCTAGTCACCCGGGCCAGGGCAAGACAACTACGCCTTCACCCTCACCGCTAATACTTTCTCAACACATCCATCGGCACGTCATAGTCCCGCACTTGCCCCTTCTTGATCGCCGTCTGCAGGCTGGCCAGCTCGTGGTGGACGTGGCGCTTGCCCAGGTCGGAGCGGTACCAGTTGTCTGCCTTGGTTGCGTCGTCAGTGGTGCCGTGGAAGCTGTACTGAATGTGCGCCGGCAGCTGACTTGCCATCATGTGGTACAACCGGTTCATGTGGTAGTTGTTGGTCACCAAGATGATCCGGTGGATGTGGTCCAAGCCCAGTGTTTGGTCCAGCAGGGTCTTGGAGAATTGGACGTTTTGCAGCGTATACTGCGCTTTATTCTCCAGCAAGAGGGCCTCGGCAGGCACCCCTTGGGCCTCGGCCGCAGCCCCCAACGCGGCCGCTTCCCCGCGGGGCTGGTTCCGCCAGCGGCGGCCGCCGGAGATCAGCAGGTACGGTGCGCGTCCGGCTTGGTACAAGGCCACCGCGGCGGGCAGCCGGAGGGTAAGGGCCATCCGGCTGCCGGCTAAGAAGATAACGTCGCCGGGCTGGCCGTCATCTGGGTAGCGGAAGAGCAGGGTGGTGCGCTGGTACTGGCTGAGGGTGGCGAGGTCGAGTTGTGAAAAACGCATTATTCTTGTCCTTTCAAGTGCTTGCGGCCGTCGGCGGTGTAGACCCGCTGCTCATCAATGGCCAGTTTATCCACGATGGCTTGCCCCAGGTCGACGTGCATGATTTCTGCCAAGCCCAGCAGATAGATGGCCACGTCGGCCATTTCTTCTTGGACATTTGTCTGGTCTTTGTTCAAAATAGCGTGGAATAATTCGGTCATTTCGCCATGCATCAGCAGGAGCTCGAAATTCGTATCCGTGGTATTGAAGTGATGTGCCACTTTATTGGCATAGACTTCTTTTTGCAACGCCGTTATATCCAGTTTCATTGGCCCTCGCCCTTTCTACGTTCACCTTCAGTATACCGTAGCGGCCCGGTCTGGGGCGTCACCATTTTCTGGTTGCGAAATGGTAGCGTTCAGTGAGTCGGCGGCGCGGTGCCGAGAGAATACGTTATAATGGGTGCAATTATCCAGCTAACGTAAAGGAGAACACCATGATTTTCTATAATTCATTCAACCGCGATTGCCGGGATGCCGTGGGGGCGATCGTTGCCGGGACCACGCTGACGTTGCGGATTCAAGTGACTGATGTGGCCGTCCAAAATGTCGCGGTGGAGATTTTTCCCGATGGCCAGCAGGCCGAGGATTCCCAGCGGGTCCACATGCAGGCCGAGGGTCAGGGCTGGTATACCGGCCATTTGACGCCGCCCAGTGCCGGCTTGTATTTCTACCGTTTCGTGATTGCCACGGATCCCGGCGGCCAGGTCATTTACTACGCTCCGAAGAGCAAGACATTCGGCGGGACCGGTGTGGCGGGCCGGGACGGCAACACGAATTTCTACCAGCTGACCGTGCTGGCGAAGGAAGAAACGCTGCCGGATTGGTACAAGAACGCCATTTTCTACCACATCTTCGTGGACCGCTTCAACAACGGCAACGCCGATGGCCACGTTAACCATCCGAAGCCCAACAGCTTCCTCTACGGCACCCACCAGGATCTGCCGTATTACGTCAAGGATGCCAACGGGGAGATCGTCCGCTGGGATTTCTATGGTGGCAACCTCTTGGGCATCGAGCAAAAGCTGCCGTACCTGAAGCAGCTGGGCGTGACGGCGCTGTTCCTCAGCCCCATCTTCGCCGCCCGCAGCAACCACCGCTACGACACGGCGGACTATGAGCAGATCGACAGTATGCTGGGCAGCCTGGCGGACTTCGACCATTTTCTCACCGCCGTCCACAGTGCCGGCATGCACGTCATCTTAGACGGCGTGTTCAACCACGTTGGGGCCGACAGCCGGTACTTCGATCTGTACCATACTTATGAACCGCGCAACGGGGCGGCGGACAGCCAGGAGAGTCCGTATTACGACTGGTTCACGTTCACCCAGTATCCCAGCAAGTACGATGCGTGGTGGGGTGTGTCCGACCTGCCGGCGATCAATAAGGATTCGGCCAGCTTCCATCATTATATTGCCGGGACCGACAATGGCATCATCGACCGCTGGACCAAGCGCGGGGTCGACGGCTGGCGGCTGGATGTGGCCGACGAGCTGCGCGACAGCTTCATCGCCCAGATCCGCCAGGCGGTGGATCAGTATCCTGACCGGGTCCTCATCGGCGAGGTCTGGGAAGATGCGTCGAACAAGGTCGCGTACGGGCAGCGGCACCATTACTTAGAAGGCGGGATGCTCCAGGCCGTGATGAACTATCCGCTGCGCAACCTCCTGGTCGAGCTGCTTAACGGCAAGGCTTCGGTGGACGACTTTGTGCAGTACAGCCTGACCATCCAGGAGCATTACCCCCGCACCGTGTTCCAGAACAACTTCAATAACATCGGCACCCACGATACGGAGCGCATCTTGACCGCCATGGGCGGGGATGTGAGAAAACTGGCGCTGCTCTTGAATATTTTCCTCGCCACCCCCGGGGTGCCCTGTATCTATTACGGCGACGAGGTCGGCGTCACCGGCGGCAAGGATCCGGACAACCGCCGCTTCTTCCCGTGGGGACACGAAAACACGGACGTTCAGGGCATTTTCACCACCGCTTTGCAGCGGCGGCGGACGGATCCGGCGCTGGCCAATACCGCCAGTTTCATTCCGTTTTACGGCTACCGCTGGGGCGGTATCTGGCGGCACCTGCCTGCCGCCGGCGACCGGCCGGCCCAGGACGCGATCTTGGTCTTCAATCCCAACGAGATCCAGATCCTGGCGGATATTCGCCAGCTCCATACCGATGACCTGACCGTGGACCAGGCGGCCTTTCTGCGCCAGCATGTCGCCACCGTACCGATTCCAGCTTACGGCTACCAGTGGCTGCCCGGCCAAACTGATATGGTATAATGAAAGGTGCTTTGACCCGGCGCAACGCCGCCAGGGAAGACTTTAATCGGCAAAGAATAGGGGCTTTTTTCCAATGGCTTTATCGTTGAACGCATGTATGTTGATTCTGAAAGAACACCACCTGCTGAAGAGCAGTGCCATTCAAGGCGACATGGATACCGTGATGACCAGCGTGTCGTACGATTCGCGCAAGGTCCAGCCCAACGGCTTGTTTTTCTGCAAAGGCGAAAACTTCCGTACGATCTACTTGACGATGGCCAAGGACAAGGGCGCCATCACCTATGTGGCGGAGCAGCCGTATCCAGAAGGCAAGGGCATGAACGCGTTCATCGTGCGCAACGTGCAGAAGGCCATGGCCCTGCTGGCGGCCGCTTACTATAACTACCCCCAAGACGAGCTGTTCATCATTGCGTACACCGGGACCAAGGGCAAGACCACGTCGGCCTACTTCACGAAGGCCATCCTGGACGAGATGAACGGCGGCAAGACCGCCCTGTTCTCCACGATTGACCGGGTCGTCGGACCCAAGCCTGACCAGCGCTTCAAGTCGGACCTGACCACCCCCGAATCGCTGGATCTCTTCCACGACATGCGGACAGCCGTGAACAACGGCATGACCCACTTGGTGATGGAGGTGTCTTCCCAGGCCTACCTCAAGTCCCGGGTCTTCGGCCTGACGTACGACGTCGGTTTCTTCCTGAATATCACGCCGGACCACATCGGCCCCAACGAGCACCCGAACTTCGCCAATTACCTGCACTGCAAGCTGCAGCTGCTGGTCAATTCCCGGGTCTGTGTGATCAACGCGGAGACCGACCACTTCCCTGAGGTGTACGCTGCCGCGACGACGACCACCGACCCCGACAGCATCTTCCTCTTCGCCAGCGCCAGCTACCAGGAGCCGCACAATATTCCCATCGACTTCCGCATGGAGAGCCACGAAGCGGATCTGTTCGAGTCCCGCTTCACCTTCACGCCCGTGACCCCCAAGGCCATTGCCTTCGCGGTCCACGGCGATTACCAGCTGAAGCTGGTCGGGGATTACAACGAAGCCAACGCCACCGCCGCCATCATCGGCTCGCTGCTGGCCGGCGCGGATACGTACGAGACCCAGACCGGGTTGAGAAATGTGACCATTCCCGGCCGCATGGAATCAGCGCTGGCGCCGGGCCACGGGGCGGTCTACGTGGACTACGCCCACAATTACGGCAGTATGCACGCCCTGCTGTCCTTCCTGATCCGCCAGTACAAGCGGCCCCGGATCATCGTTGTATTGGGCGCCCCCGGAGATAAAGGGGTATCCCGTCGGGCGGACTTTGCCCGGGTGCTGAACCAGTATGCCAGCGACGTCTTTCTCACCACCGACGACCCCGGCTTCGAAGACCCGGCGGATATCGCCGCCGAAATCAACCGGGGCATCGACCACGAACAGGTGCGGGTCAAGATCGAACTCGATCGGCCCAAGGCCATCCACGACGCGATCCTGGACTCTCAGCCCGGGGACATTGTCGTTGTTGCTGGGAAGGGTGCCGATCCTTACCAGAAAGTCCGGGGCGTGGATACCCCGTATCCCACCGACATGGCCATCGTGCACCAAGTGATTGCCGAACTGCCGGCTGCGAAGGGAGAGACCAAGTAGATGGAGCACTTCTTCACTGTGATTGGCGGCATGGGCACCCCGGCCACGGAGAGTTACGTGCGGCTGCTCAACGCCCGCACCCCGGCTCACCGCGACCAGGATTACTTGAACTATATCTTAGTCAACCACGCCACCGTGCCCGATCGGACGGCTTACATTCTGGACCACAGCCAGTCCAACTTCCTGCCCCCGCTGCTGGCGGACATCAAACAGCAGGCGAGTCTGCACCCTGACTTCATCGTCATCGTGTGCAACACGGCCCACTATTTCTACAAGGAATTGGCCGCGGCGGCGGGCGACGTGCCGCTGCTGCACATGCCCCACGTGGCCGTGAACACGCTCACCCAGCGTTTTCCTAAAGCCAAGAAAGTCGGCCTGATCGCCACCGCCGGGACCATGGCAGACCATATCTATGAGCGGGAGATTCAGGCGGCCGGGTATGAGGTGGTGCTGGGCAACGGCACCATCCAGGACCAAGTGACCGAGCTGATCTACCACGACATCAAGGAACGCAACCACGTGGACGGTGAGTTGTACCACACGATCCTGCGGGAGATGATGGTCGAGAAGAGCTGCGACCTGGTCGTTCTCGGGTGCACTGAACTGTCTCTGGCCCAAGAAAAAGCACCGGACCATCCGTATCCGGTGATCGATCCGCAGAGCATCATCGCGGATGAATCGCTGCGTATCGCTTTGGCGCTGCGCCGGGGCGAGACCGTGGACTTCACGCCGCTGGTCAAAGCCAATGACCCGTTATCGCATTAAGCGGTACGCGTCCTTGGCGGCAATGAAATAAGTATGGTATGCTGTCAAAGGACGGGTCCAATTAATTAATTGGAACGACCTTTGACAGTTTTTTGTTCGGGGAGGGTTTGGGCCTGAAAGGGCAAGCATATGACAGATTTAGCGTACCATCGCGTTTATTCCGAGTTAACCAAGCAGATCAAAGCCGGCCAATACAAGGACTTTCGACTGCCCGACGAACGCAGTCTGAGCGAGCAGTTCGGCGTGTCCCGCTCGACCATTAAGCGGGCGCTGGGCATCTTGGTCAACCGGGGCATCGTCTTCCAGAAGCAGGGCTCCGGCACCTTCGTCAACCCGCTGTACTTCAAGAGCCGGCCGCTGTTCAACTACACCGGCGACAACATCGGCATCACCGACAGCCTCGTCCGCGACGGCCAGCAGCAATCCATCAAGGTCCTCCACTTCCACGTGCAGAAGGCCAAGCCCGCCGTGGCCGAGTCGCTGTTCATCCAGCCCAACGAGTTCGTCTACCGCATCGAGCGGCTGCGCCTGGTAGACGGCGCCCCATTCATGATCGAGATCGGCTATTTGCCCATCAAGCTGGTCCCGGAGCTGAACGAGCAGGTTATCCAGGACTCGCTGTACAACTACCTCCAGGAGGAGCAGCACATCATGGTCACGAAGTCTTTCCTGAACATTTCCACAGAACCTTCTACAGCGGAGGATCAAGAGCTGCTCCAGCTGAAGCCGACGGAGCCGGTAGGGGTGATGGAGGGTATCTTCTTCACCGACAGCGGCACCCCCATCGAGTTCTCCCGGATGCGCATTCACTACAAGTACATGCAGTACAATTCGTTTGTGTCGTTATCCTAAGACAGAAAGGCCGTCCGGTGAGGGCGGCTTTTCTTGTCCCCTGGTAAAGATGGGAGCAGGGCAGTGCCTGGCGTTGGCCCGGGTGACGGAGGGCTCCGCGGTCGGGGGCTGGAACGTGGTGGGCACGGCTTTGAGA
>NZ_KI271595.1:22883-23153 GCF_000469325.1 Schleiferilactobacillus shenzhenensis LY-73 | reverse complement strand
CTCAAAGACCGGCCTTATTCTAGGCGGCAAAGCCGCCAAGAATAATTTCACCACTGAACCCCCGCCCGCTCCGCCCTCCGTCACCCTACATTCTCGGAGACAGGAACAGTCTAGCTCGACACGAGTTACTGGCAGCCTCCCGAGCGTGCATTGGAGCAGTTGCCCGCAAGCAAAGTGTGAGCGGCCACGTCTGGCGATTATGCCCTGGCTCCAAAGACTTTACGATTGAGCAGGATGTAGGCGATTTGGGCCCGGAGGCTGGCGGGCGTC
>NZ_KI271595.1:19882-22849 GCF_000469325.1 Schleiferilactobacillus shenzhenensis LY-73 | reverse complement strand
TCCGCACTTGCTTCGCTTCGCCCGCCCAGCCAGCCGGAGGGCCCAAATCGCCGGGCCCACGCCATCCTTTCTCCTAGCGTCATAATGGTACGTACCAAATAAATAATTGGTTGACTTCTTTCTCTTAACAGGTATAATAGAACTTGAATCAAGGCATGATGTGCTGCCCGGGGTTGGTTGAAGCCAGCTGCGAGCACCACCGACTTAATTAGGAGGTTTTTGAATGCTGGATCAAAAAACGAGCACCGATCAATATTCAACACCTGAATATTTCGATCGCTTGAAGAAGTACTGGCAAGCAGCCAACTACGTATCCGTTGGGCAGCTGTACCTGAAGGATAACCCGTTGCTGAAGCGCCCGCTGAAAGCAGAGGATGTCAAGGTACACCCGATCGGCCACTGGGGCACGATTTCTGGACAGAACTTTATTTATGCCCACCTCGACCGGGTCATCAACAAGTATCACTTGAACATGTTCTACATCGAAGGTCCCGGTCACGGCGGCCAAGTGATGGTTTCTAACTCATACTTGGACGGCAGTTACAGTGACATCTATCCGCGGATTACCCAAAATGAAGAGGGTATGAAGCGTCTGTTCAAGCAATTCTCCTGGCCCGGTGGCGTGGCGTCTCATGCGGCGCCCGAGACACCAGGCTCCATCCACGAAGGCGGGGAACTGGGTTACTCCATTTCTCACGGTACTGGTGCGATTCTGGACAACCCGGACGTGATTGCCGCCGTTGTTGTTGGTGATGGTGAAGCCGAGACTGGCCCGTTGGCCACGTCTTGGTTCTCCAACGTCTTCATCAACCCGGTCAATGATGGGGCCGTTCTGCCCATCTTGAACCTGAACGGTTTCAAGATTTCTAACCCGACCATCCTGTCCCGTAAGACGGACAAGGAATTGACCGAGTACTTCGAGGGGATGGGCTGGGAGCCGCACTTCGTTGAAGGCGACGATCCTGACAAGCTGAACCCTGAAATGGCCAAGGCGATGGATGAATCGATCGAGAAAATCAAGAGCATCCAGACCGAAGCCCGCAAGAAGCCAGCGTCTGAAGCCACTCGTCCCGTATGGCCGATGATCGTTGCCCGCATTCCCAAGGGCTGGACTGGTCCTAAGGAATGGGACGGCGAACCGATCGAAGGCTCCTTCCGTGCCCACCAGGTACCGATTCCTGTCGACCAAGGCGACATGCAGCATGCCGATGCCTTAGTCGCTTGGCTGAAGAGCTACCATCCAGAAGACTTGTTCGACGAGAACGGTGAATTGAAGCCGGAGATCCGTTCCATCACACCGAAGGGTGAGAGCCGGATGTCCGTCAACCCGATCACCAACGGCGGGATCAAGCCCAAGGCATTAGACCTGCCCGACTGGAAGAAATATGCCGTTGACACCAGCGTGCCCGGCAAGACCGTTGCGCAAGATATGATCGAAATGGGCAAGTGGGCCCGTGACGTCATCAAAGCCAACCCGACCAACTTCCGTATCATGGGGCCGGACGAAACGATGTCCAACCGCTTGAACCACGTCTTCGAAGCCACTGAACGGCAATGGATGGAACCCATCCACAAGCCTTACGACCAATACGAAGCTCATGCCGGCCGGGTACTCGATGCCCAGTTGTCTGAGCACCAGGCTGAGGGCTGGCTGGAAGGCTACGTGCTCACTGGCCGTCACGGTTTCTTCGCTTCCTACGAAGCATTCCTGCGGGTCGTTGACTCCATGCTGACCCAGCACTTCAAGTGGCTGCGCAAGGCTGACGAACAAGCTTGGCGGAACAAGTATCCTTCCTTGAACGTCATGTCCGTTTCTACCTCGTTCCAGCAGGACCACAACGGTTACACCCACCAAGACCCAGGCATCTTGACCCACATGGCCGAGAAGAAAGCCAAGTACATCCGCGAGTATCTGCCCGCCGACACCAACACATTGCTGGCTGTCATGGACAAGACCCAACGGATGCACGAGACGATCAACATCATCGTGGCGTCCAAGCACCCGCGTCCTCAGTTCTACAGTGTTGAAGAAGCCCAGCAGCTGGTGGACAACGGCTTGAAGGTCATCGACTGGGCGTCTAACGACAACCATTCTGAACCTGATGTTGTCGTTGTTGCTTCCGGGACTGAGCCTAACTTGGAAGCTCTGGCCAGCATCGACATTCTTCACGATGAATATCCGGATATGAAGATCCGCTTCATCAACGTCGTTGACTTGCTGAAGCTACGCAATCCGCAGGAAGATCCCCGCGGTTTGACGGACGAAGAGTTCGACAGCTACTTCACCAAGGACAAGCCGGTCATCTTCGCCTTCCATGGTTTCGAAGGCTTGATTCGGGATATCTGGTTCGGCCGTCACAACCAGAACATCCGCATCCATGGTTACCGGGAGAACGGGGACATTACGACTCCGTTCGACATCCGGGTCATGAACGAACTGGATCGGTTCCACTTGGCTAAGGATGCCGCTGACGCCGTATACGGTGCCGCTTCCGCTTCCTTTGGTTCCAAGATGGACGACATTCTGCAACAGCACGCCAACTTCATCCGCGAGCACGGCACCGATATGCCGCTGGTCAACGACTGGACTTGGCACAGTATCAAAGACTAGTATTTGCCGCTAGTCTGAGATTAACCCCTACCAAAAAGCAGATCATACAAAATCGTGAGTACACCTCGTTGCCGGGTGTCTCACCCAAGTACCGCAGCCACCAACTCAGGGAGTGGCTGCGGTATTTTTGTGTGTCCAGAGGGTGCAGCCGAGCGGTCTGGCCACCCAGGCTAAGTGGTCCTAACGCCGAAAGCCCCGCACCTGGGCTTTTGGTGTTAGGACCCTTAGACTGTGGTGGCCTGCTCGGCGGAACCCGTTTATGCGGAGAGAAAGGTATTACGCTGAACCCGGCGATTTGGGCCGATACGGCGTTGCGCTTCGCGCGTCCGCCTCGTGGTGCGGGAGATGATTCGCGA
>NZ_KI271595.1:12749-19451 GCF_000469325.1 Schleiferilactobacillus shenzhenensis LY-73 | reverse complement strand
AAAGTCGGCCCACAGCGTTCCAGCCCCCAATCTGCGGAGCCCGTAGTCACCCGGGCCAGCGCCAGACACTAACCTGCCTCTAAATCCAGTCACCCGGGCCAGCGCCAGACACTAACCTGCCTCCCACTCCGCGCATTCGCCAATCAGACAGCAGCTTTCTCCCAGCGGAACGCCTGAGCGTATTCCATGACAGGAACCGCTTTCCCTGTTACCGTTAGGTGGGAAGAAATGGGAATTCACCGAGAGGATGATCGTTATGGATAAAGAGTTGATACTGATGTACGCCCGCCGGTCGCGGTATACGCCGGCGGATTGGCACAGCACGATGCATTCCCACTATTTCACCGAAGTGATGCTGGTCACCGAAGGGGTGGGGGAGCTGCAGCTGACCGACCGAGCCCTGCCGCTGCGCCCCGGTACGGGCGTCGTGGTCAACCCCTATGTGCTGCATACCGAGCGTTCGTCGAAGAAAGCGCCGCTGGCGTACATCGTCTTTGGCGTGGACCGGATGCGTTTAGCGGATATGCAAGCCGAGGCGCTGGACGTGGTGTCGTTCCGGGATGAACACAATGCCTTGCGGCCGCTGCTGGATTTCATGGTCAACGAATATGCGGCCCGGCCGACGGATTCGGCCATTGTGCTGAACCACATGGTGACGGCCGTGATGACCGTCATTGCCCGGGATCGCTGGCAGATGGTGCCAGCCGACTCAGCCCAAATCCCCCGGGATGCCCAGGTGCTTAAAGATTATCTGGATGCCCACTTCAAGGAGCACATGACTTTGGAGGACCTGTCCTTTGTCCTGCACTTGGACAAGTTCCACCTGATCAAGATCTTTAAGGAGTCGTTTGGCGACACACCGATGAATTATGTGCTGACCCGGCGCCTCGCCGAAAGTATGAGTCTGCTCCGGACGACGGACTACGCCATCGGTCAGATTGCCGAGATTGCGGGCTTTGATTCCCAGTCCTACTTCAATCAGGTCTTCAAGGCCAAGGTGAACCTATCGCCGTCGCTGTATCGGCACTTGGCCCACGCATCTGCCCACGCCTTGCAAGAAACCTAAACTTTGGTCCAATATTTCTAAAATAAAGCGCTTACTTTCCCTGTTACACTGTACTTGTCAATAAGAGAAAGTCCCATGTGCAATTATTCCGAGGAGGGAATACGCAATGAAAAAGCGTTGGTTATTAACCGCGGTGGTCCTGGTGGCCAGCACGGCATTATTGGCCGCTTGCGGCAGCGGCAGCACCAAGAACTCTGCCAAGAGCAGCGGCAGCACGAGCAAAACATTGAATGTGGCAGCCCTGGAAGGCGGCTATGGTTCCGCACCCTGGAAGCAGGTCGTCAAAGACTTTGAATCCGCCAACCCTGGTGTCAAAGTGAAGCTGACCATCGACAAGAAGATTGAATCCATCATCTCCCCGAAGATGAAGGCCGGTGACTATCCGGACGTGGTCCACTTGGCCACGGGCCGGCCGGACGGCTTGACCGAAACGATGATCAAGTCTAAGGGTATGGAAGACTTGAGCGACGTCAAGAATATGACCATTCCGGGCGAGAAGAAGAAGGTTTCTGATGTTTTGATGCCGGGCTTCGACGGCACCCTGGCGACAGAGCCTTACGGCGACGGCAAGACCTACATGATGCCGATGTTCTACGCCCCGACTGGGTTGTTCTACAACAAGGCTTTGCTCAAGGCCAATGGCTGGACTGAGCCGAAGACCTTCAGCGATTTGATGGCGTTGGGTGAAAAGGCGAAAGCCAAGGGCATTTCTCTCTTCACCTATTCGACCACGGGCTACATGGACAGCTTGACATACTCTCTGCTCGCCGATATCGGCGGCAAGTCGTTCTTCAACAAGGCCATGTCCTATGATCACGATGCTTGGTCCGGCAAGGATGGGACCCAGTACTTCAACTTGGTCGGCAATCTGGTCAAGCAGTCCGATAAGACGACGGTCGCGAACGCCAACAACGAGAACTTCCGGAAGAACCAGCAGCTGATCTTGGACAACAAAGCACTGTTCATGCCCAACGGCACTTGGGTCACCGGTGAAATGAAAGATGCACCGCGGGCCAAGGGCTTCGAGTGGGGCTTCATGGCACTGCCTGGTGTGAAAGCCGATACGCGTTATGCGTACACTTACTTCGAGCAGATCTGGGTACCTAAGCAGGCCAAGAACAAGGCATTGGCGAAGAAGTTCATTGCCTTCATGTATTCCGACAAGGCCACGAAGGACTTCTTGAAGGGCGGCGCCGTTCAGCCTGTCAAGAATATCACCAGCCAGCTGGATGCGGAGCAGAAGCAGTTCTACGGCATCTACGACAATGGCGCTAAGGTCCTGACCGGTTCGTTCCAGAGTGCCAAGGCCGTTGAAGGGGTCAACATGACCGATACCTTGTTTGGTGAGATCACTTCTGTCACCAACGGGACGAAGTCGATCAGTCAATGGCAGCAGGACGTTGTTAAGGCAGCGGACCAGTTGCGGGAATAAGCAGCTTAGTTTTGTGGGGCCGGCCGGCGGGCTGGCCCTTTTTAGAAAGAAGGCAGAAAAATGAATGGACACGCCAAACGCAACCGCAGCATTTTCATCGTGCTGGCCCTTGCCCCGGCCATCATTCTCATGACCATCTTCATGCTTTATCCTGTGCTGTCCGTCTTCCAGATGTCCCTGTACCGGTGGGGCGGGTACAGCCCGGATAAGGAATTCATCGGGTTTCAGAACTTCGTGACGCTGGCCAAAGATATGAACTTCATTCGGGCCATGCAAAACACCATCGTCCTGATCGTTCTGGTGACGGTCGTCACCTTGGCCTTCGCCCTCGTTTTCGCGGCGATCCTCACCCGGGTGAAATTCAAAGGCGTGGGCTTGTTCCGGGTCATTTTCTACATCCCGAACATCCTGTCGATCGTTGTTATCTCGGCCATTTTCTCCGCGATCTACGACCCAGCGCAGGGGCTGCTGAACAGTGTCTTGCGCCTGTTCCACCCGAGCAACTGGCAAGGGGTACAGTGGCTGGGTAATGAAAAGCTGGTCATCTGGTCCGTGGCCATTGCCCTGATCTGGCAGGCCATCGGCTATTACATGGTGATGTACATGTCCGCCATGGCCAGCATTCCGGAAGACCTGTACGAGAGTGCCAGTCTGGATGGGGCGACGGCGGTGCGCCAGTTCTTCACCATTACTATTCCCCTGACTTGGAACACGATTCGCACGACCTTGACCTTCTTCGTCATCTCCACCATCAACTTGAGCTTCCTGTTGGTGACGGCGATGACCGGCGGCGGGCCGAACGGGTCTACGGAAGTATTCCTGAGTTACATGTATAAGCAAGCCAACACGAATAGTGCGTATGGCTACGGCATGGCCATCGGCGTGGTCGTATTCCTCTTCTCCTTCGCCCTCTCGGCGATTCTGCAGGGGATCACCAAGCGCGATGTCTACGAATTCTGAGGTGAGAGAAATGGAAAACAAACATACCGGCCTTTACAAAGCGTTCGTCTATCTTGTCCTCATTCTCCTCGCCATCGTCATTGTCGTACCTATCGCTTGGGTGTTCTTGGCCAGTGTTAAGAGCAACGCCGAATTCTACGGTAATCCGTGGACACTGCCCAAGAGTTTCCATTGGGAGAACTTCACGTCGGCCTGGACGACCGCGGGGATGGGTAAGTATCTGGGCAACTCCGTCTTCGTGACGGCGCTATCCTTGATCCTATTGATTATCATTGCCTTGCCCGCCAGCTATGTGCTGGCCCGGTTCCACTTCGTCACCCAGAAATTCTGGAACTGGTTCTTCATGTTGGGGCTGTTCATCAACGCCAACTATATCGTGGTGCCGATCTTCCTGATGCTCTTGGGCGGAGATAATTTCTTCACCAAGATACTCGGGCACGGCATCTTCCTGAACAACCTCTGGATGTTGTCGCTGGTGTATGCCTCGACGGCCTTGCCGTTCACTATCTACCTGTTGTCGAACTACTTCCGCACACTGCCGGCCAGCTTCGAGGAGGCAGCCTACATGGACGGGGCCGGGTACTTCACCACGTTCCTGAAGGTGATGGCGCCCATGGCCCGGCCGTCGATCATCACGGTCATCCTGTTCAACTTCCTGTCCTTCTGGAACGAGTACATCATGGCTTTGACGTTGATCCCCGGCGACAACAAGACGCTGCCGGTGGGCTTGTTGAACCTGTCGGCGGCGCAGAAGTCGGCGCAGAACTATGGTCAGCTCTATGCCGGGCTGGTCATCGTGATGCTGCCGACACTGATCCTCTATATCATGGTGCAGAAGCAGTTGACCGAAGGCATGACCGTCGGCGGCGTGAAGGGATAGGTGAGTGATGATGACGAAAGAAACTGGTCGGCTGACCATTCCCAGCGACACCGACTTTCTGAAAGAAACGCAAGAATTGATCACCCGCTGGGGGGCGGACGCGATCCGCGACTCCGACGGCACAAAGCTGGATACGGGCTTGAAGCAGTTGGCGGTGAAACTGTACTCCACCTACTTCGTGGCTCGGGGGTACAACGACTTTGCGGAAAAACACCCGGAAACGGTCCAGTCACTGTACCTGATGTCCGACCGGATAACGGCCACGGGCACCACCGTGACGATTCCTTTCATGGCCCACTACTTCGACCAGCAGATTCGGCCGAACTACCGGGACGATCCCCACGAGTATTGGGAAGTGATCGACCGTACCGCGGATGCTGTTGTGCCGACGACCAACTGGTCCTTGCTGCCGGATGACGACACAGTGACGATTCGGCAAGCGGCGCCGTACCACGAATACACCGTCAGCTTCCTGGCCGAACTGATTTGGGACCCGACCGAGATGTACAACCACCTGACCAACCACTGGGGTGACGTGCCCCATCAGATTCCTTTCGATGTCCGCTATCCAGAGGCCCAGCAATTCATTCGCGACACGCTGCGCCGCTGGCTGGCGGCGAACCCGGAGATCGACGTGGTCCGCTTCACCACCTTCTTCTACCACTTTACCCTGATCTTTGACGACCAGGAACGGGAGAAGTTCGTGGACTGGCTGGGTTACGGCGGCACGGTTTCCGTCCCGGCATTGAAGGCCTTTGAGAAAGTCAAAGGTTACCGGTTGCGGCCGGAGGACTTCGTGGACGATGGGTTCTACAACAGCAGCTACCGTGTGCCTAGCCGCCATTACCGGGATTATGTGGACTTCATTGCCCGTTTCGTCGCCGACCAGGCCAAGATTCTCGTGGATGAGGTGCACGCGGCCGGCAAGGAAGCCATGATGTTTCTGGGGGACAATTGGATCGGGACCGAACCGTATGGACCCTATTTCAAAGATATTGGTCTGGACGCCGTGGTGGGGTCTGTGGGCAATGCCACGACCCTGCGGCTGATCAGCGATATTCCCCACGTGAAGTACACGGAAGGCCGTTTCCTGCCGTATTTCTTCCCGGATGTCTTCCACAAAGGCGGAGATCCGGTGGCCGAAGCCAAGCAGAACTGGCTGACGGCGCGGCGGGCGATCATGCGCAAGCCGGTGGACCGCATTGGGTACGGCGGTTACCTGAAGCTGGCCGCCCAGTTCCCCGACTTCGTGGATTACGTCACCCACGTGGCTGACGAGTTCCGCGATATCTACAGCAAGATCCATGGCGTTAAGCCTTACGCCGGCCTGACGGTGGGTGTCCTGAACGCGTGGGGCAAGCTGCGCACCTGGCAGCCCTTCATCGTGGCCCACGGCAAGCGGTACAAGCAGGCTTACTCGTATGAAGGGGTGATGGAGGCCTTGGCGGGGCAGGCAGTGAATGTCCGTTTCCTCAGCTTCGCCGACATTACCAGCCAGGGCGTGCCGAAGGATATTGATGTCTTGATCAACGTTGGGGCGGCCGGTACGGCCTTCTCCGGCGGTGATGCCTGGCAGGATCCGGCCCTAGTGACCACGATTCGCGCCTGGGTCGCCGCTGGCCACGGCTTCGTCGGTATCGGCGAACCCAGTGCCATCCCCGGCACCTGGGCCGGCCGGACCTTCCAGCTGGCCGATGTCTTAGGTGTTGACCAGGAAGCCGGTTTCTCCCTGTCCACGGACAAGTACCAGCCGGCCCCGGTCGCTGACCACTTTCTCACCGACGGCTTGACCCTGCCGCTGGACTATGGTGAGAGCACCCACAACGTCTACGCCTTCCCGGAGACCGCGGTCATTGCCGCGGCCAACGACGAAGTCACCCTGACCAGCCATGATTACGGCCAAGGCCGGGGCGTCTACCTCGCCGGCCTGCCCTTCTCCCCGCAGAATGCGAACCTGCTCCTGCGGCTGATGTTCTGGGCAGCAAAGAAAGAAAATGCGTTCCAGACCTGGTACGCGACCAATCCGGAAACGGAAGTCGCCGCCTATCCCGACGCGGGGCTCTACGCGGTCCTGAACAACACCAGCGCGCCGCAGACGACCACCGTGTACACGACGGGCGGGCAGCAGGTGAGTGTGTCGCTGGCGCCGGAAGAAATTCGATGGGAGCGGATCGATCATGAATACTAAACTGAAAATCCTCATCAACGCCGTCCTCTTCATCCTCTTCATGGCCCTGGTCATCGGCGGCCAGCAGCACATCGGCTACGCCGGCCTAGGCGTCATGCTCATTGGGCTGGCTGGACTGCTGGTGCTGCTGTGGCGGTATAACAAGTCGTACCAGTAGAAAGTCTGGCGTTGGCCCC
>NZ_KI271595.1:12339-12603 GCF_000469325.1 Schleiferilactobacillus shenzhenensis LY-73 | reverse complement strand
ACCACTGAGCCCCCGCCCGCTCCGCCCTCCGTCACCCTACATTCTCGGAGACTGGAACAGTCTCGCTCGACACGAGATCCTGGCAGCCTCCCTCCACGGTCGTGGCAGCAGTTGCCCGCAAGTAAAGTGTGAGCGGCCACCTCTGGCGATTATGTCCTGGCACCGAAGGCCTTACGATTGGACAGAATGTAGGCGATTTGGGCCCGGAGGCTGGCGGGCGTCAGCCATGAAATTGTTCTTAGCGGTCGGTTTTTGACCGCTTAG
>NZ_KI271595.1:253-12294 GCF_000469325.1 Schleiferilactobacillus shenzhenensis LY-73 | reverse complement strand
GCCCATGGCGTTCCACGCCCAGCCAGCCGGAGGGCCCAAATCGCCGGGTCTCGCGGCCCATACCCGTGGTTCACGAGGCGGCCGCGTAAAGCGCACCGCCGTATCGGCCCAAATTGCCGCGTCTCGCGCATGCATAAGTTCCTAAAGCATCAAAAAAGGCCGCTCCCTGGGGAAGGAGAGCGGCTTTTTTGGTGGAAGCGGCTGGGCCGCTTCTTGAGGGGGAGCATTAAACGAATACGAGGCTTGGTCTGTTGCTGGCTTGACCTTAGCAAAGCCGGCATTTCCCGTCAACATTTCTGCCTGGCCCTCAGTACGTAAAAATCGTCAGCCGGTGGTGGACCAGCAGCCACAGGGTGGCCAGAGCGAGCAGGACCAGCGCCACGGCGGTAGTGGCGATGACAAAGAGGGTGGTGTAGCCGGTAGCGTCGATGACGGCACCGCCAAAAAGCGGGCCGAGCGCCCGGCCGGCGGAGGCCCAGGCGTTGACCATGCCCTGGTAGCGGCCCTTCAGTGCCCGCGGGGTGAGGTCGTTGACCAGGGCCGGGATGGCCGGGAAGGCGGTGGCCTCGCCCAGAGTCAGGACGGTCATGGCCAGGACGAACCAGGGGTAGGTCTTGGCGAAGATGAGGACAACGAAGGAGAGGGCGACCATGGTGATGCCGAAGAAGACTTGGTTGATGAGGTGCTTGCCGCTGCGGGAAAGGGCATTGAGGACGGCTTGGACGGCGACAATGAGGCCGGCATTCAGCGTCCAGAGAAGACTGTACCGGCTCAGCGGGATGCCCAGATCCGTCATGTAGACGGACAGGTTCGAGACCCATTGCTGATACATCGTCCAGATGATCAGCAGGGCGCCGAAGAAGGCAATGAGCACAATATGGTTGATGTGCGGCAAGGGTTCGCGGGGCGCCGGGGCCGGTGATTCCACCGTGTCCGAGACATCAGTTTCTGAACTGGCCACAGTCGCTGCTGGTCGGTGCGACCGACTGCCGCGAGGCCGGCTGATGGGCCGGTACGCGATGGCAACGACAATCATGAAGAAAGCAAATAACGCCGCGGCGATACCGAAGAGCAGGCTGACACTGATGTGGTAGACGTATCCGACGATGGCCGTGCCGGCCACGACCCCCAGGTTCTGGGCAAAGTAGAGCATGTTGAAGACGTAGCGGCCGTCATAACCGCGGATGCCGGTACCGATGGCGTTGACCAGGGTCAGGTTCCAGCCCGAGGTGACGCCCAGGACCACCAGCAGTTCGGCGAAGACCGGCCAGCCGTGGTTGACGGTAAGAACGACCAGCGTCACCAGGGCGAGGCCCACGCCGCTAAGCAGCAGGCCGTACGGGTTGGCTTTGTCGTAAGCCAGCCCGGCGATGAAGCTGCCGGCCACACTGGCCAGGGAGTTCAGAAGGAGAACCACGCCCACGGTGGTCAGGGAGATGCCCAACCGGTTGTGGAGATAGACACTGGTCAGCGGCCAGATGAAGCTCATGCCGATGCTGCTGAGCAAGGCGCCCAGCAATAGCCAGCGGAGTTTGAATGGATGCACGGTCATCCCTCTTTCAGAAAAGTTTGCGTTACTGCTATTTCTACCAGAAAGAAGCCGGAAAAACAATACCAGCCGGCCCTTTCTGGTAAAATGAGACTACATGACCCGTACGCCATTGGAGGATGAATTCGTGACATTATTAAGTGCCGTGGTACCTTGCTACAATTCGGAAGATTACATGGGCCGCTGTGTGGACGCTTTGCTCACCGGCGGAGCGGCGGTGGAGATTATTATCGTGGATGATGGGTCTACGGACGGGACGGCGGCCATCGCCGACGGGTATGCCGCGCGTTACCCCCAGCAGGTGCGGGCCATTCACCAGCCCAACGGCGGCCATGGGGCGGCCATCATGACCGGCTTGCATGCTGCGACAGGAGACTACTTCAAGGTGGTCGATAGCGATGATTGGCTGGATCCGGCGGCCTTGCAAAAGGTGTTGAGCGCACTGCCGCAGAATTCAGTGGACATGTTCATCTGCAACTACGTGTACGACAAGGTGGGCAAGAAACATAAGCAGGCCATGAATTTCCGCCGCGCATTGCCCCAGAACCGGGCCTTCACCTGGCAGGACGTGAAGCTGCCGCCGGGCAAGTACCTGCTGATGCACTCGGTCATCTTCCGCACCCGGCTGCTCCAAGAGATGCACCTGACCCTGCCGCGGCACACGTTCTATGTGGATAATCTCTTTGTCTTCAAGCCGCTGCCCTATGTGCACACCATGCGCTACTTGGATGCGGACCTGTACCATTACTTCATCGGCCGGGCGGATCAGTCCGTCAATGAACAGGTGATGATCAAGCGCATTGACCAGCAGCTGCAGGTGAACCGGGCGATGATCACGTATTATGCCGGCCGCCAGATTCAAGATGCCCATCTGGCCCGCTACATGCAATCCTACGTGTGCATCGTCACCGGCATTTCTTCCATTGTTCTGCTGAACGACGGGTCCATGGCCAGTCTGACCAAGCACCATGCGCTCTGGCAATTCATGGCCCATACCGATGCGGCCCTGTATCGTCACGTCCGCTACAGCATTGTCGGCTGGGGCGTGAACATGCCCGGTCGGGGCGGCCGCCGCTTGTCGCTGGCCATCTACCACATGCTTCAACGGTTCTACAGCTTCAATTAAGTCGGGGAGAAAGTCAGTCAAGCAGAAAGGGGCGTCATGATGAAATTACTAGTGGTCGGCTCTGGATTGTTCGGTTCGGTGGTGGCTCGGGAACGGGCCTTGGCGGGGGATCAGGTCACGGTGATCGACAAACGGCCGCACCTCGCGGGCAATATCTATACGGCAGACGTCGCCGGGATTCCGGTGCACCGCTATGGGGCGCATATTTTCCACACCAACTCGCCCCGGGTTTGGCAATACGTGACTCAGTTTGCCGCCTTCAACCGGTTCACCAACCAGGTGCTGGCCAATTACCACGGTCGGCTGTTCAATCTGCCCTTCAATATGAACACATTCCACCAGATGTGGGGCGTCACGACGCCTGCGGAAGCCCAAGCTAAGATTGCCGCGCAGCAGACGGCCGGGGCGAGCCGCCGGCCGGCCAATCTGGAGGAGCAGGCCATTGCTCTGGTGGGCCGGGATATTTACCAGACCCTGATCAAAGAATACACGGCCAAGCAGTGGGGCCGGGACCCCGTGGACCTGCCCGCGTTCATCATTCGCCGCTTGCCGGTGCGGTTCACTTACGACAATAACTATTTCAATGACCGCTACCAAGGCATTCCCGTGAGCGGGTACACGGCGATCGTCGAAAAAATGCTGGCCCTGCCCACCATTACGGTGCAGCTGAATACGGACTTTTTGGCTGACCGCGGGGCGTTGACCGCTGCCTTTGACCGTATCGTGTACACGGGGGCCATCGACGGCTTCTTTGATTATCGGTTTGGTACACTGGCTTACCGCAGCCTGCGTTTTGAGGATGAATTACTCGACATTCCCAATTTTCAGGGCAGTGCGGTGGTCAATTATACTGACCGGGAAACGCCGTATACCCGCATTATTGAACACAAACACTTTATTTTTGGCGGCGGCAATCGCCGCCAAACGGTGATCACTCGGGAATACCCAGCTGCCTGGCAGCCGGGTGCTGAGCCGTATTATCCGGTGAACGACCCGGCTAACGAAGCGTTGTTTCAGCAGTATCGGACCTACGCCGCGGCCCAGGCACCCCAGGTGATTTTCGGCGGCCGGCTGGGCGCCTATCGCTATTACAATATGGACCAGGTGATTGCGGCAGCGCTGCAGGTGGCCCACAACGAAGACTTGTGGCGGGCACAAAAAGTATAATGAATTTGAGATTTCAGCGCACGGCAGGAATTGTTTTGCGTAATTTATTGAGAAGGACAAATCGGGGTGCTTGGCGCTGAACTTAGCAGTCACCCTGGGGCAGAAGGCCACACCGGTTTGGGGCGCTTTGGCCAATTAAACGAAGGAGGAAATGCCATGGGCAGTGTTGAAGAGATGTTGGGCCGCTTGTTTTCACCGGCGGGATTAAAACAGATAGTCAACGCGCACGATACAGCACTCGTTGACGAGATGCGGCAGCGCATGGCCATTGCACCGTCCCAATCAAACAACGCGGTTGTTGAATTGGCCTATCAAACGATGAGCCGGCAGTATCGGAATGAATATTTCTTCAAAAATACGCTACTGACGAAAATCCTCCTCGGCCGGCACAGTATTCATACGTCCACGGCGTTGCGGGAACTACCCGTTGCCGGGTCAATTCTGGATTTCTTGATCATCAATGGGATTGGGCAAGTGTATGAGGTTAAAACCGGCTTGGATAACTTTGATCGGTTACCATCACAATTGGCCAGCTACTACCAAGCGTTCAAATATGTCACCGTGGTAACGGACGATTCCCATTTGCCCGCCGCCACGGCACGATTGCAAGGGACAGACGTTGGCCTAGTTGTGCTAACTCGCCGCAACACACTGCACACAGTGTGGGCACCAAAGCCGCGCACCGAGCAATTGACGCACGAGGCCATGTTTAAAATATTGCGTAAAGGCGAGTATGAAACCATTCTCCGCGCCCATTTCGGCAAACTGCCCCAAGTCAATCAATTCCAGTATTACAGGGCATGTTTAGCTTGGTTCAAGAAAATCGATCTCGAAACATGCCATCAGGAATTGCTTGCCGCACTGAAAAAACGGACGACGATTCAAAGGCACGCCGATCAGTTCCAGCGCGTACCGCAATCATTGAAAGAGCTGGTGTACTTTGCGGATTTCCAGGATGCAGACTACGCGGAACTTGACCAAGTACTTCAGCGGATACCCCAGAGGGAGGCATCAAACCATGTATTTTCCGTATCTTCGCGGTAAACAGTTCGAGTTAATTGCATTGCGGGAGCTGCTTGCCCAGAATTTGCTGACGGAGGCCATTATCCCTGTCATTGAACCGGTCAAAGCCAGCAGTACACTATTGAGTGTCTTGGTTCAATTTCAAGAAAAAAACCACCCAATTGCCGTGATTCAGAATCCAAGGGTGGCACCCTATACGCCCTTTGACAATGAGGTAGTTACTCAACTGAAGCAGTCAGATTGCTTTATTCCTGCGTTATTCATTAACCAGGCTGACGATCTTGCTCAGCTCGGCCAATTTTCTAACACTCAAAAAATGGTTATCGTGACACCGGGAACACGGATGTCTATACCTGATAACGACAGCCAATGGGATGACGTGTTAAAGCTGATTGCTGTGGAAAACTTTCACTTTTTGCGCCGGGCGCGCGGAAACGTCATTGAACTAGAGGATTCATTCAACAAAGCGCAAAGAAACGCCGACTATCTTGATGTCGATGACGAACTCTTCTCAGATAACCAACGATATTTTCGAGACGATGGGTTGAGCGGCTTTAGCGACTATTCAGTTGTTGGAAAAGAGTACACCGCGTCCGGGTTCGCGCCGATGGCCGTGGCTATTCATGTCGTCTACTTCGATGGGGAAAACAGTCTGCGCATCAAGCATTTTGTTTCTGACAGCAATCAAGACATTTCAGATCCTGCTGGAAAGGCCGGTGAAGCGTTAGAAAAGCTAGTAAAATGGGTGCAGGCGCCTGACTTTGACCACGACAAGAATGATTCCCAAGCACTGGCGAGTTTTATCCAAATGGCTGGCAACGGGCAGTACTCGGGTCTGGGAATCATCAAAAAACTGTCAATTCAACATCATTTGGAAATTATGGGGCGGTATTTGACCGAGCGGTACGGCGCATGAGATGTTGTATTGAATGCTTCCGGGATATTGACATCCGAGCGCGAATCAAGCGCATTCACGAGCGAGGCTTTTGTGAAGTGAGTGAAGAACACCGTGCAGAAACGTGGACGATGGACCTGGACCGGATCGATCGTCAATCGGAATACGGAGACGGGATGGTGCTGGACTTTGAGGAAATTGCTGATTTATATGCGCCCACGTCCAGTGATGTGACTCAATCCCGGAAACTCGCAGAACATTTGAAGGATGAGTGGGGCATTTTTGCGCTGACTTTTGAGGAAATCCAGCGTTTGCTTGATGCCGTGTTGTCCGATTATTTCTCGAAGAATCCCCTGATGCAGCACGGGCCAGTCGCACCCGTCATCATGCCCGGGAGTCAGTTTTACAACGATGCTTCAATTCTGTCAGGCAAGTCCTGGTCGGAATTCGAACGCGTTATTCGGCATGAAAATCGGTTCCACAATGGAATTTTCAAGCCTAACCAACTTATTGCGTTCTTTGAACAATTGGTGAGGGATATTTCTGTAGGAACAGTCTTTCAAAGGGCGCGAATTATCCAGGAATCTGAGATTCCCTTGGAAGCACAGGGCATCGGCCCAGCACCGGCCGACAAAGCAGCAGCTGGCCGATTGAACGCTTCAGGAATTTCGTATCTTTACCTGGGCACAGATGAAAACTCTGTCGCTGTTGAAATCAAACCAGCCGTCCAAGATGTCGTGGCTATTGGTACTTTTTCTGTTACCGAGGTGCTTAAGGTCGTCAACTTGGATGCTCTGGCCAATTTAGGACCATTTCGTGTTGCAGATAAGTCCTCATATCTCATTAACCGGCCTATTTTGCTTGCGATTAATACCGCACTTCGAAAACAAAGCGGCCGTACGCGCAGCGAAGCCGCGTATGCTCCGACTGAGTATATCAGTGATCTCGTGAAAACCATGGTGGTCGAAGACCAATTAGTAGACGGCATTATGTACGACAGCACAGTCAAATCGGGGTCCAAAGACTTGGTTTTATTTCGTTCAGACAAGGTTCGATTGACCGGGGGTATTGCTTATTATGGGGTTCAAGGTTTAATACCAGAACTGCGCCGCTTACAATCAGAAATGTGACCATATTTTCGTGCATAAGAAAGGAGCCGTGTACTTTTCCCCAGCGGGTAAAGTCTCGGCTCCTTTCTCAGTGCTTAATCCACAAAAATAATCTGAAATATCTTCTTCTCCGGATCCACATTCACACTGCAGTGCCGGTTCAGATCGGTGACGATCTGGTGGGCGAAGGTGACCTTGTCGTCGAACGTCTTGGCGTGGGCGGTGAAGTCCGTCTGCTGATAGTCGTAATGCATGGCGATGAATGAGGCGTCGGTGACGAAGCGCAGATTGTTCTCGTCGTGGCGGGCGCCGGGCTTGAGCACGGCGTCAATGTAGTGGTAGATCTGGCGCGGGGTGAAGTGCAGCGGCGTGCGCAGCACAGTGTGCACCTGGTAATCGGCCACGTCGTCGATCATCGTGTCGGCGATGGTCACCTGCGTTAAGGCTTGATAGAGTTTCATGATGTCATTAATTCCTTCCTGAAGCAATCAATAATTAAGCGGGCAGCGCGGCGATATGGGCCAGGGCGTCCCGGAATTCCGTCTGGGCTGCCAAGTCGGTCTCTTTCGCCAGAGCGGCGGTGAGAAAAGCACTGATTTCCGGATTTTGGTTCTTCAATAACTGGCTCACCGCCCAGGCCGCCGTCCCTCGAATGACCGGCCGGGGATCCTTGTCGATGACTTCCAGTAATTTAGGGAGGGCGCTGCGGTCGCGCGTGTTGGCCAGAGCAATGATAGCGTTGCGCTGCAGCGGTTTCTTTCCTCGCCAGGCACCAGCCAGGGCGCCGAAGCGGTTCTTGAATTCCTTATTAGACATCGTCAGCATGGGGACCAGTTCCGGACTGACCCGGTCGGGATCCGGCGTCATCTCCGGATGCCGAGCGGTGTCTTTGCCTTTATTGAACGGGCAGACCAGCTGGCAGATGTCGCAGCCGTAGATGACATTGCGAATCATCGGCCGGTACTCCGCCGGCATCATGCCCTTGGTCTGGGTTTGGTAAGACAGACAGCGCTGGGCATTCAGGTGGCCGTCCCCCAGCAGCGCGCCGGGCGGGCAGAAGTCGATGCAGCGGGTACAGTCCCCGCATTGACAGGGAATCGGCGTGTCGGGCGCAAATTCAATATTGGTGATGATTTCTCCCAGGTAGACCCAGGAGCCGAACTCTTTGGTGATCAGCAGTCCGTTCTTGCCGATGAAGCCCAAGCCGGCGCGTTGGGCCACGGCCACGTCCACCAGCTCGCCAGTATCGACCATCGGCTTGAAGTTCACTGCGGCATCTTCCCCGGCCAGCCGCTTGATTTCCGCAATCAGCCGGGTCATTTTCTCCCGCAGAATTGTGTGGTAGTCGATACCCCAGGAGGCCCGAGCAAAGTAGCCGCGCTTGTATTCGCTGCGCGGGGCGCGCTCGTGCATGCGGCTGGGGTAGGCCAAGGCGATGGCGATGATTGAGCGGGGCTGGTCGAAGATCTTATCCGGGTGCACGCGTTCGTCGATATTCTGGTGTTCAAAACCGCTGCTGTAACCCTTGGCCCGCTGAGCCGCCAGGCTGGGGGCCAGCTCGCTGAAGGGGGCGGCGGTGGTGAAGCCGATCTTATCGATGCCGATCGTTTGGCTGGCCGCAATGATGCGCTGTTTGAGGTCCGTGTCCGCCATGGTCCCGGCTTCCTTTCTCCCTTACTTCGTGGTCAGATACAAACGGCGCAGATCCTGGATATCGCCGTCGCTGAGAGTGAGGACGTCCCGCAGGTAATGCTGGACGTCGCCGCTCATGTTGCGGATGGCGTGGCGGGCGGTGTTCAGGTAGTCCGCGTTGACCGTGAAGAGCGCCTCGATGTTGCGCACCATGGTGCTGTTGCCGCCGTTCTTGCGGACGTCGGCGAGCACGGCGGCCACCCGGTCCTTGCTGGTCTCGTTGGTCAGCAGGTAATCTTGGGTGATGACCTCGTCCGGAACCCGCAGGGCGCTGAGGAAGAAATACGCGCCCATCCCGGTCCGGTCCTTGCCGGCGGCACAATGGAACAGGACGGCCTGGTCCGGCGTATCGTTGGCCAGCAGGGTGGCGAAGAACTGCTTGTAGGCGTCTTGGGCATGGGTGGTCTGGACCATATCCCGATAGACCTGCAGCATGTGCTGGTAGCCGTTCTCCGGATCTTCCCGCATCATTGCCTGCAGCTCCTTGGCTGACTTAGAGTTCTGGGTCTCGTCTTCGGCGAGCACCGGGTTGAATTGATAGTCGACCCCGGCGGGCACCTTGTCCGGCTGCTGACTGCGTTCTTCGGTGGACCGGAAGTCCATATCCACGCGGACGCCGTAATCGTAGAGGTACTGCTGGTCAGCGGCGCTCAGCTCGTTCAAGCCGGCGGAGCGGATGATCTTGCGGTACTTGACCGTCGCCCCGCTGGCAGTGGGATAACCGCCCAATTCCCGATAGTTGAAGCCGTTCTTGATAGGCAAGACCCGTTCTGTCATGTTGATGTGACCTGCTTTCTGTCAATTTCTGGTTACTTCCAGTTTAGCATGGATAGCCGCGCTTTTCGCAACAAGGTACAATAGAAGAACAGAATACAGGAGGTGAGTGAGGTGCGGGTGATCGTGGCAGCCACGGCCTTTACGAAAGAACTGGACGGTTTGGCGGCTAGTCAGCTGCTGGCCGATGGTGTCCAAACGGCGGTGCCTGATGCCCGGGTGGATATTTGGTCCTTCCCGCCGCCGGGCCGATTATTATTGGCGTTACAGCGCATCGTTGGCGGTACGGTCCGGACGATCCCGGTGACCGGAGCGTATGGCGCTCCGACGGTCCTGCCGTTTCTGCAAGTGGGGCCGAAGACGCACCCCACGGCCTATGTGGAGACGGATGCCCTGTTTCCCGCCCTCACGCCAGCCACCGCTGCCCGAGCGGACCAGGCGACCAGCTTCGGTTTAGGGGAAGGCCTGCTCCACCTGCTGATTGACGGCACGACCCGCATCGTTCTGCTCATCGGCAACCACCTCGCGGGGGACGGCGGCGTCGGCATGCTCCAGGCATTGGGGGCCCAGATCCAGGCCAGCCGCCGGCCGGATCAGCGGGTTGCCAATCCACTGTTGACACTGACTGGACTGGACGCCAGCCGGCCGGCGCTGATGCTGCAAAAGGCGACGCTGACGATCATGACGGACAGCCGCTTCACGTACACTGGTCTGGCGGGGTTCAGCGGGATGCTGGCGGCTCGCCAGCACCTCGCGCCCCGCTGGCAGGAACGGTTCAATACTCAGTTGCGGTTAGCTGAGGCCCAGCTGGCGCCGGCCCGGCACATCACGATTGCCGGCGTTCCCGGCAGCGGGGCTGGCGGCGGGCTAGCTGGGGCCTTGCTCGCGGTGGGCGGCCAAGCGGTAGTGCCGTTCACGCCCTGGTTCTGCGACCAAGTCGGGTTGACGGTCGAACTGCGCCAGGCGGACTTTCTGCTCACCGCGGCGCCTGTACTAACCCCTGCCATGGGGTTAGTGGGCGGGGTCGTGCCCTTGGCCCGGCTCGCCCGGCAGTTCCGGGTACCCAGCGGCATCGCCCTGCAAGCCGACCACACCCCGGATCCGCGGCTTAGCCGCTTGTTCACAGACATTTATCTGACCCAGGTCACTGGTCTGATGGGCAGCACGACGACCGGGGTCTGGCGGCGCAGTCTCAAGGTAGCCGGCAGCGAACTGCTGGCCCGTTTCTGCCAGCGGCAAAAACAGCCAGAAAATTAATGCGTGGATGCGCCGTTGGGGCGCGTTGTATGCTAAAGTGAAGTTGGAAAGGATGGGAGAAAAATGGCGCAAGAATATCACAACATTTTGGTCCCGCTGGACGGTTCTGCTGAGTCCGAGCGGGCGCTCAATAAAGCCGTGGCGGTCGCCCAGCTGAACCATGCCCATATCGATCTCCTGCACGTGCTGGATACGAAGCAGTTCGTTGGCAGTTACGGCGGGATGATCACCGAGGATACGATTTATCAATTATCCGAAGATGCCCAAAATTACTTACAGAACATCGTTGATAAGCTGAAGGAAGAACAAGGTTTCACGGACATCTCGATCCACGTCCGGTTTGGCAACCCCAAGACGGTCATCGCCAAGGATTTCTTGGAGGATCACCACAATGACCTGATCATGATCGGGGCCACTGGGCTGAATGCCGTGGAACGCTTGCTGGTGGGGTCTGTGACGGAGTATGTCAACCGCCACGCGCTGTGCGATGTCTTAGTCGTTAAGTCCGGTTTGGCCAAGGCCAAGGATGAAGCCCGGGCAGCCAAGAAAGAGGCGGCTAGAAAGCCGAAGTAACTGGGGAATAATGAAGAAAAGTCAATATGGGATCCTGTTGGCCGGCGCCGCTGCCATGATGTGGGGCGTCTCGGGGCCAATGTCGCAGCTGCTGTTTGCCAGTGATCACGTCTCGGTCCACTGGCTGATTGCTTCGAAGATGATTCTCGCCGGGACGATCGTCGTCGCCGGCGGGTTTTTGACCCAAAAGGAAAAGATGTTAGGAATCTGGCGCACTTGGCGCAATATCTGGGCGCTTCTGGCCTTCACGGCCATTGGCATGGTGTCGATGCAGTTCATCTACTACCAGGCCATTGCGGTGTCCGATGCCGCCACGACGACTATCTTGCAGTTCATGTCGCCGATCATCGTGGTCTTCTATTTGGCTGTGGCCGAACATAAGCGGCCCTCCCGGATCGACATGGCCGCAGTGGCGCTGGCCATTGCCGGCACCTACCTGATCGTGACCCGGGGCCGTTTCGGCCACCTCGCCATCACGCCGCTGGGTCTGTTCTGGGGTATTGCCTCGGCCTTTGCGGCGGCAGTCTATACCCTCGGTCCGCGCCGCTTGATTCGGGAATTCGGCGCCATCGCCACGGTCGGCTGGTCCATGCTTTTGGGCGGTCTCGCCATGGCCCCCACCGTGCCGGTGCACGAATGGGTCCCGCACCTGAGTCCCGCCGGGATTGCGGCCTATCTCTTTATCCTGATTTTCGGCACAGTATTGGCTTACGCCATGTACCTGGGCAGCCTGCGCTTCACCACCGCCACCGTCGTCAGTATTTTGGATTCTTTTGAACCCCTGGGGGCGGCCGTGTTATCGGTGGTCATGTTCAACCGGCGGTTCAACCCGATGGAGATGCTGGGGATCGCCTTGATCATCCTGACGGTCATCGG
>NZ_KI271595.1:0-231 GCF_000469325.1 Schleiferilactobacillus shenzhenensis LY-73 | reverse complement strand
CCCAGGCGCCCCGCCGTACGGCACCGCCTCAAGCCCCTGCCGGGCCGCTGCTGCAGCCCGCTGCCCCGCCGCGCCACCGTGTGCGGCGGATGGCCAAACCTTGATGTGGATAGTCAATAGAGCGAAGATGGAATATAGTTCTGTCTTCGCTTTTTTATATGGGAAAGATTCGCGGGGCCCGGCGATTTGGGCCCTCCGGCTGGCTGGGGCTGGAACGTAGCGGGCACGGCT
>NZ_KI271594.1:61048-77015 GCF_000469325.1 Schleiferilactobacillus shenzhenensis LY-73 | reverse complement strand
CGGCGCAGCTCAAGGAGTTGCGTCGTTTTCTATACAGTTGGCAATTTATCTGGGTTATGTACGCAACAGCATTCTGGTGGCAATACCAGTGGCCATCGTACTTAACTCGCATATCCTTACGGGGGCATTGACCATTCTGCTAGTGATCGGAACCGGCCTTCTCGGCAGCTTGATTAAACGGTCTTGGAAGGCACTACTGAGTTTTGTTGCTGCCGCAGGATGGACGCTCTTGCTCACGTTGCCAGCCTGGATCATGCCGTTGATTTTGCGACATTCCAATCTGCGCATCGTGCCCAATATGACCCTGGTTGGCTCGCCCATCAAAGCCATTCTCCAGCGTCTATTCACTCCTGGCGGCATCGGTTTGCTCAGCATTTTTGCCGTCTTGGCAGTTATTGCCGTGCCGCTTGCCGCACTACGGATCAAGACACTGCGTCTGACCTGGATGTTTTATGGCTTCGGCTTGATCCTGCTTTTTCTGTCAACCAATCTTTTTCCTTGGCAGCGAATGCCATTATTCCTGGGCAGTATCATCCAGGGCCCCGAATGGCGCATTTTGCCTTACGCCTCTGCCACGCTCAGTATGGCTTTATTAACGGTATTTCTGGAATCTAGCACAACCATTGTCACTTCCCCGCAAAAAATGCGCCTGCTTCACTCTGTGATCCTAGTCGTTACCATTTTGCTATGCGTAGTGCCCAATTCACTATCACTCAATTCTCTTCGGCGGACTACTTTAGCAACTCCCCTCTGGACAGCTGCAGCGGGTTATTCGCGGGACACCACCGCATTTACCAATGCCAGCATGCTGCATCCTGCTTTCCAACAGTTACGCCAGTATACAGATTACGCACCCCAGCAGGCCAGTTCCCCCGCTGAGCTTGCCTCTGTCGGAGCACATCAATTCATCTTAAGCAATGGGCAGAAAGGTAAAGCTAGAATAATCGTCAATCCCCGTACACAGGCGGTCACCATTCATCTGCCCAAAGCAGTCACCGGACCGGTTGATATCCCTTTTTGGTACTATTCTTCCCTCACCTACCGCTTGGTGAACACCCGACGGATCGAGCAGTCTGACCGTGGTACACTCCTGGTCACTCCTCAGCACCCTACCAAAAAAATCACGATTCTCAGTGTCAATCACCCGCTCTACCAGCCCCTAATCTGGGGCATGGTTTTTGCTTGGCTGGCAGTGATTGGTGTTCTCCGGCTATGCCACCGGAAAGAAGGACCAACCAATGTATCATTATCCTAACGTCTGCCGTGCTCGATAACTCAGGGAGGGATCATTATGCGTCGCCACAGCCTGTATCTCGTAATTATGCTAGTAACGCTCATATCAGTTTTCACCAGTGGCTTCACTGTCATCGGTCATCGGGGTGAATATTTCAGTAACCAAGACGGTACGGTGGAGCACACGTACCAGGCATATGACAATGCGCTTCGGGATGGTGCCGATTATCTAGAAATTGATTTAGAAAGAACTGCCGACGGTACCCTCGTAGTCAGTCACGACCCCACAACTAACCGCTTGACCGGCGTCTCGTCCATCATCAGCCAGATACCGTGGACAACCCTCCAAGGACTGCCTTTACGCAACACTACCGAGCACTTTCATTCCCTAGAGGAAGTTTTTCAACGCTATCAAGCAGATCCCCGGGCTAAATTTTTGATTGAAACCCGAAAGACACCCGATCGACTGGAACAAGAAACGGCCTTAGTTGCTCTAATCAACGCATACGGCTTACAAAACCGGGTGTACTTCCAATCGTTCTCGTCAGCATCCCTCCGTCGGCTCATGCAACTTATGCCTGGTGTCAAAACGATGCTCTTGACCAACAGCAGCCAACACATTACGCCTCAGTGGTTGCAACAATACGCTGATATCACTAGTCTCGGGTTCTATTGGCCAGCCGTTACCGGACAGGCTGTTAATGTACTGCATCAAGCTAAAAAGCAAATATATCCGTGGTTCGACGCGGACGAACCCAGCAGCAACACGACTGGCGAGAATGTGATTGGTGTGGGCGCTGATGGTGTCATCACCAACTGGACGCAGCAATACCGGAGCTTACCAACGCAACAGCCCACACCAGCTGGCAGCCGCTTCCGCGTTCATAACGCAACTTTCCTCTATGCTGGCGCAGGCAGCCATGCTACCGCAACTAGAAAACTGGGAATGAACAGTACGTGGCAAGTGCACGCTACGATTACCATTGCGGGTACTCCCTGGTACGAAGCAGCTCCAAACCAATGGATACCTGCCACAGCCGGTCTTTTCCTTAATTCTGAACAAGTCAACCAAGTCCATTCACACCACAGCATCATTCAGGTTACCCAAAAGCCCGCTGTGATTCACAGTTCACCAACAGCCGATAGTCCAAGGCAAAACCGCAAACTAGCAGTTGGCACCCGCTGGCAGTCCGGCCTTTATCTGTTTGACGGGACAAGCGTTTGGTACAATGTTGGACGGAATCAGTGGATTCGGCAGTAAACCCCCAATCCTCCACAAACGGGGCTATTGTTACCAAGGCTGTAAAAATGTGTCCAATTAGTTAACCTATATCTGTTTTTGTAAGGTAAAACGATATCTTCCCGTTGGGGAATCAGGGTCACTTGGGGAAAGACGCTTGGACCCACTATGCGATTTGGCAAGACACAAGTACGGAGTCAAACAAGGCAGTGTTTTGGCGAATTGACGTCGGTGCCCAAGGACCGACTATTTCCCTCGCTCTTTATCAGAAACACAGGGCTGTATCCGAGACTTACCCCGACAAGGCCAAAAAATGGCTGCGGCAGAAGCAGCAGCCTATGCTGCCCTCAAGATTAAACTGTTGAAGAGTGAAAACGGTGAACTCGCGTCTGCCGTCGATCTGATGGGTCCGCGAGTCGCACCGCAATCCTCAAGCCCTAAAAGCAATGAGCCCAAGCTTTTACGCTTAAAATTTACAAAAAAAAACCAGCCCACTGCACAGCAAATTAAAGCAGCCATCCAGGTAATTACGCCATTTATGCAAGACACCATCAAGTGGCCATAACCCTCTGACTCGATACCCTGTTCACTCCTTCAGCACTGATGAGCTCCATCCTTCTGAAGCACCAGCAGCCGTCATCCTTACCGCGTGTGCGTCTCCACCGTGGTGGCTTGCGACTGCTTTTTGATTATCCATAGAACCAGCCCGGCGACAAGTAATGAAATAAGCTGCGCGACACGGCTAAAAGCGGTGTACGCTCCACACACGGTCACGTCATGCCTGCCTTTTGGCACCGTGAGCTGGACCGTCCCCCGCGGCGACTCGACACCGATCGTGCGCCGATTATCCAATAACACCTGCGTTCCTTTATAGTTGAGCACAGGCAGATCCAACTGACCAGACTTCTTGGAAGAAAGGCGCCACGTCATATGATCTGATGTAAACACTTCCGACGCCTTAACCCGTTTTCCATCAAGTAACACATCATGGCTCTCGATGGACTGATAATGCTTAAACGCATTGGCCGGAAAGTAGTCCCGCTGGTTAAACTGCCGGAGATGATCTGCCACCGTATCATTGGCGATGGTCGCCCAAGGCTGGGGAATCAGTGTTTGAGTATGCCACAGTGCTCGTGCAGACAAACCAAACAAAACGAGTACGCTCAACACCGCTGCCCAACCGCCTAGCGAAGCGAGCACATGATGCTGATGCTCAAAAAGCTGGGCCAGCCCGCGAACCGTGTAGGCCAGCGCAAAGAACGAAAACATTCCCAGGAACCTGGCCGGATACTGAATAATGCTGACGGGCGTGTCTTTGAACGCCGCCCAAGGAAACACACTCGTCGAAAACAATAGAAGGAACAAGGTGAATCCCCCGAGTATGCGCCCTTCCGTGTCCGTAAACCAAATCGTGAGCAGTATCCCCACGCACACAACAACTAAGAAGAACCCCAAGGAGTACGAGCGTACATCGATGGTCAAAGACTGTCCCAGCAACGAGCCCAGCGGATGAGCCGACTTGCTCAAGTCAAACGGGGAAGGGCCTTGAATCGGTTGGTAACGCTGCTGCTCAAGAAGCGGTCCCCAGAATGCCACGGTGAGGCAGGCTGCAGTAGCGAGAAACGCAACGGCGTATTGCCACAAGCGGCGCCAATACTGCCACTGGCCAATGTGGCCAACCAATGCGCCGAGGAACAGCAAGAAAAGGCACACGCCGACCACGACTGCAGAAAGCACGTGGGAATAAACAATCAGAGAGAACCAGACAGCCACCCAAACCCACGCCGACCAATGCTCAAGGAGAACGTCGCGAAATGCCACGAACAGCGGTGGAATAAAGATCATCGCAATGTACTCCCCCACGCCCCACCGATACAGAACGTTCGACGCCCGAATGAAAGAAAACGTGTAAAGAACGGAGAAAAGCAGCGCTGCCCACTGACCTTTGCGGTAATGTCGGAATGACAAGTAGCTGCTTATCAAAGTGGCATACGTGACCAACCCGAGGAACACCAAGAAGCCATGGACTGCACCAAACAAGTTAAACAAGGGAAGTGCCGGCAATACCGTCAACCACGGGTAAAACATAGCGGTACCGTTACCCACATGGTTCCACAGATCGAAATTCACAGGGCTTTGAAATATCCCATTCAACGCTTGGATCCGAGTCAGATGAAAATACGCATCATAGCTGTCACGCGCGACCAACGTCCCGTGGGGCGCCATTGCAAGTACATAACCGACGCTTAGTACAATGAATAGTAGTTGTACCAGCAAGACAGGCATTAAACGGTTCTTGTTTTTCACAATCAGTAAATGTCCTCTCCCAGAAACAATTCTTAACTCAGTATCGCACATGAAACTAATTTGTGCACAGCTCTGTCTCAATTCGGACAATTGATATCGTAACAAGTAACTTCATGTTCAAAAACACACATTACCGGGAATCCGATGAATATGGACCCCGTTGATGCCCTCATCAGTACGATTTCAATTCACGCACCCCCCGGATGGGCGACAAGTTGGTTGAACCCAGCCGGGGCGGCGGCGTCATTTCAATTCACGCACCCACGGAGGAATGCGACGCGCAAGCTGGTCGCTGGCCAGATCAAGATCAGCATTTCAATTCACGCACCCCCGGAGGGATGCGACCAAGCAGCGCCGTGTATCTCCCCCAGCAGAAATTTCAATTCACGCACCCCCGGAGGGATGCGACCTTTCACTCTGGATACGACAGCTTTGCCAGCGGCATATTTCAATTCACGCACCCCCGGAGGGATGCGACCGGCCGTAGTCGTTGCGACGGGCAAAGCTCTGAAATTTCAATTCACGCACCCCCGGAGGGATGCGACTCATACGGATCGGCCGGCTTCGGCGTGCCCAGCTATTTCAATTCACGCACCCCCGGAGGGATGCGACCGGTGGCATCAAGGACACTGCCAAGAGCATCATATTTCAATTCACGCACCCCCGGAGGGATGCGACATGCCCGGGTATTTCGCAGATCCGGCACTCTCCGGATTTCAATTCACGCACCCCCGGAGGGATGCGACCGCGGTAGAAACAAGCTTACTTGCCTGTTTTCAACGTTTATGACGCAGAAATTTTTGTGTTTTCATGGTTTTCAACCGTGTAACGAGGCTCTTTCATGAAAGATAGGTGCGAATCCTCCACGTTTTTCTGTGTGCCCTACATTCGCACCATTTATTAAAACGTCAAATGGCTCCGTCAGATTTCAAAATTAATCGATCTCCATACCGCTTTCGTCATCATAATACTCTGGACGTAATATCCACAAATCGCTCTTCGTATCGTGAATCAGAATGTCTTGGTACTTATCTCCATTTCGACTTGGATCATCCCAAAGCTGTACAGTGTATTGTTGCGCTTCTCGCAACAAGAGACAGCGCTGCTCCTCGCTGGTATCCGAATTCAAGATACCGTTAATCATCGCGTCGTTGTGACCAGCCCAATGCACAATTATAGGTGTCGTAGCACTGTCAATTACTTGAAACAAATTCGCCACGGTCTCTTGCGCTGTATAAAGCGGTAGTGCAGAATCATCGGTATTGTTAGTTCTCATGTATACCTGGATGGCTTGATCATTTGGTCTCCGATTCCCATTCCATTGTAACAATGATCGAAGTGTAAAATTTAATCTCTTCGACTTTACGGGATATGCCAAATCACGTCTTTCCCGATACACCATCTCGAAATACTTTTTTACAGTTTCTTGGGTCATCAATGGATTACCCGCATGGATCAGTATCGACGTAATGGCGGCTCCCTTGGTAATTTCCGGCAGCATTACCGTATTTTCAACCTTCCCTGACAATCGAAATACGTAAACTGTCGCTTTCGGTTCTTCGGCATTACGATTGACCCGTCCAGCAGTCTGGATGATACTTGGTAGTCCGGTCAAAGAACGGAAACCCACTGCAAAGCTTAAATCAACCCCCGCCTCAATAAGAGGAGTTGAAAAAACAACAACTTTTCTACCACCGTCACGCGCCGCCTGAATTGCCGGCTTGATTTGCTTACTGATGATTTCACGTCGATGTGCTGCCACCAGATTGGTTGACAATATAAAAGCACCAATTTGGCCACTATTATCTTGCTGTTTAAACGCTGTATAGGCGGCCTTAACAGCGGCTTTTGTATTGAGCACGACCAAAACGCTGGAATTAACACTCAGTGCGTTACACACAGCAGAAATTAGCTTCGAAATATCCCATATGTCGCTGGTCTCGTCAACAATCTCAGTTCGCGCAAAGGCTGCTTCAAAATATTTCACATCTGAGACGATCTCATTGGGCAACGCCAGTTTTGAACCGAGGTACTGTGAGCTCAGCGCTGGCTGGGTCGCCGTGCACAGCAATACCGTCGAATGTGCAGAGTTCGTCAGCCAGCCGACCGCATCATTATTCATCTCAGTTAGCCGTAACGGTAAAGACTGAACCTCATCGTAAATTATGGCGCTATTGACGAGACGATGCATGTGCCGTAAGTTTTTACTTCCTTTTCCGTAAAGTGCATCGAGATATGCAACTTGGGTCGTCATGATCAGTGGTGCGTCCCAAGTCTCCTTTGCATAACGCCACAGATAAGACCCGGGCTGATCAGCAATGGCAGAATGATATTCCAATACTTTTGAACTGTTCTCGGCTAGTCCTAAGCGGTCACGAATGGCTTCTGCATTCTGCTCAATGACCGTGGTAAACGGAACCACATAAATAATATGGTGCAAATGATTACTTTTGGCGCTTGCCAAAGCAAAGCGCAGACTTGCAAATGTCTTGCCACCACCAGTTGGAATGCTCATACTATATAAGCCGACGGTACTGTTCCCGAGTGTGAAAGCTCGATTGCTCATATTATGGCGCAACTCGTTCAACTGGCGAAACGCAGGATCTGTATTCTGAGCATCAGTCAACTCCTGATCGATGACGGCCTTTTCGTTAATCTGATAAAAATCGTTGAGCCACTGATCCATATCTTGTGATCCAGTGTAGGCTGCCTTTATATCGCTCATGAAGGCAGCCGTCTCAAGATGATCGGCATCCACAAGGCAACTCGCAACGAACCGCAAGTAAAATGCTTGATTGGGGTTCAAATCTTTACAGTCGTTCAGCTCACGTTCAGCCTGTGCAACATAGGACCGGAAGTCACTAATTGAAAAGTCAGTAAAAAAGCGGTCAGAGATGTCCGTGAGATCGTAGCTCTTTGGGTGGCTATTCAGTTTATCGTAATAGACCGGTCTTAGGGTAGTCGGATCCATATAATCGAAGGGGCCGCTTGAATTGTGGTGAGCCATGATTGGGTTAGCAATCAGCCCCAATAATAACGAATTCTCTGTGTAGACACGAAGGAGCTGAGCACCCGCAAATGCGTGGTTCACTGTTCCAGCACGTGCGTGTGCGCCTTCTCCCATTTGAGAACGCAAATATCGTTGAAATGCATCGGAATATTTTCCCGCATCGTGAAGCCAGCCGGCCAATCCGGTGATATGCGATATATTCAAAGACTCACCGTACATGTAAGCAAGGTCACGAACAGCAGTTAGATGGGCCTTAACGGACTGCTCTCTCTTTGTCCGCGGATCGAAGTGCGCCAGAAAATCCATAGTTTCCTCCTTCATTCATGAGGCCACGCACCGACCACTTAGGAAGTCTTGTCCCCTCGTTTTGCTCGCCTTACGTAACGGTGCCAGATTCATTTACCTTGTCCAAATCTCCGAACAATTGGTGAATCAGGAAATTATTGGCCTTCATACTTAGTAATAATCAGTTCCGGAGTCGGTGAGGGCTCAACTTCAATCGTGATGTCACGAAATTGCCGTGCGCTCTCAGGTTGATTGACGTGAATCAAATCGTTGATCTGATAGGCAGGAATAGCGCTGATTTTTCCTTTTGACTCAGCCCAGATCAGGGCCAGCACTTCCATGGAACCGTCCGGACGAGAGGCTGACGCATCGTCAACAAACAGAGTTTTCAACGCCATCTTCAAGGATTCCGCATCTTCGTCTGTAAACCCAGTCTGTTCTGCTTGTTGAGGAGAAATTGCACCATCAATCCGATAAACTGCAAAACCAATCATCGACTTATTACCCATCGTGTCAGAGCCTTTCTTCTCTTCACTCTCAAAATTGGTTGACTTGGTAATGGCCATATCTTTCATTTCAACGGGTTGAATGGTCTCTCCAATATTGATAGAAACTGGGCCACGGATACCCGTGGAAGCCGATTCAAGACCATCCTTCACACTTTCTTTAAAGGGCAGCAGTGCCCCAAAAGCACGCACGTCAAGCCAGTTGGCGCATGCAATGGCCCGTAATTCACGCTTCTGAGCATCCGTATGCAAAACTTTGTCTGAAGATTTCTTTCCGCTGTTCCGAATGTCAGTTAGCAATTCTGCTACGTTGTCATTGGACAGAAAACGATCACGGATGCTTAGATATTCATCATCGCTCCGGTCCACTGCCTTGACTAAAATTGGCTTACCCGTGTCTTGCCAGCGATTACGAATCTTGCGCTTCACAGAGACATCCGAGATTTCCCCATATCCTTCACCATTGACCCGGGGACGTCCCTCATCGTTGGGGTCACCATTAGGGTTTGCATTCCTCACGCCAACAATCACAGAAAAATTGACTTTATGATTCAAGACTTCACTCATGATTAGTCTCCTCCGTATTCTTAGAACCCTTTCTCGCCTTTGCCGCCACTGCAATGGCCTTCAATCGGTTAGACTCTTCTTTTTCATCAGCAAAGCCAACCCACATTACCGGCCCCAGAGACTTGTCGAGGGACATGGTGGATTCGCCGATATTCGCCAGGATACTGTTGATTTCATTCCAGTACTTGTCCTGGGCATTGCCATCAAGATTGTACAAGTATGCCTGAATGACATGAGGAAACATGCGATGCCAGGTCGTTGTCGGCTTGATTACAAAATTACTGATGGAACGCATGGCCGTTGTTGGATGTCCGATTGGTTCTTGGTGCCTAGCAAAATATCCACGTTCTTCAATGTTGTCCAAGATTGCGAGCAATCGGCCAAACAAATAGTCCGTGTTGGTACTTTCAGTATTCAGTGTCATACCGCATCCTCCTTTGTTATTGTAGTTTGTCAGCGCGTTCAAGTTCTTGACAGCGTTGTACCATGCCCTTTTAGTTAACTCCAGAGCACTTTTGTTCTCCGAACCCTTCCGTGCATAACTCGCCAGGTTCCCAACCTTGCGCCGTAACTGGTTGATCACTTCGATTGGCATACTCCTACCATGCAACAAGGCAGAAATCATTTTAGTCAACGCGGCATCGATGATCCTGCTTTCTTTCTCTGTCGGTTTAGGCCCACGCTGGTAAGCACTACTCAAAATCCACCAGAAACTTGGTAATGACTGTTGCGGCTCACCATTGAAATAGACCGTCCGGGTTGCCCATTTTTGCCACTTCTGGATATTGGTTTGCAAGTCTTCCGATTGCAAGAAATCATAATAAACAATGGCGGCACGTCCGGGATTGATTGCATCCAAAACAAGGATATTAATAGGCCGATTATTAGGCAGCTTGGCTCGTAGACCTTCCAGTTGCCGATATAAATCATTTGCATGATAGAGCCCCATGTCAGCCGAGAGTCCCTGTTTGGCGTCGATCACAGTGGGATTATGTTCCTTCGCTGAATCGTTATCAACCCGCTGCTCAATAGGGCCTTTAGCAATTGTTTGTACGATTGATCCCGCTGCAGGATCGGCATCACTAGATTCCCACAATAAGAAGTAACGTTTACCAACGTGGAAACTTTGCCTACGAATTAACCATCGCAGTGCGTGATTCATCTTCTGAGCCGTTTCAATACCAATATGATAGAACTCGTTGTTGCTGAACCGACCACGGTACGTATACCCTTGGTCATCATTGGCTACAATCAATTTTGCCTTGCTTTCGCTAGGAAAAATTCCCGATTCAACTGATTTAGTCTCGATGACCATCTCGCCGGAGATATAATCAAGCACCTTGGCCTGAGTGCTTTGTGAATGCAAACGGGGTACATAGTGCCTCTGCCAAGCATCAAAGAGCGCTTTATCCCGCCATGGTAGTGGCATGTCGGGTTCATCAATCATGAACCGCACAAATGACTGCGCTCCATTCGGGTTGTCTAATTGACGTAACTGCTTTTCGTCAGTTAATGTGCTCTTTAAGTCAGCAATGATTGTTCCTTTCTCGATGTACTTGTTAACCGCCTTAACAATAACGGGTGCTTCTGGTTCATTTGCCCATGCACCATTTTCAGCCAAATATGCATCATACCGATCGTTTTCACCATGTGTTGCTGTCTGCCTGCTAAATCCTGGAGCCAGGTAGGATACCTTTTCGTGCAACGGGTAAGCCCATATAGCAGATCCTGACCGTGTGGCAGATTGAATAGTTGTCGGCAAAACTGTTGCGCGTCCTTCACCGGTCAACACTTCTGATCCTAAGAATCGCCCTTCTTTACTCAAGGTGATTTGAATGTCGGCTTGAATCTCAGTACAGTAAAATGGCAACAGCGTATAGTTCTCAGACTCTTCAAAATTCCCTGCTTCGGAAGCAAAAGCATCGAACACTTTGACGAGTTCCGTTTGAATGCTCATTGATGTCGGGCTCCTTTTATCATTGCAGCGAATTCATCAGCCACAGATGTCACTCGGTACTTGTGGTCAGCATCTATTTGTTGGTTGACTTGTCGTATGACCTGGTGGTAAGGGGTCTCCTCTGGCAGGCAAAAAGTGATCACACCATTCGTCATCACAGTATCCCAAAGATTAACAATCAGGTTGTCATTGTCTTGGCTTGGATAAGTAAAACTATGGTACATCTGGCCTAGGTCCTGACGTCCATATCCGTCGTATGCACTGACAATAGTAGAAAATTCAGTAGGTGCCTTGACAAACCCTTGACACTCGCGTAAGCCAAGGAAGATATCGCGACGTCCCCCGCGTTCTAATGCCCTCCGAAAGATGGCCTGGTGTTTAACTGGATTACGATCATCGACTAATTTCGGTGCATCTGCATTCCACCGCATCTGAGCTGTGAGCATATAATGGACGTTTCGCAGGTAAGTGAAGTAAGAGCGGTCCATCTTTTGATCCTGGCGCAGATTACGCCTCAGGATGCCTCGGGTCTCCGTTCTAATCCGATTAATAACAGTAATTTTTAGCGGAATCCACTCAAAAGTAGGCTTCCAGTAAATTGATTCCAATATTCCGACGAGTGCCTGATACGTTGGTACTGGATATGTCTGTTGTTCTCCTCCTTTGGACAACGGATCACAGAACAAGGCATTCTTACCCCAAATTTCTATCTCAAAAGGATGTAATACATAGTCATTAGGATTTGCTCTCGATGCGGTCATGTTTTGATTCACCTTTCATGCTATCGCTTTCTCGGCCATCAATGTATGCGCTTTATTTGTACCTTTTTTGGGATGTTCTGTCAACTGATTGCACTCCCTAGTAAGTGTCAAGTTTTATTCGGCCACACGACGCCAAATTATTTCGGCATGTGAGTTGAGGTCCGCGAGGTGATTGGCGACAGAGCTTATTCTGGCGAGAAGAATATCCAGTTTGCGGACGAACATGACTTTCTGCTGATTTCTCGGCTATTGCCGATCACAGCGAACGGCAGCCATAATTTAGGGGATAAATGGCACTACAACAAAGACGCATGCATGATGGTTTGCCCTCATGGGGTAATGGCCTATCGTAAAGCAAAACAGAATTGCGGGAATCAGAGTAAGGTAATGACCTACTACATGGATACTAACATTTGCCGGACCTGCCCGTTGCGGGAGGGCTGTTATCGTCCCGGTGCTAAGTCAAAAACGTATAGTGTGATCATCCGTCCCCCGGAACATTCTTCGCAACTGAAGCTGGAGGAAACCGAATACTTTCAACAGCGGGTTAAAAAGCGGTACATGATTGAACAGAAGAATAGCGAACTCAAAAACAAACACGGTTTGGCAAGAAGTTGGTCGAACAATCTTGCCGGCGTGAGGCTCCAAGGGATAATCACAATCTTTGAAGCAAATATACGGCGATTGGTCAAGCTGATCAACGAAAAAAACGGCAAGAAGGACTGATAAAGAGCCCTTTCCCCATGCAAAGATCCCATCCGCTTCTCTTCAGAGAGAATTGGTGTGCCAATCACGGCGGCCTGCGAACGATGCCGAAAGTGTACGTCAGCGAACTGGTCATCTTGCTCCTGCTGCCGTTTGCACTCAGCAACACAATCACCGGGCTGGGTCTGCTCCTGATTCTCGGCGTGTACGTGTATCTCCACAATTCACCGATCCAGATTCACTACTTATCGGTGGCAGAAAAGGACTATCCCCAAGCCAACGTCATGGCGTCGTCCCTCAATTCGATTTTCTCCAATTTCGGCATCGCCCTAGGTTCGACTGTCGGCGGACCGATCGTTGATCACTGGGGACTGGCCGCGACGGGATTTGGCGGCGCGGCGTTTATCTTGCTGACGGGGGTTATTGTTGTGGAACTGAATCGGGTCAATCGGGCGAAGCAAAAGTAGTCTTGTCAGATACTTTCCTGTCAATTGTGAGACGTATTGATTCATCGGCGAGGTGTGCCGTGTTAAAATTCAGAGGTAGCAGGTGTCAGGTCGCAATTGAGGGAAAGAAGGACAATCATGAAAAAGTCATTTATGCTTTTATGCAGTGCAGCAATGCTCGGTGTCGGACTGATCAGTGCGTTGGACACTCCGACGCCAGTATCAGCGGCGACTGAAGCCGCGACACAAAACGTGTCCAGCAAGGGTAAGATTTCAACTGTTGCAGATAATGGTGTCGTCACACTAGGTAATAAGGCACAGCAGCTGTATGTCGACGCCGCGATGATGAAGCCGGCGAATCGAATATTACCCGCCGGCAGCCGCTGGCAGTATTCGACCAAACTCGCTATCACTGACAGTACGACGGGCATTACGCAGGATTATGCGTATTATGTCGGCCGCGATTTGTGGCTGCCAGCGACAGCAGTGACTCTGGCCGACTCGGCGAAGAAACTGCCGAGCAAGTATGTTGTCAATCGGGATCAAGGCACGGTAATAATCACTAACCGGAGCGGCGCTGCTCTGTATCATATGATTACCGACAGCACGCCTATTGCCGGGGCACAAAAACTGGCCGTCAATACGCGGTGGCATTATGCGCATGTACTCGTGGCCAATGAGAACAACGTGGTTCTAGGCTATCTGGTCGGCGGTAACGCGTACGTCAAAGCCGCTGATGCACAAATCGTCCAGCAGCACGGCATTTTCACGATCACAAATGCCAAAACCGCTGGAGTGATTGATGACCGCATTGGCAAAAGTGTCCGCAACTTGCCTGTCGGTTCTGCTTGGCGGACGGACAGAGTGGATTATGTCTGGGCTAGTGTTTATTACCGCGTGGCGACACACCAGTGGGTGTTGAGCACCGCCGGAACGTGGCGGGCGAGTAAGTAACGGCTTCGTACACAAAACTATTAGAGGGTTGCACCCTCGTAACCATGACCAGGAAGTAGACCGACCCACGGGCTACCGCCCGTGCCGGCGGCGTTGCACCGGCGTGCACCGATCGGCCAATTCTCGTGACTTATGCCTTCGTTCCCGATACACTCGGATTGGAGGCATTTTCACTGTTCGCCGTAGGCTTTATTGGTAAGCACCCAATAACATACCGTTGTTCCGTCGTGGTTCCGTTGGCGCTATGATTGCCTCATCAAATCATTGGTGAGGCGATTTTTGTGAAAGAAAAGCAGGATATTGTACCAATCAAGGTTCAGAACAAGCGTGGCGGCTACCATCAACCAGCAACAACAACTAAGCAGAAAGCAATCAACGGTCGGACCGTCAAGTTGTACTTCTTTGCCTGTGTCCTTTCGCACTCCCGCTATAAGTACGTCGAATGGCAGGCCATCCCCTTCAGAACGCGCGACCTGATCCGCTGCTTAGAAGACACCTTCTATTACTTTGGTGGCCGGCCCAAAGAGATTGTCTTTGACCAAGACCGCATCCTCATGGTCAGTGAGAACTCAGACGACATTATTTACACCCAGGAATTTGAATCGTTCAAACAGGCGCAGCACCTCACGGTTGTCCCCTGTCGGGGATTCGACCCCGAGTCCAAGGGCAAGATTGAGATGTCGTCAAGTTCGTTAAGAGCAGCTTTGCCAACGAACGTGTCTACACGGACATCAATTCCTGGAACGCAGAGCGTCATGCCTGGTTGGATCGACGCGGTAACTGTCGGAAGCACTCTCTACCGGCACGATTCTTCAAAAAACAAGCAGATTATTTCCACACTCACCTGTTGGCGGGATGGAATGATCTGCTTTTCTTGTATGCACGGTAATCCAACGTAAGCATCAAATAATTTAGTACGCAGACGAGGCTCCTGCCATCCAGTATGATTACAGGGTTGGCAGGAGCCTCGCTCTTCATTATTCGGGCTCTGCTGGCTTACTTGGCGAACCGGGCTTGCATCGCTGGCGACCAAGGCAAATAGACTTGCAGTGCTGTCGGATCACTGGGCACTGCCAAGTTAGGGATCTCTTCAAAGAGGGCCTCTAAATAAGCCCGTGTGTTCAAGCCATTAGCTTCGGCTGAGCGCATGACGCTGAGAATGACACCTGTAGCCTTGGCTCCCTGGAAACTGGTAGAGAATAGCCAGTTCTTTCGGCCCATGACCAGCTCCTTGATGGCCCGTTCCGCCCGGTTGTTGGAGATCTCCAGCCGACCGTCGGTCAGTACGAGCGCCAGTCCGGCACGCTGGTTTTGGGCGTAGTCAACTGCTCTCCCGAGCTTCGTTTTCGGCAGGGCACCCAGATCCTTCAACCAGTCGTAGAACTGATCCATGACTTTGGTGAGGGTTTCCTGCCTCTTCTTCAAACGCTCTGCTGGTGTGAGGTCATGCCACTTCTTCTCAAGAAGGAACATGGCGTCGCAATATTCACCAGCGATGTAGGCGGCACTCTTTTTGTCGTGGATGATTTCAACGAGGTCAGTGTCGGCCTTGGTGAGCGATTTCCCCTTGCGGCGAGCGGCTGTCACGGCATTCTTGCGCTCATCGTTAGTCAGGGCATCGAAGAACTTGCGCCGAATATAGGCCAAACAGGCAACGCGTTTAGCATGGGGCAGTTTTTCATAGACTTGATACCCGTCTGTTTGCAGGAAGCCGGTGTACTTTTCTAGTTCTTCGGCAATCTGCGAGTAAGCCCGGCCGTCCTTATGTTCATAGAGGATGACTTGCCGTTTGGCATATCGCCCGGACGCCATCAACCAGTAATAGGTCTTGCTTTTATCACTCTCGATGACTTTATAGGGCGTCTCGTCGGCGTGGATGATGTCCTGTGCAAGCAGCTCTTGCTTCATCAAGCCGTGGATAGTTTCGAGGGTGCGCTCGCAGGCCAAGATGTGCCAGTTAATGATGTTCTGCCGGGTGATCGGTACACCGAGCAGC